>JBCNVO010000001.1:0-14302 GCA_039630105.1 Acidilobaceae archaeon
ACTCCCTCTACGAGGCAAAAGACTGGAACGTCTTCACCATGTTCTGGGCCCTCCTGTTCTCTGGGACTATGGCAGGCAACTACACGCCCATAGGCTCCACTGCTAACATAATAGCCCTAGGCCTCATGGAGAAGAAGGGGAAGAAGATATCCTTTGGCTACTGGATCAAGTACGCTGTGCCCATAGCCACCCTCCAGGTCCTCATATCTCTGCTCTGGCTCAACCTTGTGATCGATCCGAGGGCGCCTGCAGACTACAGGCCTCCGCCCCTTGCAGGGGAGTGATCTATAGACCTCCTGTTCCTCTAAACCCTAAACTTTAGAGAGTAGGGGTACCTCGTCGAATGGAGATGGGCTTGAGGACCCTCGCAATGCTGGGGCTATTGCTCCTTTCCCTACTCATTGTGGGTTACGTTGCCCAGATCATGGCCATGGGAGCAGTGAGAAGCTGGGCAGACTACGGGAACCCATTCCTGGACTGGGTCAAGAAGGTGGAGAAGGTAAGCGCAGGAGGAGAGCCGTTGGCAAAGCACGTGATAATAGTACTCCTTGACGGCCTCAGCCAGTCTGCTCTGCTCTATCACGCTGAGGTTAACGAGAGCGTGAGGTCCTTCGTCTCCAGCACGGCGCTCTATGTGGGCGGGAGGACGGCGCTGCCCTCTTTCTCCTACCCCACTAGGGGCACCATCTTGAGCGGGGCGCCGCCAGAGGTACACGAAGTCTCCTCGAACTGGTTCTCCAGAAAGATCGAGGTGGACAACCTCTTTAAGATAGCGAGGGAGAAGGGTTACGTGACAGCGAGCGTGGGAGACAGCGGGATCCATAAGGTCTTCGGCCACCTTCTCGACGAGTCCTATCCCATGGACAGGGGCGGGAGCCAGGCGGCAGTGGCTCTTCAACAGGCTCTGGAGCTCCTGAAGAGGAGGACGGCTAGGGGGGAGAGGCTGTTCCTTTGGATAGGACTGACGGACGTCGACACCATGGGACATAAGGCAGGGCCTTATACAGCTGAGTACAACTCCACAGCTGTCAACGTCATAGCCCTGCTCTCGAGCTTCGTCCAAGCCCTCAAGCATATGGGGGTGCTGGAGGACACTCTCCTGCTCCTGCTCAACGACCACGGCTTCAAGAGGGGGGCTCACCACGGGGGGCCTGAGGAGGAGGTAACAGCCTTTTACATGATGCTCATATCTCCCCTCGCAAGGCCAGGCACATACAGGCTTGCGTTTGACCAGAAGGACGTGGCGCCGACTATCGCCATGATCATGGGCTGGCCTCTCCCCGCCAATTCGATGGGTAAGCCAATAAGGGAGGGACTCAACATTCCAGCAGAAAGGGGAAACAGCTACGCAGGCATGGCCTCGGAGCAGGCCTCCAGGACCATCAGGGCCCTGGCTGAGGGAGGGGGACTCAGCCTCGTCGCGGCGAGCGTGAGCAGGTACGAGGTTCTAGCGAACGATCTGGTCGCTAGGGGAATGGTCTGGAGGGCCCTCCTTTCGCTAGCAGTTTTGGCGCTTCTCTCGACCCTTTTCCTCTTCTCCCTCTACCTCTCTGCGCAGCTCGAGGGTAGTCTAGGGAGGGCCCTGTTGTTGACCCTCAGCCTAGCGCTGATCTACGAGGTCTCTTTCTGGAGCTTCTACTCCTTCCTAGGTCGTCCCTTTGGGCTCTCAGACGTGTACTCCTTCAGCCACTTCCTGGGCGAGGTGAGAGCCAGCGTCCTCTTCGCTGCACTAGTCATGGGAGTGGCAGCAGGGGTGAGGGAGCTGACTCCCTACAGGAGGGGCATCTCTGCCACGCTAGCCCTTCTGTTGGCAGCAGTAGCTTTCCTCACTCTCATCACCTTGCTTCAGCCAGCCTACTTCAATGCCCTCTACGGCACCACTATAACCTTCCCGTTCCCTGACTGGAACAGGGCCTTCCTCTACTTCCTCTCGCTCATAAGAGAGGCATTCCTAGCCCTGCTTGGTCTCCCCATAGCCTTGGGAGCAGCTGCCTTACTCTCAGCGCTCTCCAGGCTCGTTATAAGGTAAATGTTTTAACATCTGAAACCCCTGTTTCTCGGGGGTCCTACATGAGCCTTACTGCGGAGGTCTCCCTCCCGAAGTGGGGAGTCATGAGGATACTCCACGTTTCTGACGTTCACTGCATGACAGAGAACCTGACAGAGGTTCTCGAGAGGGAGAGCTACGACCTGGTTATAGCGAGCGGGGACTTCGAGTGCGTGGACACAGCTGAGGCCCTCAAGAGCTCGAGAGCCCCCGTTCTCGCAGTTACTGGCAACATGGACGGGCCTGCCGTTTACAGGAAGCTCAAGGCCTTGGGCTTCTTGCTGGACGGGAGAGTGGCTAACTTCGACGGGGTGCTGGTGGGAGGGCTGGGGGGAGTGGACATCCCCACCAACGCTGCCAGGCTGGAGAGGGAGATAAAAGAGCACGGGAAAATCGACGTTTTCGTCTCCCACCACCCGCCGAAGGGGGTCCTCGACGAGATCTACAGGGGGAAGCACATAGGGTTAGAGGAGGTGAGGAGGCTGGTGGAGCTGGCCTCACCCCGACTCCACCTCTTCGGCCACGCCCACGAGAGGAGGGGCTACCTCGTTTCCGGAAACGTTACGTTCGTTAACGCAGGCCCTCTGGAGGAGGGCTACTACATGCTGATCACGCTGGGAGGAGAGGTTAGGGTAGAGGAGAGGGAGCTCTAGGCAAGCTGAGGGCATATGAGGCCCTACGTTATCATATTCTCTGCTGCAACCCTTGACGGGAGGCTGGCGAGCAAGTCTGGGTACAACAAGGTGGGCTGCGTTGGGGAGCTGAGGGAGCTCCACAGGATGAGGGGTATGAGCGATGCCGTTATGGTGGGGGCGAACACAGCAGTGCTCGATAATCCCCAACTCACAGTCAGGCGCGCCCACGGCAGCTCCCCCCTCCGCATCGTCGTAGATCCTCACCTAAGGGTCTCCCCCCGCTCGAGGGCCTTCAGCGTCCCAGGGAAAGGCGTGCTCATAACGCTGGAGTGGGAAGAGGAGAGGCTGGCAGAGCACAGGAGGATGGGGATCAGGGTCATTAGGGCAGGGAGGGAGAGGCTTGAGCTAGAGAGGGCCCTCGAGGCCCTCTACGAGATGGGGGTGAGGAGGCTCCTGGTGGAGGGGGGAGGGAGGCTCAACTGCTCCCTCCTGGCAGAAGGGCTCGTGGACGAGGTGAGGGTCACGATAGCTCCCTTGGTCTTCGGCTCGGGCGTCTCCTTCGCCCACTGCGAGGAGGGGGAGCTGTGGGTAGACCTGGCCCTCAGGAGCTTCTATGAGCTCTGCCCTGGCTGGGTCCACCTCGCTTACTACGTGCTGAGGCCAAAGAAAGGGCTGGCGGGCCCGCCGGGATTTGAACCCGGGACCTCCGGCTCCGAAGGCCGGCGCTCTGGTCCTAGCTGAGCTACGGGCCCCCTAAAGATATGGCTGCAAGCCGTTATTATCCTATCCTTCCCAGGTACTCTGCCTTAAGGAAGCGCTCGAGGAGGAGCATGAAGGCAGCGCTTATGACGAGCAGTATTACTGCAGCAGCGGATGCGAACTGCATGTTGTAACCGCTGGCGCTGTAGAGGAGCATGGGGAGGGTCTGGATGTAGGGGAGCCCTATGAAGAAGGTGCCAGTGAACTCGTCGAAGGAGTAGAGGAAGACGAAGACTGTGCTCGCTAGGAGGCCAGGGACAGCCAGCGGGAGGGTTATCCTCACGAGGGTAACGAGAGGCCCTGCTCCGCTCACCCTAGCTGCCTCCTCCAGCTCAGGCTGGATGGCCTTGAAGGTCGCTGTGTTTATCCAGATGGCGAAGACCATAGCTGGGATCGTGTGCGCGAGCACAACCCCAGGTATGGTGCCCACTAGGTCGTATGCGTAGAAGAGCCTCATGAGGTTCACGTAGATGGGCTGGAGCGGGAATATCTGGGGCATGAGGAAGAGGAAGAGCAGGAGGGGCTTGTATGGCACGCTGTAGCGAGCTAGGGCATAGCTGGCAGGGATTGAGATGAGCTGCGTTACCACAACAGTTATGAGAGCTATGATAATGCTGTAACGCAGGGCGCTTACCACGCTCACAGCGCCTATGGCATGGCCTCTCCTGATCCCCAGGGCCTCCAGCCAGTAGTCCACCCCCAGCTCCTGTGGCACAGGACTGGGCCAGTACCACTTTATGGCAAAGGACCAGAGGAAGAGTGTGGTGAGCGGCATCACTATGGACAGGAAGAGCACCACTGCAAGGACCAGTTTCAGCGCGAGCTTAGCGCTCGTATACAC
The DNA here is from genome assembly GCA_039630105.1 of Acidilobaceae archaeon. Lineage (GTDB taxonomy): Archaea > Thermoproteota > Thermoprotei_A > Sulfolobales > Acidilobaceae > DSZV01. Next base: position 4,283 of record JBCNVO010000001.1, read on the forward strand.
CCCTCCTCACCATCTCCCTCAGGTAGAAGACTGCGAAGGCGCTCACGAGGAGGAAGGAGACGACGCCCAGGGCGTTGGCTGTCGCCCAATCTCCGAAGAGCGTGACCCTATGCGCTATGTCCACAGTTATCGCAGTAGGCTTCGCCCCTCCTATCAGCATGTAGGGAAGGGTGAAGGTGGCAACGTTAGAGGCATAGGCCAGAGCAAAGGCTATGGCAACAGTGCTCCTGGCCATGGGCAGCAGTATCTCTGTAACAACTCTGAGATCGCTCGCCCCAGCCACCCTAGCAGCCTCTATGTGCTCCTCCTTTACCATGAGGAAACCGCTCAAGATTATGAGGGTCATGAAGGGCGCCTGCTTCCACACGAAGCCTATCACCAGCCCCTTCCAGTCGAAGAACTCTATGGGCTCCGAGAGCCCCAGGTTGAATAGGGCCATGTTCAGGGTGCCGTGAGGAGCAAGGAACCCCCTCATCATCTGGGCTATGACTACCATGGGGAGGAATATGGGGATCCTGTAGAGCTGGTTCACGAAGGACTTGATGGGGTCGCCCGCGCCAAGCCTCAGGTAGGCTGCTAGGGCGATGGCTATGACTGCTGCGATTACTGCACTCAGGAAGGATGTCCAGAAGGTGAAGACGACGTCCTCCCTGTAAACCTCGTACACTCTCTGGTAGTGCTCGAGGGTGAAGCCATTCTTCCCGCTGAAGCTGATCCAGACGGCTATCGCGAAGGGGTAGAGGTAGAGGAGCACTATTACCAGCAGGGCTGGCAGCACCAGGAGCGGGCCCAGCAAATCCTTCACCTGCCCACTATTATGGCCCTCGAGGGGTCTACGACTGCTCTGACCTCCTCCCCCACGCTGAGAGTTGGGTCAAGGCTCCTGAGCTTCAGCTCCACTCCCTCGCACTCAAGCCTGTACTCCACCCTCCCTCCCATGTAGGTCTCCCTGCTCACCCTACACCTCAGCGAGTTCTCCCCCTCCCCCAGGCTCACTGCCTCTGGCCTCAGAACCAGGAAGGCCTCGCTCGAGAGGGGGGAGGCCTTGGAGACCCTTGCCCTGAGCTGGGCCCCGTTTAGGAGCTTCACCAGCCCGAAGGAGCCGTTGACAGCTACCACTGAGACGGGGAGGGCCACGCTCTCGCCTATGAAAGTAGCCACGAAGGAGTCTGCGGGCTCCCTGTAGATCTCTGAAGGGGTCCCCGCTTGTACTACCTTGCCAGCGTTCATGACTGCTATCTTGTCAGAGAGGGCCATAGCCTCTGCCTGGTCGTGGGTGACGTAAACAGCGGTTATGCTGAGGGACTTCAGGAGGGACCTCAGCTCGTGCCTCAGCTCCTCCCTCAGCTTCGCGTCCAGGTTGCTCAGCGGCTCGTCCATGAGGATCACGTGAGGGTTCGGCGCCAGAGCCCTAGCTAGGGCTACCCTCTGCTGTTGGCCCCCAGAGAGCTGGGTTGGGTACCTGCCCTCCATGCCAGAGAGCTTCACCAGCTCCAGCACCTCCTTCACCCTCTTGCCTATCTCTTGCTTTGCCCACCCCCTCATCCTCAGGCCAAAGGCTACGTTGTCGAAGACTGTCATGTGGGGCCAGAGGGCGTAGTTCTGGAAGACCATGCCGAAGTTCCTCCTCTCTGGCGGGAGAGCAGTGATGTCCCTCCCCTCATAGATAACTGAGCCCGAGTCTGGCTTCACCAGGCCAGCAATTATCCTCAGCGTAGTTGACTTACCGCAGCCGCTGGGACCGAGGAGGGAGAGTATCTCTCCCTTCTCCACAGAAATGCTCACTTCGCTGACTGCTAGAACCCTCCCGAATCGCTTCGTTACCCTCCTCAGCTCCAGCTGCGCCATAGAACACCCAGCGGAGAGGAGAATCATGGGCAAAAAATCGTAAACTATATATCAAATATAGGTGCCCATAATAACTCAAAGTTTTAGTCCTCTCGCGAGCCATTCCTATGGTGCGTGGTCATGCCAATAACCATTCCCAGCATTGGCGAGGAGTTCCCTGACCTGCTCGTGGAGACAACTCACGGCGTGAAGAGGCTCCCCCAGGACTACCAGGGCAAGTGGCTCGTCTTCTTCTCCCCACCCAGCTTCAACTTCACTCCAGTGTGCACCACAGAGTTCGTCTCCTTCGCCCCTCCGCTACGAGGAGTTCAAGAGGCTGAACGCCGAGTTGGTCGGGCTGAGCGTAGATCAGAGCTACTCCCACATAAAGTGGGTGGAGTGGATCGAGAACACTTTCAAGATAAAGATACCCTTCCCCATAATAGCTGATCCGGCAGGCAAAGTCTCCCAGGCGCTCGGCCTCATGCACATACAGGGCGGTGTGAAGACCGTTAGGGCGGTCTTCATAGTGGACCCAAGGGGGATCATTAGGGCCATTATCTACTACCCGCTCGAGCTGGGGAGGAACATGAACGAGATTCTGAGAGTTTTGAAGGCCCTCCAGGTGAGCGACTCAATGAAGAGGGCCATTCCCTCCGACTGGCCAGAGAGCGAGATCACGGGAAGCGCTGTGATAGTGCCCCCGCCCAGCACGATGGCAGAGGCGCAGGAGAGGCTCGGTAAGTTCAAGTGCTACGACTGGTGGTTCTGCGTCGACGAGAGCGTGAAGCCTGAGGACATAGAGGAAGCCAAGAAGCTCCTCAGCATAAGGAGACCCCTTCACTAGCCCCCTTTTGCTCACAATTCCCTTTTTATATATTTGAGTTCATATAATATTTTATAAGTTTCAGAACGCTGTTTCCCCCCTGCGGTGAGCGATGTGGCTGACCCTATACAGGCTGTCTTGAACCTGTCAGCCCTTGGAGTTTACTTCCATGGTGTGTTCGTCTCGATCACTCTAGGACTCCCCCTAGTCATGATGGCCTTCCTCTACCTTTACAGGAAGACTGGCGACGAGACCTACATGAAGGCCACAAAGATAGCAACTATGGTCCTAGCCATTAACTTCGCCCTTGGAGCCATAACTGGCACCCTCGTGGAGTTCGGCCTCCTGACAGTCTGGCCAGGCACTCTTATTGTAGTTGCCTCCACAGCCCTCGCTCCCCTAGCCCTTGAGCTGATCGCTTTCACCATGGAGGTAGCCCTCCTCATCCTCTTCATAGTCACGCTTGGGAGGGTCAGCGCTGGGAGGAGCATGGGCATTCTGGGCGCCTACTGGGCCTTTGCCCTCTTCTCTGGAGTGCTGATCACTGCAGTTAACTCCTGGCAGCAGGCTCCTTGGGGAGTAGGGCCCATAGCTAAGGCCCTCTACCCATTCATGCCAGAGTACGGCTCCCTTGCTGTGGACGCCCAGAAGCTGGTGGCGCTGAAGATCCTTGCTATCGCCAGCGGCGAGAGCCTCCAGGCGATCCTGCAGGGCGCAGGAGTTGCAGAGACTCTTGGCGTGGTGGTCAGCGATCCCTTCGTGATACTGAAGAGCTCCTATGCCTGGGTCTCCATAGTCCATAACCTCTCAGCAGCGGTCATAGTAGGGGCTTCCCTTGCTCTCTTTGCTTGGGCCTACCGCTACTACGTGACTGGCAACCCCTACTACCTCAAGCTTCTGGCAGCCATCATAGTGCCTCTCCTTGTGCTCGCCCTCGTCCAGCCCACGATCTCGGGCCACTCCATGGCTGTGGAGGTGGTGAAGTACAACCCCACTAAGTACGCTATGATAGAGGGGGCTGAGAAGACTAAGTACAGCCCACTCAAGGCCCTCCTGGCCTACGGAGACCCGAACCACCCCATATACGGCTTCGACCACTTCGCAGAGCAGTGTGAGGCATACAAGCTCACAGTGAGGGAGGTAGCGCTCAGCGTAGGAGTTGACGAGAAGCTGCTGAGGGAGCTGGGCTCCAAGCTAGGCCTCCAGCTGGACGGCAAGCTCGATGCAGTGCTCAACACTCAGGTGAAGGATCTCTGCCTGGCAGACCTTGAGAAGGCAAAGGAGAGGATGGCCAAGGTGCACTACTCTTACTACCTCAAGATCGGGAGCGCTGTTACTGGAGCTCTGGCTACTGTGGTGCTAGCTGGGATGCTGGTGAGGATCCCTGTGATCTCTCCTGTCTCTGCCTCTGTTGAGTCCATTGTCTACAGGCTCTTCAAGTTCATGAACAGGAGGTCCTTGGTGCTCTTCCTGGCAGCCCTGATAGCCTTTGGCTTCGCTGCTACTGCCGTATTCGGCTGGTACGTGAGGGAGGTGGGCAGGAAGCCTTGGACAGTGTACGGCCTAGTCTACCCAGAGGAGGTGGTGAGCATAGTTGAGTACGCAACCTCTCCAGCCTTCATTGCCTTTGCAGCCTTCATTATACTCGTTATCCACCTCAGCGGCATTGCTGTTCTGGTCTTCGTTGCAACCAGGGCTGACGAGATCTCCGAGTCTGTCAAGAAGATCATAGAGACTATAATGAGTGGAGCAAAGTGACGAGGTGAAAAGAAATGGCCAGCTACGAGACAATTGCTTTCATCATCTTAGGCATTAGCGTCATAGTGCACGTGGGGCTAGTTTCAGTAACCCTGGGAACAGGCCTCATAACAGCAATCTACAGGTACCTTGCGTATAAGAACAACGATATCTACCTCGAGACTTTTGCGAGGAGGGCTTTCAGGCTGCTGGCAGTGACAGAGCTCTTCTCCGGAGTCTGGGGCACTGTCATAACTGTGGTCATGGCAGGCTTCTTCACAGGGCTCTTCGCTATGTTCGCCAACGTCCTCTTCACCCCCATCGTCATAGCCCTCATAGGCATCATGATCCGCATTCCAGCGATCGTGGCTTTCTGGTACACGTGGGGCAGGATAGATGCCTGGCGCCACAGCATCTTGGGCTTCGTCATGGCCCTCTCTGGCTTCATGATACCCCTTGGCTTCAGGGCCCTCATGAGCGACATAACTGCGCCCACAGCAGTAGGCTCCTTCCTGGACAACAGGCCCTTTGGGGCCTTTGACGCGTACTTCAGCTCCCTCTACTGGAACCTCTACCTTCACACTGTCCTTGCAGTCGTTTCTGTGGGAGGCTTCATGGTAGTATCCATCATGGCTCTCGACAGGGACGCGAAGGGAGTGAAGATCGCTGCGCCCTATGCCTTCATCCCCCTCATGTTCCAGTTCCTTGTAGGGCCTCTCTACTTCCTCCAGCTCCACTTCGACGCCCGCTACGTGTTCGATGCGCTGATAAGGGTGGACCAGCTGATACAGGGAACTGGTGGCCTCTTCACTCCGGCTTTCGTAGTGAAGGTTATCTCTGCCCTCGCCCTCCTGGCGATCGGCGCAAAGATCTACTCTGACGCGAAGAGGGGAGTCATTAACCCATATGCAAAGTACGGTGGCTTCCTGGCGATTTTCGTGGCAGTGGTGGGCGAGATCATAAACTCGGGCTCGCGCTACCCGTACATTGTCGTGCTGGACTCAGGAGGGAAGAGGCTCGAGGACTACTTCAATTACTACATAAACATAGGCGACGTGTTCCCGGCAGTGGTGGTCATACTTCTCTTCCTCGTCCTCTCGCTGGTCATTTTCACCCTAGCAGCCTACTACGCTATGGTCAGGAAGTTCGTGGCCTAAATCTCAACCCTTTTTTATTTCTCCCTCCTTCCCTTTCCTGGGCCAAGTTGAGGGTCTGGATGCTATCTTTCGAGTTCGCTGGGATAGCCAGCTTAGGAGGCTTAGGGGAGGCAGTCAGGGGCAGAGCCCTTGCGCTGGCGAGGAGAGGCCACGAGGTCACTGTCCTCATGCCCTCCCACGGCAGGTGCTGGGGGAGAGGGGAGCTTCCCTTCAGGTCCTGCGGCGCGAGGAGAGGGATTTGGGGGGAGGAGAGGCACTACTGCGTTTCTGCCTGCGAGACTGTTGAGAGCGGAGTGAGGGTGGTGATGTTCAGAGGGGAGGGAGACGGCGAGGTCCTCTCCAGGGAGCCCATATACGGCTGGGTGGAGGAGAAGGCCTCCCTCTTCGCCAGAGCTGCAAAGGCATACTTTAACCAGAGCCCTTGGCCAGAGCTGGTGGAGGCTCACGACTGGCACTCTGTGCTCGCAGGAGTGGCCATAAAGCAGGAGGCAGAGAGGAGGAACTATGCCCTCCCCCTCCAGTACACTGTGCACCTCTCTGGCTCCCCCAGCTTCCCCTGGCACTACGCCTCTGCTGACTGGTCAGGCCTGGAGGACTTTCCCCACAAAGTCTGGCGACCTGGCGGCCACAGGTGGACCAGCTACAGGGAGGTCTGGGACAGAGTGGGCGGGAACGTGGAGGCCTTCGGGGTAGAGGAGGCAGACCTCGTCGCTACTGTGAGCTGGTCCTACCTAAGGGAGGAGCTGGTGAGGAGGCACGGCAACGTGGGGGAGAAGTCCTGCGTCTCCTACAACGTCGTGGAGCTGCCCCAGGTGAAGTCAAGAGGGAGCTGGTGGGAGATAGCTAGGGGGCTCGGCGGAGTGGGGGAGCTGTGGGAGGGGGGAGTGCCCATGTTTACCCTGGGCAGAATGGTCTGGCAGAAGGGCCTGGATGTGGCTATCCGGGCCCTCGACCACGCGCCAAGCGTGAGGCTGCTGGTCTCGGGGCTGCCAGTGGGGGACAGGCATTACGAGGAGTACCTGCAGAGGCTCGTGGAAGAGAGGAGGGGGAGAGTGAAGCTGGTGGGAAAGCTCGATCCGGAGCTGAAGCTGTCTCTCATGGCCCTCTCTGCTGCCACAATAGTCCCCTCCCGTTCTGAGCCCTTCGGGATCGTTGCTGTCGAGTCCCTGTCTGCTGGCACTCCGGTCATAGCCTCAGCAGTAGGGGGGCTGAAGGAGATAGCGCCCGACATAAGTGTAGGCGGCCCGGGGCTCCTCGTGAGGCCCGAAGATCCCTACGAGCTGGGCCTTGCCATGGAGTCCATTGCTGCTGTTATGAGTGGCAGGTCTCACGAGGCGCCCCTCCCCAGGGTCAGGGGAGTGGGAGAGGAGGAGCTGAGGAGGAGGAGCAGAGAAAGGGCTAGGGCCTTCAGCGAGGAGTCAGTCCACGAAATGATGTTAGATTGCTATTATAAGTGTAGGACCATGGCCTACTATAGGGCCATAACTCCCTGAGGGACACGCAGTGCCGGACTACGACGAGATCAAGCTGTTTGGAGCTGGTGGCTCTTTCCTGGTTTTGCTTGGAATGACAGGGGTCCTCTTCTCCTCAGCCTCCCCTGTCCTCCTCTTGCCCTCCCTCCTCGCCATCCTCCTAGGGATAGGTGGCTTGCTCGTCTCGCTCTACCTCCTCTCCAGCGTATATGGGAGAAGGGGCTTCGTGAGGGACTTTGTGATAGCCCTGCTCTCCCCCCTCTTTGGCCTACTGATCGCTCCATCTCTCATCGTCTACGGAGTTGCCTCCTTCTTCCTCTTTCCCCCTGCCTTCCTCCTGTTTTTCGCTGCCCTACTCGTGCTGCTCCCGCTGCTCCTCGGAGTTCTCCCTGCCTTCCTCCTGTTCAGGACCTTCGGCTCTGTGAGGGAGGCGACAGGCGAGTCCCTGTTCAGGGCAGCTGCAGTCCTCTCCCTCCTGAGCTTCCTCTCCCTTGCTCTAGTGGTGACAGCTTTCCTCTTCGTCGTCTTCTCCCTCTCCACATCAATACTTCTGATAGTGGCCTTCCTCAGGCTCAGACCTCCTCAGCCTCAGGGAAGCGGGACTTCGTCACCCTCTTCCTTACCTCCTCGTGAAGCTTCAGGAGCTCCCCCACAGCCCCAAGCTTAGCCTCAACAGCCACGTCGACTAGGTTCTGGTCCTTGTATGCGGAGACCCTGTGCACCTCCACCTTGCTGATGTCGAGCAGCTTCTTTGCCAGTCCCTCGTCCTCCGGGCTCTCCAGGAAGGCCACGAAGTTCCCCCTCTTCCCCCCTATCTCCCTCCTCTCCAGCTTCCCCCTCTTCTCCCCCACGTCTCTCAGGAAGGTGCCGGCGGCCCACTTGTCGCTGACGTTCACCAGGTGGAAGTCGCGGAGCACGTATCTGTTGGCGTATTTCAGCGCCACCTCCAGCCTGTCCCTCCTCCCCAGCAACTTTGCAATGGGGTAGTAGAGAAGAGACATGCGGGGCATGGTGGTGAAGAGGATGAAAACCTGGTCTCCGTTGCCCAGCTCGTACTTGCCCTTGAAGCCCACCAGGTAGCCCAGCAGCGTGTAGGTCTTGTCCCGCGGCTTGAAGTACTTCTCGAGCTCTACCACCACAGTCCTGGTGAGGAGGATCATCTCCCTCCTCACTCTGAAGTACCATATCACCATGGCCACAGCCAGGATTGAGATAGTAGCTAGGATCGCGTACTCGAAGAAGCTCACTTCACTCTCACCCTCACCTTCTCCCTCAGCATGTCCACGTCCTCCAGCCTCTCTGTGGGCTTCCCTAAGTGCTCTATTATTGCGTGGTTTATGTCCAGCGCCTCTATCTGCTTCATGTAGCGCTTCTGAGCCTCGAGCAGCCCCAGCCTCAGGGCCACGTCCTCTGGCAGCACCCTGTTTAGTACCACCAGCTTCGGCTTCACCCTCATCCTCTCCCTCAGGAACTTGAGGCTCTCCTCCATCTCGTAAATGGGGAGGGGCTCCGGGATCGTGACGAGCACGTAAGAAGTGTCCTCAGCTGAGGATAGCTTCCTCTCCAGCCAGGAGTACTCCTCCCTCATCTGGTAAAGCCTCTCCAGCGCCTTGTCCCTCATCTCTACCTCCCCCCTCGTGGTCCTGGCAATGGTGTACCTCAAAGAGACTATCCTCTCCCTCACCTGGATGAGCTTGTCGAGCCATGCTACGTAGAGCCTGCTCAGGGCCAAGGTCCTCAGCGTGACGCCTGTAGGAGGAGTGTCTATCACGACGTACTCGTGCTCTCTCCTAAAGGCGCTTAGGAGCTTCCTCAGGAAAACTTCCTCCTCTGCACCGGGCGAGTAACGTACTATGTCCATCACGTCGTCCAGGTTGAAAACTGAGAGGGAGGGCATGAGGGCGCGGAGGAAGTCTGCGTGCCTGCCCACTATGTCCTCTATCTCCTTCTCTATAATCACCTGAGACACCTCCATGCCTGGCGCTCCGTTTGCAAGGTACTTCTCCAGGTGCCTCGCAGGATCTAGGCTTAGTAGAAGGGTCCTCCCCCTCCTGCTCAGCTCTCTTGCCAAGAGAATGGAAACAGTGGTCTTGCCTACCCCTCCCTTTCCTATTACCATGACGACGTGAGGGCAGCACTTCATAGGACTGAGAGCCTCTATCAAGTCCCCCCACCCAGAGCTGCAGCTACCTCCCCTATCACGTCCTCCCCTTTGTATGCCCTCTCCTTGAGCAGCTCCACCTCTTCCCCCAGGCCCTCCAACAGCTCCAGGCTGAGGAGAGGGGTCATGGTTCTCACCCCCACGAAGCTGCCCAGGATCATGACGACGAAGGCGCTCTCCAGCTCCTTTAGCTCCTGCTCAAGGACGTGGACGCTCTCCATTCTCATAGCGCTGTCTATGCCTCGCAGGACGGCAGAGATCTTCCTCAATAAGCGGGAGACTAAGTGCAAAGGGGTCACCAGAAAAAGAGAGGGTTTGGGGAGCTCAAATACTCCTTGCCCTCAGAAGGCCCCTCACGAAGAGGTAGATGAGCAGTAGATCGAGGCCCAGCGAGAGGACCACGAGGGAGCCAGCTCCGATCTGGTACAGCAGCGGAATGTTGGGAATGATGAAGACCACCCAGAGGGCGAGGGCAAGAGTCACGGTGAGCCAGAGGAACGCTGCGGGTGCTAGCATGAGCATGCTCACGGGTCCCCTCACCTTCAGTACTGCGTATACCCAGAGGGTAGCTGTGAGCAGGGCGAGCGCAGCCAGCAGCTGATTGGTGCCAGCGAAAGCCGGCCAAATGACCAGGTACGCCCTCCCTACGCCCTCGATGGTCGGATATGCCATGATGGCGCCGAAGAACACGGGGAGGAGCGAGGCGAAGAACCTGTTCGTCACCACCCTGTAAGCGCCTACGTTAACGGGCCTCATCCAGTCCATCATCTCGACCCACGCAAAGCGGGCAAGCCTGTTAGCGGTGTCCAAGGTCGTGAGTATGAAGGCGGTGAGGGCCCA
>JBCNVO010000010.1:0-5022 GCA_039630105.1 Acidilobaceae archaeon
CTCCCTCGTGGGCCCGCCGCACAACACGAACCTGTCGATAGTGATAGGCGCTCCCCTCCTCACGAAGAGTGTGGAGAGCTCCCTCGAGAGCCTGAAGGTCGTGACGGCAAGGGTGAGCATGCTGGAGAGCGGTCTCAGGAGCCTGAACGCCTCCATCATAGCGTTGAGGACCTCGCTCGAGGCCCTCAGGAGCGACCTGAGCAAGGAGGTGGAAGAGAGGAGGAGGGAGATTGCAAGGATAGATCAGGCCATAGCTGTGCTCCAGTCTGCTGCGAGGAGCCTGGAGGAAGGCCTGAGGGCTGCCAGGACGGATCTCGTGACAGTCGCGGAGAGGCTTTCGAGGGCAAACGCCACCCTCGCGGCCACCATAAGGGCAGAGGCGGAGCGGGTGAGCAAGCTAGAGGGGGACGCGAGGGCTCTCCAACAGGCTCTGGGAGCTCTGGCAAAGGAGCTCGAGGCCGAGGCGGCACAGAGGGAGAGAGAGGTGGGGGAGCTGAGAGGAGATCACGAAGTTACCAGGCTCATAGCCATAGCCTCGGGGCTAGTAGGCCTCGCAGGCCTAACGCTCTCTGGCTACCTGCTCTTTAGAAGGCGTTAGGTAATCAGGTACACTCTTTTTTCCTCTAATTCCGCCCACAGGGACTGGCATCCTTTCCCAAGGGGGAGGCGAGGGAGCCCCCAGCTGGCACCAGCTTGAGAGGAGGTCTGGACAAAGGGATTAAGCAGTGGCGGAAGCCTTGACCTTTACACCGCTCTTAGCAGTCCTTACGAGACGGTTCTGCTATCTCTGGTGTTCTTCCCCACTGCCCTTTCGAGAGGGCGCTAGGCGAAGCCGGGCGCCCTCCTCTTCAGCACTTCCCTGTTCACCAGCGTAGGGGGCTCCCTGCCCTCGCTGAAGGCTATCAGGTTCTCCGCCGCCAGCTCAGCCATCTTCCTCCTCGTCTCCGCTGTGGCGCTGGCGGTGTGGGGTGTCAGCACCACGTTCTTGAGGGCCGTTAAGGGATGGTTGGGCTCCAGGGGCTCCCTCTCGAACACGTCCAGCGCTGCCCCCGCTATCCACCCCTCCCTTAGGGCCTTCACGAGCGCGTTAGTGTCCACCACGGCTCCTCTAGCGGTGTTTATGAGCAGGGCAGACCTCTTCATTTTCCTCAGCCTCTCCTCGTTCACGAGGTACCTCGTCTCGGGGGTAAGGGGCGTGTGAAGGGTAACGATGTCGGAGGTACTCAACAGCTCGTCCAGCTCCTTGTACTCTAGGCCCAGCTTTTCCTCCAGCTCCCTCCTCCTCTCCGCGTCGTAGTAGAGCACCCTCATCCTGAAGGCCTTGGCTATCTCAGCGACCCTGCTCCCTATCCTCCCCAGCCCCACGATCCCCAGCGTTTTCCCCTCCAGCTCTGTGCCTAGGAGCATGAGGGGGTGCCAGGCTGTGGAGAGCCTCCACCACTCCCCCCACCTCACGAAGTGATCCGACTCCACTATCCTCCTCGCTATGGCGAGTATGAGGGCCCAGGTGTGCTCTGCAGTGGCCTCCGTCAGCACCCCCGGCGTGTTCGTAACGTATATCCCGTGCTCCGTGGCGCACTTCACGTCTATGTTGTCAAAGCCCACCGCGTATTGCGCCACTATCCTCAGCCTGGAAGAGGAGAGCAGGTTGCAGTCTATTCTGTCGGTGAGGAGGCTGAGGAAAGCGTCCACCTCCCTGGCCTTCCTGAGCAAGAGCTCGTAGGGTGGCTCCTTGTACCTGTCCCAGACCTCCACCTCGTAGTACCGGGAGAGCCTCCCGAGGACGTCCGGGAAGAGCTCCCTCGTCACGAACAGCTTTGGCAAACCCTTCACCTCTAGCTGTGCAGCTGGATGGGCTAAAATGCTTAAAGGCTCGAAGGGGAGTCCTGCTCGGGAAGAGCCTTGAGCGTGGGAGTGAGGGAATACGCCAAGATCTCTGAGATAAAGGGTCCCCTGCTCGTGATCGAAGGAGTAAGCGGCGTCTCCTACGACGAGATAGTGGAGGTGGAGATGGAGAGCGGCGGGAAGAGGAGGGGGAAGGTGCTGGAGGTGTCGAAGAGGGCTGCAGTGGTGCAGGTCTTCGAGGGCACCACTGGCATAAGCCTCCAGGGCACCACAGTGCGCTTCCTTGGCAAGACCCTCGAGGTCCCAGTTTCAGATGACATGCTGGGCAGAGTTTTCAACTCCCTTGGGGAGCCCATAGACGGGGGACCAAAGATCATCCCAGAGGACGTGAGGGACATAAACGGTGCTCCTCTTAACCCCTATGCAAGGGCATACCCCTCAGAGTTCATCCAGACTGGCGTCAGCGCAATAGACGGGATGAACACTCTAGTGAGGGGCCAGAAGCTCCCCATATTCAGCGGCTCAGGCCTGCCCCACAACAGGCTCGCAGCTCAGATAGCGAGGCAAGCTACTGTGAGGGGGAAGGAGGAGGAGTTCGCAGTGGTCTTCGCTGCCATGGGAATAAAGTACGACGACTTCCTCTTCTTCAAGAGGTTCTTCGAGGAAACTGGAGCCCTGAGCAAGGTGGCTATGTTCGTTAACCTAGCCGACGAGCCTGCCATGATGAGGCTGCTAACGCCAAGGGCTGCCCTAACCTTGGCAGAGTACCTTGCCTTCGAGAGGGACATGCACGTACTCGTGATCCTGACTGACATGACCTCCTATGCTGAGGCTTTGAGGGAGATAAGCAGCGCAAGGGAGGAGGTGCCAGGGAGGCAGGGCTACCCAGGCTATACCTACAGCGACCTTGCGAGCATTTACGAGAGGGCCGGGAGGACCCACGAGAAGAAGGGGAGCATAACCCAGATGCCCATCCTCACCATGCCTAACGACGACATAACCCACCCGATCCCGGACCTCACTGGCTACATAACGGAGGGCCAGATAGTGCTGAGCAGGGACCTGCACAACAAGGGTATCTATCCTCCCATAAACGTGCTCATGAGCCTCTCAAGGCTCATGAAGGAGGGCATAGGGAAGGGCAAGTCCAGGGAGGACCACGCGGAGGTCAGCAACCAGCTCTACGCAGCCTACAGCAGGGGCGTGGAGGTGAGGGGGCTGGCTACAATAGTGGGCGAGGAGAGCCTCAGCGAGAGGGAGCGCAAGTACCTGAAGTTCGCTGACCTGTTCGAGCGCAGGTTCCTCTCGCAGGGGGAGAGGGAGAACAGGAGCATAGAGGATACCCTTGGCATAGCCTGGGACATCCTCTCCTCCCTCCCTGAGGATGAGCTCACTAACATACGGGAGGAGTACATCAAGAAGTACCACCCAGCCTACAGGTCTGGGTGAGCCTCTTGGCAGTAGATCCTCGAAGGGTCCTCCCCACCAAGATCAACCTGATCAGGCTCAGGAGAGAGGAGAGGATGCTGAAGAGGGTCAGGAAGCTCATGGAGGAGAAGAGGGAGGTTCTACTGCACTACATCAAAAGCTATGCTGAGGAGTACTCGAAGTACCAGAAGGATGTCTATGGCTCAGTAGAGGAGCTCTTCAGGCAGTACTACCTTGGGCTGGCTGCGGAGGGTATAGAGAGGGTGGAGGGCTACGAGGCGGGGGCAGCGGAGAGCTTGAGGGTGAACGTGAGCCAGAGGGTACTCTTTGCAGTGAGAGTGCCAAGCTTCTCCCTCGACAAGTCCACGCTCCCTCCCCTCTTCCTGCCCCTAGATGCGCACCACTCCCTCTCCGAGAGCTTCCTCAGGCTCAGGGAGCTCATCCCCTCCCTTCTCAGGCTCGCAGAGTACGAGACTACGCTGAACAGGCTCATAGCGGAGCTGAAGGACACGCAGAGGCTCATAAACGCCCTGGACTACGCTATCCTGCCCAGCTACGCTGCAGCGATAAAGTTCGTGAAGGGAGTGCTTGATCAGCGCATGAGGGAGGACTTCATAAGGCTGAAAATGATCAAGAAAAAACTCGAGGCCCGCGGGGAGATCACGGCAGGATGAGGGCCAGCAAGACCATTGCTATGGCGCTCAGCACCACCAGGTGGGCCAGGAAGGCGGGCGGCTTGTTCAGCGTGTAGCTCACGAACTTCGCAATGCTGAGGCCTATCAGGAAAGCCCCTATCAGTATCAGGGTGGCGAAGCCCGCAAGTGCCAGGTAGTAGCTGACGTTAGCGTCCGTGGTGGGCAACAGCGAGGCTATGCTGTGGAATGCCGCAGCCACGTCGCTTACTCCCATTCCTTCTCCCTCTCCTTCCTTCCTCCCCGCGAGCCTAAACCCAGGGAGGGAGAGTATTACTTAAGCCTCCCCCTCTCTCCTGGTGGGAGCGTGGCCTGGAGCCTTCCTCTCCCTCATAGAAGGCGCAAAGGGCTACCTTACTACTGTCACCCTAGAGTTCTGGCCCCTGGGAGCTGACGTGATCTTGCCCCCCTTCACCTCCAGGGTGACGAAGCAGGCAGTGCTCTCGGGCTGTCTCCCCCAGCTGGCAGATCTGATGAAGCAGAAGAAGGCCATGAAGGCAATGAGAGTTTCAGCACTAATGAGGGGTAACAAGGCCCTCTTCTCCACGGGCAAGGTGGTGATAGCCAGGCTCGACGAGAAGCTGGAAGGGAGGATAGCTGTCTACGTAGAGGACCCCTCTGAAGCCATAGAGGCCTCCATGGGCTGCAAGGGGAAGGTGAGGGTGGGCCCCACCGAGCTGGCCTTCTCTGTGAGCAGGATAGACGTGGAGGAGGCGAACAGGCTGAGCATAAGGCTCGAGGCAGGGAAGCCCTTCAAGATGACCATAAGGACCCCCCTGCTTCTCTCCACAAAGCTCATGACGCCTCCCCCACTCTACGGAAGGAAGAGCGTGAGGGAAATAGCCCCTGCTTACAAGCTCGTGCCCACCCCAGCCTACCTGCTCTCCGCAGCAGCAAGGGAGTGGGTCGGTATAGTCAGGGGCCAGCAGGCAGCGGGGAACCACGTGCCCTATGCTTTGGGGAGGGCTGCGGACGTGTTCATGCACGAGCTAGACTACGAGCTCAAGCCTGTGACAGCCCTATACAAGGCGCAGGGAGGGAGCACGAGGAAGATGAG
>JBCNVO010000011.1:0-11590 GCA_039630105.1 Acidilobaceae archaeon
TCCCCCCTGCTGTACAGGGGGAGGAGCTCTTTAGGTATCTCCTTCGTCGTGGGCAAAAGTCTAGTCCCAAGACCTCCTGCAGTTACGACAGCCTTCAAGAGCGTCCTCCCGATCGTCTTAATGTGACAGAAGTCATCTTGACCTTAAATTGGTGGCGCCGCGGCCGGGATTTGAACCCGGGTCACGGGCTTGACAGGCCCGCATACTGGTCCAGGCTATACTACCGCGGCTCCTCTCCCTCTCAGCTGCTCGGGGCTTAAAGAGTTTATGATTTGCTGTACAGTCTCTCCAACTCCAGCACTAGCCTCCAGCTCTCCTCGATCCTCCTCTCTATCTGTGCTGCGTCCTCTGCTTTGAGGTGAGAGAACCTCCCCTGCAGCTTCAGGTACTCTACTATTGGCTTCCTCCTCTCCTTCTGCGCATAAGGCTTGCTCTGCGGGCTCAGCCTGAAGCTGCCGTCCGTATACTCCCACAGTATCCATGCCCCACTCTCCACTGCAAGCCTTGCAATCTCGACAGTCTTGCCGCTGTCGAACCTCCAGCCAGGCGGGCAGGGAGAGTGGACGTGGATCAGCCTGAACCCCTTCACCTTCATGGCCCTCTCGAGTTTCTCCGCGAAGTCTATGGGGTAGGCTACTGAAGCTGTGGCCACGTAAGGTACTCTGTGGAGCAGTATGAGAATGGCTATGTCCTTCTTTTCCTCGTCCTTCCCCAGCACAGGGCTCGTGGTGGTCAAGGCCTTCCATGTGGTAGTGCCGCTGGCCTGAACTCCCGTGTTCATGTAGGCCTCGTTGTCGCTGACTATAACGAGAATGTCCTCGTTCCTCGCAGCAGCGCCACTGAGGGTCGCGAAGCCTATGTCTGCTGCGCCCCCGTCGCCTGACCACACTACTACAACTCCTTCCTCTCCCTTAGCATTCATAGAAGCCCTCACGCCAGAGGCCACGGCCGCAGCAGATGCAAAGGGAACATGAAGTACAGGGAAGGAGAGACTGGAGCGCGGGTAGAACCCAGATATTATAGAGGTGCAGCCTGCTGGCACCACGAGCACTGCCTTGTCCCCAAGCACTCTGCCCATTGCGCGAAGGCCAATGGTATGGGGACAGCCAGCGCAAGCAGGGTTGCCTGGCATGACTCCCCTGTTCTTCCCCTGGGCAAGCCTAGGGAGGCTCATCTTCCCACCACCCACGGCATGTACCACTCTGCAATGCCCCACTCGCCAGCGAGGCCTGCCTCGTGCTCCTCCACGAAGCCCTTCAGGATGGAGACGAAGTCCTTGTGATTCACATCTACGCCCCCTATCCCTGCTATGACGTTCTTGACAGGCGTCCTCTCAGCCACAGCCCTCACTTCTGAGCCGAGGACGCCCATGTGGCCCATGGAAACGGACCTGTCTAGCACTACGGCAGCCCTCACTGAGGAGAGCAGCTCCCTCAGCTCCTCCCTCGGGAACGGCCTTACGTACCTGATCCTGGCAAGCCCGATGTCATAGCCCTCCTCCCTAAGGAAGTCCACTGCCTCCTTCACGTCGCCGCTCCAGGCTCCCATGCTTATAGCTAGGTACTTCGCCCCCTCTGTCTCGTAACGTTCCACGAGTCCCGAAGAGGCGCCAGTAACGAACCTCTTCTCGTACTGAGCGCTCACCTCCTTTATGACGCTCTTCGCCCTCTCTGTAGCCTTCCAGGCGTTCCACCTGAGCTCCATGGTCACGCTGTCTGGGCCCAAATTACCTACTGCAAAAGGCTTCCCTGGCTCTACCTTGAAGGGCAAGGGCTCCCTAGGCGGCAACCACTCTGCCACCTCTTCCTCCTCTGGCACCACGACTGGCTCAGAGGTGTGGCTGAGGATGAATCCGTCGAGGGCCACCATGACTGGCAGGAGCACTCTCCTGTCCTCACCTATCTTGTACGCCTGCAAAGTCATGTCGAAGGCCTCCTGGACGCTTTCTGCGAAACCTATGATCCAGCCAGAGTCCCTAGCTGTGAGGGCATCGTTGTGATCTGTGTGAATGTTCCAGGGAGGTCCAATCGATCTTGTGGCAACTGCCATCACTACAGGCAGCCTGCTGTTCGATACCCACCACAACATCTCGTACATGTAGAGTAGCCCATGGCTAGAGGTGGCTGTGAACACCCGGGAGCCTCCCGCGCTCGCGCCGTAAACCACGGCGAGGGCAGAGTGCTCCGACTCGACCCTAACATACCTCGACTTCAGCTCTCCCCTCTCCACCATGTCGGCAAGCCTCTCCACTATCACAGTCTGCGGCGTGATCGGGTAGGCTGAGATCACCTCTACCTTTGCCAGCTTTACTGCCTCTGCCACTGCATGACTGCCCATCAAGACCTTCCTCTTCATTCTCCCTCCACCACCATCTCGATAGCCTTAGTGGGGCAAACGTTGGCGCAGACCCCGCAGCCCTTGCAGTAAGTGTAATCGATCTTTGGCAGCTCCCTCTGCGCCCAATCTATGACGTCCTCAGGGCAGTATAGCCAGCATATCCCGCACTTCACACACTTCGAGGAGGAGATCTCAGGCCTGTAGAGCCTCCAAGTGCGCGTCGGTCCAGAAGCGCCAGGAGAGGGGTAGGAGAGGAGTTTGCTCCTCAAGTCGTCCAGGTCTTCCCTAGCCTCCCCTTCAAGGTCTGAGGGGATGTACTTTAAGCTCATCACAGACCCCTCACAGACTCCCACGCCAGCTCTGCAGCTGCCAAGTTAGCCTCCAGCGTCTTGCCGCGGAGGTAGTCTCCCATAGCCTTCTTTACGCTCTCGAGGCCTGCTATGTCGAAAGTCCTCGCCATGGCAGCAGCCATGGCTGTGTTCACTAGAGGCCAGCCTGCCACTATGAGGCCTAGCTTGAGGGCTATGCCTGTGGCATCTACGTAGAAAACGCGCCTCTCCCCCAGCACAGCTCCCTTCTCAGAGTTGATGAGGAGGGGCGTGGGAGGAGGGGCGAACTTGTTCACGTCTGTTAGCTCCAGAATGCGGGAGCTGAACACTGCGACCCCTTCTGGCTCCTTCACAGCTGACCTCCTCCTTATAGGCTCATCAGAAACCCTTACGTAGCTCCTCACTACAGCACCTCTCCTCTCTGCCCCGAACTCAGGTATAGCTTGGGCCCACTTCCCCTCTAATGCTGCTGCAGTGGCCAGAATACGGGAAGCAGTCACTCCCCCTTGTCCCCCGCGGCTCAGTATCATGAACTCTCTCAACAAGGTTCTGCACCCTTTTAATATAGATTGAGGAGTAATAAAAATAGCATATGTATTATAGGCACGAAAAAGGCGTAAAAACCGATGTTCACATGGAGGAGCGTTTTTACCTAGCAGCAGGTCCTGCGACAGTCACGATAGCTAAAGGGAGCGCAGAGGTCCTTGGCTACGAGGTCCAGGAGGGAGCTTCCTTCGTCGTGCCCATAGGTAGACACGTCCCGCTGAAGGTGAAGGGCGAAGTCCTCGCCAGGTCGAGCAGCGGAGGCCTTGTCCCGACTTCGCCCGAGAGCTATAACGAGTTCGACCAGATAGCCTCCCTTGCCCTGAAGGGGAGGCGAGTCATGATAGTCGGCCCTGTGGACGCAGGGAAGAGCACCCTTGCTGCCTGGATCCTCAACAAGGCGCTGTCTGAGAGGAAAGATGCTTACTTTCTCACGACAGACGTGGGTCAGAACGAGGTCTTCTGCCCTGCCTTCGTGGCCTTGAGCTCTGCTTTGCCCCCCGTCATCCCTGGTAGCCAGAGCTCCTTCCCTGGGGTAAGGCCGTGTTTCGTGGGCTCCTTCTCCCCTGCAGAGTCTCTCCCCAAGTACCTCTCCTGTGTATCAAGGCTCTCTCGAGAGGTCTCTGGCTTTCTGGCAGTGGACACAGATGGCTGGGTCGAGGGGGAGGGAGCTATGGAGAGCAAAGCAAAGCTGGCAGAGGCTATCGCAGCAGACCTCGTGATCGCGATAGGGCTGGAGGAAAGAGCGAAGCTGCTGGAGGAGAGGCTGGGCGTGGAGGTGATCAAGGCGACCAGGCTGGCAAGGAGGGAGAAGAACAAGGAGGAGAGGAGGCTTCACAGGGAGAGGCTAATAGCGCAGAAGCTGATCGGGGCAAAGCAGAGGCTGTTCAGAGCAGAGGAGGTGGAGCTGGAGGGGCTGGAGCTCTTCAAGGGAAAGCCGCTCAGGCTGAGCGTTCCCTCTGTAGTTTACGCAGAGATGGGCGAGGGGGGGCTAGTAGTGGTTTACAGAGGAGGGAAGCCGCCTTTTGGTGAGGGTGCTAAGCTCCTCAGGGAGTCCTGGGAGAGGGGCTTAATGGTGGCAGTGGAGGGCAACGGGATTCATGTGGGAGTACTGGACAAGATCTACTACGAGAGGAGGACGCTGAGGGTGCTCACAAACTACGAGGGGAGCGTGAAGCGCTTAGATGTAGGAAAGGCTAAGGTGGACCTCCACTCCCTTGGCTTATAGCTCACCTCTCCATTAGCCTTACGGCTACCTTGGCTGAGATCGCGAAAACGGTAACAGAGACTATCCCGAAGAGGGCTAAGACTAAGTAAGGATCTTCCATGGGCTTGCCCACTAGCAAATACCTCACAAGGCTCGCGCCGTGGGAGAGAGGGTTGACCTCTGCCACTAGTCGGAGCCAGGCCGGCATTTGAGTCGTCGGGAAGAGCACGCTTGAGGCGAAGAGGAGAGGGGTGTTCACTAGGTTACCGATCGCAAAGAGCCCCTCCGGGTTGTCCATGACGAAGCCAGCCAGCATGAATATGCTCGTTAAGGTGAGGGAGATGAAAGCAATGGTGAGGAGAGCTAGGAACAGGTCGAGGGGGGTGAAGTCTGCCTTGAGCTGGAGGCCTGCTATGTAAGACACTGCTAGAAGGAAGGCGGTGAGCACCACTACCCTAGTAACAGATGCCAAGACCTTGGCAGCGAAGATGCTCTCCCTCCTTATCGGAGTTACGAGAAGCCTGTCCATGTAGCCCAGCCTCCTGTCGAAAAGGGCGCTTGCTCCAGCAAAGGAGGCCTGGAAGAGGGCGAAAGCTACCGCCATCCCTGCAGCTACGTAGGTGAAGTAGTCCTGGGTGCCGAACAGCTCTATGATCCTAGCCCTCAGCAGCTCTGTAGCCTCCCCCAGGCCTTGCGGCAACAGGTTAAGGGGGTTGAAGCTCTTGCCGAAGAGGAGGATCCAGAATATGGGGGAGAAAAGCGATATGACCACTACGGACTTCCTCCCCAGCCACTTCCTCATTTCCCTGTACCAGAGCACGTATGTCTCTTCCAGCACCTACCTCACCCTCCTCATGAAGACCCTCTGCCTGAACGCGTCGAAGGACTCCTCTCTCAGCCTCCTCCCCGTGATCTCTATGAACACCTCCTCCAGGTTAGGCTTCACGATGTTTATTGACTTGACCCTCTTGCCGTTCAGCAGCCCTATAGCCCTGCGGAGCACCTCCTCGCCCTGCATATGGACTACTACCTGGGCAGAGTTCCCCTTTGCCTCCAGGCCTGCTGCTACCATCTCTTTCACTAAGGCGCTTGCGTCCTCGTCGCTGTAGAGCTCAACGTATAGCTTGTCCCCTTTCAGCTTGCTCTTGAGCTCCTCTGGCGTCCCCTCTGCCTTCAGAACCCCCTGGTCTATGATTCCTACCCTGTTAGCTAGGGTCTCTGCCTCCTCCATGTAATGGGTCGTCAATATCATGGACCTCCCCTCTCTCCTGAACTCCCTGATGAGCTCCCATATGGTCCTCCTAGTTTGGACGTCGAGCCCTAGGGTGGGCTCGTCGAGGAGGAGCACAGGAGGGTCGTGGACTAGGCTCATGGCGATCTCTAGCCTCCTCCTCATGCCGCCGCTGTATGTAGAGACCCTCCTCCCTGCGCTCTCCGCGAGCCCCACTATCTCGAGAGCCCTCTTAGCCCTCCCCGTTGCCTCCGAGCTGGAGTATCCGTACAGCTTTGCCTGGAGGTAGACGTTGTAAAGGCCCGTGAGCTCGTCGTCGGCAGTAAGGTCCTGGGGCACTACCCCTATGACCTTCCTCACCTTGTCCGGCTCCCTCGAGACGCTGTAGCCCATAACGTATCCGTCGCCAGAAGTAGGCTTCAAGAGGGTGCTCAGCATCTTTATGGTCGTGGTCTTCCCAGCCCCGTTCGGGCCCAGGAGGGCATATAGCTCCCCCTTCCCCACTTGAAAAGAGACTCCCTTCACAGCCTCAAAGTTGCCGTACTTCTTTGATAGCCTTTCGGCTCTAACGGGATCCATATTTCCCCCGCTCAGCCGCTCCGAGCATTTAAAGGGATATATTGACGTATTGAGGGGGGTGAGAGGGGTGAGGAGCTTCCTCCTACGCGTGCCTAAGGGCACAGAGTTCCTGAGCTTCGTGAAAGAGTTCGCTAAGAGGAACGAGATAAAGAAGGCGGTAGTGTTCGCCATAGGCTCCTTCGAAGAGGCGACGCTTGCATTCTACGACCTTGAGACCAGGAGGTATGAGCCTATAGAGGTGAAGGAGAGGACCGAGCTGGTCTCCCTCAGCGGCAACATATCCCTCATGGACGGCGAGCCCTTCCCCCACGTCCACGTTGCGCTGGGCAAGAGGGACGGGAGCACAGTAAGCGGTCACCTCATGAGGGCCACAGTCTTCATGGTGGAGCTGTACATAGCAGAGGTACCCGGACCGCTGCTGGAAAGGAAACCTTGGGAGCACGGGCTAAAGGTCTGGGAAACGGAGGGCTAGTCCCAAGGCCTGATGACTACTATTTCCTGCGCCTGGGGCAAAGGCCACATAAGCAATATCTCTACTGAGAGAGGGGAGGGCTTCGGCAGCATTGCAGAGGGCTGGAACCTGCTCACTATCTCAAATATGTCGATGTCCCGCTCTACTCTCTTAACAGGAGCGTCTGAAGAGAGGTTGGCTAGCTCCCTGGCCTTCTGGACTGCAACGTCGAGAGTGCCCACGAGGTCCACGAGGCCTAGCTGCCTTGCCCTCTCAGCAGGGTACACTCCAGCCCTCATCACTTCCCTCATGTCTGCGATCTTGTCTCCCCTGTGCTCCCTTACCTTCTCTATGAAGACCTCCGCGAAAGACTTCACTATGTCTCTCAGGTACTCCAGGTCCTCCCTCTTTATCTCCCTGTACGGGTTACCTACGTCTTTCAGGTCCCCGCTCGTCACTGTCGTTGTGTTTATCCCCAGCTTATCCAGCAGTCCCTTGAAGTTGAGGAGCACAGCTATAGCGCCCACAGAACCTACGAGAGAGGCGGGATGAGCGACTAGCAGATCCGCAGGGAGAGATATGAGGTAAGCGCCTGACGTTCCCACGCCAGTGAAGTACACGACCACCACCCTTTCGCGCGACAGCCTCTTAATATGTTCGTAGACCTCGAAGGAGGCTGCAGTGCCGCCAGGACTGTTCACGACTATGACTACGGCCTTCGCTGCCTTGTCTTTAAGGACCTTGTCCACCAGCCTCTCCACAGCCCTGGGCGTTATGCCAGAAGCACTGAAGACGTCGCCAGCGTCGTAATCTATTGTGCCAGAGAGCTCCACAAGCGCTATGTAGTCCTCTCCACCTATCGGCGCTGCTGCCTCTATGGCACTAACCCGTTGCGCTGTTGCTGCGGCTGAGAGGACGATGAGGAGGCTCAGGAGAACTGCTCCTATAGCAACGTAAAGGTCACGCATTGCCATCCCTCTTAAGGGAGAGGAAATGGCAGTTTTAAGCTGTTGGAAGAGTGATCAGGGGAAGCCCTTGGAGTGCAAAGACAAGGAAGTCATGGAGAGGCTCATAGAGATAGCGAAGATATCTCTCACTGAGGAGGAGAAGAAGATCATGTGCGCAGAGTTGGCTCGCATAGCTGATTACCTGAGGGCAGTGGGGGAGGCAGCAAGGGAGCTGAGGACGGAGCCCCTGTACTATGTGTGGGACATAGGGGGCCCTCTGAGGGATCAGGGCGAGAGCCAGAGGGTCAACGTGAGGGAGCTCCCAACGAAGGTTAAGGAGGGATACGTAGCAGTGTCGTGGAGGGGAGGGAGGGTTGAGGAGTAGGGAAGCTTGGCAAGTGCTAGAGGAGTTGAGGGGAGGGGGGGACGTAGTAGGACATATAGAGGAGGTCATAGGAAGGGTAGAGCAGTGGGAGGGAGAGGTAAAGGCTTACATCTCTCTCGAGATCCCTGAGCTGCTCAGGCAGCAGGGGGAGGAGCTCGAGAGAAAATTGAGAAAGGGGGAGAAGGTGGGGAGGCTTGCAGGCCTCCTCGTATCTGTGAAGGATAACATATGCACGACCTCCCTGCCCACCACAGCAGGCTCCAGGATGCTGGACGGCTATGTGTCTCCCTACAACGCTACAGTTGTCGACAGGCTGCTCTCAGAGGACGCCATAATAATAGGCAAGACGAACCTGGACGAGTTCGCGATGGGCTCCACCACTGAGCTTAGCGCCTTCTGGCCCACGAGGAACCCCTGGGACCTAGACAGGGTTCCCGGCGGGAGCAGCGGGGGGAGCGCAGCCTCCCTGGCCTACGGGGGCGCAGACCTCTCGCTGGGGAGCGACACAGGAGGCTCTGCAAGGCTTCCTGCAGCATATACTGCAACAGTGGGCTTCAAACCTACCTACGGCCTCGTGAGCAGGTATGGCCTGATACCCTACGGTAACAGCCTGGAGCAGATATCTCCCATGGCAAGGAGCGTGAAAGACGTGGCGCTGCTGCTAGAGGTCATAGGAGGGTGGGACCCCAGAGACGCGACGAGCCTCAGGACGGGGAGCCCTGCCTTCTCCTTTGAGCCAGCAGATCCCAAAGGGCTGAGGATCTGTCTCGTGAAGGAGATGGTGGAGGGGGCAGAGGAGCCCGTGGAGAAACTGTTCTGGGACATCGTTGGGAGGCTGTCCTCTGAGGGGGCAGAGCTGGAGGAGGTGAGGGTGCCTGCGCTTAACAAGGCCCTGCCCACGTACTACACCATAGCCTTTGCAGAGGCAGCCAGCAACTTGGCGAGGTACGCAGGCATATTCTACCCCAGCAAGGGCTCCTCTGGGATATGGGAAGAGTACGTGGGCGAGGCCAGGGCGAGGGGCTTCGGGAGGGAGGTCAAGCGGAGGATCTTCATGGGGGTATATGCTCTGAGCGAGGGGTTCAGGGACGAATTCTATGTTGCTGCAACTAGGGTGAGGAGGGCGATCAGGGACGAGGTCCTGAAGGTAACGAAGAGGTGCATCATAGCAGCACAGGCATCCCCTATCTTGCCCCCAAAGATAGGGGAGAGGGTGGACGACCCGCTCAAGCTCTACTACATGGACATTTACACTGTAGTCGCAAACCTCTCGGGCGTGCCCGCCCTGGCCCAGCCAATAGGCTTCTCCCAAGGGCTCCCCGTGGGCATACAGTGGATGGCCGGCCCCCTGGAGGAGCAGAAACTGATCTCCCTCGGCCTACTCGTGGAGGGCCTCACAGGCCTGGAAGGGGTGATGGTGGATTGAGGGCAAAGATAGGGCTCGAGATACACGCGCAGATGACTGAGGCAGGGAGCAAGCTCTTCTGTAACTGCAGGGCAAACTACAGGGGAATGGAGCCAAACGCGAACATATGCCCAGTCTGCATTGGGCTCCCAGGGGCTTTGCCTGTGGTGAACAGGAGGAGCGTGGAGCTGGCCCTCGCTGCCTCCCTCGCCTTCGACTGTAACATACCAGATTACATAGTCTTCACCAGGAAGCACTACTTCTACCCTGACCTCCCGAAGAACTACCAGATCAGCATGTATGAGAGGGCTGGCGGGGTCCCCGTGTGCAGGGGCGGGAAGGTCAGGTACCTTGACATTCACAGTTGGGAATGGAAGGAGTGCAGGATCAGGAGGATAAACATAGAGGAGGATCCGGGGAGGACTGTCTACGGGGAAGGGGGTATCCTCAGGAGCCCCGAGGCATACGTCGACTACAACAGGAGCGGCGTCCCTTTGCTAGAGATCATTACGGAGCCAGACCTCGGGAGCGCGCGGGAGGCCAGGCAGCTGGTGGAGTACGTGCTCCTCGTGCTGGAGTACCTAGGAGCAACGAACCCCAGGCTAGAGGGAGCCTTCAGGGTAGACGCCAACGTGAGCCTAGAGGGAGGGGAGAGGGTGGAGGTGAAGAACATAGGGAGTACTCTCGACGTGGAGAAGGCCATCAACTTCGAGATCATGAGGCAGTCCGCCATAATCTCGACCGGGGGGAAGGTGGAGAGGGAGACGAGGCACTGGGACGCGGAGAGGGGCTCCACGAGGCCTCTGAGGCAGAAGGAGCAAGAGGAGGACTACCTCTACTTCCCAGACCCTGACCTCCCAGCCATCTCTCTCAAGGAGATGATTGAGAGAGCGAGGTCCCTCGCTGCCCTCAACGACCCCTCTGCCCTCTTCACGAAGGTGGTGGAGCTAGGGGTGCAGAGGGAGATGGCATGGGGCCTGATCACCACCCGTCCTGCCCTCGAGCTGTTCCTCGAGGCAGTGAAGAGGGGAGCTGACCCCCAGATATCTGCCAGGCTGATCGCTGTAGACTACAAAGGGGAGCTGAGGGAGAGGGACAAAGATCCCTACGATCCCTCTCACTGGCCCCCTGCAGCATATGTGGAGGAGTTGGCAAGGCTGGTGAAAGAGAACGTCTACACCTACGATGCGGTCAAGGGGATAGTGCTCCCTAAGCTTGCAGAGAGCCCAAGGGCAGAGCTCAAGGCCCTCCTGCCCCAGAGGGCTGAGAACCTAGACTCGATCATAGACGAGGTCCTGAGGAGGGAGGAGAAGGCAGTGAAGGACTACCTCTCTGGGAAGGCTCAGGCAATGAACTACCTTGTGGGGGCAGTGATCAGGGCGGCAGGGAAGAAGGCCCTCGACCCAAGGGTCATCAAGGAGGCCATAGAGAGGAGGTTGAGGAAGGGGTCTTGATACCTGTAGCAGATGGCCACCTCCACTCTAACCCTGTGAAGGGGATGGGCGCAGAGGAGATCGCAGAGAGGTTCAAGAGGAGCGGCGGGTGGTTCATGGCTCTCGTCTCGCTGCCCCCCTCCTCCTACGACCTGGACTTCCCTAGCTTAGATGCTTACTCCAAGGTGATCGAGCACCAGGCAAGTGAATGCAAGAGGGTGAGGGGAGTGAGGGCAGTCTGCCTCTCCGGCTTCCACCCCGCAGACGTGGACAGGCTCATCGATCAGCACAGGCTGGACCCCGTGAGCGTGCTCCAACTTGCACGCAGGGTGCTCTCCCTCGTGGAGGAGAAGCTGAAGAGGGGGGAGTTACACGGCATTGGAGAAGCGGGGAGGCAGCACTACAAGACGGGCGCTGCGAGGGCCCTGCTCTCCCAGCTTATACTTGAGAGGGCAATGGAGATCTCCAGAGACCTGGGCGTTCCCCTGCACATGCACCTAGAGCAGGAGGGGGAGATCACAGTTCACCTCGTGGAGCTCTCTGCAAAGAGGGTGGGGGCAAGGGAGGGGCTGCTCGTGTTCCACCACGCTGAGCCGAAAGTAGCTAGGGAGGCAGCAGCGAGAGGTTATCCAGCAACCCTCCACGGAGTCCCCAGGCTTGTGGAGTACGCTATGAAGTCCCTTGAGCCGAACTTCGTCTTCGAGAGCGATTACGTGGACGACCTGAGGAGGCCCTCAGCGATA
>JBCNVO010000012.1:0-31669 GCA_039630105.1 Acidilobaceae archaeon
CACATCGTTCTGCACGAAGATGAGGTTCGCGTCTCCTGCAGCGAGGGCCCTCACGTTAGCAACGCTGGCGCCGCTCGTGGAGGCAGAGGCCTTGATAGCGCCTTTGGAGTGCCTGTTCAGCATGTCAGCCAGCTTCGTGCCGAGCGGGTAGTAGACCCCTGCAGTCCCCCCCGTAAAGATCTTTACCTCAAAAACTGTAGGAGTAGGGGTTGGGGTGGGAGTTGGGGTGGGAGTGACTCCAAGATCTGGAGTAGGAGTTGGGGTTGGGGTGGGAGTTGGGGTGACAGGAGCAGGGGCTGGCTGCGAGAGGAAGAAGAAGGCGCCAGCAACTAGCAGGACGAGTACCAGGATGCCGCCAATTACTAGCGGTAGCCTCTCCGTAGCCAACTTGTATCGCCGTAGACTGATAAGCGGGAGAGCTTATTATATTCTATACCTCCAGTGGGGCTGGCTGATAGTTGTCGTCGCTACATTACTCGGTACTCAGGTTGCAGAGGCTTCAGAGATCTTGGCGAGGACTACGAGAGTCGTTGATGGAGACACGATAGAGGTGGAAATAGTCGAGGTTAGGAAGGAGAGGTTCAAGGACATATCCGGAGCCAGGAAGGTGAGGTTTGCAGATGTGAATGCCCCAGAGCTCTCCACCCCCGAGGGCCAGAGGAGCAAGGAGTTCCTCGCCTCTCTCCTGGCAGGGAGGGAGGTGCTGCTGGACGTAGACGACCTGAAGGTAACTGACAGGTACGGGAGGCTAGTGGCGATCGTGTTCCTCTGGCACAACGAGACCCACCTCCTGAACGTTAACGCCTTGTTGGTCGAGAGGGGCTACGCTGCAGCTCAGGACTACGAGAACGAGTTCAGCCCCTCCTCCTGGAGCCTGTACGTCGCAGCGCCCAGCCCCGGGAGGGCAGAGGCTCAGATGCCGCTCGAGCTGATAGCCCTGGGAGCCTTGCTGGCCCTTCTACTCTTGATTATCGTCTCAGGAGCACTGAGGGCTCGGTAGGCACTTCTCCTCACCCCTCAGCCCGCTCGTGCCTCCTCATCCCCCCAACCCCTCTATGCGACAGAGGCATATATGCCAATGGAAAAGCTTTGCTCTAAGGGGGGAGGAGGGGGGCAATGAGCGTAGCTGTAAGGGCAGCTCTGAGGACAGTCCTGAGGAGAAAGCTCGAGAGCGTTGCAGTGATCCTAGTGGTAGCTATAGCAGTGATAGGGGTCTCCTCCTTGAACCTTGCCCGAGAGAACTTCTCCCAGTCTGTCTACTCCCTAACTCTCTCTGTGACGGGGGAGGTGCTGCTCATAGGCGACTTCAGCCCCGAGATCGCGAGGGATCTTAGCTCCCTCCCCAGCGTGAGGGAAGTAAGGGATCTCAGAGTCGCCTTCGGGGCAGTCAGTCAGGAGGGGGAGCTGGTCCTCGTCACAGTCATGGGCCACGGGAGCTTCGCGAGGGCCTTCAGGCTCTACCTGCTGGAGGGATCTATGCCTAGCACGAAAGGGGAAGCTGTGCTCTACACTGCCCTCCGCGCGCCCAGCACAGAGCAGGTGAGGGCGAGCGAGAAGGTTAGCCTGCTCCTCTACGACTACGCAAAGGGCAGCCTCACGAGGCACGAGCTCAAGCTGGTGGGGACGGCGAAGGGCTTCAATCACATAGGGAGGGCTGGGCAGGTGCTCATAGTCCACGAGGAGCTCCTGAGGGAGGCGCTTGGGGAGCGCATTACCTACCTCTCCCTCTCCTCTACCGGAGATGCAAGGAGCGCAGCTGCAGAGGCCCTCAGGGCCCTCGAGGAGAGGGGCTCGCCGGCTAGCTGGTATTTCATAAACACGAAGGAGGAGAACGCTGTGGTGAGGATAGTGGAGGGCGCGACGACCCTCTTCTCCCTCCCCATTCTCCTGCTATTAGCCTCTGTGCCGCTCATATCGGCGAGCGTGGGCTCTGCTTTTGTAGCTCGGGACTTCAAACTGATCGGCGTGATGAAGGCGCTAGGCGCAGGCCCGTGGGAGCTCTTCCAGCAGTACTCGCTGCCGTGGATCGTGAGGGGACTGGTAGGGCTCTCGCTCGGGGTGGTGCTGGCGCCCCTGGCAGCGAGGGAGGTTTACGTGAGAGCTATAGGAGACGACGAGCTAGGGAGGGCTCTCTACGAGGTCTACGGCTTCTCCCTCTACCCCGAGGTGTTACTCCTCTATGCCTCCGTTACTGTCCTCCTCCTGTTCCTCGGCTCCCTCGTGCCCTTCCTCCTCGCCATGAGGGTGGAGCCCATAGAGGCCATAGCGTTCTCGGGCCTTTACGCAGGGAGGAGCGCCCGATTCATTCCCTCCTGGCGTGGGGGCCTTAGGCTCATCTACTTCCTGCGCGACCTTGCAGCGAGGTACTGGAAGCTCGCCACTCTCGTCCTCCTCCTCAGCTCCCTCCTTGGCCTGAGCGCTGCCTCTGCCATGATAACGAGCGGCGCTGCGGAGATCTCGGAGAGGGCTAGGGACAGGGCATATAACCCCATGGACCTCCACATATACGTTAACTCGCTGGAGCCAGGATCTAGGGTGGTGGAGGCGCTGGAGGGCAAGCTGAGGGCAGATGCTCAGGACTACCACATAACCTACCTCAGGACGTTCTCTGGAGCAGTGGAGGGGCTGGGCTTCGTCCCCCTCGTCGCCTCCGCTAGAGGGAACCCGGCAGTGGAGTTCCCCCTCGCAGAGGGCAGATATCCGGGCAAGGGCGAGGCTGTGCTCTCTCTCAGTGTTGCTAGGCTGAGGGAGCTGAGGGTAGGAGACGTCCTTGAGTTCAGGGACGGGCTGGGGAGGGTTCACCAGCTGAGGGTAGTGGGCATCTCTAGGGCGCTCCACCTTGGGGGCTCGTACGTGTTGGTGTCAGCTGATCAGTTCCTCGAGATAGCAGGCGAGTCTCGGCCCTCTGGCTACGGAGGGCTTGCGGCAGCAGTGGCGCTAGGAGGGAAGGACGGGAGGGAGCTGGTGAGGAGGCTCGAGTCAGCCCTCTCTCTACAGCTGGAGGCAGAGGACAGGGAGGGCCTGGCTCGCTCTGTGAGGTCTGCCACAGGCCTAATCAGAGGTGCCTCCTACTCCATTCTGCTAGTGCTCCTGTTGGTGTCCCTCGTGGTGGCTGCCTCTGC
This sequence comes from Acidilobaceae archaeon, assembly GCA_039630105.1. GTDB lineage: Archaea > Thermoproteota > Thermoprotei_A > Sulfolobales > Acidilobaceae > DSZV01. Next base: position 3,123 of record JBCNVO010000012.1, read on the forward strand.
TATTGTGGGAGACCTGCTGGCAAGGGTGAGGGAGGTGGCAGTCATGAAGGCTATAGGAATGGGGGCGCTGGACCTCTCCCTCATCTCCCTCCTGCAGGCCGTGCTCGCCACCCTCCTCTCCCTCCCCTTTGCCCTGATCATAGGTTACCTCGTAGCGGAGAGGCTTGCGAGGGGAGTTGCCACCTTCGTCCCCTATGTGGAGCCAAAGGTGGGGCTGGAAGCTGTCCTGAACCCCCTCTCGTTCCTGGTGCTCGCGTTCCTCTACCTGTCTCTCTTCCTCGTAACATGGGCAGCAGCGAGGAGAGTTGACGTAGTGAGGAGCATTTCAGACATATAAATATAAACATATAAATATTAAGAAACAATATTAGGCCCGAGCAAGGGACAGCCCCATGTCAGTTCGAGTCCAGGACGTGTGGAAAGAGTACGTTACTGGAGCCACGAGGGCGCTCGCGCTCCGCGGCGTGAGCCTAGAGGTGATGCCAGGCGAGTTCGTAGCCATAACAGGCCCCAGCGGGTCGGGGAAGAGCACGCTAACTTACCTCATCTCAGCCATCGACGTGCCCACGAAGGGAAAGGTGGAGGTTGACGGGACTGTCGTGTCAGAGTTGAACGAGGGCCAGAGGAGCGCATGGCGAAGGAGGAACGTGGGAGTCATATTCCAGTTCTTCCACCTCATCCCCACGCTCACTGCGCTGGAGAACGTCATGTTCTCGATGGAGCTTGCAGGGGTGAGGGGAGATAGGAGGAGCAGGGCTCTGGAGCTCTTGGACTTCGTGGGGCTCAAGGAGAAGGCAGGGAGGTTCCCCTTCGAGCTGTCCGGAGGGGAGCAGCAAAGGGTAGCCATAGCAAGGGCTATGGCGATAGACCCTAAGCTGATCGTGGCAGATGAGCCCACAGCCTTCCTGGACAGGGAGAACAAGCTGAGGGTCATGGAGCTGCTGAGCAAGGTGAACGAGCAGGGGAAGACAGTTATCTTCACCACGCACGACCTGGAGCTCGCCTCCTCTGCGAGGAGGCGGGTGAGGCTGGTGGACGGACAAGTAGCGGGAGAGGAGCGCTAGGGGAGGTCAAATGAGCTCCCTCCTCAAGTCCTCCCTCAGGCTAGTGCTGGGGAGGAAGCTGGAGACCCTTGCAGTGATCCTGGTAACGCTCGTAGCTGTGCTAGGCTCCACCTCCCTCGCTATGGTGAGCGAGAACTACGGCAGGGTAGCTTACGAGCTCTACAAGGCCTCTGGCGGGGACCTGCTGCTCACAGGCTCCTTCCCGGCTCAAGTGTTGGAGGAGCTGAGGGGGCAGCCCTTCGTGGAGGAGGTAAGGGCATACCGCTTCACCTTCGCTGCAGCGAGGCAGGGGGAGGAGCTCGTGACCCTGCCCGTGATAGGTCACGAGAGCTTCCAGCAGGTGTTCAGGCCCCATGCCCTCCAGGGCTCCCTCCCGAGGGCTAAGAGCGAGGCTGTGCTCTACGAGACCCAGTGGGCCCCAGAGGCGCCCCGCCTAGGCCACTCTGGCTCAGTCACCCTCCTTGCGCACAGCTACGTGACTGGGAGAGTCATGAGGGAAGAGCTGAGGCTCGTGGGCAACGCCTCTGGGCTATACCAGATAGGGGGCCTGCCGCAGGTGCTCGTGGTCCACGAGGCCCTCCTGCAGGAGATAACGGGGAACGTGTACAGCTACCTCGCAGTGGACGTGAGGGGGGAGGCAAGGGAGGGGGCCCGGCAGGTCCTGGAGTGGATGGAGGGGAAGGGGGTGAGGGTGGCCTGGTACTTCGTGAACACGCCAGAGGAGAACGCTGTGGCCAGGATCGTGAGGGGCATCACTAGCCTCTTCGCCCTCCCTACCCTCCTTCTCCTCATCTCCGTGCCGCTGATATCTGCAAGCGTTGGCTCTGCCTTTGTAGCTCGGGACTTCAAGCTGATCGGCCTGATGAAGGCGCTGGGCGCAGGCCCGTGGGAGCTCTTCCAGCAGTACTCGCTGCCTTGGCTCATCAGAGGGGGCATAGGGATGGCGCTCGCCCTCCTCCTTGCGCCCGGAGCTGCAGAGAACTTCTACCGCTCCTCCTTCCAGGAGGAGGAGCTCGGGAGGGCGCTCTACGAGGGCTTCGGCTTCCAGGCGAGCTCCCTGATTTTGCTCTCCTACGGCGCTTTGACCTTCCTGCTGATCTTGCTGGGAGCGCTCGTGCCGTTCCTGCTTGCCATGAGAGTGAGGCCCCTCGAGGCCGTAACCTTCACAGGCCTTTACGTGGAGAGGTCTTTCGCAGTTGTGCCCTCCACGTTTCGCCCCTCCCTCCTCTACTTCATCAGGGAGCCCCTGGCCCGTTACTGGAAGCTCCTTGTTCTAGTGCTCCTCCTCGGCAGCCTCATGGGCCTGAGCGCCTCTGCAACCATGATAAGGCTGGGGGCAGAGGAGCTCGCCTCTAGGGCAATGGACAGGGCATATATGCCCATGGATGCCTACGTGGTGCTGAACGCCATCTCGCCCGACGAGAGGCTCCAGCAGAAGGTGGAGGACGTCCTGCGGCAGCTGGTGGGCAGCTACCACCTCACCCTCACTGGCACCTTCTCCGGAGCGATAGAGGGCATAGGCTTCGTCCAGCTCGTGGCATCAATCGGAGGAGACCCGAGGCTGGAGTTCCCGTTGCTGGAGGGGAGGTACCCAAGGAAGGGGGAGGCAGTCGTCTCGCTGAACGTGGCAAAGCTGAGGGCTGTTGAAGTGGGGGACGTGCTGAGGTTCAGGGACGGGCTGGGGAGGGAGCACAACCTGAAGGTGGTGGGGATATCGAAGGCGCTGCACCTAGGCGGCTCCTACGTCCTGGTCTCCGAGGACCAGTACCTGGAGATCCGAGGCGCCTCCCGCTCCTTGACCTTCGGGGCCCTGGCTGCTGCGCTCGTCCTCCCCCAGGGGAGGGCTGCAGAGGAGGTGAAGGGGGCGTTGGAGACCTCCCTCCCCCTGCAGGCCACAGTGCAGGCCAGAGAGGCGATAGCCCGATCCATAGTTGACTCCACAGCCCTCGTGAGGGGCGCCCTTGGCATCGTCTCGATCCTAGCAATTTTCATCTCTGCCGTGGTCGTGGGGGCTGTTATGATAGGCGACCACCTCGCGAGGGCGAAGGAGGTCGCAGTGCTTAAGGCCCTCGGGCTCCCTCCTGCTGCCCTCTCCCTCTCCTCGCTCTTCCTCGCCGTGCTAGCCACCCTCTCCTCCCTCCCCCTTGCGCTGCTCGTGGGCTGGCTCCTCGCAGAGGGCTTTGCCAGGAACCTGGCCACCTTCACCCCCTACATCTCGCCGAAGCTGACGGCAGAGGCCCTCCTCTCCCCGCTGCTCCTACTCTCCCTGCTCCTACTCTACGTGACCATAGCCCTAGCTGTCTTCGTCATAGCAAGGAGGATAAACGTGGCGAGGAGCCTCTCCGACCTATGAGCAGAACCTAGGCCTCACAACGCTCTCTGCGTAAGCCTTTCTCAGCGCCTCCCTCACGCCCACAGCCCTAGGGTGAACTATGTAGTCTGCAGCAGTCCCGCAGGCCTCCGCGATCTTCATGTGGCTTGCCAGCTCGCCGAAGACCCCACCGAGGACCCCCTCTCCCATTGCTGCATAGCCGAAGGCAGCCTCCTTCACGCTGCTGGGGAGGAGAGAGGAGGAGAGTCGCATGACGCATACGTCTTTCAGCCTCTCCCTTATCATGTCGACCACTGTAGCGTTCCGAGAGAACCGGCCAGAGACCACCACTATATTTGCGCGAGGGGTCGAGAGGAGGGCCCTCGCCGCGTCCTTTGCTGCCCCCTCTGCGTATGCGCTGAGCAGGGCCTCTGCATGCTTGTCCCCCTGGGAGGCCTCCCTGGCTATGAGGTCCATGTCCTTGTGGGGCGAGAGCTCGTATATCCCCCCGCTCCACACGTCCCATCTTGTCCAGCCCCCAGCTGCCCCAACTACTTCCAAGTCAAGCGCTCCTGCCGTGACCAGGCCCGCTGAGGCGTAGCTGCCCCCCACACCGTCCACCACCCTTCCCCTCTCTACAGCTATGCTCCCTACGTACCCATATCCCAGCTCGAGGGTCACCAGGTCCACCTCCTCGTAGTCCAGCGCCTCCCTCTCTGCCAGCAAGTGCGTAGCAACGAATGTGGCTGCCAGCTTGTCCACTGTGCCCATGTCCATCTTGTTCAGCTTCCTGTACCAGGGCACAGTGGGGAGGTGGATCACGGCAGGGAGGAACAGAACCCTCTCCCCCATCTCCCTCACGAGCCACTCTGTGACCAGAGCTAGACCTCTGTAGACGTGGACCCCCAGGAGGCCAGCCTCTTCCCCAGCCCTGAGCTGGTCCTCTGTGCTGAGGAGCAGCACCTCCAGCGCGAACCTCCTCACGTCCCTTACCTCAGAGCCCCTCGTGAGGGGCACTCCGTAGCCTGAGGGGGCGATCACGTGCGTAGGCCTGGCCCTCTCGATCTCCTCTAGCAAGAGGGTGGGCTGGTGCACGAGGGCTGATGTCTCCACGCTCCCCTCCTGCACCACCTTCCCGTTCTCAAGAGCTAAGACGTCGAAGCTCTTGGTTCCCGGATCTACCCCCACTACTCTCATGAGAGACCCACTGCACTCTTGAAGCTGCTAACTAAGCCCTTATAGGCCTGTACTAGCACGAAAACGTCTGCGCTGAAGGATATCATGTTGTAGCCCATCTTGTAGGCTGCGATGGCCATCTCTGGCGTGGGGGCGAAGAAGGCGACGAGCGGCTTCCTCCCCCTGGCCTTTGCAGCCACCTCCCTTACTGTCTCCACGAACTCTGGCCTGTCGTAGAGCCCATATATGCCCAGGGAGGCAGATAGGTCGTTGGGCCCCACGAGGATGCCGTTTATGTTCTCCACAGAGAGGATCTCCTCCAAGTTCTGCACAGCCTGCCTCGTCTCGATCTGCACTATGACGATCAGGTCCTCCTCGTAGGTCTCGAAGTACTTGCGCAGAGGGATGTGGCCATAAAGGGAGGCCCTCCTGGGACCGAAGCCCCTGATGCCCCGAGGCGGGTAGAGCACAGAGGCAGCCACCTGCCTTGCCTCTTCGCCGCTGTTCACCCAGGGGACCAGGACGCCGTGAGCCCCTATGTCGAGGGCTTTCTTGATCTCCACGTGGGAGTTCCAGGGCACCCTCACTATGCCAGCTGTGTCCCCTTTCAGCGACATGAGTATCCTCTCGGCCTCCTTGTAGCCTAGGGAGGAGTGCTCCAGGTCTATCACAAGGAAGTCCAGCGGGACCAGGCTCAAGGCCTCAGCTACGTCAGGGCTCTCGACTGTGATCCAGGTGCCAAGGAGGGGGGAGCCCGAGAGGGCCTTCTTCAAGAGGGCGTGCACTTCGACCACCGCTAGTCTCAACCTGTGAGAACTAATTATGTTTATTAGCCTCAAGCTCGGCTTCTTCTCTGGGCCGGTAGCTCAGTCTGGAAGAGCGCTCGGTTGGCATCCGAGAGGTCCCGGGTTCAAATCCCGGCCGGTCCACCATTATATCAAAGCTGCCCCGAGAGCTAGGGTCACTATGCCCATTGCGAGAGCGAGCTCCCTCCCCCTCCTCCTCGCCAGCTCTAGCAGGGCACTCATGGTCAGGTAGCCTACCATAGCAGAGACGAGGAGGGCAGGGAGGAGGGAGGGGAGCTCTCCAAGCGATACTCCCTCGAGCACAAGGGTCATGAGGAGAGCCCCAGAGTTCGCAGGTATGGAGGCTAGGAAGCTCAGCTTCAGGGCCCTCGAGGGGGAGAAGCGAAGGTAGAGGAGCAAGGTGACTGTGATGCCAGACCTGCTAACCCCGGGCAGCACAGCTAAACCCTGCGCTATTCCGAATAGCAGGGAGTCGCGCTCGCTCACCTCCTCCCTCCCCCCTCCCCCTCTCCTCAGGAGCCCTTGGATGATGAGGGCAAGGCCAATGGCAAGGGTGGGGGCTGCAAGTCCGAGAACAGAGAGCAGCTCCCTTGCCAGGAGGTAGAGCGGGATGCCTACCACAGCTGTCAAGGCTGTAGAGATCAGGAGGAACCGGACCACCTTGCCATCAGAGAGGAGCTGGGGCAGCTCCCTCCAAAAGTACGCGAGGGCAGAGACCACAGTCCCAGCCTGGAGGGCCAGGCTGAGGGAGTAGGAGTGGGAAAGGGGGTATCCCAGAAGGGCGGTAGCGAGGAGGAGGACTGTCTTGCTGGAGACGGGCAGCCACTCGAAGGCCCCCTGCAAGATGCCTAGGAGGAGCTGCTCCTCTAACCTCATTGCTATCCTCAGCTTAATAGACTCTGCTCCCAATATATGGAGAACCTCTTTGGACGCGGCGGAGGCGCTCGTGAAAGTCAGGTTTGTGAGGAACGTGAGTGTGAGCTCGAAGCTCAGAGGCGTGGCCTTTAACTGGAACAGGGAGGGCAAGTGGGACGTGTTCTTGGCTCTCGGAGATCGGATAGAGAGGCTCACTAGAGGGAGGGACTCCTACCTAGACCCAGAGATCAGTCCTCAGGGAGATGTGATCGCATACCTAAAGGACAGGGACGGAGACGAGAACTTCCAGGTTATACTGAGAGATCTCGCCAGCGGGAGGGATGAGGACGTAACGAAAAGCCCGCAGCACTACCACTTCTCCCCCGCCTTCAGCCCCAAGGGCAGCAAGATCGCTTTCACCTCCAACAGAGGGGGGCTGCCCAGCCAGCTCTTCGTTTACGACAGAGGGGAGATCAGGGAGCTCACCAGGTGGCGGGAGCCTATCATGACCTTCAGCTGGGCCTCTGAAGAGGAGATCGTTTACACGAGGGGGTTCTACAACACAGAGCTGAGGCTAGTCGACGTAGATGGCAGCAGGGACGAGCCCCTCCTCCGCTTCGAGGGCTCGGACACCTACGTTACCGACGCGAGGGGCATCAGGGCTCTGTTCGTGTCAAACGTCAACGGCTGGAACGACGTGGGAGAGATAGAACTGAGGAGCAAGGAGTTTCGCTGGGTCTACAGGGACGAGAGCGAGAAGGGGATCGCGCGCTACTCCGAGGAGGGCGTCCTGGTCCAGAGGTACAAGGGGGGGAGGATGGAGCTGGTCAAAGCGAGGGAGGGCAAAGTAGAGCTCGTGGAGAGCCACGTAGCGGAGTTCGACGTAGATGGGGACGTGCTGGCCTTTGTGAAGTCGAGCTCCACAGTGCCCAGCGCCCTCTACCTGAACGGGAGGAAGCTGCTCGACACCACTCCAGAGCTGCCCCTCGTGGGCGCTGAGATAACGAGGTATAGGAGCTTCGACGGGCTGGAGATAGAGGCAGTCCTGTTCAGGCCAAGGAGCTGGAACGGGGACGCAGTGGTGTACATCCACGGCGGTCCAGATGCACATATGTACGACGAGTGGTGTCCCTTCTGCCAGCTTCTAGCTATGGAGGGGTTCCTCGTCATAGCCCCTAACTATAGGGGCAGTACCGGCTACGGAAGGAGGTTCCTCCACCTCAACGACAAGGACCTTGGGGGCGGCGACCTAAGGGACGTAGTCTTCGCCGCAAGGTTCGCGAAGAGCATGGGGGCTAGAAGGATCTTTGCTGCAGGAGGATCCTACGGCGGGTACCTCACTGCCCTTGCCCTCGTGAAGGAGCCAGGGGAGTGGAGCGGAGGGGTAGCCATGGTTGGGTTCTATAACTGGTACACAGAGTACGAGAAGGAGGCAGACTACCTCAAAGCTTACGACGAGGTGAAGATGGACCACTCCCTCTTCAGGGACAGGTCCCCCATTTTCCACCTCGACAAACTCTCAGCGCCAGTGCTTTTCGTTCACGGAGCGAACGATCCCCGCTGCCCCGTAGGCGAGGTGAAGCAAATGGCGCAGGAGCTAGAGAGGCTGGGGAAGCGTTACGAGTTGAAGATATACGAGGACGAGGGCCACGGCATAAGGAGGGACGAGAACAGGATAGACATGTACAGGCGCGTTGTCTCTTTCCTCAAGGCAGTCAGAGGGTAAGACGGGAGAGGGCTGCGGAGGAGCGAGTAGTGAGTGTTCCGACCCCCCACAGCTTAAGGCTTTTAGCCATATAAAAGGCAGGAGCGGGGAGCTTTGCGCTACGAGCGCGAGAGGGCCATAGCTTTCACAGGCAGCCTGATGCTGATCTCAGCCTCCTTCCTTGCTCTCTTCGGCTACGTCCTCGCCTCCCTCCTTGTCTGGCTGGCTGGGATGCTGACCCTGACCGTTTTCGTGCAGAGAGTTGTCCGCTACTTCGAGCGACCAGAAGTCGCAGACAAGATGAGGGAGGGAACTGTCATCCTGGCCTTCTCCCTCCTCCCCGCCTACGTGGCAGGCTACTTCGACTACCTTCGGGGGGAGCTGGAGCTCCTCACCTGGCTCCACAACACCCTTTACATAATAGAGACAGCCAGCGTGGCGCGCCTTGCTGCCCTGATCATGTTCCATATCCTCTCCATCATAGGCGTCCTCCTCATCTCCTCAGCCCTCCTCGACTTCTCGAGGCTGGCAGGGGAGAGGTCCTATGTAGCAGTCGCAGCCCTCCTCTTCCTGGCAGTGGCGCTCCTCTCCCCGCTCTGCGCTTTCTTAGGCGTGGGCCTGGCCTTCCTCACAACCTCAGTTTACGGGCGCATAAGGGTCCCCATCCTGATATTAGCCCTCCTGCCTTTCCGTTAGTGGGATGAGGTGTAAGGGAGTCTTCTGAGAGGTGAGGAGAGCCGGAACGACCGACCTCTGTTTTAAGCTCTGGTCGAGGAGGGGAGGGAAGAGTGGTCTCGGTCAAGAGGTACCCTCTGGGGCCATTGAAGTCGAACTGTTACGTGGTGGAGAGCGACGGGGAGGTCATGATCATAGATCCAGGTTGGCCAGAGTGGCTGGACGAGGTGTTGAAGGGGCTCAGGAACGTCAAGTACATCATAGCTACCCACGGTCACTTCGACCACGTCTCAGGGGTCGCAGTGGCGAAGTCTCTGACTGGAGCGCTGTATGGGATACACGAGAGGGACGTGGAGCTCTCCCGCAGGGCCCGATCTGCAGCCCTCAGATACCTGGGAGTGGAGGTCCCCGAGGTGCCAAGCCCCGACTTCACGCTGAAGGAGGGGGACAGGCTGGAGCTGGGGGAGGTGGAGGTGAGGGTCGTGGAGACGCCTGGGCACACAATGGGGAGCATATCGCTGCTCGTCCCAGCTGGCGCCTTCGTGGGGGACGTGCTCCTTGCCAGCCAGAGGGTCCTGTCCATGACCTCCTACGGGGCAGTCTTCACGGGGGACACGCTTTTCAAGGGCGCAGTGGGCAGAGTCGACTTTGCCCACTCCTCTGCAGAGCTGATGAGGGAGAGCCTGAGGAAGCTCGGAAGGCTGCCCCGCGAGACGATCGTCTACCCAGGCCACGGGGCCCCCACCACCATAGGGGAGGAGAAAGAGAACAACCCCTACCTCAGGGAGGTCTTGAATTCCTCCTGAGAACGTAAGAGGGGAAGAAGAGGAACATGAGGCTGAAGGAGAGAGCGTAGAGGGCGGCTGTAGCCAGGAGGGGGGCCTCCACGTTGTAGGTCATGAGAGCCCCGCCTATGATCCTTCCCACGCCCGCAGGGAGCTGCCATGCTATGCTTATGAGGGAGGCCCCTCTGCCCCTGTACTCGCTCGGGATCAGGCTCATCTCGAAGGCGTGATAGAGGGGGTTTGCCACGTTCATGAGAATGGTCCTAACTATGTAAATGGAGGAGGAGATCGCATAGTTAGAGGTCAGCGTCATGGCCACTATGAACAAAATGCTGGGAGAAGCAATGAGGAGGTAGGCCCTTAGGGGCCCACCTACAGCAACGCTCACCTTAGGGGTGAGCAGCATGAGCAGTCCCATGAGGAGGTTCTGGATCCCCAGCACTGTCCCCAGCTCGCCGCTCTGCACGTTGAACTTGAGCACGAAGTAGTAATCTATGATATGAATCGACATCCCAGCGCCAAGGCTGATTATGGCGTTGATCAGGACCAGCCTCGCCAGCACGCCCCAGGGAACCCTTGCTGGACTGCCCCCCTCTGCCCTCTGAGGGCCTCTGATCTCCTTCAGCCCCAGAAGGAAGGGCAGGGTGAGGAGAGGAAGTAGGAGGGCGATTGCCAGGAACTGGAGCCTGTAGCACTCCAGGAGGCTGACGCTGTAGAGGGAGCTCAGCAGGACAGGGACCCAGCCTCCGAAGTGTCCTATGCCCCCGCCAATGGTGCTAGCTGCGCTGAGGAAGGGGAGCGCCCTCTCCAGCTGTTCCCCCCCGCTCACCCTCGTCGCCAGCACCACTCCGGCTACTGCAGCGAGACCTCCAGAGACGCCGCTCAGCAGAAACGAGAAGATCACAGAGGGGGTCGAGCCGAACGCTAGGAGAAGGGTGCTGAAGCTCTGGAGGAACAAGGAGGCTGTCATGACCTCCTTGGCCCCCACCCTGTCGCTGGCCCAGCCAGCGATCGCTGTGAAAAGCAGGCTAGTGAAGAGAAGCAGCGCTCCCAGGAAGCCGTACTCTATTGGGGAGAAACCGAGCAGGCGAAGGTAGGGTGCCAGAATGCTGTAAGAGGCTCCGCCCAGGAGGGAAGCCAGAGCGCTGATCAGGTAGAGCCTCTGAATGTCCCCCATCTCTCAAGCTCCGGCATCCACCTAAGGGATGCCAATGCCACTGCAGCGCGCAGGGCAGAGGAGAAGAGGAAGGCAGCAGTCACGCCGGAGGCAGCAGCTATCATGACTCCAACGCCAGTACTCACTGAGGCCACAGCGTTGGACACGACGTTCTGTGCAGAGAGGAAGGAGGGCCTCCTCTCTGGCGAGACGAGGTAGAGAGTGTAGAGGGTGCTCGCTATCTCCCAAGGCGTCCAGGCTATACTTGCATAGACGTTAACCCCCACTAGGGCCAAAATGCTGTCAGAGCTCGTGTAGAGCACAGGTATGGGGGTGGTGGAGAACATGGACGCCAGCGCGCTCCTCTTCGCCCCTATGGAGCTCACGTAAGAGGACCAAAGCTTGAGGCTGAGCGACTTGAGGGCCATGTTTGCTATGTTTTTCACTGTGATCCAGATCTCGTCTCCCCCCATCACCTTCATCACGTAAAAGTCCCAGAAGGCGAAGGGGAGGTGCACAGCGAAGGTGAAGGCGTTGGAGAGGGCTAGGTAGCTGCGGGAGCTCCCGTCCCTCATCACCTCTGCATAGCTCCTGGCAGCCCTCAGCAGGTCGAGCTGCCTTGACCTCTGGGGCGAGAGGTCCTCTAGGGTGGCCAGGCTCCAGGTGGAGACTAGGGCGAAGAGGAGGGATATGGAGTAGAGAGATGCGTAGGCCCACTCGGGGGGGAGGAGGCGGAAGGCGATCAGCGTGAGGAGGAAGGCAAGGAGGGTCGCTGCGTTGTTGAGAGACGCCACAGTGCCGAAGAACTTCCCTGCCACGCTGGGCCTCACGTTGTCTGCCAACGTGTCTGCAGAGGCTACCCCAGCTATCGCTCCTGCGAACTGGGAGGAGGCCACTACAGAAAACAGGGCTAGCTGGTTCAGCGGCGAGGGGAGGAGGGGGGATATGCCTGCGAGGGCCCAACCTACCCTGTTCACAGCGCCAGAGAGGAGCCAGACCTTTAGCCTCTCCGACCTGTGCTTCTCGACCAGAGGCATGGCTATCGCGCTCCCTATGCTCACTGTTGCCGTGCGGAGGAGCGTGAGGACCCCCAGCTCTGCTATCCCGAACCCCATGTACCTCATGGCCAGGGCGTTGACCAGGTTTGCAGAGATTGCAGTTGAGAAGGTATAGGAGGTGGTCTCCACCACGTACCTCCTCATGTTCTTCTTTGCTCTCTCTTCCTCCCCCTCGTATCCGAGGGAGAGGAGGTGCATCTTCATCCTGCTTCCTCCGTTCAATTATCAGGAGTCAGGTAAAGTAGAACCTTTATTATTTAATTATGTTTTATAAAGAAAAAGGTCCTATTTCTTGAGTTTGTACACTGCCATCCACTTGTCCTTTGCTCTCTCCTGCGCGTCCACAAGCTCCAGCTCTAGGCCCAGGCTCCTCGCAACGTAAACGAGGTCCTCGAGCCAGTCGTAGATGCCGCAGGTCTCGCAGAAGGAGCCCTTGACCTCCACCTTCACTGTGCTCCCGTGGTGCTCCACTATGCTAGCCCTGGCCTCCTTCCCCCTGTACTTGTTGTAGAGCCTTATGACCCTCCTCAGCTCCTCCACTTCAGCTCCTCCTGCCGAGGTAGTAGACTACAGCTCCTGCCAGCGCCAGCAGCGCCACTCCTGCGAGGACAGCGAGTGTGGTGCTGTCCAGTCCCCTGTCCTGAGCTGGGGCGGGCGAGGGAGTGGGGGTTGCTGTCGCCTTCTCTATGCTCTCGACCACGAGCTGCAGGTTGTCCGCTATCCTGTTCAGACTTATCTGGGGCGGAGCAGGGGGCTGGAGCTCTCCCTGCAGCAGCCCAGCGCTCCCGATCCCGCCAGAGGCCACAAGGCCTACCAGCGCTGCCAGGTTCTGCCTCGCCCTGTCCATGTTCTCCCTTGCCACCTTCAGGTGAGCTGAGATCTCGAGCACTCCCTTCTTTGCCGTAGCGTTCATGGAGCCCTCGTAGCCAAGCTTGAGGGGGCTGGTCAGGGAGTACTTGTAGCTCCACTCCATCTTGGACTGGGAGATCTTCAGCACGAGGTCAGTACGAGAGACGTACTCGCGAAGGCTCATGAACTGGAGCTGGACGTCCCTGCTCCCGTAGGGGAACAGGAGGGTTGCAATCACCTTTACCTTGTTCTGGGCAAAGGAGACGTTGTAGAGGAACTTCGCCTGCGGGTTTACTGTTACGATCCACCTCGAGAAGTTGCCCAGCAGCTCCTCCAGGGTGGCGTAGATGAAAGCTATTACAGCCCTGTCTATCAAGTTGTTGCCGCTCTTAGACTCTATGAGCGCGAGGGCGCTGGCGTTGAACCACTTCTCGTCGAGGCTGAGGGAGGCGTTGCCTGTGCCCTCCAGTGCTATGGCCCTCAGGTTGATCCTCGCTGCCAGAGCCCCCTGATCCCTGAGGCTGAAGTTGAACTTAGCATTGCCCTTAACAGGGTCTTTCATGATCAGGTCTGCAGCTGCAATGAGCCGCAGGGTTATGTTGAGCCTGTTGTCGCTCCTATTGAAGAGGTTCAGGAACAGGTCCAGGCTAGCCCTGCTCGTCTCGTTCTTCCTGCTCATGAGAAGGGTGAGTTTCACGCCCCAGTCGAGGGGGATCATAGTGGAAACCTTCCCCTGCGACTCTGCCAAGACGGCGTTCTGCCTGAAGAGGGAGGTGGACGTCATTTCGTAGTCCTGCGACCTAATGGGCACCTTTGCGTGGAAGCGGAACTCTGCGTTCTGGGCAGAGGCTGGAACTGCGAAGGAGAGCAAGATCAGAGCAAGCAGCAACATCGAGAGGTGGGTCTTTGACATTGTCTCACTCCTCCCTGTGCTAGCGTTTGTTTAGGGTTATTATCTACAAATCTAGCTGTACTGCGCGCTTCCTTAGGGGGAGGGCCACGTTGTGGACAGGGACGCCGTTGAGGGAGGTGAAGGGGCTCCCCTTGTGGGCATGGCCGTGAAGGGCTACCTTGGGCTTCAGCTCTGCCACGAGGGCCTCGAGGGAGCTAGAGAACATCTGAGGCCATATCTTCTCCTTCTCCCCCTTGAGGTTCTCCCTAGCTATCACGTAGTGGGACATGAATATCACCTCCCCCTTTGCCCCTAGCAGGAGGGACCTGAGCCTCCTCTCCCTCTCCCTGAACTCTCTCCTGAGCCAGGGCATGTTCTCCCTCTGCCAGGGCGTCAGCCTGTCCAGAGAGCCGGGAGTCCCAAGGACCTCGAAGACCCGCCCCTCGCAGCGCAAGGGGTAGAGCTCGTCCTCTAGCCAGACTATACTCTTGAACTCGCTCTTCAGCCTCTCCCTCACCTCGTGGTACTCGTCGTTGCCGAAGGTGGCCACCAGCGGGCAGCCTAGCCTCTCCAGCTCTGCCAGCACTGGGAGGAGGCTCTCCACCTTGCCCCTGTTTATGAGGTCCCCTGCGAGCAGGAGGGCGCAGGGGGTCTCCCTTATCTCGGCGAGCGCTGCTCTGAGCTCTGGCAGGAAGCGAGTACCGTGAACATCGCTCAGGGCATAGATCAAGCTCCTCCCCATATAGAGGCTGAGCTTAATAGGACACAAGCTATACGGGGGGAGCAATGAGAGTCATAGTGCCTGTAACGAGGGGGAGGGAGGGGTGGGAGCTCAGCCCCCTCTTTGGGAGGTCCAAGCTCTTTGCTATTCTTGACGTAGAGGGGAGAGGCTACAGGCTAGTGGAGGTAATTGAGAATCCCTACGTCCTTACACCTCACGACCAGCGAGGGCTAGGGCTAGCTGAGCTCATGAGGTCGAGGGGCGTTGAGGCCATAATCTCGACCCACGTGGGGCCTGGAGGCTTCTACCTGTTCAGGGAGATGGGCATAAAGATCTACTACGTGGAGGGCAGACTGAGCCTGGAGGAGGCAGTGAGGGCCTTCCTTGAGGGCAGAGCTCAGGAGGCTGCAGGGCCCAGGGAGCACCACTAAGTCGTGACTGCCTTTGCCAGGCCAGGGGGCGTGTCTATTGGCAGGCCCTTGAGGGCGCCGAGCCTGTAGGCAAGGAGCTGGAGGGGTACGGCAGCAGCTATGGGGACCATGACCTTGGAGAGGCGGGGGAGCACTACGTGCGACTCCCTCCTGTAGCCAAGGGTGATCGCCTTCCCGCCCCTCCCCCTTATCTCGCTGAGCACCCTCTCGTAGAGCTCCGAGGCCTGCTCCTCCATTGGCTCTATGACTATTATGGGCATTCCCTTCCCTGCCACAGCAAGGGGGCCGTGCCTCAGCTCCCCCAACTGCACCCCCTCGGCGTGGAGGAGGGCTGCCTCCTTCAGCTTGAGGGCCCCCTCCAGAGCTAGGGGGTAACTTATGCCGCTGCTCGAGACATAAACCCTCTCCTCCCCAGCAAGCTCCTCAGCTATCTTCGCAATCCTCTCTTCCAGCCTCGGCAGCTCCTCCCGCAGGAGCTGGGAGACGCTGTTGATCTCTGCGTAGAGCCTCTCCAGAGCCCCCGCGCTAGTCCTCCCTGTGTACATGCCCGTGAAGGCTGCCAGGACGGCAAGGGCAGTGAGGGTGGAAGCGAAGGTCTTGGTTGCAGGCACTGCTATCTCAGGCCCTGCGCTTATGGGAAGGTAGATGTTGGAGTGCATGGTGAGGCGGGAGCCGAGCACGTTCGTAACCCCTACTATGACTGCCCCCCTCTGCCTCGCCAGCTTAACGCTCCTGATCACGTCGCTCGTCTCCCCGCTCTGGCTTATTGCCAGGATCACTGTGCCCGTGATCACGTTCTTCAGAGCGTAGTAAGGGAACTCTGCAGCGCTCACCACGCTCACGTTAACGCCTGCCAGCTCTGCGAAGTAGTATTGTGCTATGAGCCCCGCGTGATAGCTGGTGCCGTTACCTATCACCACGACGTTCCTGGCGCTCGAGACTATCATGGCGGAGAGCCTGAGGTAGCGCTCCATGAGGGAGGCAGCCGTGCGCGTGATAGCCTCTGGTATCTCGTATATCTCCTTCAGCATATAGTGGGGGTAGCCTGCCTTGCCCATGAGGTCGGGCTGGTACTTCACCCTCTTCCTCACGAGCTCTGTAGGGGGGGAGCCAGTCTCTAGGCTGAAGACCTCTGCCCCCGCCTCAGTGACTATGGCTCCGAGGCCCTCCTCGAGCACTATTGCCTCTTCAGCGAAACCGTAGAGGCTCACGAGATCGCTGGAGACGTAGAAGCACCTCCCCTCGCTCCCCCTCCCCACCACCAGGGGCTGGCCCTTGGAGAGGAGAGCCAGCCCCCTGAAGCCCTCTATCGCTATGGCAGCAGCGTATATCCCATCTACGATCCTCCCAGCCTGGAGGAGCGCCTCCCTCAGGCTAACCCTCTCGAGCAGCTCCTCCAGCACATGGGCCAGGACCTCTGTGTCGGTAGTGGAGGAGAACCTGTGACCCTTCCTCCTCAGCTCCTCCCTCAGCTCCTCGTACCCGTTAACAAAGCCGTCCATTACCACAGCTATCCTCCCCCTGCAGTCCAGCAAGGGGTGGGAGTTGAACTCAGCTGGCACCCCCCTGCTGGCATACCTGGTGTGCCCCAGCGCGACCTCTGAGGAGAAGGAGCTGAAGGAGAGCCTCTCCCAACCCCTCTCGAGGTGGCCCGCCACTTTCCTCACCTCCAGCCTCCCGCCCTCGCCCAGGAAGCAGTAGCCTGCCCCGTCGTAGCCCCTGTAGGTGAGCCTCCTCAGCCCCTCCCCCACGCGGGCGCAGCTCTGGGGAGAGGGGCAGACGAAGCCGAAGATGCCCCCCATCTCTCCCCTCGATACCCTCTCGAGGAGCCCTTATATCGGGCTTCTCCCTAGCCTTTCCCGCCCTTTCCCTAGTCCTTCCCACGGCCTCCCTAATTTGGCTCCCCATACTATGGTATGGTGGTGAGGAGAAGTGAGATCGTGGGCCCTCTTGGGCATGCTCTTGCTGGCAGCAGTAGCTTCAGCTGGAGAGGTGGAGGTCTTCGCCTCCTGGAGAAGCTCTCTTGAGAGCCTCAAGGGCATAGTAGGAGAGGAGGTTCTGAGGGAGCTGGAGAGGGCTGGTGGCCTGAAGGAGGCCATTCTGGCCCAGGAGAGGGCGCTCTCTAAGCTTAAGCAGAGGCTGGAGACGCTGAGCGTGGAGCAGAGGAGCGAGGAGTTCCAGGCGAAGCTGCAGGAGGAGTTCTCCACTGTCCTGGAGAGGCTCGCCTCCCTCGGAGTCATTCAGAGGAACGCTGTTGTTGCTCAGAGGGCTACAAGCGCTGGAGAGTGGATGAAGATGGCGGAGGAGCTGCGGGAGAGCTGGAGCCTGAAGCTGGTGGCCCTAGAGGTGGGGGAGAGGTTGAAGAAGGCAGGCGCCGACGAAATCTCTGCTGAGAATGTCGGGGAGGTGGAGAAGATAACGCAGGTCTTCCAAGTCGGGGGGAAGGTCAAGGAGTTCACTGACTGTCTGGAGCGTTTCAAGGAGGGGAAGATAACGATGAGGGAGCTGAGGGCATGCGCAGCAAAGGTGGAGCCCATGCCTGTACTTGAACAGAAGGAGGGGGAGGTGTCGTCACCTGTGGGCGCTCAGCCCATCAAGAGGGAGGGGGTGCAATTCAAGCTGGCACTGTTCTCCCGGGGCGTGAAGCTCGAGCCGGAGAGGGTGGAGCTGACGATAACTGGGGGCAAGTCTGACTATGCTGTCTTCAAGGACGTGGCCAAGCTCCACGCGAGCACTAATCCCATAATCTTCAAGGTCAACGCGGTCATGAACGGCTCAGTCATGGGGAGCATCAAGGTCACCCTGCGGGGAGAGAAGGGGGAGCAATATACGATCTCCATGCCTTGTGCCATAGCGTCGACTGACTGCGTTAGGATCATGGTGCTTATCCCAGGCTATGACGTCCCCATCGAGATAGCTGCTGACAAGTACTCTCTGGACATAGTGGTAGTGTGGAAGGCACAGGAGGAGACAGCGAGCGGCATCATTGAGATCGCTGTTGTTGACGCAGCTTATAGAAAGTAATCCCTCCCCTCAAGCTCTTTTCCACCAAACCCATTCTCTCCAGCTTCTCGAGGCGCCTGTAGAGGGGAGTCTTGGGAATGCCCGTCTCCCTCATCAGGTCCTGAGCCGTGAGCTCCCCCCTCTCCAGCCTCTGGAGTATTGACCTGTCCCTGCTGTCCAGCTCCTCTGGAAGGGCCCCTGACGCATCAACTCCCACTGCCCTCCTCCTGTAAAACAGGTAGCCCCCTACGGCGAGGAGGACCAGGAAGATCCCCAGAAGTCCCAGCGCTGGCAACAGTGGTAGTGGGGTAGGGGAGGGCACGAGGGGAGAAGAGGGGGGCGAGGGCTGGGGAGAGGGGGACGGTGGGGGGAGCACATACTCTATCCTTATCTCCTTCCCAGCAGGGAACTTCAGGAGGACCCTCCCCTCCGCTGCTAGGGCCTCGAAGTCCTTGGGCTCTACCGAGACCACCAGGGCTCCGCGGGGGAGGAGGAGGGAAGCAGCGAAGTCCTGGGGCGGGAGGGCCAGCCTCCAGATTGCTCCCTTCTTCTCAGTGAGCCCCCCGTGGTAGAGGCGGGCAGTGGCCCTCTGGGAGGTCACTGGGAACTCCAGGAGGCCGGTGCTAGAGTTGTACTGGAAGGGCACGGGGATGTCGCCAGAGTATGTGAACACGTGGGAGGCGCCAGGGAGGGTCCTGAGAGAGACCCGTGCAGGCTGCTGGCTTAGTGAGAGCTCGTAGGTAGCTATCAGGCTCCCGTCGGGATATATGTCTATAGTCAAGGAACCGCTGATGATCGCTGCCAGGGCCAGGAAGAGCAGCACCCTATATCCCCTCTCCGCAGGGCCAGGACGTTGCCTAATATAACTAGCAAGAAATTTAACAGCAGAACTCTCAACATATACTGGCGTGCAGGGAGGGCCGGGGGGTCGCCGTCCCCGTACCCGAGGGCGCCAGGCGGGGGCCAGTAACCCGTGGGCCCGGGCAACGGCGGGCGGGGTGCTCCCCTGGAGGAAGGCGGTGAGGCTCGTCCCGCGGGGCCTGCGGCGGCAGGAGGCCTGCTGGAGAGCAGGTCCTCACTGCCCTTGCTGGGGGAAAGCGGCTAGGCCCGGAAGGGAGCAACCTGGCCCTGGGCGCAGGGCGTTCGCGGGGGCGCGGGCTGAGACCTCTCCCGGCGGAGTCCGCACCGCCGCCTCGAGCCCCCGGGGGCTGCACGCCGGGGCGAGAGCATGGTGAGCTGGGGAGAGCTGGTGGCCATAGGGATAGCGCTGGTGTTCATAGGAATGCTGCTCATATTTGTGGGCACCTTCTTCTCCGTGCTAGAGAAAGGCAAGGTGGAGGGGGGAGGGGTCCTCATTATAGGGCCTATTCCCATAATCTTCGGCAGCTCTCCACGGATAGCCCTGCTGGCAGCCCTGATGGCCCTTGCAATAACAGTGCTGGTCTTCCTCATCTACTGGAGGGCTAGCCCCTGACCCTCTTCGCGAACTCCTCGATAGCCCTCTCGTAAGTTCCTGCAAGCCTCCTGCCGAACTCGTCGTACTTAGCGGAGAGCCTCTCCCGCCCCCTCTCGAAGCTCCTCTTAGCAGCTCCCCTGAACTCCTCCAAGGCCCTCTCTAGGCTGCTCAACTTCGCTCGAGGAAAAAGAGAAGGGGGAGCCTTAAAGGGTTAGAAGTACTCCTGTCTCATCCTCTCCTCGATCACCCTTCGCACCACGTTAAGCACGTAAGCGCCTGCCACAGTTATTGCCAGCAGGAAGCCATAGGGAGCATACCTGAGAGCTAGGAGCGGCAAGGTCGGCTCAAGGATCACCTCCACCTCCTGCTGCTCTGGAACGTTCACCTCCACCCTCGCGCTCCTGTAAAAGTCTGCGCTCGCAGTCAACTCATAGAGGCCATATGGCACAAGCGCCTCTATCGCTGGTGTGCCGCGGGTCCTCAGCTCTGTGAAGTAGCCGCCCTCTAGCCTCGCGAGCGTTATCCTAGCGTCCGTAACTGGCTCCCCCCAGCTGTTCTTCAGCTTGACAGTGACCGGGTACTCGCGGGGTTGCACTCTCACCTCCACCCTCGTGGGCTCCTCCACGCGGAAGGTGATCGGGGCGCTGGTGGGGAAGTAGTTCCTGCCGAGCGGGAGCGCAGTGAGGCGGTAGGTTCCAAGGGGGAGCTGCACTGAGCCCACTCCCCTCGTCACTGTTACCTCTTTGGGGTAGGGGATCTGAGGCGAGCCCAACTCCTGCCTCTCTAGCCTTATGCGGAAGGACTCGAGGGCAGGGGCGCGGAGGAGCGCGTCGACGAGCCTTATGCTGACCTCTACCTTCCTCGGCTGGAGCAAAATGGTAGAGACGTCAGGGCCTTGCACTGTGACCTTCAAGGAGGTAATGTGGGGCTCGTACTTGGAGCCCGGCTCCTCTATTGTGAAGGTGTAAAGTCCCACAGGCACGTCTGCGAATCTAAAGACCCCGTCCCTGCTCACGGCGAGGAACCTGATCTCCGGACTGTAGAGCAGGGCCCTGAGAGGCTCGAGGACAGGGTTGCCGTCGACATCGCTAATCCTCAGCTCGAACGAGACCCGCGGCTTGTTCTGCTCTACGATCTGGCGGAGCAGGGTTGCGTTCTCAGCGCGCTCTGCCACTATAACGTCTGGCCTGGGGATGAGGACCACAGAGAGCTCCCCCTTCTTCGAGACTGCGAGGGGGAGGGGCCGAGAGCGGGCCCCTCCCTGGGAGAACACGAGGTCATATGTGCCCGTGGGGAGATAGAGGGTAGCCCTCCCCTCCTTGACGACAGCCGTAGCTACTGGCACGCCTCGAGACAGTGCCTGCAGGCTGAGATCTGCTGAGGGGGCTGTGACGCTCCAGTTGCCATCCTCGTTGAAACTCACCACTCCCACCTTCACAGTAATGGTATGAATGTCCTGAAGGGGTCTCTTGAACCAGTATATGTCGTTCGTGGGGGAGAGCATTATGATCTCGTTTATGGCCCTCGACACTACCCTTATGCTGGCCACTCCCGTCTCAAGGCCGTACTGGTCCTCCCCTGACCTCCAGAGAGGCTCCCAGACATCTACCAGCTTCACCATCTGGATCCTGCCTGCCTGGGAGGTAACGAGGAGGAGCTCCCCTCCCTCTAGCTCAGCGAGGGAGGCAATAGGGGAGACGTCGACCTTGAGAGAGGAGTCGAGGAAATACCTGCGCTCGTTCGGCTTGAAGAGGACTATGTCCGAGAGCCACAACAGCCTGTAGACAGTTCCGCTGATAGTTCCCACAAATATCCTCTTCAGGTCTGGGGACACCTCCAGCGCCGAGATCCCGTCGCCCAGGTAGATCATTTGGGGCTGCTGGTAGCCTACGTCAACCAGCCTCAGCCCCTTGCCAAGGTAGTATATAATTAGCCACCCCCTCACGCCCAGGACGAACACAGAGTCTATGTCCTGCCAGTCCTTGGGCCTGCCCATGCCAGGCCTGACGAGCATTGCGACCTCGTGCTCCCTGAGGCTCGAGATCCCGCTGTCTATCATCTCCTTCGTTATAGGCACCAGGATGACCCTCAGGTCCCTCTCGAAATCGAACAGGGTGGGCAGCCTGCTGGTGTCCAGGAGGAAAATGGCCTGGACCTTGGCTGGACGGGAGAGCTGGTAGAAGCGCTTCCCGCCTATCCTTACCTTCTCCAGACAATCTGCGAGGCTGCTGCCAGTCAGGTTGAGCGTTATCTCGCCCAGGTGGGTAACGTCCGCAGGCCTAACCGTTACAGGCCTAACCCCAGCATAGCAGGAGCTCTCTGTCACGCTCTTCCTGTCGCCCCCGAGCCTCTTCACCTCGTAGACGAGGAGCAGCCTGTAGTCCTGGGGGAAGAGGCCTAGGAGTGAGAGGGTGTAGTTCTGCGCCTCCAGCAGCCCGTTCTGGCTCTCCCCCATGGGAACGACGATGTTGTCGTAGATTACTGCGTAGTAGAGCCTCCCCTCTGTGAAGTTGTCCACTTTTCCAGTTACAGCCCTCTCCCTCTGGGGGCCGTAGAGCACCTCCACGCTGATGCCCCCCAGGAACTTGTTCACCCGTGGCGTCTCGGGGAGGAACTGTTCAGAGAGCGCGACCACCTTGGTCCCCTCGTACTGGTATGAGGTCCAGTTCCGCAGGTGGACCAGGGGGAAGACGTGCGTTATGCGGACGTCGTAGAGACCCGTGAGGGCCCCCAGGTGCTGCACGGGGCCCAGCTCGAACCACCCTCCCGAGAGAGTCCCCCTGTAAGTGCCCATCACGTAGAGGAACCCCTTGTCGTCGAAGGCAATGAGGCGAGACCCTCCCTCCACCCTGGCTAGGTAAACGCCTTTCACTGCCCCCCTAGAGGCCAAGTAGAGGTGAGCCTTCTGGGAGAGGTCGCGGAAGTTCAGGAGGATGACCTCTCCCCTGTTAGTCCCTGCAGCGACCCACTGGGAGGGGACAGCGTCTACTGAGAGGGAGGTGACGTTGCCCACAACGTTTACTGTGCCCTCGAGGCGGGAGGACATAATGTTAGCTCTGGCAACGAAGCCCTCCCCTCCCATGATCACGTGGTGGCCGCTCACTGCTGCCTGCTTGTATACAATGTGCGGGGGCAGCGCGAGCTTGTCCAGGCTGTGAACGGGGGTGCTCTCGGTGGCGAGAGTCGTGGCGCCATCTGCTGGGACAAGAAAGAGGGCGAGCACTAGTAGGACCAAGAGCCTCTTCATTCGCTGTGCCTAGCGAGAAGGCCCGTCTCGCTGGCTTAAAAATCTATTACTTCCACAAGGCGGGCACAGAATAGTTCTTTAATTTAGCTCTCAAGAGTGAGAGAGGGGGCTTATGGAGAGGGGAGAGCAGGCGGGCAGCAGGTTCAGAGTTGTGGAGGAATATCCTCTCATAGAGCCCTGGGCCTACGCGCAGATCGTGGAGGACGAGGTCACT
This sequence comes from Acidilobaceae archaeon, assembly GCA_039630105.1. Lineage (GTDB taxonomy): Archaea > Thermoproteota > Thermoprotei_A > Sulfolobales > Acidilobaceae > DSZV01. The sequence goes on from JBCNVO010000012.1 coordinate 25,527, forward strand.
GGAGAGAGAAAGTACATCGTGAAGGAGGCGCAGCTGAACGAGGAGGAGGGCCAGGTCTACAGGCTCCTGCTGAAGATCCTGGAGTGGGAGATAAGGCCCTACGACTTCAGCGTGGCAGCCACTACCCATGAGGCAGTCAGGGAGTACTTCGTCACGCAGCTGAAGAGGATCGTGAGTGTCTACAGCGAGAGGCTAGGGGCTCGCAGGAAGGGAGCTATAGACTGGCAGAAGGTGCTGTACCACCTCCTGAGGGACACTGTGGGCTACGGGCCCCTCGAGGCCCTCATGAAAGACCCTTATGTTGAGGACATAAGCTGCGACGGCGTCGGGAAGCCCCTATACGTCTGGCACCAGCGCTACGAGGGTCTCCCCACCTCCATAGTCTTCGGGGAGGAGGAGGTGGACTCTATTGTGCTGAAGCTGGCCCACATAGCGGGCAAGCACGTCAGCGTGGCCTTCCCCATCGTGGACGCAATGCTGCCAGGAGGTCACAGGCTCGCGGCTACCTTCAAGAGGGAGGTGAGCACTTCGGGCTCTACCTTTACCATAAGGAAGTTCAAGGAGAAGCCCCTCAGCATCGTGGACCTCATAATCCAGCGCAGCCTCAGCGCGGACATGGCAGCATACCTCTGGCTCCTCATGGAGAACAAGATGCCCGGTATAGTCATGGGGGTGACAGGCTCCGGGAAGACCACCGCACTAAATGCGATAGCCACCCTCCTCAAGCCCAACCTTAAGGTGGTCACCATAGAGGACACGCCAGAGCTGAGGCTCACGCTGGAGAACTGGGTTCAGCTGGTCTCCAGACACAGCTATGCGCTCACAGGGAGCAAGACTGGCGAGGTGAGCCTCTTCGACCTGGTAAGGGTTAGCCTGAGGTACAGGCCTGACGTGGTAATAGTGGGCGAGGTCAGGGGAGAGGAGGCGTACGTGCTGTTCCAGGCTGTCGCGACAGGCCACGGGGGCCTCACTACGATCCATGCAGAGAACGTCTATGCCTTGGTAAAGAGGCTCACCAGCCCCCCTATGAACGTGCCTCCGAACTACGTGCCGCTGATGAAGTGGGGGTTACTGGTGAGGAGGGTCAGCGTGGGAGGGAGCACGACGAGGAGGATGACGAACCTGTGGGAGATAGGGGAGGAGGAACACCTCCTTGTGGGTGAGTGGAGCCCTGCGAGGGACGAGCACGAGCTGAGGCTTCAGAAGAGCAGGTTGCTGGAGGAGATCGGGTATCTCACGGGCAAGGAGCGGGAGGAGCTCGTGGAGGAGATAGGGAGGAGGAGCGAGGTCCTGAGGGCTCTGGCAGCCAGGGGGGTCAGGGATTACAGGCGCGTCGCGGAGACTATTTACAGGTACTACAACGACCCAAAGAGAGTGCTGGCGGAGATGAAGGTCGCATGATCCCCTCCCGCCTCATGAACATAGTGGACTACGTAGCCCTCACCTACCTAGGCGGGATAGGGGCCTACGTAGCGAAGACCTTCGAGCTTGAGGACTCTATCCGCAAGGCAGGCATGAACGTCTATCCTCCTCTCTACGCAGCTAAGCTCGTGCTCTTGACAGCAGCTATTTTCATAGCCTCCTTCTACGTCTCAGCGTTCCTCTGGCTTATTCAAATGCCCCTCGCAGCTAAGCTCCTCCTCTCTCTGATAGTCTTCCTCTTTCCTGTGGTCGTCTTCGCCATAGGCCTCTACTACCCCTCCTATAGGGAGGGGGAGAGGAGGAGCTGGGTTGACACAGAGCTCCCCCTCTTCGCTGCTTACCTCACAGCTATGGCCATGGCAGGGCTGGACATGATATCCACGCTGGAGAGGCTGGCCAAGCTGAGGACTTTCAGGGAAATGAAGGCAGAGGCTGATCGGTTCCTCAGCGACGTGAAGATCATGGGGAGAGATCCCCTTGACGCCATAGAGAGGAGCGTCTCCCACCACCCCAGCAGACACCTCAGGGACTTCTTGCAAGGATATGCAGCTGTGACGAGGACTGGAGGGAGCGTCGTGGGGTATCTGGAGACGAAGACGGCAGAGATGTTCAGGCAGAAGATGGACGAGCTGAAGCTGATCGCAGACAGAGTTTCGCTTTACATGGAGCTCTACATAATTCTCGGAGTCATAGTCTCCATATCGCTCTACCTGCTCTTCACTGTGAACGCCCTCATGCCTGGCAGCGGTGGCGGCGGCTTCAGCTCAGCCCAGCTGCTCGTCTACAGCTTCGTCTTCATGCCGCTGACCTCCATGACCCTCATATACCTGATAGGCAAGGTCAGGCCCAGGAACCCAGTAGAGGACCTAGCCCCACTCGCCTTCTTCGTCACCTACGGCGTGCCCCTCTTCTTTGCCTCCCTCGTCTTGCTAGGCGCTGCGACAGGGAGCCACAAGGTCCTCGCGGGGGAGGTCACTAAGGAGACCATATTGGGAGCAATCGCTACCCTCACCCTCTCCCTCATCCTCCTCAGCTTCCCCTCTGTGATAGCTTGGAGGCTGAGGCAGGCAACGATAAAGGGGATGGGGAACTCCATAGCGAACTTCCTGAGGGACCTGGTCGAGGTCAGGAAAATGGGGCTGAGCCCAGAGAAGAGCATAGTCCTGCTCTCCCAGCGCGACTACGGCGCCCTCAACCCAGTGCTGAGGAAGATAGCCACCTCTCTCACCTTAGGCTTCGACATAGAGAGAGCCATCGCATTTGCGCTCCGCGGCTACAGGAACTGGATGCTGATCGCTACCATGAGGTTCCTCTCTGACGTGATAGTTTTCGGAGGGGGGAGCATTGAGACGCTGGACAGCCTCGCGAGATTCAGCAGGAGCCTCGCGGACTTCGAGGAGGAGGTGGCGAAGAAGTTCAAGGTCTACCTCCTCATGCCCTACGTGGGCGTTGCCCTCGTGGTGGGCTCCAGCCTCCTCATGGTCTCCTACATGGTCCAGACCCTCTCTCTGGACCCTGTGAAGGCAGAGCTCTTCATGGACGAGATAAGGTACACGACTCTGTATATGAGCATTGGAGCCATATTTAACGCCTGGCTCATGGGCCTTGTGGCAGGGAAGCTCACCTCTGGGAGCGCCCTCGCAGGCCTGATCCACTCAATAATCCTCACCCTCTTGGCTGGCTTGACGGCCTTCTACATCGTGAGCAACATATCTTTTTAGAGCTGGACTGCTCTCGTTATGCTGGTGATCGCATGGTCTTCCCGTTCAGGAGCATTGAGGACTTCAAGATCGAGTTCCAGCCTGAGCACGAGCTGTTCAGGAAGGGCGTGAGGGAGTTCGTGGAGAGCAAGGTCATGCCCCGCTGGAGGGAGATAGAGGAGACGAACGCTGTGCCCCCTGAGATCTACGAGGAGATGGTGGCGCAGGGCTACACTGGCGTGGGGATCCCAGAGGAGTACGGAGGCCAAGGAGGAGGCCTCACAATGGCGGTCATCCTCACTGAAGAGCTCTCGAGAGCTAGCGTGGCCCTCAGCGTCACTGTAGGGGTAAGGGACCTCTTCGTAGTCCCCGTGCTGCGATATGGGAGCGAGGAGCTGAAGAGGAGATATGTGGTGCCTGTGGCGCAGGGGAAGGCGAGGGCTGCCCACGCGAACACAGAGCCTGGAGCTGGGAGCGACGTCGCTGGGATCCAGACCACTGCCAGGAAGGTAAATGGCCACTACGTGATAAGCGGGAGGAAGATATTCATCACTGGGGCTGCAGAAGCCGACTACCTCCTCGTCTCGGCAAGGACAGAGCCTCCTAGGCCTGACAAGCGCTGGTGGGGCATAACCACCTTCGTCCTGGAGAAAGGTTGGGAGGGGCTCAAGATAGGGCAGAGGATCAGGGTGATAGGGCTGAGGGGGGAGCAGCCCTACGAGGTGATCCTGGACGAGGTGAAGGTGCCTGAGGAGAACGTGGTGGGCCCCCTGAACGAGGGCTTCAAGGTGCTGATGGACACCTACGATCACGCTAGGATAGGAGTGGCAGCTCAGGGAGTGGGCATAGCCCAGGCTGCCTTCGAGAGGGCCCTCAACTATGCCCTCCAGCGGGAGACCTTCGGCCAGCCCCTCCTAGCTCATGGAATAATAACAGAGAAGATCGCTGACATGTACACGAGGCTCCAGGCTGCGAGGCTCCTCACCTACTGGGCTGCGAGCCTAGCGGACAACAACAGGTCAGAGTACCTCATAGCTGCAAGCCTTGCGAAGTCCTACGCCACGGAGGCTGCAGAGTGGATAGCGAGGCAAGCAATACAGATACACGGAGGTTACGGAGCTGACTTCGAGACTGGGGTGGAGAGGTACCTGAGGGACGCGATAATAACCACCATATACGAGGGGACTAACGAGATCCAGAAGCTCATCATAGCGCGCCAGCTAGTCAGGCAGGCCTTTGGGCTGAAGATCTAGGTTGACCAAGAGGAAGTTCGGGATAAGCGTGGGGGAGGAGCTGGCGAGGGAGCTGGACGAGCTAGCTGCGAGGCTGAGGGTGGAGCGCAGCCAACTGGTGGAGAGGGCCATAAAGGATCTCCTGAAAGACTACTCTCACTCCCTTTTTGAGCACGAGTGCAAGGCCCTCATAGTCCTCTCCTGCCCCTCAGAGGGGGAAGTCCAGCTCCCAAGCGCAGAGGATCTCAAGGTGACGCAGCTCCACGAGCACAGGGAGGGGCGCTGCGTGCAGATCTTGCTCCTCTCAGGCCCCAGCAGCAAGATCTCTGTCCTCCTCTCCTCCCTCGCAGGGAGGAAGGGCTGCGAGCTCCGCTTCGTAACTCTCCACTGAACCCCCTAAAAGCCCCCTCCTCCTAGAGAGGAGAGGGGCTGGCATATACCTAGCACCTCTAGTAGCAGGCCTCTCTGCGCTTGCAGCAGCCTGGGCCTACGCTGAGGCAACGCTTGCCCTCAGGATAACGGAGGGGCTCTCGAGCGGCATCTACGCCAGCCTCCTCGGCTTCCTGGGCATTTTCCTAGCCTCCCTCTCCCGCCTCCCCCTCCTGAGGCACCTCCAGCGCTTCCCCCAGAGGAGGCTGGCCCTACTCCTCTCCTCCCTCCTAGCCCTCCTCTCCTTCCCCATGGAGTCCCCACTGATCTCATACCTGGTGCTCTCCGCAGCCTTTGGCATAGCCTCTGCAGCTGCCTTCTCCTCCATAGTTCACGACGAGAGGTACGAGGGCTGGAGGAGTTCCATTGCTGCCCTCAGCTCCCTCTCTGCAGGCCTCACTGCCCTCACCCTCTTCGCCTGGAACTACCTGCATGCCAGCCTCTCCCCCCTCCTGCTCCCCGCTGCTTTCCTCTCGCTGCTCTTCGCAGCCCTCCTCATGAGGCCTCCCCTGCTCTCCGGCGTTAGCCTCAGGAGCCTGGAGGTGTTCTCCGACATTCTCTCCTTCCGCTCGACCCCCGAGAGCTACCTGCACGCCCGCTGGGAGGCTGCGAGGATAGCCATGCTGCTGGGAGGCCTGGGGGCGCTGAGGGTCACTGTGCTCTCCCAGGCCTTCCCCCAGAGCGGCGTGCTCAGCATAGCTGCATATGCAGCAGGCTCCTCGCTGGGAGCCCTGCTGACCCTTGCCCACAACTCGCCCGCGATAGTGTTCCTCATATCTCTGCCCGCAGTCTTGGGCACCTCCCTCCTCCCCCCAGTCCACGAGCTCTTCCTTCTCGGGGTCTCCGTGTCCTACGGCCAAACTGCTGCCATAACTTACGTCCTGGAGAGGAAGCCCAGGGAGGTGTTCTCTGCCTCAGCCCTCCTCTCCCTCTCCAGCGGCGCTGGGGCAGCTCTCATAGGCGCCCTCTCCCTGGCGCAGCCAGAGAGGGCCTCCCTCCTCGCCCTCCTCCTGGCCACTCTGCTCCTGCTACTCTCTCTGCTCTCCTACCGCAGGAGGTGGAGCTAGCGCTCCTCCTCTGCCCTCAGGAACGCCTTGAAGCACTTGTCAGAGGAGGTGCATATCCTGACCTCGTAGATCTGCCCGACCTCCACCTTCCCCTTGATCGTGCAAGATATGACGGCGCTCTCCCCTATCCCCAGGGTTAAGTTCCCCTTGCAGCTTCCCCTCCCCATCTCTACCCTCACTACGCTCGTATCCAGCGACCCCCCGTTCCTCACTACCAGGGTTATCAGACCCCTCCCTGGCGCGACGTGGAGGCTCGAGAGGGGGCTCACCTCCAGCCTCTCCTCTGCTGGGGG
>JBCNVO010000013.1:0-9837 GCA_039630105.1 Acidilobaceae archaeon
TATACCCGAACCCCACCGCCTTCGCTAGCCACGAGGTCTTCAGGAGGGTGTTCTCCACTCTCCTGGGCGTGAGGAGCGCTGACCTGGACAAGGTGCTGAACCTCCAGGTCTTCGACGTGAGCAGGGTGGGAGACGAGCTCACCCTCGGCAGGATTAAGATCGTGTGGGGCTACGGAGATCCCAGCGGCCCAGCTCCGTGGGTCACCGAGTCCTTCTCCAAGGTCGGCTTCAAGCTGGTGGCAGTTCCCCCGTGTCCGGAGGAGATCTCCAGGCTCAGCCAGCTCTCCGACCTCATCTTCCTCCCGAAGGACCTGGCTCCCTACAACGTGAAGACCAGAGATGGTAAGACGGCGATTGAGAGGACGGTGGCTACTTCCACTCTTGCCAGCAACAAGCTGAGCAAGGAGCACGTGTACCTGTTCGTTAAGGCACACTTCGAGCAGTGTAAGACCCTCGAGCAAGCCATCGCCACCTTCAAGGGCTTCTGTCAATGGGGAATTAACTTCAACATAGAGGCCTTCAAGACTCAGAGCATTTACGGAGCGAAGGTGCACCCCGGCACAGCCTTGGCGTTCAAGGAGCTGGGCTACGAACTGGCGAAGATGGGCGTTCTCGTGGCCAGGGAGCCATAATCTCTTTCTTTTTTACTAAACAGGGAGTTTAATGGCTGCTCCACGTCTAATTATCATTATATATTTATTAGTACCAAATCACGCCAAATAAGTTAGGTATTAGTCATGAGAAGAGCTTCCCTGACCCCCTCACACGTGGCCAGGCCTCCTTCTCCTTGCCATAATCATTGTGGGAGCCTTCCTCCTCTCCTCGGGCACACCTCAGAGGGTCGGAGAGCCTTCAACCCCTACGCCTGAGCCTCAGCCCACCACCCCTGCCGCCACGCCTGCAGAGACTACTTCCCCTCCGTCTCCTCCCAAACCCGCAAGGCAGAGTTGGGTGCTCCTGACAACAACGCGCAACACCATTCCCTACGCTATCCACTCTGCTCTGGCAGGCATGTTTAACACTACCCTCCGCGACTACCTGTCCTTTACCCTGCAGACAGTGGGAGCTCACCACTTTGGAGACCACCACTTCGTGGGACGAGGGGAAGAGAGAGCGCCTCCCTCTCAACATTGTCTACCAGTACTCCATGGAGGTAGATACGTGGGCCTCCGCCCCCGAAGGAATCGGCTGAAATGACGTAATCATGTACCAGTTCCCCGTCTTCTTCACAATCTTCGTGACAGAGGACCTGGCAGATAAGGTGAAGTGCTCGGAGACATAGCCACCGTGGGGAGGAAGAGCAGCGAAGGCATATACGTGCCATCGACTGGCACGGGGCTCCACCCAGTCTTCAGGAGGGTCTTCTCTGCCCTATTGGGTTAAATCGCGCCTCTGGACCTGGAGAACCACCTCAACCTCTACGCCTTCGCGTTCCCTCGTCTCCCCGATGAGCTTGCGGCAGGTAGGGTCAAGATCTTGTGGGGCGCAGGTGACGTGATGGGGCCTGCTCCCTGGCTCGCCTCTGCCCTTGCAAGAGTAGGCCATAAGATGGTCGCTGTGCCTCCCTGTGCTGACGAGCTGGAGAGGCTGAGAATGCTCTCAGACCTCACCCTCTTGCCTCTCGACCTGACCCCCTACAATGTCAAGACGAGGGAAGGGAAGAGCCTCATAGACCTCACCCCCTCCACTCCCATGGGAATCCTCGGGAGCGCCAAGCTGAGCAAGGAGCATGTTTACCAGTTCGTGAAGGCCCACTTTGCAAACTGCAAGGCAGTGGAGGAGGCAGTGGCTGGCATGGGGGGATTCTGCACATGGGGGGTTGAGCTGAACCTGAGGGCCTTCAAGACGCAGAGCATTTACGGAGCGAAGGTGCACCCTGGCACGGCCCTGGCGTTCAAGGAGCTCGGCTACGACTTGGAGAAGATGGGCATCCTCGTGGCCAGGGAGTAGAGAGTTCTATATAGTTATATCGCCTTTTTTCTCGACACTTAGAGGTCTTGGTGGAGGCCGTCTTCTCGGTGCTCCAGCGTGCAGAAGGACAGGCTCGTGGTGTATGCTGCCCTCTCGCTCTCCCTCATAGCCCTCCTCGTAGCCGTCCTGCCTGCCATCGCCCAGACGCCCTTCACGCCCCTCAGCCAGTTCGTCCAGAAGGTGGTCAGGATAGAGGTGCAGCCGCAGGCGCCAACGGTGCAGCCCACGGCAATCGTCTACTGGTTCGGCTCCGGTTACCTCAATGTGAGCGAGGTGAGAGTCAACCTAACTAATACTGGTAACGCCAGGGCTGAGGCGAGCGTAGGTCTCTTCATAAGAGTCGACGGCAAGGACATATCTAGGTTCACGACTGCAAGGCTAGACCCTGGTGAGAACAGGCAGTTCTCCTTCAGCATCCCTGGCGGCGTCAATCTAACGCAGATAAGGAAGATCGACCTGGTGATTCAGCAGACCAGGTAAACCCCCTTCACTCTACCTTTTTCTCAAAACTCTTTAAAAAAAAAGGAGGGGAATGGGAAGCTACTTCCTTCTTATCCTCTCTGTGAGGAAGGTCACTAGGAGGGCCACAACGAAGTTCACAACTATCGCGTATAGGGACGCCACTCCCGGTGGCTGCCTTATTGCGTTTATCAACTCCTGCCCAAGGAACGGCGCAAAGTACTTCGAGGTCTGTATCGATATGACGAGCACCAGGAGAGCTCCCACTATCATGCCTGCCATGGCGCCGTACTTGTTTATCCAGACCCTCTTGGTGGGGAACACGGCCTGTAACAGCGCAGGGAGCACCTGCAGGCCGCCCCCAGCGCCTATCGCTACTATGTCGAAGATCAGGCCAGGCCTCAGCGTTGCGAGGTACCAGCCAAGGAGGGAGAAGAAGAGTATGAGGAGCCTGCTCACCAGCACTAGCGACGGCTCGCTCGCGTTCTTGTTCACCTTCTGGTATATGTCCCTAGTCAAGATCATGGATATGGAGCCGATGAAGCTGTCGAGTGTGCTCATGGCTGCAGCCGCTGCTCCAGCTAGCAGGACTCCAGCTATGATCGGGTGGGTGAGGGTGTATATCATGTAAGCCATGACTGCGTCCGCAGAGCCGTACTGCGATGTGAGGGCTGAGATGAAGCCTGGCTGGAGGCCCCCGCCGCCCTTGGCGTTGAGGACAGCTGCAGTGAGGCCCACGAGCATGGCTGGGATGTAGAAGCTGCTGAGGTAGAGAGCTGTGAGGGCAGAGGTCCACTTTATGGTCCGCGTGTCCCTTGCTGCGTAGAACTTTATCCAGAGGTGGGGCAGGATCATGACCCCTATCCCGAAGGCTATTATGTTTCCAGCCAGCAGCTGCCAGCTCCAGTTAAGGGTTAGGAGCCTCGGGTTGGTCTCCCTCACTGCTGCGAAGAGCTCAGATATGCCGGGGAAGAACTGGTACATTATGAGCAGCCCAGCCAGCCAGACCCCCAGGTACATGAGGATCCCCTGCAGCACGTCAGTCCAATATGCAGCCCTCAGGCCCCCTATAGCAACGTAAATGGCAGTGGCGAGCACTAGGATGAGGGCGCCTACCTCGTAAGATATGCGGCCTCCGCTCCCTATGCTGAGTATTATCCCCAGCCCTATTGCCTGCACAGTTATGTAGCCCACCAGGAATATGGCCCAGACTATTGCTGTCAGCACGCGCAGGGCCTCGCTGTTGTACCTGTCAGCAAGCAGGTCAGAGGGGGATATGTAGCCCCTGCTCTTCCCCAGCAAGTATATCCTCTTGCCTATGACGTAGGAGACAATGCCTGCCAGCATGGTCCAGGCAAAGGAGCCTATCCAGAAGGTGACGCCTGTTGTAGCGAAGGTGGCAACGCTTGCAAGGAAGGCGAAGGCGCTGTGATATGTGGAGGCTGTGGCCAAAAACAGCACTATGAGCCCAGCTCCCCTGCTCAGGAGGAAGAAGTCCTCCAGCGACCTCCTGAGTATCCTTGTGGCGTAGTACCCTATGCCTATCATGAGGATGAGGTAGAGGAACAAGATACCAGTCACGTACTGCCAGGCCTCTGCCATCTCCCTCACCTCCAGACGCGGAGGGCTGCCACTACCACTACTGCAGCCAGCACTAGCCAGAGGAAGAGGGCGTAGGCTATTGGGAAGCTCATGTTGAGGATCACGGGGTCAGGCTTGTTGTTGAGGTACACCGCGAAGAGCCCCACATATACTGCTATTGCCAGGAGGGCCAGGAGAAGGGAGAGGGACTCCTTAAAGCTGAGGCGCAATTCCTCCTCTAAACCCACCACTACCACCTTTTCGCTATGGGCAAATAAAAGGGAACTCTTATATGCTTTATAAAATATATAGGAGAGCCATGAGAATTGCAGTAGACGTAGGGGGGACCTTCACGGACTTCGTGCTGCTCTCCCCAGAGGGGGAGCTCAGGTTCTACAAACGCCTCTCAACTCCCAGGAGCCCTGAGAGGGCAGTCGTGGAGGGCATAAGGGAGCTGGGGGGCGCTCTTGAGGTGGTCCATGCCTCTACGATAGGCACCAACGCGCTGAGGGGACAGGAAGGGCTGGAGCTGCCTAAGGTAGGGCTCCTCACGACGAGGGGCTTCAGGGACGTGGTGGAGATAGCAAGGCAGAACAGGCCAAGGCTCTACGACCCCTTCTTCGAGAAGCCGCGCCCCCTCGTGCCAAGGGAGCTGAGGTTTGAGATTAGGGAGAGGGTGGACTTCAGGGGGCAAATTGTTGAGCCCCTCGAGAGGGGGGAGGTAGAAGGGGCTGCCAGGAGGCTGAGGGAGCTGCGGGCGGAGAGCGTTGCCATATCCTTCCTCCACTCCTACGCGAACCCCCAGCACGAGATCGAGGCGAAGGAGGTCTTGAGCAAGCATTTCAAGTACGTGACAGCATCTCATGAGGTAGCCATGGAGCCAAGGGAGTACGAGAGGACCTCCACAGCTGTAGTTAACGCAGCCCTCATGCCCCTCGTCTCAGCCTACCTCAGGAGGCTGGAGGAGGGGCTCTCAGCTCTCGGCGTGGAGCGCCTCTACGTCATGTCTAGCTCAGGCGGGCTGGTGGACGTGAAGGAGGCTACCGAGAGGCCTATGCAGCTGGTGGAGAGCGGGCCAGCTGCAGGGGTGGTGGCAGCTGCAGAGCTCGCCAAGATGCTCGGGATAGCCAACGTGATCAGCTTCGACATGGGGGGCACCACAGCTAAGGCAGGCACTGTGCTCAACCAGGAGTTCGAGATCACCACAGAGTACGAGGTTGGAGGAGAGGCACACTACGGCAGGCTAGTGAAGGGCTCTGGATATGCAGTGAGGTTCCCCTTCATAGACCTAACGGAGGTCTCGGCAGGAGGGGGCACCATAATCTGGAGGGACGAGGGGGGAGGGCTGAGGGTAGGGCCTATGAGCGCAGGCGCAGACCCAGGGCCTGCCTGCTATGGGAGGGGAGGGAGGAGGGCCACCATAACTGACGCGAACCTGGCTCTGGGCAGGCTGGAGAGCCTGCTAGGAGGGAGCATGCAACTAGATCGCAAAGCGGCCCTCTCCTCCCTGGCAGAGCTGGGAGACTCTGAGGAGGTGGCCCTCCAGGCCATAAGGCTTGCTAACTTGGAGATGGCAAGGGCCATAAGGCTGGTGACTGTGGAAAGAGGTCTAGATCCTGCAGCTTTCTCACTAGTGGCCTTCGGCGGCGCTGGGCCTCAGCACGCGATGGAGATAGCAGAGGAGATAGGGATAAGGTCTGTGGTGATCCCTCCCCACCCAGGCCTCTTCTCTGCCCTAGGCCTCCTGTTGGCTGACTGGAGGTTCGAGGCCAGATCTCCCTTCCCCTCTAGCCTGGAGGAGACCTTCTCTGCACTCGAGAGCTCCCTGCTGGCAAAGCACGGCCAGCTCGACTACTTCCTCAGGTACGCTGATGTCAGGTACGAGGGTCAGGGGTGGGAGCTCTCTGTGCCCGTCGGGAGGCCTGCGGAGCTGAGGGAGGTCAGGAGGGCCTTCGAGGAGAAGCACAGGGCCACCTACGGCTTCACCCTGAATGCTGGAGTGGAGGTGGTGGTGGCGAGGGCCTTTGGGGTGAGGAGGAGCAGGAAGGCAAAGCTGCAGCCCCCGCCATCAGCAGGGGAGGCAAGGCCTCGTAAGCAGAGGGAGGTGAGGTTCTCTGAGGGGAAGGAGAGGGCTCCCGTGTTTTGGAGGGAGGATCTGCCAAGGGGGGCGAGGGTAGAGGGGCCTGCAGTGGTGGAGGAGTACGACTCCGTTGCTGTGGTCCCGCCAGGCTGGACCCTCTACGTGGGGGCGCTGGGGGAGCTCAGGGGTGAGAGGGCGTGAGCTGGGAGCTGATCTACAAGGCGACTGTGTTCGTGGCAGAGGAGATGGGGGTAGCGCTGAAGCGCTCTGCCTTCTCCCCTAACATAAGGGAGAGGATGGATCACAGCTGCGCAGTGCTCGACAGGGAGGGCAGGATAGTGGCACAGGCAGAGCACATACCAGTCCACCTGGGCTCCTTCAGGGTCGGAGCGCTCAACCTGCTCGGCTGGCTGGAGAGGGAGGGGGAGGAGCTGGGAGAGGGGGACATGGTGGTGCTGAACGACCCCTATATCTCTGGAACCCACCTCAACGACGTGATGCTCCTGGCCCCCTTCTTCTTCCACGGGGAGCTGATGGGCTACGTGGTGAACAAGGCCCACCACGTGGACGTGGGGGGCCCAGCGCCAGGGAGCATGAACCCCTCTGCCAGGACAATATACGAGGAGGGCCTGATAGTGCCTCCTTTGAGGCTGGTGAGGAGAGGGGAATTGGTGAGGGAGATAATGAGGCTGCTCGTGGAGAACAGTAAGATACCTAACACAACCCTCGGGGACCTGAGTGCGCAGATAGCAGCGAACTACACCGGCGTGAGGAGGCTGGCAGAGCTCTTCGAGCGGTTCGGGAGGGAGAGGGTGGTCCGCGGGTGGGAGAGGGCAATAGAGTACGGGAGGCTCCTCTCGCTAATGGAGCTAGGTGGGCTGGAGAGGAGGGAGGCGACTGCGGAGGACTTCCTTGAGCTCCCAGGAGGGGAGGTTAGGATAGCGGCGAGGGTTAGAGTGGAGGAAGTGGTGGAGGTGGACTTCTCAGGCACCTCCCCCCAGCTCCCGCATCCGCTTAACGCAGTGTTCGGGGTTACCTTCGCGGCCTCTGCCTTCGCCCTCCGCACCATAATGAGAGGAGAGATTCCCACGAACGAGGGCTTCTACGGCCTGCTGGACGTGAAGGCCCCCGAGGGGAGCCTCCTGAACCCCAGGAAGCCAGCGCCTGTCGCGGGGGGGAACGTTGAGACCAGCCAGAGGGTTGCGGACGTGGTGCTCAGGGCGCTCGCAGAGATTGCCCCAGAGAGAGTGCCTGCTGCAGGCTCTGGCACAATGATGAACGTCATGATGGGCGGCGAGTGGGAGAGGGGCTACTGGGCCTACTATGAGACGATAGGAGGGGGGACAGGGGGGAGGCCTGGGAAGAGGGGGGTGAGCGGGGTGCACGTGAACATGACGAACACGCTGAACACTCCCATAGAGATGGCGGAGAGGAGCTACCCGCTGCTCTTCACGGCCTACAAGCTGAGGGAGGGGAGCGGCGGGAAGGGGAGGTTCCCTGGAGGAGACGGGATAGTGAGGGCCTTCAAGGTACTAAGGCCTGCCAGACTCTCCCTCATGGCAGAGAGGTTCCGCACGAGGCCCTACGGGCTCTGGGGAGGGGAGCCGGGAAGAGAGGGGAGGGCTACCATAAAGAGGAGGTCTGGGGCGATCGAGGCGATGCCGAGCAAGTTCTCCCTGGAGCTGGAGGCGGGGGACGAGGTGTTTTTGCAGACTCCCGGCGGCGGGGGGGGGCGGGAGGAGTAGCTGTATCGCTGGCTCGGCCCTTTCGCCCCATCTATGTTGCCCTCTGCGCTGAGGAGAGGAGCTCCTTCGTTTATCCCTTTTAAAGGTCCATAGGACACCATCTCTTAATGAGATGTATGGCCTTCGTCTCAGAGCACGTTATCAGCGACAGACTTGCGAGAATGCTTCACAAGTTCAGCATGGACTGCAGGGCGGAGAGGGTAGTGCACAGGAGGAGGCCTGACATAAGGTGTGTCCACAGGACCACCACTGTGCTCATAGAGGCCTCGTACGATGGTGCAGATGCGGAGAGGGACGCGCGGAAAAGGATAGAGTCAGCTGGTCAGGCTCACGAGATAACAACGATCGTGGCCCTCCACTACCAGGAGAGGCCACGGGACGTGCCGGAGGAGGAGCTGGAGGAGACCGTAAGGAACATGAAGTTCAGAGCCAAGGCTTTCGTGCGCAAAGCATCCTCAGCACCGATCTATGTCGAGAACGAGTGGGTAGAACTAAAGGGAGTGGAGGAGCTAGCAAAGTACATAGACAGCCACATAGAACATGCGCTGGGGGAAGAGGAGCTTGAGGAGACGGTGAAGGAAGTTGGAGAGGTCGTAGGGAAGTTTGTGGCCGCCGCATCTAGCCTTCCACAAGCGGACTCGCTGAGGCAGAGAGTTGCGGATGTCTTATATAGGCTTTACGGCTTCAGCGTCTCGGAGACAAAGGACGCTGAGATAGTCTTCGGCCAGTCAGCCCTCATCCTCCTCCTCTCTGCGCTGCTGTACGAAAGTATCAGGGACAGGCACGACCTGTCTCCCCTGGTCTTGCATGTGGATGAGAGAGGGGGCATAGCGGGCCTCCGCGAGGCCTTGAAGGCCCTCCGGGCAGCAGGTTATGAGACTGCGACGAGCGCTGCTCTTGAGATCCTGGACAGGCTCCCGCCCTCTCTTGCCCCCACCGTCAGGAACATCGTCGACCTTGCCGTGAGGCTAGCGCAGGAGCCCCAGCTGCTCTCCAGAGACTTTGCAGGGAGAGTTTACCACAAGATCACGGGGGACATTGGAGTGAAGAAGGGGCTTGCCACCTATTACACAGAAGTCCCCGCTGCATACCTGCTTGCTTGGCTGGCAGTTAACGAGACGCTGGGGGTTGAAACGAGGAGGCTCTCCAGAGAGGAGGCAGAGAAGGTCCTAAGGAAGATAGAGGGGCTGAAGATAGGAGACTTTGCTTGCGGCAGCGGAACGCTGCTCGCTGCGTCCCTTTACGCGGCCTCAAGAATAGCAGGAAACCTCTGCTTACTCCACGACCTGCCATATGCTCGTCTAGAGAGAGGGCTGGTGGAGGAGGGCATATTTGGGCTGGACGCTTTGAAGTATGCTGCTCAGATATCTGCAACTATTCTCTCCCTGATAGCCTCTGCGCCTGCAAGGAACATCCACACCATATATCTCGGCTACAAGCCGACGGTGGGGGCGTGGCTCGGCTCCCTGGAGCTCCTGGAGAACTCAGAGAGGGTCGGGGGGCTCTTGAGTTACATCGAGGGAGGGCTGAGGGGCAAGGTGGAGAGGGTCTCCATAACTGGAGCAGAGGAGGGGAAGATAGAGCTGCCGGAAGAGTTCGACGTGGTGATCATGAACCCGCCCTTCACCCGCGCCACGGGGAGAACGGAGAGGAGGTTCGGGGAGGCAGAGAAAGGCCTCTTCGGCTTCATTGCAGAAGAGAAGGTGAGGGACAAGATAAAGAAGAAGTACGAGAAGTTGCGCGAGGAGACTAGGAGGAAATTGATGGAGATGTCGGAGGAGCTCTTCTCAGATCCTGACACAGCCCAGCAGCTTGAGCCCCTGAGCAGCCAGAGGAGGGCAAGGAGCTCTGCGCTGAACGAGTACTACTCGATAGGACAGGCAGGCGAGGGCCTCCCGTTCCTCTATCTGGCCTACAGATACGTGAAGCCCGGAGGAGTGATCGCCTTCGTGCTCCCTCGGAACCTGCTGGCAGGCACCTCCTGGTTCCTGGCAAGGGCTC
>JBCNVO010000014.1:0-9115 GCA_039630105.1 Acidilobaceae archaeon
TTTCCATATGGACGCTCTTGCTCCTCTTCCTGGGCTCCCAGCTCTACGTGAGGAACTTGGAGCGCTAGACCTTCTGCCACCTTATTATGTCAACAGGGCAGGCCTTCCTTGCCTCTTCTACGCATGTCTCGAGCTCCTCCCCCACCTCTCCCTCCCTGATCGTTACGCGCCCGTCCTCCTCTATACTGAAAACTTCCCTGCACACGACAACACATGCTTGCTCCCCCAGGCACTCCTCCCTTCTCTCAATCCAAACCCTGATCAGGCCGCCCTCCCCTCCCACGACACGCCTTTAATCTCATTGCCCCTCTTCTAGGTGGGGGTCGGGTTGACTGTATACGAGGAGGAGATCGGGGACTTCGTTTTCAGCGAGTACTCGCGAATAGGGCGACCCCGCTTCCTCATAGTGGGGTTACCCGACGTCGGGCTGGTGGGGGAAATAGCGGCGCACCACATAGTGAGGAGCCTGGGGCTCAGCTACAAGGCTGGAGTGGACAGCTACTCCCTCCTCCCGCCAGTGGCAGTAGCGAAGGGAGGGGAGGTGCTCCCCCCTATCAGAGTTTACGGGGACGAAGAGGGGAGAATTATCTCACTTGTAACTGACATAGCTCTGAACCCTAGGAGCATTGTCCCCCTCTCGCTGGCCATAGTGGAGTATGCCAGGCTGAAGGGGGCAGAGTACGTGCTCGGACTCACTGGCGCGGTTAACCCAGAAAGGGCCGAGATGGAGAGGCCTAGCGTTCACTGGGTGGCGAGCACGAGAGAGGCATCGAAAGTGGTTGCAGAGATCCCGCACGTCAAGAGGGTGGAGGAGGGGTACATTGTAGGCCCTTACGCGACTCTCCTGAAGGAGTCCGTCAGGAGGAGGGTCAACGCTGTGGTCCTCATGGCAGACTCGTTCCTCGACATTCCCGACCCCGAGGCTGCAGCTGCGCTAGTGAGAGCAGTCTCCCACATAATAGGCAAAGAGATACCAGTCGAGAACCTCCTGGAGGAGGGAGAACTCATCAAGATCAGGCTGAAGGAGCTCATGAAGGAGATGAGGAGCGCCTTGGCTAGGATGGGGAAAGGCTACGAGCTGCGGAGCCCCCTAGTGTATTAGGTGAGCTGCGTGCCTCAACCAGAGGAGAGCAGGTTCCTCAGGGAGCTCATGAGGAAGATGATGAGAGACCTCGAGAGGCTGGAGAGGGAGCTAGAAGAAACGATGAGAGAGTTCGCTGAAATGGAGAGGCTGCTGGAGGAGCGGGAGAGGGAGGCAGCAGAGGGGAGGGCAAGCCCTCTCTACACTGTGATAGACAAGGGCAAGGAGCTGCTGCTCGTTTTCGACGTGCCGGAGGTGGAGGAGGGCACGCTCGAGATAACTCTGCTCGAAGATAGGATCATAGTGGAGGGAAGGGTAGATAAGAGAAAGGTGGAGAGAGCCCTTGGCAAGGCCTCGAGAAGAGTGGAGAAGATTAAGGGAGAGTACGTGCTTCCCTTCACGATAGATCCACAAAGGGCTAAGGTTGAGAAAAAGGGGAGCAAAGTTTACGTGAGGGTGCCTAAACAAGGTTATTAGGGCTCCCCCAGCTATGAACATGGAAGCCGGGGTGGCCGAGCGGTCCAAGGCGACGGGCTGGAGACCCGTTGTCCCGTAAGGGACGCGTGGGTTCGAATCCCACCCCCGGCGCTACGGGGCCGTCGTCTAGCCTGGTAGGATGCAGGGCTTGGGCCCCTGTGGTCCCGGGTTCAAATCCCGGCGGCCCCACTAAAGCAGAGAGAGGAGGAGCAGATAGGAGCGGTAGACTGCTATGGCTGTCAAGTATCCTGTAGCAAGAGACAGTACTAGAGCTGTCAAGGCTACCCTCGCGTTCCTGCTCTCTGTGTATATCACGCTTATGGTGCCGAGGCAGGGCACGTAGAGGGCTATGAAGACCATGAGGGCAAGGATAGAGGCTTCAGAGAGGGAGAGAGAGGAGACTGCCCCTATCGGGTTCTCAATGCCTGTTATCACTGCTAAGGAGGAGAGGTAGATCTCCTTTGCCACGAAGCCCGCTATGAGCCCATAAACCGTCATCCATCCCTTCTCCCCCTCTATGCCGAGGGGAGCGAAGAGGGGGACTAGGGCGCGGGAGAGGTGGGCGGCTACGCTCTCTGAGGGCTCTGAGGTGTACTGGAGGGAAGGGGTGAGGCTGGAGAGGGCCCAGGTGAGCAGAGCTCCCAGGAATATGACTGTGCCAGTCCTGTAGAGAAACTCCCTCGTGGTGGACCAAGCCATCCACCAGGTGACCCTTCTGAGAGGCATGTGAAGGTTAGGTATGTCCATGAGCATGATGGGCTTAGAGGCCTTCGTGTAGAACCTGTCGAGCACGTAGCTCAACAAGGCCACGAGGGTCACAGAAATGAGGTAAGTCATTACTATGCCGAGGAGACCCACAACAGTGCCTATTGCAGCTGCCAGAGTAAGGAAAACTATCAGCCGCGCCTGGCAGGGGAGGAGGGGCAATATGAGGTAGAGCTTCACCCTCTCTGCCAGGTTGGGCGTGGCCCTCACTGCCATTAGCCCTCCCACGTTGCAGCCGAAGCAGCTAGCGGCAGGGAAGAGGGAGTGTCCTGAGAGCCCCACTCTGCAGGTGTGGGGGTGGAGGCTGTAGGCGAACCTGGGCGCTAGGCCCGAGTCCTCCAGGACGGCCAGGAAGGCAGATATAGTGAAGACGAGGGGGGCGAAGAGGAGCACAACGCTCATCCCGCCTATGATTCCCTCGAGCAGCAGGCTCTTCAGCCAGGCGGGCTGTCGCTCCAAAAACGGCTCGAGGAGGGAGATCGCATAGCTAATGAAACTCTCCATGAGCGCTGCTACATTATACGAGTCGACTATTGTTGCCGCTCTTTCGTAGCCTAGAGAGGAGAGGAGTACATTGAGCGGGAACCCCGTGTTTATGGAGAAGGCGAAGAGGAAGAGGGTCAAGATAGCTGCGATAGAGACGAAGGGAGAGAAGCGGGGGTTGAGAGTGATTTTGTCAATGCGCTCAGCCTTCGAGAGCCTTAAGCCAGACCTCGCGACGTTTCCAGAGGCGACAGAGAGGGAGTATCTGAACCTCGTCTCGGCTATGATCCCAAGGGGCTCCTTGCCCAGAGTCTTAGATATCTCTGTCCTCATCTCTCTGGCCTCGTTCACCAGCTGGCTAGCCCTCTCGCTGACGATCCTCTCCACAAACGCGTCCCCCTCCAGGAGCTTCACTGCCATCCACCTCGAGTTCATTCCCAGATAGCTCTCGAGCTGCTCTAACTTTGGGGAGAGCTCCCTCACATATGGCTCGAGAGGGCCGTAGTTGATCTTTAGGGGGGCTTGGCCTTCTCCCTCACCCACCTCCACGATTGCCCTTAACAGATCCTCCAGCCCCAGCCCCCAGGTGACAGATGTGGGGACTACTCTCCTCCCTAGTGCCTTCGAGAGCCCCTCTGTATTTATGTGGATGCCCCTGCTGTGAGCCAAGTCTAGCTTCGTTATCGCGACAACGACCTTCTCGCTCACCTCTGCCACCTGCACTGCCAAGTTAAGGGTTCTCTCGACGTTAGTGCCGTCCACGAGCACCAGGACTACGTCAGGCTTCTGGAGCAGCAGGTAGGACCTCACTATATCGCCCGTTACTCCACCTTCTCCGAGGCTGTACACTCCAGGCAGATCCACGAACTCTATCACTTTGTTGCCGTGTCTCTTGAATCCATAGTGAATGTCCACTGTCGTTCCTGGCCAGTTTGCTACCTTCGCCTCTCCTCCAGTGAGGGCTTTGAAGAGAGCGCTTTTGCCGACGTTGGGGAAGCCTATAATGCCTACGCGCATAGATACTTTCCTCTCTTCTATCGCATGCGCACTGTGGTGGTGAGCTACAGCTTTCACTGCATTACTCCCCTCTCTACAACCTTCTCTGCATAGATCTTCTCCGCTATGTCAGTGCTGATCGCTATGAGGGACCCATGAGCCTCAACGAGCAAGGGATAGCGCCCGTCGTTCCTCACTATCTTGACCCTAGAGCCAGGATAGAGCCCCATGTAGTACAGGCGGAACCTCAGCTCCTCCTCCAGGCTCGTTCCTTTTATGACTACTTCCTCTCCTTCTGCAAAGCGCCCCAGATGTTCCCCGCCCATCTGCCTCCAGAGCCAGGCGCTTCTCCTGAACTAATCTGGCACTATAAATACCGTTCTAACAAGTAGAAAACCATGCAAGAGAAACTTGTTCGAAGACCTCCCGCGAGGCTAGGGCTTGCTGAGTAGTTTCTCGAGGCTCCTCCTCACTGCCTCTACGAACTCCTCGGTAGTGACTATGGCGTTAACAGGAGGCTCTGCCACCCTAGCCACGTCCTGAGTCATGATCCTCTCCACCTCTATAGTATGTCTCACTGCCTCCTCCAGCCTCTCTGCAAACCTCACTAGCTCTACGTTCCCGTCCCTCCTCCCCCTCTCCCTCAACCCCCTAGTCCAGGCGTATATGGTGCCCGTGGGGTTAGAGGAGGTCTTCTCCCCCTTTAGCCACCTGTAGTAGTGCCTCCTCACTGTGCCATGGGCTGCCTCAGAGAGGTAGTAGCCATAGGGAGAGTAGAGCTCTGAGCTCATGAGGGCAATGCTGCCAGAGAAGGCAGAGGAGACGAAGTCCGAGAGTACATCTCCGTCGAAGTTCTTCGCAGCCCAGACGAAGCCTCCCTCACTCCTCACCACCCTGGCATAGGCATCGTCTATGAGGAAGTACTCGTACTTGAGCCCCCTCCTCTCCATCTCCCCCTTGAACTCCTCGTACACCTCCTGGAAGATCTCCTTGAACCTCGCGTCGTAGACCTTCGATATGGTGTCCTTTGCAGAGAACCACACGTCGAGGTTGTTAGCGAGCGCGTAGCCAAAGGTGGCCTTGGCAAAGCTCCTGATGGAGGAGTCGAGGTTGTAGTACGCTTGAACTACTCCGCGACCCTCCAGCTTTGCCAGCTTCATCCTGGACTCCCTCCCAGAGGAGCTCCTGAAGACGAGCTCCACCTCTCCTGGCTCCTCTACAGATATGCCGACTCCAGAGTAGATGTCGCCGAAAGCGTGCCTTGCAATTACTATGGGCCTCTTCCAGAACCTGACTGCAGGGACTACGTTGCTGAGGATGACTGGGGCCCTGAAGAGGGTGCCGTCCAGCATTTCCCTCAGCGTGGCGTTGGGGCTCCTCCAGGCCTTCTTCAGGCTATACTCTTTCACCCTCTCTGCGTCTGGCGTTATGGTCGCGCACTTAACGCCAACTCCCCACCTCTTCACTGCCTCCCCTGCCTGAACTGTCACCTCGTCGTTCGTCTCGTCCCTCACCTTAACGTGAAGGTCGTAGTACTCTGTCTTGAGCTCCACGTATGGAAGGATGAGTTTCTCCTTCACCAGCTGCCACATAATTCTTGCCATCTCGTCTCCGTCCATCTCCACGACTGGCCTGTCCATGCGTATCTTCATGTTGATTCGCCGTAGCATAGCTCTTGAGAAGCAAGCTTAAATGCTAGCGACCTCCTCCACGGCCTCCACTATCCTCTTACTGAAGAGCTGGGGAGAGAACTTCTCGAGGTGCTCGAGAGGGGCAGTCCTTGGCCTCTCTAAGGCGCTCAGTACCCTCTCTGCTACCTCCTCAGGATCGGTGGTCTTGAAGCCATAGCAGTACTGCTTATCGCAAACGTCCGACCATGTGCCCGAGAACTGGTGCACAACAGGAGTTGCGCCAGCAGCGAGAGCCTCCAGGGGCGCTATGCCGAAGTGCTCGCCTACCATGGTGTGTAGGAACACCTGACATTTTGAGAGTAGGACATTCTTTGTTCTCTCTGGAACGTTCGCTGTCAAAGTTACGTTCTGAGGCCTGAGGCTGGCTATCCTCTCGTAGTAGAGTCTTGCAGCCCTCCCAGGTATCCCCCCAACGATGTAGAACCTGTAGCCCTTTAGCCTCCTGGCAACTTCGAGCACTAGCTCGTACCTCTTCTCCTCGCTGAACCTGCCCAAAGTCAGGACGCAGGGCACCTTCTCCTCTTTTCTCAGCTCTAGTCGCTTCTCCATCTGGGGCAGAGGCGGGTAGAGCACCTCCACCTTCTTCGCCAGCTCCTCCCTCCTCAAGTCCTCGTAGAGCATAATCGAGTACAGGTAAGCCTCTAGGGTGAACTGAGAGTTGACGAAGTTCTTCACGGAGCTCTCGATCATTTCCTTATAGGCCTTCCTAGCCACGAACCTGTAAGGCCTCCCATACAGCCACCAGACAGCGCTCCTCGCGAAGCCTGCAAGCCCCTTTGAGAGGGCCTGTAGGTTGTACTTTGAGGCGAAGGCCCAGGGGCCCTCCACGTTCAGCGGCATGGGGAAGTGGACGTAGTATATAGTGGGGGCTCTCCTCGCGTCCTCGCGGCTGAAGTAGCCATCGCTCACGACCCTCACCTCATATCCCTCACGCCTCCTATCGAAGATCTTCGAGAGGAAGGGCTTGTAGATAGTGAAGAGCCTCACGCTAGAGAGCCCGGAGCTGATCAGCCTCACGTTCTCAGGCAGAGGCTCCCCCATGATCTCCTCGTATATCTTAGGCTGGGGCCTCTCGAGAGTGTATGCATAAACGTGGAAACCTGCCCTCGCGAGGGCAGAGATCATTTGGAGGAACACTGTGACGCCGCCCCCGTAACCCCACCGCGTGTGCTGAACGAGCACCCTCGTCATCTTTCCCTCCCTCTTGGCCACAGTGCTCCCTAAATAGCTGCGAGCCCTCTCTTGCCCACGGTAACAGCTTCCTCCACGACCTTAACCATCCTGTTCCCAAAGACGTCGGTGGAGAACTTCTGGAAGCGCTATTCTGGAGCCATGATGGGCTCCTCCAGGGCCTCTCTTACCCTCTCAGCTACCTGATCTGAGTCGGCGGCGGAGAAGCCATAACGATACCTCTCCTCACAGACATCTGTCCAGGTGACAGAGGACTTGTGGACCACTGGCGTGGCCCTAGCAACCATAGCCTCTAGTGGAGCTATTCCAAAGCTCTCCCAGATCGCTGAGTGGAGGTAAACCTGGCATTTAGAGAGCAAGGCCTCCTTGAGGCTCTCAGGGACGTTCAATCCTAGGTAGACGTTTTGAGGCTTAGCGGACTTTATGGCCTTGCAGTACCCTCTCCTTCTTCCAGCAATGCCTCCAACGTAGAGTTTGTACATGAAGCTCTTCAGGAAGTCCCTCTCTCAACCCAGGCCTTTGTTCATATCCCTACATGCTGCCACGCCATCCCTTCGTATATTCTCGCCTCCCTCGCCTTCTCCACTCTCCTCCCATCTATTACTATCTTCCCTCTGTAGTCCAGCAGCTCGTACTCCTCCCACTCTGTGGCTATCACTACTGCCTCTGAGTCCTCTATGAGCCTCTGGGGATCCTCGTAGTACCTCACCAAATCCCCTAGCTCGCCTCTCGCGTTGACCATGGCCTTTGGATCGTGGACCCCCACTACTGCCCCTCTCTTAAGCAACTCCCTCGCAAGGGCTATGGCCCTGGACTCCCTTACGTCGTCAGTGTTTGGTTTGAAGGAGAGCCCCAGCACGCCTATCCTCCTGCCCCTCAGCTCGCCTATGTGCTTCTCGAGGAGAGCCATTGCCCTCAGAACCTGCTCCTCGTTTACCTCTAGCGTTGCCCTCAAGATCCTTGCCCTGAGACCCCTTGACTCCATGAAGGTCGCCAGAGCCCTCAGGTCCTTCGGGAAGCAGGAGCCGCCGAAGCCCAGTCCAGCTCTGAAGAAGTGAGGCCCTATCCTGTGGTCCATGCCTGCTATCCTCAACACCTCGTAGCAGTCTGTGCCTAGCTCCTTGCAGAGGGAGCCCATCTCGTTCGCAAAGCTGATCCTCAGGGCCAGGAAGGCGTTCGAGGCGTACTTAGCCATCTCTGCAGTAGTAATATCTGTGACCACCTTTGGCGCGTCTATTCCAGCATATATCTCCAGTAGGAGCTCCCTGCTCCTCTCATCACCGACTCCTAAAACTATCCTGTCAGGCTTGAAGAAATCCCTCATGGCGCTCCCCTCCCTCAGGAACTCTGGGTTGGAAGCGAGGCCGAAGTCCTCGAAAGCCCTCAGCCCGCTCTCCTCCTCGAGCACCCTCCTCACGGCCCCAAGAGCGGTGCCTGGCAAGACCGTGCTCTTCACTACGAAGAGGTGCCAGCTACCCTTCTCTCTCAATGCCCTCCCAAGGGAGCGGGAGGCAGCGATCACCTGGCCGAGGTCCTGGGACCCGTCAGGGTTGCTGGGAGTTCCCACAGAGATGAAGCTGACGTCGCTCCCCTTCACGGCCTCCCACAGGTTACTCGTGAACCTCAGGGAACCACGGGAGAGAGACTTCCTGAGCCCCTCCCCTAGCCCTTCCTCGTAGATCGTGGGGACGCCCGCCGAGAGCCTCTTGAGCTTCTGCTCGTCCACGTCGTAGCCGAACACTTCGTGACCCAGGAGGGCGAAGCCCACTGCATGGACCAGGCCCACATAGCCCAGGCCCACAACAGATATCCTAGCCATGTCCCCTCCCCCTGTACCACTCCAATGTCCATCAGAATGCCCTCCCTCAGGCTCCACCCTAGATCCTCCAGCTTAGCCTCCTCTTGGTCCTCTGCCTATGTCAGGCTCCCGTCCTCGGGTCTCCAGGTCGAGGAGGGGTGTGCACTATGGGCACTGGGAGCCGGTGAGCTCCATAACTATGGCCGCGAGCTCCAGCACTGTTCACTGACGTTGAGTAATCCTCCCCAGTGCAATCGCCGGATGCCGCCCAGCTTGATGAGCCCTGCAACTGTGTCTCCGTCTGACAAACTCAAGCTCCTAGTCTGCTTGCCGTCTCCATGTATCTCGAAGGGTCTCCCGTCGAGTGCCCTCTCTATGAAGCGAGTGACCACCCTTGCATATGGCTATTCAGGATTCAGCCTTGGTGATAAGTGTTGAATATCCTTGCTATCCTCACGTCCCTCCCCCTCTCCTTGAAGAAGGCCATAGCCACGCCTCTCCAAACCTCTTGCTCTCCTCGTAAGGACTCCTCTCGCCCACAGGGTCTACCCTTCCAGGGTAGCTCTCAGGGGTCGGCACCACCTCAGGTTCCCCGTACACCTCAGAGGAGCTCATGAAAACCACTCTCCCCTT
>JBCNVO010000015.1:0-4689 GCA_039630105.1 Acidilobaceae archaeon
GGTGGTCAGAGAACCCTCCCTATCGTGAGTATCTCCGCTAGCTTCGCGTAGACCTTCGGGTCGTCGACGTAGGGCTTGAGCTTCTCCAGCGTCTTCTCTCTAGGGTAGTCCACCCTGAACACCCTGAACTCCCAGCTCTCCGTGTCGAGGATGCCGTAAGAGGCCCTTGGATCTCCGTCTCTCGGCTGCCCCACGCTGCCCGGGTTTATGACCCTGATCCCTTCTACGACGAAGTCTGCAGGCACGTGGGTGTGACCGCTCACCACGATATTTGCGTTGACAAGGCGGGAAGCCCTCATGCCTAGCCCTACTGAGAGCATGCGCCTCAGCTCCTCTGCTGGCAGGCTCGGCAGGAGGTAGTCGTGGAGGGGGTTCCTTGGGCTAGCGTGGACTGCCAGCAGCCTCCTCCCCCCTATCTCCCTCTGCTCCCTAAGGGGGAGGGAGGCGAGCCACCTCCTCTGCTCTTCCGTTACTAGCTTCATCGTGTACTTTTCTCTGGAGTAAACGCTGAGCCAATGCGTCTTTTCCCCGCACCCGCAGTCAACACCGTAGCCCACCGCGTCGTCGTGGTTCCCCCTCAGCACCATGGTTGGGGAGAGGCTCCTCACCAGGTCTATCACCTCTGCAGGGTTAGGACCGTAGTCCACCAGATCGCCCAGCACCCAGACCTCGTCG
Organism: Acidilobaceae archaeon; assembly: GCA_039630105.1. Classification (GTDB taxonomy): domain Archaea; phylum Thermoproteota; class Thermoprotei_A; order Sulfolobales; family Acidilobaceae; genus DSZV01. Next base: position 676 of record JBCNVO010000015.1, read on the forward strand.
TACCTGGCGTTCTGGAGCACTGCCTCGAGGGCCTCCAGGTTGCCATGAATGTCAGAGAGCAAGAGCACCCTCATCTTAGCTCGGGAGGGCAGGAGATGAGGGCTCCTAATTGTGAAAGATATATAGAGTTCTTAGATCAAAGGCGGGCCCGCCGGGATTTGAACCCGGGACCTCCGGCTCCGGAGGCCGGCGCTCTGATCCTGGCTGAGCTACGGGCCCTACTCGTGCTCCCCGCTGAGCCCCTCTGACTTCTTGACTATGGGCTTATATCCCATCTCTGCCTGCACGAACCTGCCCGAGAGCTTCTTCATGACGTCAGGCAGGGTAGTGTACTCCATCTCTTCTGGCCCTAGCCTGTGGGGCATGAAAGGCCCGTGCCTCCTGAGGTAGTCAGCAACCTGCTGCGCCACCCTCCTGCTCTCGTCGAATGCAGGGTCGTCGAAGAGGTCAGCTGGGCCTATGAGCTCGCCGTTCTTCACCTGGAAGCCTAGCGCTACTACCCTAGGCGGCCCGTCGAACCTGCTCACCTTAGAGTCCCTCAGGCCAACAGGCATGAGGGGGCCGTGGTGGCTCCCCCTCATCCAGCCCGCCACCAGGTGGGGGAAGCTGAAGGGCTCCAGCACCTCCCCCACTGCAGGGAAGCCGCTCTGGGCCCTAACTATCATGACAGGGTCGTCCTTGCCCACGTACCTCCCTGCTATGAGGCTCAGCCTCTCTATGCTCACCACAGCTCCTATTTCTCTGTCGGGCCTCCTGTAAACTCTCCTGATCACGTACCTTCCGGGGGTGCCTATGAGGGCGAGGATGTCGTACATCTCGTCGGGAGCGTTGAGCTCTACTGCCTTGCCCTCGTACACATCGAGCACCTCGAAGGTGAAGCCGCTGTGGAGCCTCGGGTCTATGACGAGGCCAGCAGTGTTGAACGGGTCAGCGAATATCCTGAAGAGGGGTAGGTTGAAGGCTCCAGGCTCTGTCTTGTCTGCCATGAATATGACTATGGGCTCAGAGGGCCTCTCCACTATCTCCATCTCTGCCACTCCAGGCCCCATTCCCCTCACGTTCCCGCTGAAGGCGTCGCTGAGTAAGTCTTGCCCAGCTGCGTATAGTCCGAGCTCCTTCGCAACCCTTGTGGCCTCCTTGAAGGCGTTCCATGCTGTGGAGTGCACCTCCTGATCGTCCACGCCTCTATGGTGGGTCATTATGAGCTGGAGGTCGTCGCCCGCGTTGGTTACGTAAAAGCTCTTTATGATCCCGTTCCTCTTCGCCTCTGCCAGGACCCTGCTGGCTGCAAGGATGGTGTCAGGGTGGACCCTGTGGTGGCCTGCCAGGCTCCCAATGTCTGCCTTTATCACACTGATCGTGGTGGTCTTCGCAGACATCTTGTCCACCGTCGAGCACTCTTTCGGCTAGCCTAAAAAGCTCAGAGAAAATAGAGCTGGGAAAGTCGTTGAGCTTCGAGAGGTGGCTAGAGGCGCTGAGGAGGCTGGCAGAGCTATCTGGCTCCCTTCACGCCCTCGAGATCGACGCCTCTCCCTTCAACGGCCTCCTCCTCAACGTGGACGGCTACTCTGCAGCAGAGTCGAGGCTGCCCTGGATGTCCTGGAGCGACTGGGGGTGGAAGGCCACTGTAGCAGCCCTCTCTGACATAGCTGCAAGCGGGGGCAAGCCAGCGGCAGTGGCGTACAGCATGGGAGCCCCCTCCCTTCAGGTGATGGAGGAGATAGCTAGGGGCGTGGGGGAGGCAGCCAGGTGGGCGCAGGTCCCTGTTCTTAAATCCGACACGAACAGGAGCAGGGGGGACAGCTGGATAGACGTGACTGCCCTAGCCTACTCTCTGAAACCTGTCTGGAGGAACGGTGCTAGGCCTGGCGACCTGGTCGTCCAGGTAGGCCTCCTCGGCTACGGGCTCTTGGCCTCCCTCGCATTGGAGGGGAGGCTCCGCATAGAGGACTTCCCGGAGAGCTACAACTACACGAGGAGACCTCTCCCCCCGTTGGCCATGGGGTCAAAGCTGGGCGAGTGCGGTGTAAGCGCAGCCATAGACAACAGCGACGGGTGGATAGCATCTCTCTACCAGCTCTCCTTTGCCAGCAGCGTGAGGATAGAGATAGACTCCTGTCTCGTCGCGAGGGAGGCGGAGAGGGCCCTCGCAGAGCTGGGGCTGGAGGAGACGAAGGTCTTGGAGAGCTGGGAGGACTACAACCTCGCAGTTACAGCCAGCGAGGAGGCAGCAAGGTGCCTGCTCTCCCACTGCAGGAAGAAGGAGATCCCCTGCCAGGTAACGGGGCACGTGAGCGAGGGACGGGGTGTCCTGTTCAAGGGAAGGGAGGTCGAGCTCAAAGGGTGGAGCTGGCTGGAATAGCGCTCCCTGACAGCGGAGCTGCCCTCGCGAAGGAGCCCACTTGTGGGGGACATGTCAACAGAGATCCGTCGACTGTAGCTTTGAGACGCGAGCTGTCGTTTACGCGAAACTGCAGAGGGCTAGCCTGCTACCACCATACTGGGAGGCTGCGCTCTAGCCATGAGCCCCCGGGCGAGGTTCTGCCTAGCGGGCTAGCGACAGCTCTCTGCCTCCAACTCTGGCTCAGGGGCATGGAGGCTCCTCTGAGGAGGGCTCTTCCACGATAAGGCTGCTGTCAAACACCTCAAATAATCCCCTTATTTAAGGTTTCACAGATCGTTAACAGGGTACCCTCTTTGAGAGCAGCGAGCACAGATAGCTCTGTTTTCAAGCGGATCCTCCTGTTCATAGTCCTGGCCCTTGTCTTGTCAGGCGCTCTGCTGCCTTTCGTTGTGCTCTACATCTTGCAAAATAAGACAAGGCCTACGACGCCCCCCTCTACAGAGCGTGACATGCTACGGATAGGAGATATACAGATCAGAGTACCACCTCAGCTGAAGGCCTTTGCAGAAAGAGCGAAAAGGGGAGAGATAAACGTCACAGTAAACATATTGGTCGTCCTCAGGGGGCTTGAGAGCGTGCCTCTCGTAGACCAGATTTCCAGGTTCATGCAGGAGTATCCTGGGATCAACGTGAACTACGGAGGTAAAGGAACTGATGTGAGGGAAATAATGTACGAGGATTTTGTTATCGGAGAGGGAAAGAAGGCCCACGTGCTGGTTTGGAGCCACAACTGGACGGGGGAGCTGGCGGAGGGCGGCTTCTTGGTAAGCCTCTCGAAGGTGTTGCCAACGGAGGTCCTGGAGCAGCTGAAATCGCAGTATGCGCCTTACGCTTCCAGTGCAGGAGTTTACAGGCAAGAGCTCTACGGCCTCCCGTTGAATGTAGAGAGTAGCGTCCTCCTCTGCAACTCAGATCTCACGGGAGGGGTTCTCCCGCAGAGGTTCTCCCAGCTCGAAGAGATCATGAGCAGACACTACAAGCCAGAAGGAAAGACCTACGGCCTTGCCTGGCAGATAAACTCGTACCACGTTTACCCAGTGGTCACGGCCTTCGGCGGCTTCTACTACGACGAGGAGAAGGACACAGTGGGCTTGAACAGCCCAGGCACAGTAGAGGGCTTCTCCTTCCTCCTTTCCCGCGTTTTCCCCTACATGCTAATACGAATTGGAGTCCTGGGGGAGTGGACGCAGATCTACGAGATATTCGAGAAGGGAAGGGCCCCATGCTTAGTCACGGGCTCTTGGAACATTTATAGTATCAAGTACAAAGTCAAGAATCTACTCGTAGGCCCCATCCCTGAGATCGAGGGCAAGGTCCCCAGGCCCCTCTCGGGTGTTCAGCTCATGGGGCTAACTACAGCAGCAGAGGACGACCTGCTCACTCTTTACGCGAGCATTCTCCTCATAATCTGTCTAACACTGAAAGAAGAAACCTTGAGAGCCCTGGCAAGTGAGGCAGTCTATGTGCCAGCGAAGCTGAGCACGATAGACTTCGTGAGGAAGAACGCCGACAGGTACCCGCTGGCAGCAGGCGTGATGAAATCTGTCGATAACAGCGTCCTCATGTCCTCGTCGAGTAAAATGGCAAAGGTCTGGGGACCAATAGAGGGT
>JBCNVO010000016.1:0-57030 GCA_039630105.1 Acidilobaceae archaeon
TGCTTCTCGGCGTGGGAGCCCTTCTAGCCATTGTAGTCATAGGAGCCCTCGTCCTCCCCTCCTACCTCAGCAGAGGGCCTGAGGAGGTCAAGCAGGAGAGGACAAGGCTAGTGTGGGCAGCAGCAGGAGACGTCACTATGCTAGCCCTTATGCAGAACGTCATAGTGCCTACCTATGAGGAGAAAAACCCTGGCGTCCAGATCACGACCATTCACACAGGTCCGGGGGAGCCAGGCAGTAGGACCATATTCGAGAAGCTCAAAGCAGCCAAGGACGCGGGCAAGGCCTGCTGGGACATCGATGTGGCCATAGTTAACCCTCTGTTCTTCAACTGGGCACCTCCCTCTGAACTACTCATGAGATATGCTCAGAACGTCTCCACCTACAAGTACGTCACCTCTCCTCACGCAGAGACTGCTCAGGGTAACAACATAGACGGCTACGTCATTCCCTTCTCGCATGCGCAGATCGCCATAGCCTACAACACCAAGTACGTCAAGAGCCCGCCCAAGAGCTACGCCGAGCTAGTGGAGTGGGTAAAGCAGAACCCGGGCAAGTTCGGTTACAACGGCATAAAGGGAGGTCTCTCTGGCGTAGGCTTCGTCATGGGCTGGGTCTACTGGAAGACAGGGGAGTACGAGAAGCTCACTAAGGGCCCCTACGACGAGGGCCTTAAGGGCAAGATAGAGGCTGCCCTCCAGGAGCTCAAAGAGTTCAACAAGTTCGTGAAGATCACGGCAGGCAACATAGGCACTCAGGACATGCTAGCTAGGGAAGAGATCTGGATGGGGGTAGTCTGGATAGATCTGTTCTACACCTGGATGAACGAGGGGAAGATCCCTGAGCACATCAAGCTCACCTTAATAGAGCCCGGCCTTCCAGGCCTTGCTCTTTACCTCGTCATCCCTGCAAAGGCCTGTAACGTTAAGGAGGCCATGAAGTTCGTAGAGTTCATATCTAGCCCAGAGACTCAGGCAAAGGTCATAGTAGAGAAGTACAACTGGTACCCTGGAATAGACGAGAAGTACGTTATGGACAAGGTGAGCGAGAAGGCAAAGCAGAGAATGTTCGGGGATATAACTCCAGATATGTTGAAGAGGTACGGTAGACTCTTCCCCATCTCTAGGTACCAGTCAGAGATAACTTCCATGTACGAGAGGATCGTTGGATAACTCGCCTCCAAGTCTCTTTTTTAGAAGCCCTCCTAGGGAGTTCTATATAGAAATTGCGTGCTAAGGTCTGATGAGATTTAGGAAGAGCTGGGACTCTCATTCCTGGTGAGCTAGGTGGCAGACTCCAGGAGTCTCTTGCTTCTCGGCGTGGGAGCCCTTCTAGCCATTGTAGTCATAGGAGCCCTCGTCCTCCCCTCCTACCTCAACCAGTCGAGCCCTGCCCCAGCCAACCAGGAGAAGATCAGGCTCATGTATGCGACAGCAGGCGACATAAACATGCTAGCCCTCATGCAGAACGTCATAGCCCCTATGTACGAGAACAAGACCCCTAACGTCATGATCAACACGATCCACACAGGCCCTGGAGATGCGGGCAGCAGGCTCATTTTCGAGAAGCTCAAGGCAGCTAAGGACGCAGGCAAAGCCTGCTGGGACATAGACGTTGCAGTGGTGCACCAGATCTTCATGTCCTGGGCCTTGCCAGAGAACCTCCTGCTTCCCTATGCGAAGAACACCTCTACCTGGAAGCTCGTCACCTCCCAGCACGCGTTTAACGCTCTGGGCACGCCTATGGAGGGCTACGGCATACCCCTCTTCCACAGCCAGATCGCCATAGCCTACAACACCAAGTACGTCAAGAGCCCGCCCAAGAGCTACGCCGAGCTAGTGGAGTGGGTAAAGCAGAACCCGGGCAAGTTCGGTTACAACGGCGTGAAGGGAGGGATGTCTGGAGTTGGTTTCGTGGTAGGTTGGGTCTACTGGAAGTCTGGGGAGTACGAGAAGCTCACTAAGGGCCCCTACGACGAGGGCCTTAAGGGCAAGATAGAGGCTGCCCTCCAGGAGCTCAAAGAGTTCAACAAGAACGTCAGGATAACTGCAGGGAACGTGGGAACTCTGGACATGCTCGCAAGGGAGGAGATATGGATGGGGCCAGTGTGGGTGGACATGTTCTACACCTGGATGAACGAGGGGAAGATCCCTGAGCACATAAGGCTCTTCATCCCAGAGCCCGGCCTCCCTGGACAGCCCATGTACCTCGTCATACCTGCAAAGGCCTGTAACGTTAAGGAGGCGATGAAGCTGATCGAGTTCATATCCAGCCCAGAGACTCAGGCAAAGGTCATAGTGGAGAGGTACAACTGGTACCCAGGGATCGACGGGAGCTACGTCATGGACAAGGTGAGCGAGCGGGCTAAGAACAGGATCTTCGGCGACATAACGCCAGATGTGCTCAAGAGGCTGGGGAGACCCTTCCCGCTGTCCAGGTACCTCAGCGACATAACGAGCTCTTACGAGAAGGTGGTAGGCTAGGCCCTTACCTTCATCACTACTATTTTTGTCCCGTTCAGCCTATGGCCGAGCTCCTCTATACTCTCCTTATCGCCTGATATGGCTGAGACGAGCGATATCTTTGCCCTGTTCTTCCTTGCTAGGTACTCGAGGGCCAAGACCTTGTCAGGGTCTAGCACTACGTCGACAAGGGCGACAGAGGACTCCTCGAGACACTCCTTTGGTAGCACGAGCGACCTAATGCTCTTCTCCCTTCTGGACTTGTAGTGAAAGGCAAGGAGCCCTCCCCTCTCCAGCCTTGCCTCCTGCCTCAGGTGACATATGAGGGCCTCCCTGTCCATAGCTATGGCTGTAGCTATGGTGAGGGCCTCGGGCGAGAGGGCTATAGCTGCGTCCAGGTCGCTCTCGCCGAGGGCGTTCACGGATATGTGGGCGAAGGCGCTCACGAAGCCAGGGAACCTGAGGAGGACGTGGTACTCTTCGCCGCTCTTGTTCAGGAAACTGTCTATCACAGACTTCACAAGGTCTGCTTCTGCGGCCCTCGTCAATATCTTCTCTGCAGTTTCCTTCTCTGGCACGCTGTTGAGCGTTGCATAGCGCCACAGGCTCTGGAAGTGAATGCCCAAGAGCTTCTCTAGGTCCCTGAAGCTGTAATGGTAGGAGAGGACCCTCAGAAGCTTGATCGCTTCTCCCCGAGGATCCTCTGAGGACACACAGCACTCCCTTTCGAGGTAAATGGCTAAGGTTTATAAAAAAGAAAAGGGCTAGAGGAGGACGTACTTCTCTACCTGTAGCAGCTTGAAGCCAGCCTTGCTGTAGAAGTTCTCCGCTATCATGTTGTTAGCTGGGTAAACTGCGACGAGCATGCCTGCGCCCCTCCTCTTCGCCTCCTCCTTTGCCCTCTCTAGCAACAGCGTTGCTACCCTCTTCCTCCTGTACTTCGGCTTCACGTAAACGTCAGAGATCACTGCTACTATGCGCGGAACGTAGAAGACCCTGTCCTCCAGCTCTACCCTCACAATGCCTGCTATCTCCCCGCTCTCTCCGTTCTGGGCTATGAGAATGAACGCCCTGTCGCTCCCCACGCTCCTCTTCACGTAGTCCTGCACTACCTCGAAGAGGTTGTTCACTGTCTTGAACTGCGGATCTAGCTCCTCGTTGAGCGACTTCAGCCTGGATATGAGGTAGGAGAGCTGCTCCACGTCTCCCTGACCTGCCAGCCTGACCTCCAGCCTCACCTCTTCACACCTCCCTCAAGTATATGCTCACGAACCTCCTAAATCCCAGCTTCTCGTAGAACTTCTCTGCCACCACGTTCAGGGAGGGGAACTCGGCTGCTATGTACCTCACGCCCATGTTCATGAGCTCTCGCGAGGCGTGCTCCACGAGAGTCTTTGCTATCCCCATCCCCCTGTAGCCAGGAGCAACGTAGAGCTCCTTCAGGACCCCTATTTCCTTCCTCACTAGCAGGGGGTTCTGCAGCACAGCTCCGTAAACGTAGCCCACAACTTTGCTGTCTATGGTGGCGACGAGGAGGAGGTTGTTCCCCCTTATCCTCTCCTCAGCTATCTTGAGCGAGATCTCCTCTGCTTCTCTTGACACCTCCATTGCCCTGTCGAACTCCTCGTTGAACATGTAGAACCTTATCATCAACTTTGCCAGCTCTCTTGCGTCCTCCTCCACAGCCCTCCTAACTACGAAGTTCACCTCGTACATCACGCCTCACCCGGGGGCCTCTGTATGAGCCCTGCCTCCCACAGCCTCCGCCACTTCTCCCTCGTCTGGGATATTATAGTCAGCGCCCTCTCCTGCTCCTCCTTGAACGTAGTGTTCCTCCTCGCCAGCCCAAGCTCCATGGTCTTCACTGCTACTGCCGCAGCCTCCCTGGCGAAGACCTCCCACTCCTCCATTGTCGGGATTATGTAGTCCTCCCTCAGCCCCTTCTCCTCGGCATACTTAGCTAGCTCCATGGCAGCGCTGATTATGGTCTCGTCCACCACTGCCTTAGCCCCCACGTCCAGGAGACCTCTGAACATTGCCGGGAAGACGAGGCTATTGTTAACCTGGTTCGGTAGGTCGCTCCTGCCCGTAGCCACTATCTTTGCCCCTGCCTCCTTAGCCTCCCAGGGCCAGATCTCTGGCACCGGGTTGGCTATAGCGAAGACTATAGCGTCCTTGTTCATTTGAGCCACCCACTCCTTCTTCACGATCCCCGGGCCTGGGGTGCTGGCCGCTACCAGCACGTCAGCTCCCTTCAGCGCCTCTGCAAGACCTGCGCCAGGCCTTAGTCCGGCGCCCCTGGTCTCCACGGCTATCCTGTACTTCCAAGGGTGGGTGAGGAAGAGCTTGTCTATGTCCTCCCTGTCGGGGTGGAGGATTCCCTTCGTGTCCAGCATGGCCATGTTCTCTGCTGGTACTCCAAGCTTCCTCAGGATCCTGTACAGGGGTATGTTAGAAGCCCCGGCGCCGAAGAGGACTATCCTGCTGCTCTTCATGTTCCTCCCAGTGATCTTAAGGGCATTGATGAGGCCAGCCAGCGTGGCTCCTGCAGTGCCCTGCTGGTCGTCGTGCCAGATGGGTATCTTCAGCCTCTTCTGAGCCTCCTCGAGGATCGTGAAGCACTTTGGGCTCTCTATGTCCTCTAAGTTAATGCCACCAAAGCTGGGCTCCACCCACTCCAGTAAAGTGAGGAACGACTCTACGCTCCTCGCTCTGTGCACTAGGGCTATCGCGTCTACGCCTCCCAGCATCTTGAAGAGGAGGCCCTTACCCTCCATTACTGGCAACGCCCCCTCTGGCCCTATGCTGCCGAGGCCCAGGACTCTCGTCCCGTCGCTCACAACGGCTACGAGGTTCCATCGATAGGTGTACTCGAAGCTCAGATCGGAGTCCTTTGCTATTGCCCTCGAGGGCTCAGCCACGCCAGGAGTGTACCAGATCGAGAAGTCCTTCATTCCCCTCACGGGCACCTTTGCCATGACCTCGAGCTTGCCGCCGTAGAACTTATGCATCTCGAGCGAGGCCTTGAACCAGTCTTTCGAGCTCAGCCAAGATCACCAAGGATAACATATAGGCGAAAGTATATTAAACAGTAGTTTTCTTTCTGAATTCGTCGAGAGACTTAATGAGAGTTTCTACGAGATCCCCAACGTTTTCAAACACTACTCTGGCTCTGAGCATGGGGTAGCCTGGGATGCTCCTGTCGAGCTCGTACTCTGCCTCCTTCTTCATCATGGAGAGGAGGGTGGAGAAGGAGACGACAGATGAGGCACAATCGTCCTCGCATTTGTAGGGGAGGGCAGCAGTGAGGAGGAGGGCTAGCCCTATGCCCGGCTCGTCCCTCACCTCGACAAGGGAGCCCTCCAAGTGTATCCTCGTCACGTCCCCCTCTGCTTCGTAGCTGTAGCCCAGCTCCTTCAGAGCTCTCTGGAGCCTGAGGAGGTGACGGTTATGGCTCGCATGTCCAGGGATGCCAGGCGCGTCGTGCACGTTTCTCACCCTAGTGCGGGGGGTGGGATTTGAACCCACGCAGGCCTACGCCATCGGGTCCTGAGCCCGACCCCTTTGACCAGGCTCGGGCACCCCCGCGCCTTATGCTTTTTAGTTCAAAATAAGATTATAAGTTTTCTATACCCCTTTGCCTTTGGTCGGTGGCCTAGAGAATGGTAGATTTCATTGGCATACTTTCAGGAGTAGCAGAAAAGCTGCCCAGCGTGACAAAACCTGCTCCCCGACCTACTCTCTACAGGAGGCTCCTCATCACAGGCCTTGCTCTCCTCACATACTTCGTGATGGCTAACATACCCCTCTACGGCATACCAGAGCAGCAGATAACAGGAGAGCTAAACCTGCTTAGGATCATCTTTGCCAGCAGCGCTGGGACGCTCATGGAGCTGGGCATAGGCCCCATAGTCACTGCCAGCCTCATCCTCCAGATCTTGGTGGGAGCAAAGATCATTGAACTAGACCTCACTGTTCCAGAGAACAGGAAGAAGTTCACGGGCGCACAGAAAACTCTGGCAATAGCCTTTGCCTTCCTGGAGGCCACAGCATTTGCCCTCGGCAGGAGGTACTGGGTAGGGACTGGCATTCAGCCAACGTATTACGATCTTGCAGTCGTCGCGCTCCAGCTGGCCTTCGGTGCCATAATAGTGCTCTACCTGGACGAGCTCGTCCAGAAAGGTTGGGGCATAGGGAGTGCGATCAGCCTCTTCATCCTCGCTGGCGTGGCGCAGGGCGTCATGTGGAGCTTCTTTGGCTATGTGCCAGGGGTCGTCGCCTTCGGCCTTTTCCCCTCCATGATAGAGGAGAGGAACCTGCTTATGTTCGCCAGGCCTAACGCATACCCTGACATAACTGGAGCCTTAGCCACAGTGTCTATGGTGTTGCTCCTGGCATACCTGCAGTCCATGAGGGTCGAGATACCTGTCGCATCTCAGCGCTTCAGGGGGATAAGGAGCAGGGTCCCCCTCCAGTTCCTATACGTCACCAACATCCCCATACTCCTTGTAGGCATCCTAATAGCGGACCTCCAGCTGATCCAGGGGATCCTGGCTGACTTCCTGGGCAGGGAGAACACGTTCTACAAGGTGTACTCGGATGTCCTGTATTACATCAGCCCGCCAAGAGGGATCATTGAGGCATCGCTAGATCCCCTCAGGACCCTCACCTTCTCCCTCTCCTGGCTAGTCCTCGCTGTCGCCTTCGGCCTCCTGTGGGTCGAGATAGCAGGCCTGGGCCCAAAGGAGCAGGCTGAGAAGCTGGTCAAGAGCGGGCTGGAGATACCAGGCTTCAGGAGGAACCCGAAGGCAGTAGAGATGGAGCTGTCCCAGTACATCTACCCCCTTGCAGTTCTCAGCAGCATTCTGGTGGCCATCATAGTGATCGCCTCTGACGTCCTAGGTGTGTACGGCACTGGCACAGGCCTCCTCCTCTCAGTGGGCATAGTGAACCAGTACTATGCGCTGATCATGAGGGAGAGGGCTCTGGAGGCCTACCCGCTCATCAAGAGGATACTCGGTGAGGAGTGATGAGGAACAGGTTCAAGGTACTCGTGGTGACGGGTGTGCCAGGAGTGGGGAAGACTACTGTGCTCCAGCACTTCTCGAAGATGGCAGAAGAGAGGGGCGTGAGGGTCCTCACAGTGAACTTCGGCGACTTCATGGTAGAGAGCGCTATAAAGGAGGGAATTGTCAAGAGCAGGGACGAGCTGAGGAAGCTCCCGCTCAGGAAACAGCTGGAGCTCCAGGCGCTCGCTGCGGCAAGGATAGTGGAGAGAGCTGACGAGTCCCTCCCTGAGGGAGGCATGTTGGTGGTGGACACTCATGCCCTCGTGAAGACGCCTGCTGGCTACTGGCCTGGTCTGCCAGAGCACGTCCTGAGAAGACTGAAGCCCGATGCCATAGTTGTGGTGGAGGCTGAGCCAGAGCTGGTGGTGGAGAGGCAGGGGAGGGACAAGGGGAGGCAGAGGGCGGACATAGGCGGCGTGGAGGGGGTGAGGAGGATGATGGAGCTCGCGAGGGCTGCAGCTATGGCCAGCGCAGTCTGGTACGCCTCCACTGTCGCCATCGTCCATAACAGGGAGGGGGAGCCCTGGGCTGCAGCTTCTGAGATCTTGAGAATCGTTGAGTCGATATAGGGGGGAGTTGATGGATATAGCGCCGGCCCTCGTGATGATCGCCTCCATCCTCTCCCTTTACCTCTCTGGCCTCGCGTATCGTTTCCTCTTCCCTTACGAGGAGACCAGGAGGGCTCTCGAGGTGGCTACGGAGTACAGGTCCCTGTCAGAGTACCTGAGGAGCAAGAGGGGGCTGAGGAAGCTGAGGAGCATAGGGCCGGAGTACAAGAGGGCAAGGAGCCTCCTCCTCAGGGGACTGATGGCAAAGTTCGTCTTGATCACTATAGCTTACGTGAGCGTAGCCTTCCTCTCCATCCTTGCCTTCCCCATCGCAAAAGTTCCTTTCTACATCCCGCTCATAGTGGTGGAGTACGAGGGCTCCTTGTACATGCCAATGCTCTACATAAACTTCTTCTCCTTCATATACGCCATGCTCCTCTTCAGGGAGCTCATCTTGTGACTTAATTGCTCCCCTTTCAGAGCACGATGATGGGGGCAGCGTTGAAAGCAGAGAGGGAGCTGACGTCCACCTCGCTCAAAATCTACGTGCTCCTCCTGGAGGCTGGCGAGCCTCTGGGAGTGAGGGAGATAGCGAGAGCCATAGACATGCCGGCGAGCACAGTCCACTATCACTTGAAGAAGCTGGAGGAGCTCGACCTCGTGGAGGCGGCAGGCCTCGGCTATAGGGTAAAGCGCCTCCTCCCCATAGAGGGCTTCTCCCTTATCGGCAAGAGGCTTGTGCCCAAGCTGATTATCTACTCCCTGTTCTTTCTTGGCGTTGCGCTAGGAGAGGTGATCGTCGTGATCTACAGAGGGTGGATAGGCTACGAGGCCCTCGTGATAGTCCTCACCTCTCTCCTAGCCTTCCTCGTCCTCTTCAAGGAGGGCTACGAGCTAAGGAGGAGGCTCCTGGGATAGTTCTAGAGGTTGAACAGCTCGTTCCAGGCTTTGAGTAATCTACCCTGGGAACACATATTACGTGGTGCAGAGAAGTGCGTAGGTTTGCTGCAGCTGCCATCTTGGCTCTGCTGCTAGGCGCAAGCATTCCTCCCCTCTTCCTCTGGTTTGGCTCAGGCCGACTGCCTGCCCTACCAGACCAACCCCCTACTCTGCCCGAGACAGCAGAGGAGTCACCGCCTGGCCAGCACCCTACTCAGGTTTCCAACAACTTCCAGGCCTTCAGAAGTTACAGAGAGCTCGTTTCGTTTCTCGAGAGGGCGCGTCAGAGCCTAAGCGCTGAGAGTCAGATCAACGAGGTTTTCTCTCTGCCCTGGATAGCTGCCCGTGCCACTACAATACCTGCAGAGGTTGTCAGGACGTTCCACGAGGGGAGCAGGGTCTCTAAGACCAACGTCCAGGTGGAGGGGATAGACGAGATGGACATAGTGAAGACCAACGGCAGCCTGATCTTGCTTGGCCAGAGAGACCTCGTCTACGTCATAGACGTGAAGAAACGGGAAGTGGCAGGCACGTTGAGGTTCAGAGGGGAGCAGATCAGAGGAGTTCTGCTCCACTCGGACAAGCTGATCGTGGTCTCGACGCGCGTAGTCATGGAGAGGACTCACGAGGTCGACGAGGAGGGCCAGAGGATCTCTTTCAGGAGCTATGGGCCGAAAGTCGTTGTGAGAGCAATCTCTCTTGGGAGCCTGAAGGTCGCAGCAGAGCTGCAGGTCAGCGGAGATCTGCTGGGTGCGAGGATGAAGGAGGGGATAGCTTACTTGGTCATAAACCAGCCTGCAGTGGAGCTGATGGGCGTGTTCTTACCGTTCGTCAACGACAGGCCCATAGAACCATCAAGGATCTCTAACCTAAGCGCTCGCCCTGTAAGCTACGTGACCCTCCTGGCCCTCAACTCCTCTGATCTCTCATACAACGTCATTTCGTTCCTGGCGAGCAGGGGGAGCTACGTGTACATGAGCCAGGAGAGGCTCTACGTCATGTCTCCTATAACGCCCGACTTCGGGAGGGCCCTGCTCATAGCATACTCTGCGCTGACCGACCTGCTGCCAGGGGATATCGGGGAGAGGGTGGCGCAAGAGCTCAGAGACGGCGACTTTGGGGAAGTCGACAGGCTGTTGAGAGAGTACGTGTCAAGACTGTCGGAGCAGGAGGTGGCCCGCCTTTCTGGAAGGCTTTCCCAGGTGGCTAAATCAGTGGAGCTCTCCGAGACTACCGTCGTGAACGCCTTCGAGGTCAAGGGGCTGCAGGCGAAGGCCCTCGGCTCAGTAGGGGTTCCAGGGAGGCTACTAGATCAGTTCGCTGTGGAGGAGCATAGAGAGCACCTCCTGATAGCCACCACAGATTACAAGATCAAGGTCGCAGTTCACATAGTCTCCCCAATAAGAAAGGTCGTTCCAGGTGAGTCTACGAAAGTTGTCGAGTGCGTGGAGGGGAGCTGTAGAGTCACGTACTACAGGATCCCTCCAAGGCAGGAGACAGAGCCCCCCCTCCTCCTCGTTCGATTTGTCACAGAGGAAACGGACAACAGGGTCTACTCCATAAGCCTTCCAGACCTCAAGGTCGCAGGGGAGATCGAAGGCCTGGCGCCCGGCGAGAGGATATACTCAGCTAGGCTCGTGAAGGACACGCTCTTCCTGGTGACCTTTAGGGAGGTAGATCCTCTCTTTGCCATAGACGTGAGCGAGCCAGCAAAGCCCAAGGTGCTGGGCTACCTGAAGATACCTGGTTTCAGCGAGTACCTCCACCCGCTGGCTGGAGATCTCCTGCTGGGGATAGGGGTGGAAAACGGGAGCCTCAAGGTGTCCCTCTTCGACGTGAGAGATCCGAAAGAGATGAAGGAGAGGACAAAGCTGCTCGTGGAGGGAGCCTGGAGCCCAGCGCTTCAGGATCACCACGCTGTCACCTTCGATCCAGATCATAACTACGTCTACCTCCCAGCTGTGCTGAGGGGAGGAGAGGGGGCCCTCCTAGTCATATCGCACGGAGGGGGAAAGCTGAGCATGAGGGCTGTGCTGCAACACCTTGGCGTAATGAGGAGCTTGTACGTGGGGAACGAGCTGTTCTCTGTCTCTGACAGCTCTGTTAAGGTATACGATCTGCGCGACATGAGCCAGCTTGCCGAGATAAGGCTGCAGGAGCCTGCTAAATAACCCCACCTTTTTTCTTTTTGAGCAGGGAGAGAACTTTGGAGGAGAGAGGCCCGGTAATAGTCATCTCAGGCTCCCTGGGCTCCTGGCAAATTGACTCATGCCAATGACCTGCCTGTGAGCTGGGGCTGAGGTACTACAGCACAGGAGCCCTCTTCAGGGCCTTGGCAGCAGAGATGGGGGTCAGCCTGGAGGAGCTGAACAGGAGGGCAGAGGGCAGCGCTGAGATAGATGCGAGAATCGAGGCGAAGACCATGGAGATCGCTAGGGAGGGCAGTGTCGTGATAGACAGCCACCTTGCAGCCTGGCTCCTCGTGGGATTAGCCGATCTCTTGGTGTACGTCAAGGCCCCCTTGCAGGTGAGGGCGAGGAGGATAGCAGAGAGAGATCGAAGGGATTACTCAGAGGCGTTAAGGGAGATACTTGTGAGGGAGAGGAGCCACTGGCAGAGGTTCCTGCGATACTACGGCGTGGACCTGAGAGACCTCACTGTGTTCCACCTCGTGGTGGACACCTCGAAGTACGGGGTTGAGGAGGTGTACCACATAATAAAGGAGGCAGCGCTGCTCTCAATCGGGAGGAGAAAAAGCTTTTAGGAGATAGGGGAGGAGGGGGAGGGGGACAAGGAGTGAAGGTGCTGGAGATAGGGAGGATATGCGTTAAGAGCAGGGGGAGGGAGGCAGGGAGGAAGTGCGTGATAGTGGACATAGTAGATGAGAACAGCGTCCTCGTGACAGGTCCGAAGAGCCTCACAGGGGTCAGGAGGAGGAAGGTCAACATAAGGCACATAGAGCCCACTGAGAAGAGAGTGAGCGTGCAGAAAGGGGCAAGCGACGAAGAGGTCCTAATGGCTATAAAGGACAGCGGCCTCGAGGGTTTCATGAGAGAGAAGGCCCTCGTAGCTCAGTAAGCTTTCCCTCTTATTTCCCCTGAGAGGGGAGAGATGGGGGGGTTATTGGCATGAGCTACCTGGCAGAGATAGAGTACCCAGACGGCAAGAGGTTCTCGGAAATGTTCTCAGCCCTCTCGAACGTCCTCGACGAGGTCCTCCTCCGTTTCACTGAGAGCGGCGTCACTGCAGGCGGCCTTGACCCGGCGAGGGTGGCATATGTGGAGCTCGAGATACCAAAAGGAGCCATGAGGCACTTCTCTGTTGAACAGGAGGTAGTGGCAGGGCTCAACCTGAGGGTCCTGAGCGAGGTACCAGCGGGAAAGGCTGGGAGGCCTGTCGTTATGAGGGTGTCCCACGAAGAGGTGGAGCTGGAGTGGGGGGAGGACATGAGGAGAAAGTACGTTATGCCGAACCTAGAGGTGCAGCAGGAGACCATTGCCCCAAAGACCTCTCACAGCGTGAGGGCTGCTGTGATGGGAGAGGTGCTCGTGAGGGCATTGAAAGACATAGAGGCTATCTCTGACCTAGTAGAGCTAGAGGCAGGAGAGGAAGGGCTCACAGTCAGAGCTCCAGAGGGGAGGGGGAGGGCTGCAGTTAAGATCGCTAGGGGCTCCCCGGCTCTCATAAAGCTTGAGGTGGAGAAGCCGGCAAGGGAGGTATACGACATATCCTACTTGAAGAAGGTCCTGGGCGTCGTCAGGTTCATGGAGTCGGTGACCTTGTCCTTCTCCTCGGGAGGACCTCTCGAGATCGTTATGAGCAGCTTTGACGGCACAAAGGTGAGGTACGTTCTAGCCCCGGCCATGTAAAGGTATTAAAGCATTGAGCTCCCTTCAGTCGCGGTGAACTGATTGACAGAGTACCTGGAGCAGCTGAGAGATCTCATAAAGGAGGAGCTCTCGAAGTACGGGCTCACTCAGAACATGTCGAAAGAGTCCCTCAATATCATGAGAGCAAAGGACATCGTCATGACAATAAGGGACCTGAAAGACTACGTGGAGTTGTCCTACAAGGGGAAGAAGTATACCTACGACAAGTGGTACACGAAGCCCCAGCACCTGGCCTCCACCATAATAAACACGCTGAAAGTGCAGGAGAAGGCAGGCTAGAATTGCTTCACCTTTTAACCCCTCCCTCCATATGGAGGTGAGGGCTGGGGTCCGAAGATATGAGCCTCAAGCCTTTGGTCGTTGTGGTCGACATAGACGACGACATCTCTGAGGTAATAGGCCAGAGCCTCGCAGTAGGAGAGGAGATGGTCCTCGACGCTGCGCTCTCCTACGCTATGGAAAGGCCTGAGGACGCAGATCTGAACGCCATATTCTCTGGACTCAGCCTCTACAGGAAGCTGAAGTCCAAAGGACTAGAGCCAGAAATAGCGATAGTGGGGGGCTCGAAGAGGGACGTGGTGGACGCGCAGATCAAGGTAAGGGAGAGGGTGAGGAAGGTCCTAGAGGAGATGGAGGGGAAGAGGGAGCTCTACATAGTTGGTGACGGGCTGGACGAAGTGCTGGTGGCGGAGGTGCTCGGAGATCTAGCGCCGGTGGCAGCAGTGAAGAGGGTCCTGGTGGAGCAGCAGGAGTCCATAGAGACCAGCTATGCTCTCGTCGTGAGGTACGCAAAGAAGGCCCTCACGGACCCCAGGTTCTCCAAGTATACCCTCGGCATCCCTGGGGTCATGATATTTGTCCTCGCCACCTTCTCCATGTTCGGGCTCCTGTTCGAGGCAGTTACCTTCATGCTCCTCATCCTAGGAATTGCCATGACAGTTAAGGGATTTGCCCTCGAGAAGCCTATTGCCAGCTTCTCAGGTAGGATCTTCGAGAGCATAAAGGAGACCCCTCACATGAAGCTTGCTGGCATTGTCCTAATGCTGGCCCTCACTGCAAGCGGAGTCTCGATAGCTTATCATGCCTATGTAACAGAGGGGTTCTACGAGGCTGTGGCTCGCTCTCTCAGCACAAGCATCCCCCTCACGCTCGTAGGCGCAGTAATGTACGTTGCAGTTGCTCACGCGCTCGAGGCTCTCATCAGCTGGAGCTTCAGGCTCTTCAAGCACCTCGCTGTGATCTCAGTCTTCCTCTCCTCTGCCCTGGCCTTTCACAACCTCGGCACTCACTTTGCGAGCTCCCTCACCAGAGGGGATGTGGGCTCAGCCGAGGCCCTCTACAGGGCAACTCTCGACAGCAACTTCATACCTATCGTGATAGCGGGGGCAGCCCTTGGCATGCTCTTCGAAGTGATCGGCAGGGTGAAGAGGTGAGCACTACTTTTTAGTTCGGACAATATAAGGGGGGAAACCATGAGGCTGCTGCAGCACGTCGGCATAATACCTGACGGCAACAGGAGGTGGGCCAGGAGTAGGGGAGTCAGCATACTAGAAGCCTACAACAGGGGATACGAGGTCATGAAGATAACAGTAGAGAGGCTCGCAGATGAGGGGGTGAAGCACATAACGATGTTCGCTATGAGCAGGGACAATTGCATCAGGAGGGGGAGCTTTGAGAGGGAGGTACTGTTCAAGCTCGTGGACAGAGCGCTCAGCGACCTCAGGAGCGGTAGGTACCTTAGAGGCTATGCCTTCAGGGTGAGAGTAGTGGGAGATCTCGAGATGACTACGCCGAGGGTGAGAGAAGCAGTAGAGTCCATCAGGGAGCTCGAGGGGGAGCTCTCCCTTCACGTGGGGCTGTGCTATGGGGCAGAGTGGGAGGAGGAGATAGCGAGGAAGGGCATAGAGCCCTTGGACGGGATACCCCAGATAGACCTAGTGATCAGGACGGGAGGGATGCAGAGGCTGAGCGACTTCTTCCCCTCTCTCGTGAGGTACGCGGAGCTCTACTTCACCCACACCCTCTGGCCTGACTTCAACCAGAGGGAGCTCGAGGAGGCCCTTGCCTGGTTTTACTCGAGGAGGAGGAACTTCGGGAAGTAGTTCACGAGGCTGGCTTGAGGAGGTCCAAAGAGATAGTGACGACCATCCTGTAATCTGTCTCTAGCAGAGTAACATCTGCCTCCTTTCTTGCCTCGTATACCTCCACGACTCTCCCCTTCATCCCCTTGAAGGGGCCCCCTATGACCTCTATCACCTGGCCTTTGGATATGGTGGGTATCTCTACTACCGGCTTCGCTACCTTTACGACGTCCTCCTCCTTCACCTGAATTGGCCTTTTCCTTTTAACATGTCTTAGGCCCCTCAGGATCAGCACGAGAGCTCCTGGGTCTCCTACCTCTAGGAAGATGTAGCCCCTCGACTCTGGCGGTATAACAATGCTCCGCAGGTCGAGGTTCATGCTCCTAGCCCTCTCTGCAATTACTAGGGCAGTCCTCACTTCCATCCCGCCTGTGACGTAGAGAGAGTAGAACCTGGACTTCCTCTCCATGGGATCACCCAGAGGTGAGGAAGACGTAGATCATGTGTATGGCGTAACCCATGAGGCCAACGAGGCCGAAGGCTATGAGCACGAGCTTCAGCAGCAGAGCGTACTCCTCGCTGTCTGGCTTCCTAGACAGCGTCAGTATCCTTCTCCACGACGTCACAAGGCCCTTTACCCTCTCCAAAGCCCTTCCCCCATGAGGGAAATGATAGAGCCTAAAACAGTTAACGGATCTGAGCGATCGCAAGAGGGGCGGGAGTTGAGAGTAGTGGGAGTGATACTGGCAGGGGGAGAGGGGAGGAGGTTTCGTCCCCTAACTTACTATATCCCTAAGTCGATGGTGCCCGTAGGCAGGAGCGAGAGGCCCCTCCTGGAGTACATAGTGCTCTGGCTCCAGATGGCTGGGGTGAAGGAGATCTTGGTGCTAGCAGGGTATAGGTGGAGGCAGATAGTCAACTACTTCGGCAACGGCTCCCGCTTTGGTGTCTCCATGAAGTACCTCGTGGACAAACCCCCGTATTCCAACACAGGAGGAGCACTCAGGAGGGCAATTGACGAAGGCCTGATAGATGAGTCAGACCTCGCGCTAGTCTGGTACGGGGACATCCTTGCGCCTGTGAACGTGAGGGAGCTGTTGAGGAAGCACGAGGAGGGCGCAGACGCGACGCTGGTAGTCTCCTCTGGCTACCGGGTGCCGGTGGGCGTGGTGCACACGGAGGGCGAGGAGAACGTGAGGAGCGTGGAGGAGAAGCCAGAGATATACGTGAAGGTCAGCGTGGGGGTCATGGCGCTGAACATGAGGAGCGTTGTGAAGGTCATCGAGAATTACTCTCTCGGCTATGCGTTCGACATAACGGGAGACCTGGTGCCAGCCATGATTAGGGCTGGCATGAGGGTGAGAGCCTTTGTCCACGAAGGGCCCTGGTACGACGTGGGGAGCAGCGAGAGGTACGAGAAGCTGGACCATGAACAGGTGGAGGAGATGATGGGGGTTAGCTGGGAGGTCCCCCCTTACGTGCGCCTGTAGTTACAACATGTGGGTCAGGTCTGCAGGTATTCTGGGCGCTGCCCCGCTCGCCTCCCTCACGCTGCTCTCTTGCTCCTCCACTATCTTCATGATCTCCTCGAGCGAGTTCTCCCCATACTTCACGCTCAAGCTGTTCCTCCTCCCCGTCCTGTGGTCATAGACGCTCACTGCGAGCTTCGACTCCCTCACCTCCTTGGGACCCACGTAGACGATCAGGGGGGGCTTGACAGAGGACTCCAGCAGCCTCACGTCCCCAGAGAGGCCCGTCCTTGAGCTCTCCTTCAGGGCTACCCTCAGGCCTCTGCTGAGGAGCTCCTTCTTCAGCCTCTCCGAGACCTCTTCCACTTTCGCGTCTAGCTCCTCCCCTGCCTTTATAGCAAGTATTGCTATCTGGAGAGGCGCCAGGGGGAAGGGGAGCCTGCCCTTGTAGTGCTCTAGGTAACCCCCTATGAACCTCTCTATCGAGCCCAAGAGGGCCCTGTGGATTATGAAGACGTTCATGTCGCCGTAGATCTCCCTCACGTACTCGTAGATCTTGAACCTCCTAGGCAGGTTGAAGTCGAACTGAATTGTCCCCATCTGCCACTCCTTCACCCCGCTGCTCCCCCTGAGGGTCATCATCAAGTCTATCTTTGGCCCGTAGAAGGCTGCCTCCCCCACCCCCCTAGCTACCTTCACGTTGTACTTCTCTGCTATTTGGTTTGCGATCTCCTCAAGCGCGCTCTCAGCTCCCGACCACTCCTCCCAGCTGCCCATGAAGTGGGTGCCTATCTGCGATCTGTCGGAGAGGCTCAACCTTATCCTCACGTTCCCCTCGTCTATCGGGAGGTGGAAGACGAGTTCCATGAGAGACTTCATCTCCTCGAAGACCTCTGAGATGACCTTCCCTGCCTCTCCCTCTGGAGTTATGATGTGCGCGTCGTCCTGAGTGAACCCTCTCACTCTGAGGAGGCCGTAGAGGCTCCCGCTTGGCTCATACCTGTGAACCCTACCCATCTCGAATATCTTGAAGGGGAGCTTCACCCTGTTCCTGAACCGGGCGAGGTGACTCAGGAAGATGAGGAGATGGTAGGGGCAGTTCATTGGCTTCACTGTGAACTCCCTGTCCTCTATGTTGAAAACGTACATGTTCTCTCTGTAGAAGTCCATGTGGCCCGACAGCCTGAAGAGCTCGCTGCTGGCCAGAGTGGGAGTCTCCACCACGAAATAGCCCCTCCTCGCGTGGAACCCTACCAGGATCTGCTGGAGGGCTTGTCTGAGGAAGCCTCCCCCTATGCTGAAGAGGGGGACGCCGGGGCCAGAGAAGTAGCCGTACTCTTTCCCTATCAGAGGCGCTGCAGAGTCTGGCTTTATGGCCACGTCGAGCTCATGAGCGTAGTCCACGTGGTCCTTCTCCCTGCTCACACCTCTCCCCCAAGGGAGGTTATCCTGCCCTTTATTCTTGACGTAGGTGCCTGCTCTTTATAGCTTTTGTCTACATTATATATAGCGCCCTGCCGGTCTCACGTCGCCTGAGACCCTGGGGAGGGGATGACGATGAAGGTGCACCGGTCAGGCAGGGCACATCCTCAGAGAGGTGTCTCACCTCATCGCGCTTGCTCAGCTCCGTCGCCTCTCATCCTCGAGATGCACTTCCTGTAGCTCTCCAGGGCCTCCTCCTTTAGCAGCGCGAACATAATGTCGTAACCCGGCGCTAATCTCTTTTTTATCTCCTCCCTATCGTTCTTCATTGCTTCCTCAAGGAGCTTTGCGAGGGCTGCCCTTATGATGGAGCTCTTTGTGAGACCACAGGCGTGCGCCATGGCCTCGAGGACAGAGTTCTCGTACTCTGTGAGCTTTGAGCTGACTGGTACGAGTCGAGAGGGTTTCAGGAGGGGGGCTCTTCGTTCGGGGCCCATAGGGATCACTCCAGGGCAGCCAGAGCCCCAGCTATGGCTCTCTTCTTCTCCTCCTCTGAGTCAGCAGCCAGGGCCTCTACGAGGTGGGCAAGGACCTTGTAAAGCCTCGCTATCTCTGTGCTCTGCGCCTCCAGCCTCTCCTCCACGAGGGAGAGCTTTGCGCTGAGAGAGTCTATCACCATCCTCAGCTCTGGCTCCTCGTGATGATGGTGTTCGTGTTCATGGTGATGATGGTGTTCGTGTTCGTGCTCTGCGCTGACCTCCTCTACTATCCTCTCTACGTCTTCCCTCTTCTTGGGAAAACCTAGCCTCTTGCTCAAACAGAGCCCCCAAAGAGCTCCCCTGTGCGAGTTTTTATACGCATTGCTGTCAGGGTAGCACAGGTATTATTTGGCCTTCGTTCCAATAGTCCCCCTGCCTCTAACATAACAAGGGGAGGCTTTGCCTCGCGTTAACATCCCGCAGCTGAGGACGAGTTCGCAGAGCCTGAAGGAGGCAGCAGAGCTGTTCAGGTCTAGCCTGGAGGGCCTTGGGCTTAGCCACAAGACAGTGAAGGCGTACTGGGCGGCAGTGAAGAACTTCGTGTCCTTCGTGGGGGAGGATAGGCCTGCGGGCAGCATAACAGTAGAGGACTACATGAGGTGGCTGAGCCACCTGAGGTCGGGGAGGAGGCAGCAGAGCACCGTCCACTACTACTCTGTCTTCACAAGGAGGTTCCTCAGGTGGCTTGGCGTGGAGGGGGTGCCCGCAGTCCCCAACTCTAGGAAAGGCTACAGCGGCACGCTAAGCTGGGAGGAGGTGGAGAGACTGCTTAGCTCCTCCCGAGATCTCGTGGACTTGCTCTGCGTCTCCATGATGGCAGAGTCGGGCCTTCGCGCCTCAGAACTCCTCTCGCTGAGGGTAGGCGACGTCGACTTGAACAGTGGCTTGGCGAGGGTGGTGGGAAAGTACGGGAAGCAGAGAGTGGTCATGCTAGGACCAGCGTCTCGGGCAGTGCTGTCAGAGTACCTTGGCTTAATTAGGAAGAGCGCTAGGGACAGGCTGATAGACCTTTCCTACCAAGCCCTCTACAAGAGGGTCAAGAGGCTTGCGGAGAGGGCAGGCCTCGATCCAGGATCTGTGAGGCCCCATATCCTGAGACACGCCTTCGCCACTGAGGCGCTGAGGAGGGGCATGAGCCTCTCTGCCCTCCAGAGGCTCCTGGGGCACAGCGACCTGAAGGTCACGCAGCTCTACCTCCACCTGACCTCGGAGGACGTGAGGAGGGAGTACGAGAGGGCCTTTATGGCCCCACCAGCCCAGGTCCAATGGCAGGACTGGAGGAGGCGCTAGGGGAGCTCGAGGGCCAGGGCAGCAGCTCCGCCCAGGCCGTGACAGATCGACGCTATGCCCCTCCTCCCTCCCTTCGTCTCAAGCACGTTCAGGAGCTCTATGGTTATCCTTGCTCCGCTGGCCCCAAGCGGGTGGCCCAAGGCTATGGCTCCGCCGTGCACGTTAAGCCTCTCGTAGGGAACTCCCAGCTGCCTGTTCATGAGGTAATTGTTAACTGCAAAGGCCTCGTTGTTCTCCCAGAAGTCCACCTTCTCTAAGCTCCAGCCAAGCTGTGAGAGGAGCTTCCTTATCGCGTAGACTGGAGCCATGGGGAACTCCACAGGGTCTGTGCCAGCGAAAGCGTGAGCGCTTATCACCGCCTTCCCCTCGACTCCCAGCTTCTTGAGCCCCTCTTTGGAGGCAAGCAGGACGGATGCAGCGCCGTCGCTGAGCTGGCTCGAGGTATAAACAGTGTGCAGGCCGTCCCTGCTGAAAATGGGCTGCTGTGCCCTCACCTCCTCAAGCGTTATGTCCCACCTGATCCCCTCGTCCCTCTCAAGAGGGGGGTTGCTCGGGAAGGGAGCGACGTACCTCTCCATTGCTCCCTCCCAAGCTCTGACTGCCCTCCTGTAGCTCTCGTAACCTATCCAGTCCAGCTCCTCTTTCTGGGCTCCGTACTTCTTCGCAGTTATGTCCGCCTCCTCCCCCATGATATAGCCGAGGAGAGGGTCGTGAAGGCTGTCGTACACCATAGCATCATATATCTCCCCCTTCCCTCTGGTGAGCACAAAGTGCCTCACTCCCCACCTGTGCTTCTGGTGCAGAAGGAAGGGGGCGTTGCTCATGGACTCCATTCCCCCTGCCAGGACCACGTCGTATTGACCGCTCTTTATGTACATGGCGCCAGTCAATATTGCGTTCATTCCGCTAGCGCACACCATGTCCACGTTGAAGGCGTCCACGCCCAAGGGCACTCCAGCCTTTATTGCTGCCTGCCTGGCTGTGCTCATACCCGTGCCTGCCCTTATCACGTGGCCCATAACGACTAGCTCTATGCTCTCTGGGGAGACTCCAGCCCTCTCGAAGAGCTTTCTCATCACGAAGGCTGCGAGGTCGACAGCTGAGTGGTCCTTGAGGCTCTTGCCGAACTTGCCTATAGGGGTCCTGAGCCCATCTACTATATAAACTTCTCTCAAAGCTATCACCCTATCTATATGCCTGACCAAATCCTAATAACTCTAGGTTGTTAGAGCCTCTCGACCCTCCCCTTCGTGATCCTCTCTAGCTCCTCTTGGGAGCAGGAGAGGCGGTCGGGCTCTATGCTTATGAGATCTGCTCCTACCTGCTGCCTCACCTCCTCGAGCGCTCCTGATGCCTCCCCCTCTGGTCCTGCGACGACTATGGAACGGAACTCTGCTACCCCCTCCGTCACGTCCCTTGCCTGCTTTAGGCCCAGGACGTTCATGGCAAAGAGGAGGGACCTGTTCCTCACCCTGGTCCCCATTAGAACGTCCTCCGCTACGTAGAGGTAGGCAAGGGCTGCAGAGCACGGGTCGACCTCTAGCGGGAGGCCTGCGACCAGCACGAGCTCTTTAGAAGAGCGGAGAGGTCGAGCAGGGAGAGGCCTCTCGAGGAGAAGCCTGATCACCTCGAGCCTCCTAGTGCCTAGGTCCAGGAGAGCCCGGCGACCCGTCACGCGTTTGAGCTCCTGCGGTATTCCTCTCTCCCCCAGGGGAAGACGAGCCAGCTCTCTGTGGACTCTGCGTAATAGTCTGGCATGAGCCGAGTCCAGGGCTTCACGTAGAGAGTTGCCGTCTTCACCGCAGCAGGGGAGTGGTGCTTTATGTAATCTATTGCTAGCTGGAGCGTGAGGCCGCTGTCGCTCACGTCGTCCACGAGCAGCACGTTCTTCTCCCTCACGTCCAACAGGAGCGGCTGTCTTAGGAAGGGTTTCTCCCTTCGATGGCTGGGCGCTAGGTAGAGCTTGACCTCTATGGTCCCCACGTCATTAATGCCCAGGATGTCCGCGACGAGGAGGGCGGGCACCACTCCTCCCCTGAGTATGCCCACCACCACCTCTGGGGAGAAACGAGAGCTCGCTACTTGATCTGCCACTGTCCGAGACGCTGCAGCTACCTCCTCCCAGGAGAGGAACCTCACGCCTCCCCCGTGAACTATGGGGAGCAAGGTGACCTCCTTTGCCTGGGGGCTCTCTGCTAGCCTGTAGTCGACCCCATCCACGAAGACCAGGTACGCAGGGGAGGGCTCCCCAGAGGGCTCTATCGCATCTGCCAGCTGCTCGCTCATACTCCTTAACTTCAGTAATGCCTCCCTCCAGCCCTCTGCCTCTACCTCTACGCTTTCCTTCCCTAGGGCCTCTGAGAGGTGACCTAGGAACCTGACCGTTATTTTCGGCACAGCGAGGACACCGCTACAGCTCCTCTGGCTCCTCCTTCTGCGCAGCTCCCTTCCTCTTGAGGGCAGCGTTCACAGTGTGCGTAATGTACCCAGCTACCTGGTTCCTCAACTTCTTGCTCTTGAGCTCTAGCAGCTGCCCTACCACTGCCTTGTTGTGCTCGAAGCTGCCTGTGAATATGTCTGGGTAGCTCTCCAGGAGCTTCCTGGCTGTCCTCTTGACGAGGGAGCTCCTGACCCTTCCCATGTCTGAACCCAGAAATGGGGGGAGGGAAAAAGCCCTAAAAAGGCGATCTCGGCTAGTCTTCCTTCTCTCCTCCGCCCTTTTCCTTCTTCTCCTCCGACCTCTTCGCTGCTATCATGTCGTCTATTCTCAGTATGAGGGAAGCTGCCTCCGTGCCCGCCTTCAGCGCGTTTGCCTTCACTCTAGCCGGGTCCACGATGCCTGCCTCCCAGGTGTTGAGGAGCTCTCCTGTCTCCACGTTGATCCCTAGGAAAACTCCCTCGGGCCTCTCGTGAGCGCTCCTGAGCTTCACCAGCACGTTTATGGGATCGTGGCCAGCGTTGAAGGCAAGTATCTGAGGTATTGACTCCAGAGCCCTAGCAAAGGCCTCCACTGCCAGCTGGGTCTTGCCAGGCTGGGTCCTGGCGAACTCGTAGATGTTCTTAGCTAGCTCTGCCTCGATAGCGCCTGCTCCTCCTACTATCATGCCGTCCATTACTGCGTCAGCTACTGCGCTCAGGGCATCGTGGAGCGCCCTGTCTGCCTCGTCCACGAGCCTCTCGAAGCCTCCCCTCACCACTATGGTCACGCTCCTGAGGTTCTTTGCTCCCTCCACGAACACCATCTTGTCCTCCCCAACTCTCCTCTCCTCCACAAGGTCCGCGAGGCCCAGGTCCTCAGCGCTCATGTCCTCGATCTCTGTGACTATCTTAGCTCCAGTGGCCCTAGCCAGCTTCTCTATGTCGCTCCTCTTCACCCTCCTCACTGCCAGGATGCCTCTCTTTGCCAGGAAGTGCTGAGCCACATCATCTATCCCCTTCTGGGTTATGACAACGTTGGCTCCCGTGGCTGCTATCTTCTCCACCTTGCCTGCCAGGATCTTCTCCTGCTTCTCCATGAGCTTCCTCACGAGGTCTGGGCTGGAGATGCTGATCTCGAGGTCTATCTCTGGCTTCTCTATCTCCAGAGGCGCGTCGAGAAGGGCGATCTTTGCCCCCTCCACCCTCTTCGGCATGTCGGGATGCACTACCTCCTTGTCCAGCACAATGCCCTTTATGAGCTGCGTGTCGAGCAGGCTCCCCCCATGCTTCTTGATTATCTGTATGTTGCCCAGGTCTACGTACCACTTGTCTCCTCTCTGCTCCGCCACAGCCCTCACTGCCTCCACAGCCAGGTTTGCGAAGTGCTCCTTCGCCTCCTTCACTGCCTTGCTGTTCAAGCTAGTGATAGCCACCTTCCTCAACGCCTCCACGTCGTCTATGGTGATCCTCTTTGCTATTCCCTGGATCTGGCTGATTGCCCTCTCCAGGGCAAGCTTGTAGCCCTCTATGATTATGGTGGGGTGGATGTTCTTCTCCAGGAGCTTCTCTGCCTCCTTCACGAGCTCTCCTGCGAATATGACTGCAGTCTTGGTCCCGTCTCCAGCCTCCTCGTCCTGCCCTTTAGCTATCTGCACAAGCATCTTGCCAGCAGGGTGCTGGAGGTCCATCTTGTCCAAGATCGTTGCCCCATCGTTCGTGGTCGTTATGTCTCCCAGGCTGTCCACGAGCATCTTGTCCATGCCTTTGGGGCCGTAGGTGGTCTTGAGGATCTCTGAAACTGCCCTCACTGCCATCGCGTTAGCCCTGAAGGCTTCCCTGCCGTAGGTCCTGCTCGTGCCCTCCTTCAGTATTATGACTGGGATGCCCACAGACTCTGTGGTGGGGAGCTTGGAAGCCATATTCCCTCTCCTCCTTAGCGCTCCACAATCTATCGTGATCCCGCTTCTATATAAGCTTTACGTTCCACGCTGGGAGAGGACCATGAGCCAGAGATACATCGTCCTCGTCACTGGAACCCCTGGTACAGGCAAGAGCAGCCTGACTGCAGCCCTGTCAGCGGTGCTGGGCTGCAGGGCAGTGGAGGAGAGGGACGTCATATCTGGCGCCCTCGAGGAGGACGAGACGGGGAGGGACAGTATGGTCGTAAAGGAGGAGAGGGCCCTCGAGCTGATCAGGGCCTTTGCTCGAGACCTCCAGGGCTGTGCTATAGTCAGCACTATCCACCCTGATCTCTGGTCTGAGGCCTGTGGGGAGGAGCTGGCAGCAGTGCTGCTGCTCCGGACAGACCCTCGAGAGCTCGAGAGGAGGCTCCAGGGGAGGGGGTGGGGGAGGAGGAAGGTGGTAGAGAACGTCCTCGCTGAGGCCTTCAGCGTCATAGCTGAGGAGATAGTTAGGGCCGGGCTGGAGGAGTGCACTGTAGAGCTAGACAGCACGGGTTGGAGCTCTCCTGACCTCCCTGAGGTCTTCCTCAAACTCTCCTCCTGGGAGGTGGGAGTGAAGGTGGACTGGCTCTCCTTCCCTGAGGTCCTGGAGTTCACCTCCAGCCTTGTGAGGGAGCTGGACGAGTACTAGGGTAGGCTCCGGGCTTGAAATGGTCTGGACCACAGCCTCTCCCGGGCTGAGCTTGTCCAGCGCCTCGACGAGCTCGCTCTTAAGGCTCATGGTCTCTGCTATGACCTCCTTGTCCCTTGAGCTCCTGAGAGCGTGGACGATCTTGTTGTTAGTATTCAGCAGGACCCCGTTGGGCACCTGGGCTGGGGACTGGGTCGAGATCGCGAGCATGATGCCGTACTTCCTGCATTCGGAAAACATTTGCTCCACGAAGGGAGACTCCTCTCCACTGAGCACGTTGTGGGACTCGTCGAGGGCGATGAGAACCTTCGGCTCCTCTATGCTGCGAGAGGACCTCTCCATGAACAGCTTCGAGAGGAGGAACAGGGCAAAGGACTTCCTTGCTATAACGTTGCTCATCTTGTCGAGCCTTATCACGACTATCCCCCTCATATCGAGCGGTGTGGTCTCCCTGAAGGCGCTGTAAGAGCCGCGGGTCAGCATGGCTATCTTCCTCAGGAGGGCCCTCTTGACCTCCCTGTCCCACTTCGACTCCTCTGCCAGCTCCTCCACTGCCCCCTCCAGCTCCTTCAAGGTGCTTGGCCTCCTCCACTCGAGAGCCTTCAGCAGCATGTATGCCTGAGGTGGCGTGAGGGAGAGGGCCTTCATCATCACGCTTACCAGGAAATCGAGATCTCCCCTCACCTCGAGCGGATTTATGGCAGCCTCTCCCCTAGAGGGATCTCTCTCCACGAACTGCACCCCTCTCGCTCTGAGGAGCGCAGAGTGCTCCCCTGTCCAGTCCAGCAGGATAACAGGGAGTCCCAGGACTCGCCACGCTCTCTCTGCTATCAAAGAGAGAGTCGTCGACTTCCCTGAGCCCGTGGAGCCGAAGATGCCTATGTGGCCCTCCAGGTCCCTGAGCTTCAGCTCCCACCTCCTCGGCTCTGGCGAGCTCACTACCTCTCCCAAGGAGAACCCCTCTCCCCCCTCGCGACGAAAGGACCTCTCGCCTAGGGAGTTGCTGGAGAGCAGCAGCGCCCCCCTCGAGTGAAGGCTGAGGCGGGAGAGGGCTGCAGCGAGGGACCAGAACTGCTCCCCTTCTACCTCGCTCACCCTGACGCCCTCCACGAGGCTGGAGAGCAGGGTCCTCAACACCTCCCCCTCTATCTGGAGCGCCTCCCTGTCCCGCGAAACAAGGATCAGGAACGACCTCTTCATCTCGCCCTCTGTTACAGAGAGGAGGGCGAACCTCACACTGCTCTTCTGTGCCCTGTCGACTATCACCTTTGCCAGCTCCCTCCCTGTCTCCTCGCTCCTAGGCCCCCTCACCTCTATCTCAAGTGCCCTGTACTCCCCTACCTCTTTCGTTGCCCTTCTCGGGACCTTGAGCCTGTCCTTCACCAGGAGGAGGGCTGCGGGCGCTAGAAGGGCTCCAAAGGCTACCAGGAGGATCCGGAGCTCCAATAGGCCAAGAACGTACAGAGCTATGAGGACAGCCACGAGTCCTGGTAGTAGCCTCAAGGGCCAAGGCACCGAGTCTATCATGATAGCCCTCCTGATGGCTAGGATAAGCTTGGGAGAGGCCTTGTAGGAGGAGGTCGTGAGGAGAAGGAGCTATTTCTTGACCTTCCTCACCTTAAGGTTAGTCCCGACCTTCTCTATGACCTCGACTTCCTCTCCCTTCTTTATGTCCTCTTCGCTCACTGCCTTCCAGTACTCTCCCTCCACTATCACAAAGCCCGCCTTGCCTGGGGAGATGTCGTCTATGGCCTCTCCCCTTGCCCCCTCAAGCCTCCACAGGTAAGGCTTAGCGCTCCTTGCCTTCAATATCTTGTAGGAGACGAAAGCTGTGACAGCGCCAGCAGCAAGGCCTATGGTGTATACGTAGAGGAGCAACCTGTTCAGGTACTGTGGAGAGGCAGTGAAGCCCTCCACTCCGGGGATGGCTGGCAATATTACGATCCCGAGGGCTATCATGATTATGCCAACGGCGCCTATGATTCCGAAGCCGGGGGTGGTGAGCTCAATGAAGATAAGGATGGCTCCAAGCCCTATGAGGGCAAGGGATGCCAAGTTAGGGTTGAGGCCGCTGCCCAGGAGGCCAACTATTATGAGCAGGGCCCCTAGGGCCATTCCAGGTATGTTGACTGAGGCTATGCTGAAGACCAGCGCAAGGACGCCTATGGAGAGCAGCAGGCCAGAGATCAGGGGGTCGGAGAGAACGCTCAGGATGCGCTCAGAGAGGGAGAGGTCCAAGAACTCGTAGCTGCCAGCGAGCTCGAGCCTCACCTTCTCCCCTGTGTACACTGCTACCGTGAGCCCGTTGAGCTTTCTGATGAGCTCCTCCCTCGTCGCGGCGACTATCTCTATGACGCCCCTCTCGAGCGCCTCGTTAGCTCCGTAGTTGTCGTTGAAGAGCACGAACCTCACCATGGCAGTGGTGTTCCTCCCCTTAGGGCCCCCGTGCTCGCAGAGGGTCTTTATGATGGGGTTCAGTATCTTGGTCTCGTTAACAGGGGAGTACCTGCCAGTGGTCGGGTCGTAGCTGACAGGCTGCAGGGAGCCTATGATGGTGCCGGGCTGCATTGCAGCCACATGAGTGGACATGAGGATAAGGGTGCCAGCGCTCTCTGCCCACTTGTCCACGACGAAACCAATGATTGGGACCCTGCTCCTGCTCACTGCCACCACTATGTCGGTGGCGGTGTCAGCTAGGCCTCCAGGAGTGTTAAGCTCTATGACTAGGGGCACGTTCCTCTTCTCTGCCTCCCCTATGGCCCTCACCACATACTGCTTCGTCCACTCGTTTATGACCCCCTCTACCCTGATCACTAGCACAGAGGGGCCCGCCTTCCTGTCGAAGTCCTTGCTCTCGACTATGCCCATGGTCTTCTGCACTTCACCGCAGTACTGCTTCCCAAGATCCTCTGCGCTTGCTCCGAGGGAGAGGGCTAGAAGCAGGAGGAAAAAAAGGAAGAACCTCATCAGCTCTACCTCTCGTCCTTCGGCTGCATCTGCTGCCTCACGATAGCAGTAGCGAGGGCTACAGTGTCGCCGCCCACTGCAGTGGGGGTGACAATCACCATGTTCTTCTCCCTAGCTATCTCTATGAGCGTCTGCAGCTCCCTCAGCCTAACTGCCACTGGGTGCTTCTCGTACATGGTAGCTGCCTCTGCCATTATGGCTGCTGCCTGCCTCTCCCCCTCTGCCTCTATTACCCTAGACCTTCTCTGCCTCTCAGCCTCTGCCTGCTTTGCCATAGCCCTGAGCATGGTCTCTGGCAACTTCACCTCCTTCAGCGTCACTGCTGTGACCTTGATGCCCCAAGGGTCTGTTAGCTGGTCCAAGATCTCCTGCAGCCTCTTGTTTATCTCATCCCTCCTCGTGAGGAGCTCGTCAAGCTCCAGCTGTCCTATTATGTCCCTGAGAGTGGTCTGCGCCAGCATGAGCACTGCGTAGGCGAAGTTCTCGATCTTCGTGATAGCCTTCTCTGCGTCGAACACCTTGTAGTATACGACAGCGTCTACTCCCACAGTCACATTGTCCCTCGTAATGACCCTCTGCTCTGGCACGTCTATAGTCACTATCCTTAGGTCCACCTTTATCATGGAGTCCACGAAGGGTATGAGGAGGAACAAGCCTGGCCCTTTGACCCCCAGGAGCCTCCCGAGCCTGAATATGACAGCCCTCTCGTACTCCCTCACTATCCTCACGGAGAGGGCTATCAGGAATATTACGAGGAGGACTAGGAGGACGAGCAAAGAAAGGAAGTCTCCCACAGCCTGGAACAACACGAGGGGAAGATCTAGGGCAGACGAGAGGTCCCTCCCTATCTGAAGAAGGAACTCCTCCATTATCTATCCTTACCTCCTGACGAGTTTGATGTACTGAACCTTAATAACTAAAGCTGGAAGAACTCAGAAATCCTCCTGCTCTTCTTCAGGAGGAGCTCGTCTACGTCCCTCAGCCTGAGCCCCTTCTCTGGGTCGTCGAGCCTGTAGCTCCTCTTGGAAACTTCCCTCAGCTCGTCCACAGAGTGGAACCTCCAATCCCCCCCTCTCAGCCTCACTGCTATGAACGCAAACCCTCCTGACCTCTCCCTCAGGTCCTTCAGGCCTTTCACCTGCTCTGTCCTCACGTAAAGGGCTCCCTTCCTGTTCAGGCTCTTCACCTCTATGATAACGATCACCCCGTCCTTAGCTGCCACGAGGTCAGGCTGAAACCTCTCCCTCAGCCCTGAGCCACTAGCTGCAGCCCTCACGACAAGGTAGCCCCTCTCCCAGAGCTTGCTGGCCAGCTCGTTCTCTGCGCGTGAGGCGCTCCTGGAGGGCATGCTATCACTCCGGGAGTATCCTGAGCTCTAGACCGTGGTCCTCTGCAATGCTCTTCAGCCTCTTTATCTTCCTCGCCGTCACCTTGCTCGCGAGCCTGGGTATCCTCACTATGAGGGTATCCTCCCTCACCTCTGCGCTCGCCTCTGGCAGGATCCTCCTCACGCTCTCCTCCACCCCCGGAGCCCTCCTAGCGCTCTTGACGGGGACCACCATTGTCTGCTCCCCAAAGGTATAGATCTCGAACTCCAGCTCCCCCGTGAGGTAGTCCCTCACCTCCACCACGGGCCTGGTGAGCTCTGCCTCCCTTAGCCCAGAGGGGAGCTTCACAGTCATAGACACCTCATACACCTTCTCCACCCTCCCCTCGTTAATGAAGATCACTGTGTCTATTATGCTGGGTATCATGCCCAGCTCCACCCTCCTGATGAACCTCTGGACGCCGTCTATGGGGGAAGTGGCGTGGAGGACTCCTACCATCCCTATGCCTGCCAGCCTCAGGTCCACGTAGAGTTTGAAGTCCTCGTCGCCCCTCAGCTCGTCGAAAACAGTGTAGTCCGGCCTCGAGAGCAGCAAGATGTCGTGGAGCTCCCCCGCATCTGCATAGGTCTTGGAGTACTGCGTTATGACAGGCGGCAACTTCATGTCCCTCGGGGACTCCACAGTCTTCACTATCTTCCCCTGTCTAGAGTAGAACTCTGCAAGAGCCTGGGCAAATGTGGTCTTCCCCATCCCAGGCGCTCCAGCTATAAGGATGCCTTCAGCCCTCTCAGTTAACCTCTTCAGCAGCTTCTCTGGCAGGCCGTAGTCCTCCAGCCTTAGCTTCACTAGCGGCTTCACAGCCGTGATCTCCCACCCGTTGCTGAAGGGAGGCCTTGCCACAATGATCCTGTAGTCCCCCAGTTGCACTATCGTCGAGCCTAGCCTGTCTATCTCTACGTAGCCTCCCCCCCTACTCGCGGCCTCCACGATCTCCCTGGCCATTTCCTCCAGCTCCCCCCTCCCCATAGGCTCCTCTCTTAGCCTGACGAAGAGCCACCTCCCCGGGCTCCCCACCTTTGCGAGAGGGGGCGCCCCCTCCTTCAGGTGAACGCTCATGGTCTTAGCGTCGAAGAAGGTCTCTATCTTTAGCTTCCCTGCGGTGCCCTTGGAGGAGAGGAGGACCCTCACCCCCATTGCCTGAGCTGCTGCAGCCTGGGCGCGATCTGAAGTGATCAGAACAGCCCCCACCCTCCACGCGTAATCCCTCACCAGCCACCTCACTGAGTTAGCGTCGAGCTCCCTAGTCCTCCTCTCCTCGTCCACGATCGCTATCTCAAGCGAGTCGAGGCGGAGCTCCTGCAGCTTCCTGAGCTCCTCCAGCCCAGCAGAGCCTATGCCCCTCCCCGCCCAGGCCTCGGAGCTGAAGTAGTCCACAAGTGCTTTCAGGACGAAGAGCCTCCCCTTTATCTCCCCCCTCTCTGCCATGCTTATTATGCTGCCGTCCAGCACTGCGTCTATGTCTGCAACGTAAAGGGTGCCTGTCACATGTGCCCCTGCTGAGAGAGGGGGAGAAGGCTTATTTCCTCAACTTCTCTGCAAGGTTCCTTGCCTCGCGGAACTGCTTCTCTGCTATGTAGAGGTGCTCCCCAGTGTCCACCAGTATGTCCTCCCCTGCCACTAGGCTCTCAAGCCTTGCGCCGCTGGAGTAAACTTTCACTATGTCCTCGTCACTAGCTAGGTCGAGGAGCATTGCCGGAGGCCTGCTGGCGTTAAACACTGCTATCTCAGCTATTCTCCCTGGCTTTATTGCAGAGGGCGGCAGGGAGAGGGCCTTCCTTAGCGCCACGTTCTCCTCCCAGGGGTCTGAGGAAGAGCTAGGGGAGAACGATATCGAGTTGAAGAAGCTGAGCACAGGTCCAGACTTAGCCACCCCTCTCCCCCCCACCTCTCTTATCTCCCCTTCCCCCTCGCAGCCCTCCCCTGAGATCTTCACTACTGCCACGACTCCTGGCACGTAGTTCGGCTGGGCGCCGCTGCAGGCGGGCACTGCAAGGCCGTAGAAGCCCCCTATGGCCTTGGAGAGCTCCAGCGGGAGGTCTACGTCGAGGCCCTCTACTATCACCACTGTAACTCCGCCCATGTGGAGCTCGTAAACTGCAGGGAGCGACGCTGTTATCAATGTCTTCAAGTTGGAGCTCTTGTAGAAACGTGTCCTCTCCCCCATGCTTGGCTTCCTGAGCCTGATAGGGTAAGCTGCTATGCTTGCAAGAGCAGCAAGGCCAGGAACTATTATCCTCCCCTCTCCTCCCAGCACCAGAGTTGCATAAGTGTACTCCTCAGGCACTACGCCCTCTCCCACCCCCTCCACCTTCCCGTCCTTGACGTACACGTAACCCCTCCTCAGGACCTTCTCGCCAGTGAAGATGACAGAGCCTGTCAGCAATATGTCGACTCCCATCACGGGACCTAGCGTGAGAGCTCGCGAAGCACTTTTATAGGACTACGAGCCTGACCTCCCCTCCCCCCTCTATGACTGGACTGACCTCCCTTCCCTGGGGCGCCTCGAGCATGAGCCTCTCCCTTCCTATCACTATAAGCTGGATAGGAGACCTGTAGAGGGGCCTCACGACGAGGAAGTCGAGAGGGCCCGCTTTCGTGCTCTTAACTTCGAAGGCGCCCAGTTCTGCCCTCCTCTGCGAGCTCTTCTGCTCGAGAGGCTCCAGAGTGGGCAGCTCTAGGTACACGTACCTCCTCTTGCCTATTACGTACTCCCTTATCTCCAGAGCCCTGGAGACAGTAAGGGAGGAGGGCTCTATCGAGACGCGGAGGTTTCTGAACTCTAGGAGGAGCCTCCCTGCGAGGCTTGCCCCCACGGACCCGCTGCCCCACCTGAGGAGGACCCTCAATGGGCCACCTCTAGCTCCGAACTCAGCTCCACCTCTGCTGGCTCTGGAAGGGGGAGGGAGGACACCCTCTCGTACTCTCTCCAGAACGCCCTCTCGTTAGCATGGGGAACTGCCATGATTGCCCCGCAAGTCTCTATCTGCCTCTCGCTCAGCTCATAAGTCCCTATCATCTTTGCCTCCCTCAGTATCTCCTCCTTGTCGTGGCCTGCGAGGGGCCTTATGACTGACACCCTCAGGCCTGCGCTCGTGAGCCTCATGTTCCTCAGCGTCTGGCTAGAGACTTGGCCCACTGACTCGCCGGTGGCTATTGCCTCTGCCCCTAGCCTCTCTGCGAGGCGGGCAGCGTGTTCCATCATGAGCCTTCTCACGACGAGGACCCTGTATGGAGGGGACACCAGCGAGCTGATGAGCGAGACAATGCCCCTGAAGTCCACTAGGTACATTTTCATCTTGTAGTTCAGGCTCCACTCTGCAAGCCTCCTAGCTACCTCCACTGCCGTCTTCGTCGCGTAGGGGGAGCCCAGGTCGTAGTGGACTAGGTGCACCTTTGCCCCCCTCCTCATGAGCCTCCAGGCAGCGACAGCAGAGTCGAACCCGCCGCTGAGGAGCACCAGCAAAGTCCCCTCCGTAGCTGGCGGCATCCCCCCCATCCCCTCTATCGTCCTGTCGTAAAGGAAGACCTTCTCCCCCCTGATCTCCAAGAATACCCTCACCTCTGCCCCCTCCATGTCCACCTCCCTTGCCCCCCTCCTGATCAGCTCTGCCCCCACTGCCCTCTCTACGTCCCTGCTGCTGAAGTCGTGCTCCCCCACCCTCTTGGCCCTCACTGTGAACCTCTTCCCCACTACGCTCTCCTCCAGCAGCTCTCCCACTGTTTCAGCGAGCTCCGCGAGACCCCTCAGCTCGAAGGAGAAGGAGGGGGAGACGCTCCTCACCCCGAAGACCCTCCTCGCCGCCTCCGCTGCAGCCTCTATACTGGAGGGTCGCCACACTATGATCCTCCCGCTCGTTATCATGACTTGGCCCTCTACCCCCCTCCTCCTGAAGGACTCCTTCAGAGCTGTGGCTATCGCGTTCTCCCCCCTCCTCCTCGTAGTCCTCCCCTTCACTCCCACCTCTCCATATCTCACTATGAGAGAGTTGTACTCCACCCCTCCCCCTCCCGTGTTACTGACTCTCTACTCCTAAAGGGGGTTCAGTACCAGTGCGAGTAGAACCTATGTTCTGGCACCATGAACCTAGGCTCCCTGAAGGCAGAGCAGAGGGAGGAGAGGGAGCAGCCGCCGTTGCAGCCTGCTACTGCTGCGCAAGCCTGCGAGCACGAGCCCCTGCAGACAGGCCTCTCCCTTAGACAGCAGCTCCTGCCGAAGCTCCACAGCAAGTCGTCCAGGAGAAAGGGATCTATGGCGCCTCTCGTAGCTACTTCCTTGTAAGCAATCCTCGTCGCGTACCTTATCATCACGTCCTCCTCCTCGCTCAGCTCTACCCCCCCTGCTATCTTCTCCAGGCTCTCCTCGTCAACTCTCACCAGCCCCGCCCTCAGGGCTATCCTCACTAGGTGGTTGTCCACGGGAACCTCCTTGTTGTGCTGATCTAAGATCTGCAGCACCCCTCTCCTCTCCAGGAACTTGGCGAGTAGTAAGGCCTTCTTCTCCACAGGGTCCTGGAAGGCCTTGAAGGCCTTCAGATCGCCTATGAGTCCCCTCGTCCCCTCCCTCAGCCTCCCCCTTGCCTCAAGCACTAGCTGGAACGGGTCTCCGTCGTAGAGCTTGAGCAGCTTCTCGCCTATGTCCCTCAGCAGCTCTGCCCTCACCTCTAGGTCAGGGGGCCTCCTGAGCCTCCCGCCCCAGGTCAGCCACTCCTCCACATCGCTCAACCTTATCCTTGCAAGCCTCCCTGCCTCGAAGAAGCCCCTATCGTCCCTGAACTTCATGCTCCCCAGCTTGTATAGCAGCTCTGCGCCGTGGTAGCTCCTCCCCTCTACGCTCCCCTCGTAGGGCTTCCCTGGCCTGCTGGCCCTGTGGTCCATAGCTGCCATGACAAGGAAGTAGGCAGCGACTTCCCTCTTGCTGGCCTCCCTCGGCGGGTAGAGCTCTGGGTCGAGGAAGGGGTTGGGCTCTATTGCCCTAGCCATGGAGGAGGCTGCTGCAGCGAACTTCTTGGCTGCCCCCTCGTCTACCTCCACCTTCACGACTCTCCCCTATAGCTTATAGCTTACGCTCTGGTTCCCTTAAGGGATAGCATTGAAGAAGTTCATAGTCGACACCATGCTGGGAGACGTTGCCAAGTGGCTGAGGATCATGGGCTACGACGTGGCCTACTCGAAGGGATACGGGGACCAGGAGATCCTTGAGGCTGCCTCCCTTGGCAATAGGGTCATAATAACGAGGGACAGGAGGCTCTACGGGAAGGCCAAGAAGTCCTCCCTGGAGGCAGTGCTCGTGGAGTCCATGGGCACCCCGGAGAGGATAGCAGAGGTGGCAGTCAAGGCTAGGCTAGAGCTTAGGGCAGACCCCTCCTTAAGCAGGTGCCCAGAGTGCAACGGTGAGCTCTCCCCGACAGAGGACAAGGAAAGGGTGAGGGACAAGGTGCCCCCCCAGGCCCTCAGAGCCTACAGGGTCTTCTACGTCTGCACCAGGTGCGGCAACGTCTACTGGGAGGGGAGCCACTGGGAGAACATAAGGAAGACCCTAGATCTGGCTAGGAGGATAGCAGAGTCTCACCAGAGGAAGGCAGAGAAATAGCCGTAGTCCTCAAGCTCTTCTGCCAGCCTGACTGCAGAGGGGGAGGATCTGGAGGCTATGACTATGAGCCCCTTGTCCCCCAGCTTCTCTATGCCGTGGGAGCCCATGAGGGCAGAGAGGCTGGAGAGGCTCCTGGCCCTGACCCTCATAGGGAGCCCGAAGAGCTGCCCGTAGCTCCCGTATATCTCCTCCCAAGTTTCCCTCCTGTCGCAGTATAGCGATACCCCCCTCCTCCCGAGAGCCCTCTCTGCCCTCCCCAAGAGCTCTGCCACCCTGTCGTAGCAGCGAGAGCACTTCACCACGCCCAGGGCGAGCTCCTCCAGCCTTGAGCTCGAGAACGCCTGATCTCTCTCCAGGTACTCCTCTACCTCCCTCGACATGTGATCTGGGTCTGCGCTTATCATGACCCTCTCCACCAGCTCCCTCAGCCTCTCCACCCTCATCTCCTCCAGTGCCCTCTCCCTAGTCTGCGAGAGGAAGAGCTCCCAGGGAGGAGAGGGGGTGAGCTCCATGTCCCTGAGGGGCTCCACGACCAGCAGCCTCCTGCTGCTTAGGGGCTTCCATTGGCCGAGGCACCTGCCCGTCCTCACGAGCACTGAGGGACCGCTCGAGAAGGTGAGGGGGGAGTAGAGGGGGGAGGAGGGACAGGAGGAGATCTCCAGCTGCCTCCCTCCAGAGAGGGTTACGTAGAGCCCCTCCCTTATCCTCATGTAGTAGTCCCCCCTCTCCTCAGAGAGCCCCAGCTCTGCCCTGGAGATCACGTGATAGTCCAAGATGCCCGTAGACCTAAGGGCCTCCAGAGCCCTCATAGTCTGCCTCGGCGCATCCAGCAGGTCGTCAGGCAAGATCAGATAGCCCGGATCCCTGAGCAGCCCGTATAGGGAGGCGAGGGTGTTGTGGAGCCTCATGACGAAGCTAAGCCTTGGAGCGGAAGAGAGGGCCAGCTTCAGGTCTGCGTCCTGGGGGCTGTACAGAAGGGTAGCCATAGCCCCCTCCCCGTCCCTCCCGGCCCTCCCCACCTCCTGGTAGTACTCCTCTACAGAGTCGCTCATTATGTAGTGGACCACCCACCTTATGCTCTTAACGTCCACCCCCATGCCGAAGGCCTTGGTGGAGACCAGCACGCCCTCCCCTGCCTCCCTAACCTTCTCCTCTACCCTCAGCCTCTCCTCGTCCCTCATCCCGCCGTGGTACCTGAACACCTCCACCTCTAGCCTGCGCTTCAGGAAGGAGGCTATGGTGTCCACGTTAGCCCACCTGGCTATCGAGCTGGAGACATAGCTGGTGAAGATCACGCCAAGCCACCTATCCCACTTCCCCCTCGAAAGCTGCACGTTCCTCCTCACCACCCTCTCTAGGACCTCAAGCCTCTCGTACCCTTGTGGGGCAGGGATCACCTCGAAGCTGATGTCCTCCCTCACAGAGCCAGCCCTGATCACCACAGGCCTCGAGGGGTCCTCGAAGTCCTCCACGGGCTCCTCCCTGTGGCCCAGGAGCCTCAGGACCTCTGCCAGGGACCTCCTGGATATTGGCCGTGAGGCAACCGCGGAGGGCCTAAAGTCCCTCCTCATGGAGGCAATGAACTTTGCTGCATAGGCGTAGGAGGGCCTGAAGGTGTAGCCCCACTCCACGACAGTGTGCGCTTCGTCCAGCACTATTGTGGAGGGGGGACCTTCCAGGACAGCCCTCCTCGTCCTCTCCTCCTGGAGCCTCTCTGGGGAAGAGTAGAGCAGGTCCAGCTCCCCCCTCATTGCCTCCCTCAATATCCTCTCCCTCTCCTCCTCTGGCACTGAAGAGTCCAGGAAGGCTGCCCTCAGTCCTAGACGGGAAGATCTGTGTACCTGGTCCCTCATGAGGGCCCTGAGGGGAGATATGACGAGGGTGTAAGAGCCCAGCAGCCTGGAGGCCAGCTTGGACGAGGCCTGGAATATGGCTGACTTGCCTGAGCCTGTGGGCATTATTGTGACCAGCGTGCCCCCCTTCTCGAGCAGGTAAGGTATGACCTTGAAGGCAGCCCTCTGCCCCGCGTTCGGGGCCAGCCCGTACATCTTGGAGAAGGTCTCTGCGAGGGCAGCCTCTATTGCAGAGAACGTCTCCCTGCCCGCAGGGGAGCTCATCCTCAGCCTCCCCCTTCCCTCCCCCTTCAGCTCCCTGGAGATCACGAAGAGCCCATGCCTGCAGGCAAGCTGCAGCAGGTCCTCTAGCCGGGAGCCCTCCCTAACATGGACCTCTGGGAACAGCAGGGCGCCCCCCTTTACTGCCTCCCTCGAGACCCTGACCCCTACCCTCGCCAGAGGGCCCTCCATGGAGGGAGGGGAGAGGACTGCTGGGAACTGCTTTAGGAACCCCAGAAGGGGCCCTATCCCTTCTGGAGGCTCTGCTACTCTCGCCTCTCCCTCCTTGCAGGGGAGGGAGTAGAGCCTTGCTTCCTGCGTTTCCAAAGGCAGCGACTTCATTGCCAACTGTAGCTGGCTTATATAGTGGGGGAGGCCCCTCTGCGAATGGGGGGAGGAGTGAAGCTAAACACTCACATAGCAGTGGGGGTAGGAGTGGCCTCCTTTCTCCCCTCCCTCCTAGGCTGTGACGTGCTCTGCCTAGGCTTATCTATAGTGCTCGGCGGGGCTGTGCATCCACTGGTCGACGGGCTCTCTCACGAGTGGAGGGGCGGGACGATCAGGAGAACCCCCCTTCTCCACAGCTTGGAGGGCTCGCTTGCCCTGTCTGTGCTCCTCACTGCCCTCCTCTCCCTACTGCGAATCCCCCTCTCCTCTCTCTCCTGGGCAGTGATCTTTCTCTCCATCTGGGCCTCTCTCCTCAGCCACCTCCTCCTCGACTCGCTCACCCCCGACGGAGTCTACTTAATGGGGAGGAACGTGAGCCTCGCAAGCTTCAGATACGACGAGGGGTGGCTGAACTTCATCTTTTCTCTGCTAGGCCTCTTGCTTTTCCTCTACTCTCTCATCAACTATCTCAAATACTTCCCCTAGCTGTTGTAATGGGGGAAGGGGCTTGGAGAGGGTAGAGCCGGAGGAGGTGAACCTAGAGCTGGCAAGGGAGCTGATAAGGATAGCAAGGAGCGCGATAGAGCGCCATTTCTCCTCAGAGAGGCTGAGGGTGGAGCATAGGAGGGCAGAGATGGAGAAATACGGGGCAGTCTTCGTCACACTGGAGAAGGAGAGGGAGGGGCGCAGGGAGCTCAGGGGCTGCGTAGGAGTACTGGAGGCCTTCATGCCCCTCTGGATAGCTGCTGTGGAGTCAGCCCTCTCCTCTGCCTTCGAGGACCCAAGGTTCCCGCCTCTCAGGAGGAGGGAGCTGGGGGAGGTCGTCATAACCCTCACAGTGCTTGGCAGGAAGGAGCCTGTGGGGAGCCTGGAGGAGATAGCGATAGGGGAGCACGCGCTGTACGTGGAGAGGCTCTACGGCAGAAGGCTCCTCTCGGGAGTTCTCCTCCCTGAGGTGCCCGTAGACCACTGCTGGAGCAGGGAGGTCTTCGCTAACATGACCTGCGCCAAGGCAGGGCTTGAGGAGAGGTGCTGGGAGGCAGAGGGGACGACCCTCTACAAGATCCGCTCGAGGGCCTTCAGAGAGCTCTCCCCAGGAGGGGAGGTCGTGGAGGTGGACCTGAAGGGAGAGTACGAAAAGTGCTTTAAGGCCCGAGGACATTAGTAGAGCGGTGAAGAGTGTAGCCTGCCCCGAGCTCTGCCATGAGGAGGCCTTTGATCGCTGATCATATCCTGACGCTGCCCGCCAACTCCCTTAGAGTGTAGTACACTCTCTTCTTCCTCTTCCCCCGGTTCTCCACCTTGAGCAGCACTATCTCCCCCACCTCGCAGGTGTTCCTCACGTGAGGCCCTCCGTCGAGCTGTACGTCCACGCCCGTTATCTCCACCACCCTCAGCCTCTCCTGC
This sequence comes from Acidilobaceae archaeon, assembly GCA_039630105.1. GTDB lineage: Archaea > Thermoproteota > Thermoprotei_A > Sulfolobales > Acidilobaceae > DSZV01. The sequence continues at coordinate 38,573 of JBCNVO010000016.1, forward strand.
TCTGGAGGCGCCCTTTCTGCCAGCTTCACCATACCTGGCATGGAAAGTGCTCTCTCCCTCTCTATCCAGTACACCTTAACCTCAGCGCACCTGGCAATGATCTCGTTAGCCTTCCTCACCCCGATCTCGAAGGCTGCTCTCCAGTCCTCTGCCCCTAGGTCGAAGTCGTCCCTTGAGTACTCTGGCGTTATGTGACCCCCTGTTATGAGAGCGCCGTACTTCTCGTATAGCACTGCTGCAAGCACATGAGCTGCAGTGTGCAGCCTCATCATGTTGTACCTCCTCCCCCAGTCTATATGACCCACCACCCTCGTGCCCTCCCTCAGGCCCGAAGGATCTTCTACCAGGTGAGCCACCTCCTCCCCTGCGAGCTCTGCCCTCACCACTCTCAGCGCCCTCCCCTCAGCCTCCAGGACCCCCACGTCGCTGTCAAGGCCGCCGTGAGGAGCAGGGTGGAATGCAGTGGCGTCAAGGAAGACCTGGTTCCCCTGCACCCTTGTCACTGTAGCCTCAAAACTCTTCATGTAGCTGTCCTCCTGGAAGAGGAGCCTCGTCCTCACCAAAGCTCCTCCCCAGAGGGGTAAACACTAAAGGCTTTGAAGGTTGTGAGGAGGGAAAAGCGTGATATACGACGCCGCAGTGATCGGCGGCGGCCATAACGGTCTCGTGGCAGCCTGCTACTTAGCGAAGCACGGCCTGAAGGTAGGACTCTTCGAGAAGAACAGCTTTGTGGGAGGCATGGCTGCCAGCCCGGAGGCCTGGGAGGGCTTCAGGGTGCCCCTGGGGGCGTACACTCTGAGCCTGTTCAGCAGGAGCGTTGCCAAAGAGCTAGGCCTCTTCGAGAGGGGGCTAAAGCTCATCCCTAAGGAGCCGGGCATGACCGTCTTCCTCCCTGGCGGGAGGACCATATCGTCCTGGTCAGAGCAGGAGAGGGCGAAGAAAGAGATCTCAGCCTTCTCCCAGAGGGACGCAGAGAGCTACGTCAGGTGGAGCAGGGAGTGGGAGCTCGTGGCAGAGGTGCTGGATTACATATACTCCAGCCCTCCCTCGAGCGTGCCAGAGGCGCTAGAGCTGGCAAACAGGGCTGCTAGGTTTGCCTCCAGCTTCGGGCTGAGGAGCCTAGTTGACGACCTCCCGCGCCTCCTCCTCTCCCCAGCCTCGAAGCTTTTGGACGAGTTCTTCGAGAGCGAGGAGGTGAAGGCCCTGCTGGTGGAGGACGCGCTTGTGGGAGAGCTCGTCTCCCCCAGCTCCCCCGCCTCCTCCTTCGTCCTAGCCCACCACTACATGGGCAACATAACGGGGAAGAGGGGGCAGTGGGCTTACGTGGCAGGCGGGATAGGAGCGCTCTCGGAGCTGCTGGCCCAGAGGTGCAGGGAGCTGGGGGTAGACATACATCTGGGAGCTGCAGTGGAGGAGATAGTAGTGAAGGACGGGAAGGTCGCTGGGCTCAGGGTTAACGGGAAGCTCGTGGAGTCTCAGAGGGTGGTGAGCACGGTAGACGTAAGGGTAACCTTGCTACAGTTGGTAAGGGAGGGCGTAGAGAAGGGCCTGGAGAGGAGGCTGAGGGCCCTGAGGTCCACAGGGGCCTCCTCTAAGCTCCTCATAGCTACAAGAGGCCTCCCTAAGCTGAGGGAGGAGTACTCGGGCGCTGCAGAGAGGATCTTCTCTTCCTCAGCCCTAGTGCTCGAGAGCGTAGAATATGCGGAGAAGGCCTACAGGGACGCCCTCTACAGGGGCTTCAGTTCTGAGCCATGGATGTCCATAAACACCCAGAGCTACATAGACAGGAGCGTCTCGCCCGAGGGCTGGCACCTCCTCTCTGTCTTCGTACAGTACACCAGGCGGGACCTCCCTGGAGGGTGGACGCAGGAGAGGAGGGAGGAGCTGAGGGAAAGGGTGCTGGAGACCCTCTCCCGCTACTTCTCAGACCTCAGGGCAGAGAGGTATATGTTGCTCACGCCAGAGGACTACGAGGCCATGTTCAGTGCCCCTGGAGGCCACATATTCCACCTCAACATGACCCCAGATCAGCTGTGGATCAGCAGGCCGCTCCCAGAGCTCTCTCGTTACAGGACTCCCATAAGAGGCCTCTACCTCGGCGGGGCGAGCTCCCATCCAGGGGGCGGCGTGACTGGCATGCCCGGCTACCTGGCAGCTAGGGCAGTGCTGGAGGACCTTGGGGCTGTGAAGCAGAGGAGGCTGAGCATATCTGGCTTCGTGCTAGACAGGATAAAGAAGAAGATACGCCTCTAGCCAAGCCTCGCCAGGCAGTCCTCGCACCTCATTGGCTTAAGCGGTAACTCCTCTACCGATGGCCTACGCGCGTCCACAATGAGCAGCCTGTTGTAGGAGGGCTCCCCTATGCCTGTGATCACCTTCAGAGCTTCCATGACCTCCAGGGAGGCAACCAGCCCTACTGTGGGGGCCACTATGCCCCTACAACCCCTATCTGGCAAGGGCTTTGGGGCTATGCAGGCAAGACAGTTGCTCTTCCCCCGCTTCACTGTGGTGACCTGGCCATAGTAGCTCTCTGCTGCGCCGTGGACCAGAGTTTTCCCCTTCTCCCACGCGTGCCTGTCCAGCACCAGCCTAGCCCCCCACTCGTCCAGCCCGTCGACTATGATCTCTGCGCCCGCCAGCAGCTCGTCCACGTTCTCTGTCGTGACCTTCTCCTCGTAGCTCTCCACATCTACGAGCGGGTTCAGGGCAGAGATCCTCTGCGCCGCAGTCCTTGCCTTTGGCCTCCCCACGTCTTCTGTGCTGTACAGTATCTGCCTGTTCAGGTTCTCCACGCCTACCTTGTCGGGATCTACTAGTAGGAGCTTCCCCACGCCAAGGGATGCAAGGTAGAGGGAGACGAGGCTCCCCAGTCCCCCCAGGCCTACCACTGCCACCCTCGACTCCAAGAGCTTTATCTGACCTATTGCACCGAGAAGGGGCATCTGGCGGGAGTACCTAACTATGTCTATCTTGTCCAGGCTCACTCCCTCACCCACTCCGTCCTGTCCTTGTAGTCCAGTAGCCTTATGCCCCTCTGCTGCAGCCTCTGCCTGATCATGTCGGAGAGGTCGTACATTTTCCTCCCCCTCAGCTCCGCCCTGACCTGGACGAGGAGGTCTATCAGCTCCCCCTCCAGCCTGGAGCCCGACTCTCCCAGCAATATGTCGTCTAGAACAGCGTACACTCTGTTGAACTCCTCCAGCGTTCTGTAAGCATAGAGCAGGAGGGCCTGGCTCTCCAGGCTCTCCAGCTCCTTGTAATACAGGTTAGTGAGCTCCCAGGCGCTGCTCATAGCAGCCCCGAAGTTGAAGTCGTTGCTCATGCTCTCGTGCCACGAGTTGCGGATCCTCTTCAGCTCCTCCAGCACTCTTGCCTCCCTCTCCCCCAGGTAGTGGGAAGGTGAACTGCTCAGCAGCCTCCTCTGGAGCCTCTGCGCCACCTCCCTCAGCCTCTGGTAGAGCCTTGAAGCCTGCTCCAACCCACTCTCGCTGTAGTCCAGGTTGCTCCTGTAGTGGGAGCTCAGCAGCCAGAGCCTGATCACCTTGGGCCCCCACTTCTTCGCTGCCTCCCTGAAGGGCACTATGTTGCCCAGGCTCTTGCTCATCTTCTCCCCCGAGATCGTGAGGTAGGAGACGTGCATCCAGTACCTCACCCAGGGCCTCCTGCCGAAGAGGGCCTCGCTTTGCGCCCTCTCGTTCTCGTGATGCGGGAAGACCAGGTCTATGCCTCCCCCGTGGACGTCTATGCTGGAGCCCAGGTACTTACTGCTCATAACGCTGCACTCTATGTGCCAGCCAGGCCTCCCCTTTCCCCATGGACTGTCCCAGCTGGGCTCCCCCGGCTTAGCAGCCTTCCAGAGGGCGAAGTCGTAGGGGTTCCTCTTCTCCCTTACGTGCTCCTCCTGCCTCCAGGCCTCCTTATTCAGGGCGCCGCTGAGCCTCCCGTAGTCTGGGAACGAGTCAACGTCGAAGTAGACGCTGCCGCTCTCTGCCACATATGCATGGCCCTTCTCTATCAGCCCTTTCACGAACTCCACGATCTCCTGAACGTGGTCTGTCACCTTTGGGTGGACGTCGATCGATATGCTCAGGGAGCTCAACATCTCCATGTAGTCCTTGGTGTACTCTTCCACCACCTCTTGCCAAGTTCTCCCCTCCTCCCTTGCCCTGTTTATGATCTTGTCGTCTATGTCTGTGATGTTCTGGACGTGGTAAACGGAGAAGCCTCTGAGGTTCAGGTACCTCTTTATGGCATCGAAAGAGGCGAAGGTCCTCGCGTGGCCTATGTGGGTATAGTCGTAGGGAGTGGGGCCGCAGGTGTACATGTTCACAAAGGGAGGTCTAACTGGGGAGAAGGGCTCTAGCCTCCTCCCGAGGGTGTTGTATACATACACAATGATCTATACACCTGTTCGCTAGTTCCCTCCGCTCCTTATATTTGCTGAGCCAGTAGTCCTACTTATAAGCCATAGTGCTGAAAGGACTCCGGGGAACGGTCGATGGGGGGAAGGGTTCATCCCACCGTGGTGGCAATGAAGGAGATAGCCAACTTCGTGCTCAGGTCCTCGGAGGAGCTCGACACGAGAGCCATAGACTCCTTCCTGGACGTCTTGCTAAACGCATACCATAAAAAGAGCAAGGTGCTGGTCATGGGAGCTGGCAGGAGCGGCCTCGTGGGGAGGGCCTTCGCCATGCGCCTCCTCCACCTGGGCTTCAACGCATTTGTGCTGGGGGACACCATAGTGCCGAGCATAAGGGAGGGGGACGTGGTGGTCGCGATATCTGGCTCTGGCAGAACCCAGCTCATAATGACTGCAGCAGAGGCGGCAAAGAGGGTGGGGGCGTACATGGTGGCTGTGACGAGCTATCCTGACAGCCCTCTGGGCAATATGTCGGACCTAGTAATCAGGCTGCCCGGGCGCACGAAGATGAGCTCGATGACCGACTACTTTGCGAGACAGATACTCGGCATCCACGAACCCCTTGCGCCGCTGGGGACGCTCTTCGAGGACACAGCAGTCATATTCTTCGATGGGGTAGTCTACTCCCTCATGGTAAGGCTGGGAGTGAAAGAGGAGGAGATGAGGACAAGGCACGCTAACATAGAACTATGACTCCCATAGAGGGCTGGGCCCTCAGGACTAGGGTGGCAGGGGTAGAGGAGGTCTGGGTAGTAAGGGGCTACCGCCACCCAGAGGGCTATCTGGTCGCGACGCCTTACATGAGAGGCTCGAGGAGGCTCAAGCCCTACGACCTCTCCCTAGCCCCTCCCTGGACGATGAGGTGGGTGGACTGCATCGGGAGGACTGTGCCCCTCCTCGATAGGCGGGAGGCGGAGGCTCTGGATCCTGAGAGGGCTCTGAAGTTGAGGAGAAAGGATCTCCCGGGAGAGGTGCTGGAGCTGCTCGAGCTGCTGAGCCCAGAGTGGACAGGCCTTGCAGGCTCGTGGGCCTTGTTTTCTGAGAAGAGAGGGAGCGACGTGGACCTGCTCCTCTACGGCGACTTCAGGAACGTGCTCCTGGAGCTGAGGGAGGAGGGGCTGATAGCCCCCTGTAGGGAGGAGGAGAGGTACGAGAAGGTGAAGGACGCGCTCTCCCCAGACGACTATGCAGAGCTCTCGAGGCATAGGTTGCTCGACTCCTGCTATAAGGGGAAGCCTTACACGATCAGGGCACTGAGGACCCTCGAGCCAGAGCCCTGCAGCGGGAGGGTGGAGTACCTTGGGAGCTACGAGGGAGAGATCGAGATCGTGGACAACGCCGACTCCTTCCTCCTCCCCGCGCGCTACCTAGTCAGGCTGGGGGTTCAGGAGGCGATACTGGAGAGCTGGCACTCGAGATATGCAGAGCTCCCCTTGGGGAAGTACGAGGCCTCTCTGAGGCTGAGCGTGGAGGGAGGGCAGGTGAAGGCCTCTCCCGACATATATGGATACCTGAGGCCGCTGAGGACATGAGGCCCGCCCTGAGCCCAGAACACGGCACCCTGCTGTTTTCCAGAGGCTTGGTAGCCCAGGTCATAGGCGTCCCTTCCCCCCCTGGCATGATAGCTGCAGTCCCGAAGTATGCCTTGTGCGCAGAGAGCCCCCTGGGGGGCAGCGTCCCTTTCTGCAGGCTCATATGGAGCTACGGGCCTAGAGGGATCGCCTCTGTTGTTTCTCTCGCGAAGCCCAGGCCGGACGGCCTCTATGGAGCTCCCATGCCCTACTTCTCCCTGGAGGATGTAGAGCTCCTCCTAAGGCCTCAGGAGGCCTTGCAGAGGGCCCTCTCCTCGCCGCCGAGGTGGCTTGGGGAGGAGCTTTATGAGGCCCTCGAGAGGTTCCGCTCTTGGGGGATATCTTTGGGGGAGCTCGGCCTCACGGGCTCCCTCGCCCTTCGCATAGAGAACCCGGCCCTCTCCGACGTGGACCTGGTGGTCTACGGCTCGAGGGCTGCTAGGAGGGCATATGAGGCCTTTTCCTCCCTAGGGGCAGGGAGCTCTGAGGAGCCGGGAGGCGTGGTCCTCCGTCCTCCCCTCGACAGCGGCTGGAGGAGGAACAGGCTGGGAGGCGTTTACGTCTCCTGGGTAGGGGTGCCCACAGAGGGGGAGCTCTGTCCTCCTCTCCGCAGCTACTTTCACATCGCCACTCCAGCCAGGCCTGTGAGGACCTCCTTCAGGGTTGCGGGGGGGCAGGAGGGGGCTCTTCTGTACCCACCTTGCGTGAGGACAGAGGAGGGGAGGCACGTGGTCTCCTTCGAGTTCCTGCTGGGCAGGGCCCTGCACGAGGGGGGGAGGTTCGAGGCTTTAGCTCTGGAGAGCTGGGACAGAGAGACTCTGTATCTTGGGGCTCGGGAGCTGCCTGGGGAGCTCAGAAGGGTATCTCCATGACCCTCTTGTACTCTGCCACCAGCTCCTCCAGCTTAGCGCTCCACCTGCCGAGACCCTCTGGGCTCTCTGGGTATTGCACGAAGAGCCCTTTGACCTTCTTCATATAATCGTTGACCCTGAGCAGCTTCCCGAAGAGGGCTGGCTTGCCCATGAGCCTCACCACCAGATCTAGCGTGTCGAGGAAGTGCTTCGTGAGGCTGAACTCGCCCCTCTCGAACACTGACACCACCTCCTCCTTCCCCACGAGCCCCTTGCTGATTGCCCACTCTATCTCCTCGTCGCTGAGGCCCTGCAGGAACATCCTCAGCAAGTCCAGGGCTGCCTGCTTTGCGCCTATGTCTCTCATGTAGGCGAGGTTAGCTCCCCAAAGGCCTTTAGAGCTGAAGTCCCCCCTCTCTGCTGCAGCGACTATCGCGTCTGCCGCAGCCCTTGCAGAGGACATGGCATAGCCCATGCCGCCTCCGTGGATGGGGTCTACAGTGTAGGCGCTGTCGCCTATAGCTATGAAGTTGTGCCACACCATCGTCGCTATTGGCCTCCTAGTGGGCAGCCTAGCTCCAGCCTCGCTCAGCACTCTCACCTCCCTCCCCACCTCTGGCCTCTTCATGAGCACCTCCCTGTAGGTCTTTGCAGGGTGCTCATAGCCCCTCCCCAGCTGCACCCCAATGCCTATGTTCGCCACGTTCCTCCCTTTCGGGAAGAACCACCAGTAGCCGCCAGGCGCGATCTTAGTGCTGAAGTATATCCGAATGAAGTCTGGCTCCTCTATCTCGTAGCCCAACTCCACGACCTTTCGGTAGGCGACAGAGAAATCGGTCTCGGGAGCGTCTGCTGCCAGAGGCCACTCAGGGGGCAGCTTCCTCCTCACAGACCCAGCGCTCCCTGTAGCGTCTACGATCACCTTCGCCCGGAGCTCCATCTCTCCTTTCTCTCCCCTAGCCATGACGCCCACGAGCCTGCCAGCCTCCACAATGGGGTGGCTTACCTTGGTCTCCAGGAATATGTCCACTCTCCTGGAAGCCTCCCTGAGCAGGGAAAGGCCGTACTTGTTCCTGTCTATCATGTATCCCTGCCCCCCTGTGAGCCTCAGTACTCCCTGCTCGCTGGGGCTGTAGATGAGAGCTCCCCTTACTACCTGCTTGAGAGCGTCACCTGAGGGGTGGGGGAGGCCGTTCTTGTCGAAGTTGCCCGCTCCGATAGCATCTCCGCAAGGCTTCCCCCAGACCTTCGACTCGTCGCCCATGTCTACTCCAGCCACCTTTAGTCCCGAGTTCCTGAGCATGTAGACGAGAGAAGAGCCAGCAGGCCCTAGCCCCACGACCACTACGTCGTAGTCTAGTCTCATCCAGCTCGCCGTGTTCAAGTAATAAACTGAGATATAAATCTTGTATAGATTTCCTCCCAGCAAGCACATTAGGCTCCTCCGCTTTTTCACTAAGGGGAGAACTTCATGTCCAGACCTTTCAGGAGGAGGCGCATTTTCGACATATTCGACGAGATAGACCAGATGATGGAGGAAATGATGAGGGAAATGATGAGAGAGCTGGAGAGGGGGGAGGAGAGGAGGTTCCGGAGAGGCCCCTACTTCTACGGCATGAAGATCACCATAGGGCCTGACGGGGTGCCACGGGTGGAGAGGTTCGGGAACGTGGACGTTAGGGAGGGGAAGCCCCTCATTAGGGAGGAGATAGAGCCGCTCGTGGAGGTCATGGAGAGAGGCGACGAAGTGATCGTGCTAGCTGACATACCTGGGGTCTCAAAGGAGAACATTGACGTGGAGGTGAAGGAGAGGGAGGTCATCATAAAGGCTTATGCCGAGGACAGGAAGTACTACAGGAGGGTGGAGCTGCCAGCAGAGGTGGAGCCGAAGAGCTCGAAGGCTAGCTACAGGAACGGAGTGTTGGAGGTAAAGCTGAAGAAGAAGGGGAGCGAGGGAGGTCACAAGGTATCAGTCGAGTGAAGGACACTCTACGTCCATCGAGCTCCTCTCTGCTTTCCCGAAAACGTTGCTTTTTCCCTCTGGGTCGCACATTACCAGCGTGAAGCGTGCCTTCCCCTCTATGGCCTCGTTCAGCCACTTCCTCGCCTCCTCGCACCTCTCCCTCCTCTCCTGACATATCACCTCGAGGGCCCCCAAGAACTCGTGGAGAATGCCCTCCACAGTCGTTATGACCCCCTGCGCATATGGCCCTGGAACGTACTCCAGCCCTGCTTCAGGGATGGCAACGGAGGCCGTGGACGACTTGACGACAAGGTACTTTAGCTCTTCCTCCCCCTCGACCCTTACCTTGATCTTCAGGGCTTCCCCTGACTCTGCAACGCTCACCTCTCTCCTCCTGAAGCCGCAGCTGGGGCAGTTCATGACAGTGATCAAGATCGGGCCTACGTAGGGTATCTCGTAGAGGTATACCGAGACGTTCATCTCCCCTCTGCAGTATGGGCACGTGAGGGGAAACTCCCTCAGCTTCTGGAGTCCCAAGCGTCTCCCCAGCTGTACATGCTAAAGGCTATATTGGGTCTATCTATGAGGGGGGAGCAGTGAGCCTAAGGGACAAGCTCGTCCAGGCCTTCAGGTCGATGAGGTTTTACGCTGTGGACAAGAGGCTGACCAGCGTGGAAGAGGTAGAGGAGCTCCTGCGCGCCTCTGGCGCTATGCAGCTCCTGGCAAGGACCGAGATGGGCCACATCGTGGTCTACTACGTGGACAGCAACAGGCTGAGGAGGAGCTGCCTCTACGGGGAGTGCGCGGGGAGGGAGGGATTGGAGAGGGAGAGGTGCCTGCAGGACTGCTCCCTCAGGCTAGAGGAAAAGTTGGCAGAGGAGGTGGCGAGGGCCCTCGAGTCACTCTAGCTCTTCCTCCTCTTCCTCCCCCTTTGGCCCTACTAGCCTCCTCTCGTAACCCCTCGCATGGGCGAGCAAATGTCTTGCCAGGTCCTCTGCATAGTAGAATAGGGAGCCACAGAGAGGGCACGCGAGCAGCCCCTCCTCAGTCCTCCGCGCTAAGATCCTTATGCCCTTGGCCTCGACAGTCTCCTCCCTCATGCGTTACCCTCTTAATATTAGGCTCTTGGGGCGCCTTTAACGGAGGGCCCTCTTGGACGTCACAGGAGAGGGGAGGAGGTTCCTCGAGGAACTGGGTAGGCGCTGCGGATACGAGGAGAAAATGCTGGTGAAGCTCGACGAGCCCACCAGCGAGAGGTACGGGAAGCTGCCGTCCCAGAGGAGTCTGGAGGAGCACCTCAAGTATGGCGTCATAGTTATAGACAAGCCTGCAGGGCCTACGAGTCACGAAGTAGTTGCCTGGGCAAAGAGGCTCCTAGGCGTGAGGAAGGCGGGCCACGGCGGGACGCTAGATCCCAGAGTGACCGGCGTCCTTCCAGTCGCGCTGGAGAGGATGACGAAAATAGTGGGGTTAGTCATGCACTCTGAGAAGGAGTACGTTTGCCTTATGCAGCTCCACAGGCCTGTGGCGCCAGATGTGCTCAGGAGGGCAGTGGGGGAGTTCGTGGGCGAAATATATCAGAGGCCCCCTCTGAGGAGCAATGTGAAGAGGGCAGTGAGGAGGAGAAAGGTCAGAGAGATCGAGATAATTGAGCAGGAGGGGCAGTTGGTGCTCATGAGGGTGGTCTCAGATGCAGGCACCTACATGAGGAAGCTCTGTTGGGACATAGGTCTCCTGCTGGGCACAGGCGCTCACATGAGGGAGCTGAGGAGGACGAGGAGCGGCCCCTTTGACGAGAAGGACATCGTGAGGATGCAGGAGCTCTCTGAGGCAGTGCACGCCTACAGGTCTGAGGGGAGGGAGGACCTGCTGAGGAAGGTGGTCTTGCCCGGGGAGAGGCTCTGCTGCTCCCTCCCGAAGATAGCGCTGAGGGACACAGCTGTGGAGAGCATAGTCCACGGGGCAAAGCTTGCAGCTCCAGGAGTGGCCCTTGTGAGCAATAGGGTCAGGAGGGGGGAGAACGTCGCGCTTTTCACCCAGAAGGGGGAGCTCGTGGCTATAGCAAAAGCGCTGATGGGAGCAGAGGAGATATTGGGGGCTGAAAGGGGGGTGGTGGCAGAGCCGGCGAGGGTCGTCATGGAGCCTCGCCTCTACCCAAGGGCTTGGAGGAGGGGAGAGGGCGGGTGGAGCAGCTCTCCGCAGCGGTAGCAGGTGGCGTTCTAGCAACTCTGGGCACTACCCTCGGGGCCCTCCTGGTGCTCTTTCCCCAGCTGTCTAGGGGGGAGCAGAGGGAGGTGCTGATAGACATAGGCCTTGCCTTCGGCAGCGGCGTCATGATCGTTACCAGCTTCGTGAGCCTCCTCCTGCCCTCTGTCGAGAGGGGGGGCCTCGCAATCTCCCTCCTGGGGCTGCTCCTGGGGGCTGCTGCCATAGCCCTGGCGAACGAGGCGGTGCCCCACGAGCACCTGGTGAAGGGGTTCGAGGGGCCTGCAGAGATGAAGAGGAAGCTGAAGGCTGCCTGGCTCGTGGCGCTGGCCATAATTATACACAACGTCCCAGAGGGCTACTCCATAGGCGTTGCCTCAGCCTACGACCCCTCTGATGGGATAAAGGTGGCAATAGCGATAGCCCTTCAGGACATGCCTGAGGGCTTTGCAGTAGCGCTCCCCCTCCTAGCCATAACTGGCAGCGGCCTCATGGCTGTCTCGATTGCCCTGCTGAGCGGCCTCAGCGAGCTCCTAGCCTCAGTCCTGGCAGCGGCAGCGCTCTCAGACCTCTCCTGGGCGCTCCCGCTAGGCCTGTCATCTGCAGCTGGGGCTATGGTGTATGTGGTGAGCCACGAGGCGCTGCCGGAGAGCCACAGGAGCGGGAGGGAGAAGCAGGCCACAGTCGGCTTCTTCCTCGGCTTCGTCATAATGCTCGTCCTGGACTCTGCGATATAGCTTTTAGGCTATGAAAGGGGGTCCTCAGCAGGGACATGCGTTGGCTGTGGCGAGGCTTGCAGAGGCGGTGAGCAAGTTCGAGGAGGAGCTGAGGAAGGCGCACGAGGAAGCTGTCTACCTGTCCAACGAGTTGCTGAAGGAGAACGAGAAGATAATTGAAGAACTGAAGGGGGAGATGGAGAGGACAGTCGAGAGAATAGCTGCAAGGGCTAGAGAGGAGGTGGCCAAGGCATCAGAGGCCCTCTCGCTGGAGTACAGGAGGAGGACAGAGGAGGAGCTCAGGAGGCTTGAGGACAAGGCGAGCGCTAACGTGGAGAGGGCTGCAGCCAAGGTGGCAGAGGAGCTGAGGAGGCTTTTGGGGGAGCTCTAGCATGCCAGAGCCAGGGGACTACGCTGAGGCAGCAGTGGTCGCAAGGGCCATAAAGGCAAGGCTCCTGAGGCCAGAGGTCGTAAGGGAGGCAGCCCTTGCCTCCGACTTCAGCGAGGCCTTGGGACCTCTGAGGGACTCCATATACTCTGGCCTTGGGGACGCCAGGACCCTTTCGCAAGCCTACAGCTCCATATGGTCAGCCTACTTCCGTCAGGTGAGGCGCCTTGCCTTCATCTCCCCTGCCCCTGCCTCCGAGCTCCTGCTTTCTCTCGAGAGGGAGGAGGTGCTGAAGGACCTCCTCGTGCTCTACCAGTCCGTCCTGCTGGAGAAGAGGGTAGAGGTGAGGCTGCCCTCCTCACTCGTTGGGGAGACCTTGACGAGGAAGGTGCTAGAAGACCCAGAGGCCCTTCTCTCTCCCCAGCGCTTTGTCGAGGCCCTCTCCCGCAGCTGGGCCTATGCTTACCTGGAGAGGGCAGGGAGGTCCTTCAGGGAGCTGAAGGGAGGGCCCATAGCTCTCTGGGCTGCTCCCCTCTCTGCCCTGAAGCTCTACAGCGAGGCCCTCAGCATCATGGGAGGGGAGGGGGAGGAGGTGGAGAGGCTCCTCTGCCCCTATCTCCAGGAGAAGGCTCTCTCGTCACTCCTTCTCGCGAAGGTCCTGGAAGTGCCCCCAAGGCTTCTGGAGGACTTCTCCTGGGGCAACCTCTGCGGGCTGAAGGCAAGGGAGCTCGTAGAGCTCTACGCTGCCGAGCCGGACCCGCTGGGGATCGCAGGGGAGCTCAAGCAGAAGATCTCCATAAGGGCAGAGGGTAAGAGTGTGGAGGAGGTGCTCGCCAGTGCTAGGAAAAGCGCCCGCCTAGCCCTGAGGGAGAGGGCTTTGGGGGTTATGACAGGCTACCCGTTCAGGGCCTCCTTCCTACTCTCCCCCCTCCTCCTCCTGAGGCTAGAGGCTGAGGACTTGACGCTGCTCCTCTCCTCAAAAGAGTACAAGCTCCCTCCTGCCTCTGTGCTCCCTGAGCTAGGCCTCGAGGGCTAGCGATGAGATGGTACATGATCAGCGTCAAGCCGAGGTACGCTGAGGCGATCTTGAGGGGGGAGAAGAGGCTGGAGCTGAGGAGGGCCGACAGCATTAGGCCTCCCCCTCCTCGCTCCCTCATGATACTCTACGCTGCTGAGAGGGTGAGGAGCATAGTGGGCGAGTTCACAGCTGGGAGGGTCTTCGTGGGGAGCCCAGAAGAGGTGTGGAGGGTAGCAGAGAGGAGAGGGGTGGGGAGGGACGCAAAAGCGTACATAGCAGGCTCCAGGAGGGCTATGGCAATAGAGGTCCTAATGCCAGTGAGGTACGAGAGGGTGACGCTAGAGGAGATCAGGGAGCTGGTGCCCTACTGGAGCCCGCCGCGCTTTGCTCCCCTCCCCGAAGGCGATCCAGTGAGGGAGCTGGTAGTCAGGCCCCTCAGGGCCTTAACTGGAGCACCCTAGTCTGGGCTATCCTTGTAGTAAGGGGGCTGTAGGGGACTATGCAGGAGCCCACGCCAGGGATACCATAAACAACTCTCCAGCCCGGCCTCAAGCAGGCTATAGCAGCGAGAGCTATCATGTCCTCTTCCCCCTCCACGCGTACTATTGCCCCTTCTCCTCTCGCGATCAGCCTGCAGATGAGTGCAATGGCCTCCAGCGAGAGAGTGCCCCTCTCGTTCACTACCTCGTACTCTGGCAAGGAGGGCAGGCTAGGGGCAGCAAAGGGCTCGCTCCTCCTCGTGACCCCGTCGAGCACCAGTATTACCTTTCCCCCTCTCCTGGAGCAGAGCAGGGAGACGTAGTCGCCAACACACACGAGATCCCCCTCTCCCTCCAGCTCCCTCCTCGTAGGACCTAGGGCTACCGAGAAGTCTCTCCTTGCCCTCTCTGGAAGCCTGAGCCTCATCTTTCCCTCATATACTCTTTGCCTCGAGCCTTTACGTCTACCTCTCCCCCTCCCCCTTCCTACCTCCCCTCCCGGGGGTGCACATGCGCAGGGCAGTGAGCTCCCTTATCGCTGTGCTCATAATATCTCTGGTCATGCTCAGCGCCCTCTCTGCTGCCCTCACCCTTAGTTCAAGCATAAGGAGGAGCAGCGAGGACAGCGCAGCCAAGATAGGGCAGATATTGACCGACGCCTCTACCCCCATCGAGATCAGGCTGGAGCACTCGCAAGGCCTTTGGGCCCTCATAATGTCCCCAAGGCCAGTGGAGGTGAGGTACTTCTTGCTGGAGTTCAAGAACGGGACGCTGCTCCAGCTTCAGGGAGGCACTTTCGAGAACTCTAGGGTGAGGCTGCTGGAGAGCTACTCCTGCAGCCCAGTGAGGCTCCACGCAGTGCTCTCCTCAGGCCTCGTGGCGGCGAGCAGGTGGCACTCCTGCAGCCTCCCCGAGAGCTCAGGCGGTTCCCTGGGGTTCAGGGACGCAGAGCTCGGCGAGGCGCTGGTCGTGACTGCAAGAACTCCCAGCTCGAGGGCTGTCGACCTAGCCCTCCTCCTGATGGCATCTCTGGAGATCCGCGAGGACTGCACCATGTACTTCCTTGGAAATTCCTACCAGGCCAGAGCGCTCCTCCAGAGCTGGGAGACGTCGATAGGGAGGGTAGAAGTGTGGGCCCACTGCGAGAGACCTCCCGGCTATCGACCAATAGTTGTGACAGACAGGTACAGCTGGCAGGCATTGTACCTCCCTCTCTCCAACCTCCCCCTCGTGGTGTACCTGACCATCGAGGGGCCTCCAGGGGTCTCCTTTTCTGGAGTAGCTAGTCTTTCCGTGAACGCCCAGATCTTTTCTACATTTAGAATATACCATGATCAGGTGCTGAGGAACCCTCTAGTGGGGGTGCTCCCCATGGGCTACTCGCCCGGCGGCTCCTCTGACTTCCATATCTGCCACAGGAGCGCTGGCATCTACCCTGCCCACATGACGCTCCACACCTTCGAGGGGGGCGCTCGCGTCAATTTCACAGGCTCGCGAAAGATCTTAGCGCTCGTCTGGGCCAGCCCTCCTTCTCCGCCCCTCGCCTTTCAAGAGAGCAAGATCACGTTGGGCGTTGGCTTGAGTATACGCAGAGCGAAGGTTTTCGAGTCGGCAGCAGAGCTTAACCTCACCCTGCCAGCAGGCTCAAAGCTGGAGCTCATCCCCTTGCGTCTCTCTGGCACAGACCTGATGACAGAGGCCCTTTCCCGCTTCCTCCGCGGGACACCTCACGTCGAGGTAGTGGTCCTGGGCGAGGTCAGGTACGCTAGGGACCTCAGCTCCCCCCTCTACTTCGACAGGGAGACGAGGGTGACGCTTAGGTACTACCCTGTCGAGCTCCCCCCTCCAGGGCTGCCGCAGCTGCGCGTGAACTTCTACGTCTCAGAGAACTGCCCCATTAGGATAGAGGGCTCTGTGAGGGGAGGCGTTCTGCCTGCCCCCTGGGGAGGGCCTGCCCTCGTGAGGGCTGCGAACCTAACCTTGATCCTCGGCGCCTCTCAGGAGCTGAGGGCAGAGCAAGGGGGGAGCTCGAGCACAGGCTACGCAAGGCTTCTGCCAGAGGCAGGCTTCTCCTTCTCCAGGCCTGTCGCCCTCTACCCCATGAGGTGGGAGGAGGGGGGAGCCATAGTTAACCTCTCAGCAGTGGGGAGCTGGAGGGGATTGGCTTTGGCAGTGGACGGGCAGGGCAACCAAATGATAGTCAGGCTCGACTGACCTGGAAGGAGGGGGCTCTCCCTAAGGGGTCCAAGTGCCTATTCCCTTAAATACCCTTTCCCCCCACCTTTTCTCGACTAAGGTGAATGGTTTGAGAAGGATAGTATCGACTCTCGTGTTGGCTCTAATGGTCTTCCCGCTCGCAGCGCCGCTTCTAGATGCGTTCGTAGCCCAGGCTCAGCTAGTTGGTGTTGCAGTCTACAACAGGGCGGTCGCGCCTGGCGCAGAGATAGCCTTCTATGTCGACAGGCAGTTCCTGGCTGCAGGACCGACAATGTTCTTCTTCCTGTCTAACAACAGCGTGACTCAGATAATGCCCGGAGACCAGCTGATAGGGTCCGTAACAGTGCCTCCGGACACTAAGTTCGTAGTGGGAACCCTTCTCATGCCTACTACCATAACGGTCCTAGGAACGACCATGTTCCTGAAGGTCTCTACTGGCAACCAGCCACCAGCGTCAGCAGTAGTCTCTAACGCTACCACCCTGATCAGAGATGAGGTAAGGCTAAGGGGTGGCATAAGGCTCACAGAGAACAGGACTGTCAATCCAGCTGACATCAGAGACCTTGCCTTCTTCAACTCTAGCACCCACGGCTTCGCGGATTTTGCTCTTCACAACAAGACCAAGTTCATAATCAACTTGACGCATCTCGGCGTGGCTGGAAGGCTGAACGTAGCTGGGCTCCACATCAACATATCCCTCGCGAGCTTCCCGCCCTGCCCTAACCAGCCAGAGCTAGAGGTCTTCAACCGCACGGGCACTGTGGGCAGCAACTTCCTGTACACCTCCAACCTCCGGTTCAAGGTAAGCGCTGACGGGAGGGTAGCCAACTTCACTGGAAGGGTAGGCAACTTCACCCTCCGCTGTCCCTCTAACGTTAGGAGCGTAGCTGGCGTAGACCTGGCGTTCCAGAGGTTCAACCTGAACCTCGCAGTAGCCAATGGGACAATTAGCGTAGGCACAGCCACTGATAACATCGTGGTCGTGAGGAGAGGCACTCCTGGAGAGCCCCAGAGTGGTCCTGTGACTTTTCCAAGGCTGGTGATCAGTGCTGGTGTGCCAGACAGAGTGAGCATTTACCCCAGCGTGAGGTTCAGCTTTGCCGATAACCCAGCTAACCCGTTCAACCTGGAGACAAAGAGGATAACTCCAGGCGACCGCATAGACATAGTTCTTCACAACTTCAGGCCTATCACTAATGCACGGCTGTCGCTCAGGATATTCGTGAGGGACGGAGCGCTCTTCAGCCCTGTGGCGTCGATCCCTACAGCTCCAGTGACCATACCTGCCAGTGGCCCTAACGCTGGCCACCTGAGCGCGACTAACATTGCCAGAATACCTGCTGCACCTTTCGGAGGAAGGCCAGTGATCGTGACTGCTAACGTAACGGGCGCAGATGTGCCTCTCGCCGCTCCCAATTTCGCCCCCGCTCTCCGCGTGCTCCCCGGAGTCCAGGTCTTTGGTTTCAATAAGGAAGGAAATCTTGTTCTTGGCCAGAATAACCTCCCCAGGAACGACTCTACTATCATGGTCCCAGGCGAGATATTCGCTGTGAGGGGAGTGGGCTACTTCAACGCCTCTGGCGTGGTGGTCGATCTGCTCAACGAGTCTGCAACTCCGCCTGCTTCCATAGCTCCGACAAGGCTGGCCTTCAGGGCCTTCCCCAACGGCTCCTTCGTGGGGATATTCCAGATACCTCCCGCTCTCAGGCTCTATAATGGCCAGACGGTCAGGGTGAGAGCCTACTTCGGCCCTGCTGGTGGTTTCAACAGCCACAACTTTACTGATCCTGTAGCCTACCCTGCTGCTGCTGATGCCAGGGTGATGATTGACCCCAGGATAGCAGAGCCGAGTCTGAACAGCACAAGCCCTGTGGCAAGAATAGCTCTCGGAGGAGAAAAGTTCCCGTTTGCAGCAGGCTGGGAGGCTGCATCTGCTAGGGTCTTCAGCCTCCTGGTTTACGGAGCTGCACAAGGCGACCTGCGGTTCAACGTCTCGCTGCTTGGACCCGCGACACCTACGTTGCTGCTCAATGTGCCCAGGAACGGCACTGGCTCCCTCCTGCTGCCCAGCGTTGCAGTCCCGTCGGAGCCTGGCGGTTTCTATCAAGCCCGGGTAGTATCGGGTGCTAACACATACTCCTCCTCTGCTGAGGCAG
Organism: Acidilobaceae archaeon; assembly: GCA_039630105.1. Lineage (GTDB taxonomy): Archaea > Thermoproteota > Thermoprotei_A > Sulfolobales > Acidilobaceae > DSZV01. The sequence continues at coordinate 56,557 of JBCNVO010000016.1, forward strand.
CTAAGCAGCTCCGCATCCAGGCAACTGCGGCAGCCCAGGATCCCTCTGACCTTGCCTTCAAGAAGAGCCTCTTCCTCGCCGTCCCCGCCAACATTACCGTGAGAGGACTCGCGTTCGACGCCAACAGGGCTGTGAGGTACGACATACCGCAGATTGGGCTCAACGACATCGACCTGCCCTCAGGCGCTGCCCAAGCATCCACTAATGCGAAGGGAGAGTTCATAGGCTTCATTAACCTCCCGCAGCACAACCTGCAGCCAGGCAGCTACGTGATAAGGCTGGAGACTACATCAGCCAGTGCTACTATTTCTGTGACAGTGGGAGTGCCTCCGCCCTTCAGGATCGACCTCATAGCTGAGAGCTCGCCCTTCGTAGAGGCGCCAGTCGACGTGTGGGTGATGGCGTTCTACGGAGGCTCCCTGGCCCAGCTAGGCCAGATCTCGAGCGTTTCGGTCAACGCCTACCTGAGGGTTG
>JBCNVO010000017.1:0-22056 GCA_039630105.1 Acidilobaceae archaeon
GGTAGAGATCTACAGGAGGTGGGCCTCTGTCTACCTGACCAGAGGTCCAGCTGCCCTGGTCTCCTCCCTCAGGAAGGGCAGCCAGACGGTCCAGAGGGCTGAGAGGCTCCTCCCCTTCTTCAACTTGGGACAAAGTAAAGATTACCTGTTCTGGAGCAGGCCTCCTACCAACAGGGAGGAGTGGCCTATATAGACTCTTGCTCTTCCCCTCATCTTCTTCTTCCTCCTCCAGCTCCCTCCAGCCCAGGAGGAGGGCTATCCCTACTCCAGCGAGCACAGAGCCCATCAGGAGGGCAACGACTGCTGCAGAGAGCTTTATGACCATTATAGCAGTGCTCTCCTCCGTGTACAACACTAGGTAGGAGTAGCCGACTCCTCCCACAATGCCCGAAGCTGTCATCAGTAGCCCCAACGCTTTCGGCGAGACCATATGCTCCCCACCACTTAAGGGCCTGGGGGCATATTTAAGCTAGAGATGAGAAGTGGAGAGGAGATACAGGCTAGTGCTTAGGAGGTCTGCAAGGGGGAGCTCGATACAGCTGAGGGTTAGGAGCAGCGAGGGGGAGGAGGTAACGCTCCTCAAGCTCAGGGGAGAAGGGGTTGAGGAGCTCTTCAGGCACATGGTCTACGTCCTGAGGGGAAAGGGGTACGTGGAGGGGGAGAGGAGCAGTCCCTCCTCCTACAGGGTGCTCCTGAGGCCAGAGGTGGGGCCTGTGGTGGGCGGCTTCCTCATAACTTCCAGGAGGGCAAAGGACCTGAGGCGCCTGGCCCTCCTCTTCGACGTGACTATGAACCACAGGGCTAGGGGTTCCTGGGCCTTCATGACAGGGCTGCTCAGGCTTGCAGAGGAGCTCAGCCCCTACTTCGGGAAGAGGGGGCTGGAGCCGAGGGTCCTGGACAGCCTGGGGGCTGGGGCGAAGGAGGCGGCGAGGAAGCTCTGGAGGGTGGAGTTGTGAGGTCCCAGCCCCAGCTTGAGGGCCCTGCAGGGCCTCGCGGACCCCACTGGACCCTCAACGCAGCCGGCTTAACTGCCGGGTTCGAAACGAGTCCGGGTGTTGCCCGGCTGCTATGGCCGGGCTGGGACCGCATTAAAAGGGTCCCTGAGACCTTTAAGCTTATCTCCCCAGTGTTCCCCTGGTCTAGAGCAGGTAACACTTTCGCTGACCCTCTAATCCCTCTGGGGAGCCAGATACTTCCGGGATCTCAGAGAGAGGGTCGGGAGGGGGTGTGGATGGCCTTCGTCCTGGACTCTATCATGAAGGTGTTCGGGTTCCGTGGGGAGGACAAGAGCGACCTGGACTACGACGAGATACTGGCAAGGCTAGAGATAGCAAAGTTTGAGGTGGACAAGATCAAGGGGCAGCTCATAGACGAGATAGGGAAACAGTACGACAGGATGATAGAGGCAGCCAAGTCGAAGGACAAGGACAACCTGCAGATCATGGCTTCAGAGCTAGTCCTGAAGAGGAAGGTGCTCACCACAGTCATTGCATACAGCAAGCTCATAGAGCTGGCCATAAGGAGGATAAACGATGCCAGGAACATAGAGAGCCTTGCCAGGGCCCTTGCGCCCCTCACGCTTGTGCTCAGGGCTAGCGACGAGTACCTCTCTACTGTTAGCCCACAGATAGTGGCAAGCATAACCAGCGTGATAGAGCTTGCCAGCAGCGTCTCCAAGAGGGTGGAGGCCACAGCATCCTACCTCCCCACAGCCAGCCTTGGCGAGATAGATGCGGAGACGAGGCAGGAGATCGCGAAGGCCATGGCTGAGGCAAGCAGGGAGAGCGAGGAGATAGTGAAGGTACCCATAGCATACCAGAAGAGCCTGGAGGAGAGGGTGCTGGAGTACGTTAGGGCAAAGGGCGGCTTCATAAGCATAAGCGCAGCTGCCAAGGAACTGGGGGTCACTCCTGGAGAGGTGAGGAAGGCCCTGGAGGCCCTGGAGAGCAAGGGGGTCATCAGGGTCTTCAGGAAGCAGCCTGAGGCGACCTAGAGGGTAAGGTAATGAGCAACCCCGCCGTGTACCTCGAGGGCTCTGCCAGGAAATATGCCCTCGCTGCCGCGAAGGCAGAGGGGGAGGGAAACTACGAGAGCGCAATAACTAACCTGAGGAAAGCTGTTGAGCTGCTGGAGGACCTCGTGAAGAACTACCCTGACCACCCCATGGCCATGATCTACAGGAGACTCATAGGTCAGTACAAGAGGAAGCTTGGGGACCTGGAGAGGAAGCGCCTGGAGCCCGCCTCTGGGGGGGACGAGGTCTACGTGGTGGAGAACGAGGAGGCTCCTCCCTTCGTCATGAGGGAGAAGCCGAGCATAACCTTCAACGACATAGCAGGGCTGGAGGAGGCAAAGGAGGCCATAAGGGAGGTCGTGATATACCCTGTCAAGAGGCCCGACCTCTTCCCCCTGGGGTGGCACAGGGGGATACTCCTCTACGGCCCCCCTGGAACTGGCAAGACTATGCTGGGGATAGCTGCTGCAAACGAGGTAAAGGCAGAGTTCCTCTACGTAGACGCAGCCAGCGTCATGAGCAAGTGGCTGGGGGAGGGGGAGAAGAACGTGAAGAGACTGTTCAGCTACGCGAGGGAGAGGGCCTCTCAGGTTCCAGTAGTTGTGTTCATAGACGAGGTGGATGCGCTGCTGGGCTACCACAGCACAGAGATAGGGGGGGAGGTGAGGGTGAGGAACCAGTTCCTCAAGGAGATGGACGGGGTGCTGGACAAGATGCTCAGGGTGCACCTCTACGTGATCGCTGCGACGAACAAGCCGTGGAAGCTCGACGAGGCCTTCCTCAGGAGGTTCCAGAAGAGGGTCTACGTGCCCCTGCCGAACAAGGAGGCCAGGAGGGAGCTGCTGGGGAAGCTCACTGAGAAGCTGAGGCTATCTAACGTGGACCTGGACGAGCTTGCAGAGATGCTGGAGGGCTACTCTGGCAGCGACATAAGGGACGTGGTGCAAGATGCATACATGATAACAGTGAGGGAGGTCTTCGAGAGGGGAGGCTCTGGGGAGCCAAGGCCTTTGAGCATGGAGGACTTCAGGAGGGTGCTGGAGAGGAGGAAGCCCAGCGTGGACGAGGCTCTTACTAGCAGGTTCGAGGAGTGGGCCTCCAGGTTCGGGGCAACCTGACTTTTTTATTGCTCTGCGTCCCTCACGCCGTACTCTGTTATGGCGAACACCGTCTCCCCTTCAGGTATATGAGGAGCGTCTACTACCTTCGCTATCCTCTTGTTCCCCCTGCTCTTCCTCAGCTGCACCCTCACGCCAGGAGCATGGCCTACCACGTGCCCTCCCACTGCCGTAGTGGGATCTCCGAAGAACACGTCGGGCCTTGCCATTACCTGGTTAGTCACTACTACTGCCGCATCGTATATCTCAGCCAGCCTCATGAGCTGGTGGAGGTGCCTGTTCAGGAGCTGCTGCCTGAGGGCAAGGCTCTCCCTCCCAGGGAACTCTGCCCTGAAGTGGCCCGTGAGAGAATCAACCACCACTAGCTTTATGTTGTCCTTTGCCAGCATGTCGAAGAGCTTCTCCACCACAGCCATCTGGTGGTGGCTGTTTATTGCCCTGATCCAATATATGTCCTCCATAGCTTTGTCCGGGTCTAGTCCTACTGCCCTCGCCATCTGGTCTATCCTCTCCCACCTGAAGGTGCCCTCCGTGTCTATGTAAACTGCCTTTGCAGACAGCCCTCCCCTGTCCTCAGGGAGCTGCACGTTGACAGAGAGCTGGTGACACACCTGAGTTTTCCCAGTGCCGTACTCTCCGAAGAACTCGGTTATGGTCCTCGTCTCCACGCCCCCTCCCAAGAGCTCGTCAAGGCTCCTGCTGCTCGTGGTTATCTTCTTCGCCTTGAACCTCTCCCGCTTGAGTTCCAGCGCTGTCTTGAACTTTATGTCCAGGGCCTCCCTGGCTGCCTCAATTATCTTCTGCACAGTGGGGAGAGGTAGGTTAGTGGCTGCAGAGAGCTCGTGCGGGGTAGCTACTGCTATGGACTCGATGGTGGTGTAGCCTGCCTCTATGAGCTTCTGCGCTGTGCTGGGGCCCACTCCCGGCAGGTCCGTGAGGTCCCTTACGGGCTTCTCGCTGATGAGAGCTCACCGCGTTAGAAGGGAGAGCTAGACGTATATGCTTTAAGAGTAGCCTGCTCCTGAGGGGGAGGAGTGGGAGTAAAGGCCGCCCTACGAATCTGTCCTCCCTAGGATAGTGTGGTAAGTGTTCTTCCTGCAGAACTTGCAGTAGTGGTAGAGCCTGGCGAACTCAGAGAGGTCAAAGCTCACCTCTAGCTCCCACTCCCTCCCGCACTCCTCGCAGCGGAGCCTCCACTTAGTCAAACTTGTCCTCCTACCTCTATCTCCTCTGCTCTCTTAAGCTCGTACGTGAGCCTTATCCTCTCCAGGAACAGCTTCACGTTGGGCTGGAACAGGTGCCTGAGGGAGTACAGAGCGTTCAGTGGGTAGATGAAGTCCTTTGACTCCTTGTGGCCGCAGATGGAGCAGTCTGCGTAAACGTTCACCCTCACCCCATCCCCCTCAGGTCCAGAGATCAAGTAAACGTACTCTACTGGAGCTGAACACCTCTGGCAGAGGCCTAGCTCTCTGAACTCTGCCCTCACGCTCAAAACTGGGGACCCCCAGAGTGCTTTGTTGAGAGCATTAATAGGGGAGGCACCTACTCTGCAGAGGTCTCCTTGACCAGCTCCTCCAGCACCTCCCTGCCCGGCACCTCCACCCAGATCTCCCCCTCCCTCACCTCCAGCCTAAGCCTCCTGAGCGGAGACCTGGCCTTCCCCTTGCTCGGCTCCCCCGTTTCAGGGGAGAACGCCTCGCCGTGACCAGGGCAGACGATCTTGTCCTTTATGGAGTGCTCGCACAGCACATAGTACTTGTGGTCGCATATTGCTACGTAGGCATGCAGCTTTCCCTTGTGCCTGAGGACCATTACAGGGACTCCTCCTATGACCTTAACCCTTCCAGAGCCCTCCGGGACAGAGAGCTCCTTAGCGAACCTGATCAACGGGCTCGCCCAAGTGAAAAGGGCGAGGGAGGGTTTATTCTCCGTACTCCCCTATTTGGTCTAGCACTATCTCGTAGTAGGAGTCCTTGGCCTGCTCCAGCTCCTCCTCCCTCTTCACCTCTATCCCCTTCTTCTTCGATATAACCTTCGTGGTGATCACCCTCTCGCTCCCTTTCACAGTGCTCCTGTACTCCTCCTTCTTCTCTATCTTCTCCTCGTAACCGCACCTCGTGCACTTGGAGATGATCTCGTTATCCCTCTTCACGGGAACCATGACGCTGCTGCACTTCGGGCAAAACCTCAACTGCACCACCTCCATGAATCGCCCATAGGGCCCTCGTAGCTGAAGAGTCGAGAGTATTTATAATTTATGGTTAGATAATATCAATTTCATCAGATCTCTTGCCAGCACTGTCCTCCTGAAGACCCCCCTGGCCTCCAGCAAGAGCCTCCTCTCCTCGGGCCCCCTGTACCTGGAGCTCACGTGGGTGAGCACGAGGAGCTCTGCCTGAGCTTCCCTCGCTATCTCTGCTGCTTGCTCAGAAGTGCTGTGCCCCCTCTCCCTGGCCTCCTCTGCCAGCTCAGAGGAGAAGGTGGAGTCGTGGATCAGGACGCGGGCCCCCCTTCCCTCCTCCACTACGGACCTACAGGGAGCTGTGTCGCCAGTGTAAGTGACCTTCACCTGGCCTCCCCTGCTCTCCGCCACCTCTTCGAGAGCCACCTCCACCTCCCCTGCCCTGACCCTCCCCTCCTCGAAAAGCTTCTTCAGCCAGGCCCCCGGCTTGAGCCCCAGGGAGCTCAGCTTCTCCGCGTCCACCCGGGGCCTGAAGGACCACTCCAGAGAGAAGCCGTAGGCCTCCACAGTGTGACATACAGGGAACCAGCGGATCGTGACCTTGTCGCCGCTCTGCTCCCTCAGGAGAAGCTCTCCTCGCCCGCTTAGCCTCACTGCCTCTATCGGGAAGCCCAGCTCTGCTCTCTCGAGCGCCTCTGTTATGGAGGGAGGAGCAATTACCTTGAGCCTCTCCTCCCTCCTGTTCACCTGCATTGACTGGAGGAGCCCTGGGAGACCGTTGACGTGGTCCCCGTGTTCGTGGGTTATGGCTATGAGGTCTATGGCTAGGGGGGAGACCTCTGCCTGCGACATCCTGACCTGAACCCCCTCCCCAGCGTCTAGCAGGACCCTGAGGCCTAGGGAGTCCTTAACGAGGAAGGAGGGCATGAGCCTCTCGGGGGTGGGCAGAGTTGCGCCAGTTCCCAAAGCTATCAGCTCTATCCTGTGGGGCATGGCTAGACCCTCGCCACTACCACCTCCCTCACTAGAGCTCCGTGTACGAACATGTGGAAGCGTCCCCTCACCTCCAGCTCCTCCCTCAGGGCGATCTCCCAGGGGCGGACGTCGTAAGGGCCTGCGAAGACAACATAGGCGCCCTTCTTTGCCACCCTCTTGGCTTCCCTGAGGAAGGAGGAGACGAGCTCCTCGTACTTCCTCCTCATGGTGGAGCTGGACCTGCCGTAAGGAGGATCTGTTGCCACTGCATCAACGCTCTCATCAACAAGGGGAGGGGAAGCTGCGTCTGATATGATGTTCAGCGAGTCCCAGCACCTGAAGTGCTCCAGGTTCCTCCTTGCGCCCAGGCTGGACCTCCAGTCCAGGTCCCCGCAGATAGCCCTTGCGCCCAGGGAGCAGGCCTCGAGGGCGAAGCCACCTGGGCCGCAGAAGGGGTCGAGGAAGAGGGCGCCCTTCCTGGCTCTGGAGAGGTTCACGAAGAGCCTGGAGACCTGCGGATCTAGGGTGCCTGGCTTGAAGAAGGGCCTCCTCCTGGGCCTCCTGAGCTCCATCTCCCTCCTGCTCGCTCTCTCTACGACGAGGCCTGCTATGAGAGCTCCCTCGGTGGCTATTAGGTGCAAGGGCTCCCCCCTTAGCCTGCACTTGATCTTGCTGCACAAGGCCTTCACTGCCTCCTGCTCTGAAACTCCCCCTATGCCCCTCACCCTCGTCACCTCCACCCTGACCTCCCTCCCGTCGAGCGCTGCCTCCACCTCTGCTACCCAGTCGGGGCTCATGCCAGAGTCGGAGAGGGAGATCAGCTCCCCCACCTCCTTCACGAGGCTCCCCCTCCTCACTATTTCCTCCGCCCTCCCTCCCGACTCGAAGATCACGAGGGAGTCGAGCACTGCCAGCTCCCTGTACTCTATCCCCTCTGCCTCCACTATAGCTCTCAGCTCCTCTAGAGCTAGAGAGGGGTGGGAGGCTGAGAGTAGGGCATAGCGGGGCCCCAAGGCACTTCCTAGACTCTTAGCCAGGTTAACTTTATTAAGACTGAGGGGAGAAAGAGGGCGGGTAGCCGGGTCGTCTAGCGGCCAAGGATGCGGGGCTCTGGCCCCCGTGACCGGGGTTCGAATCCCCGCCCGGCTACCATTTACCCATACTTGAAGCCTATAGCTGCTCCTGCCAAGAAAGCTCCTCCGAAGGGCAGCGAGGCCAAGAGCCAGGACTGCAGTGAGGCAGAGATGGCCTGAGCGTTGAAGAGGGCCCTCTCCACTAGCAACGCCAACTTGTCCCAGTTGACAGTTATTATGCCTGAATAAGCTAGGAGGAGCAGGAGGACAGCAACGGCTCCAGCCAGGAACACGAAGACCCTCACTGCCCTTTTCGCGAAATAGCCTGCTGCAAAGCCCAGAGCGAAGCCCCCGCCTCCCTGGTACAGGAGGGATAGGAAGACATCCCCGCCCGTTATCTCCTGGGACAACCCAGTTCTCCAACAGACGAGACTTCGAGGGCAATATACTTTAGTACTACCCTTTCTCCCATACGCTGCTGGGGTAGGAGTTGATCCTGAGCGATAGGGACATATTCCTGCTCATAAGGGCAGGAGACCTGAAGGTAGAGCCCTTCAGTAGCGAGATAGTGAGGGAGAACGGGCTCGACCTCAGGCTGGGGAGGGGTTTCTGCAGGTTCAAGGCCACGAGCAAAGTCCTGGACCCAAGGAACCCAGGAGATCCCTCTGAGTTCTACGAGTGCAGCGAGGGGGAGGAGATACTCATAGGCCCCAAGGAGCACGTCCTCCTCCACACGCTGGAGTACGTGAAGCTCCCAGATTACGTTGCAGGGCTGGTGAACCTGAGGAGCACCTGGGCAAGGACAGGGATATACGTGCCCTCTACAGCAGCAGACGCGGGCTTCGAGGGCCAGCTCACTATAGAGGTCATAGGCTCCAGCTTCCCGGTGAAGCTCTACGCTGGAGATCGCTTCCTACACCTCCTGCTAGTGAAGCTGGGGACCCCCTCGATCAAGCCATATAGGGGCGAGTACCAGGGGCAGACGGGCGTGAAGCTCCCCAAGTTCTTCTCCAAGCTTTAAAACCCCACTTCCCTTTCCCTTGCCGGTGTGGCTAGTGATACCTAGGAACAGGTGGAGCAGCGACTTCTCCAGGTGGTTCGAGTGGATCCTTGAGGAGGCAGAGATCTACGATTACGGCAGGTACCCTGTGAAGGGCATGGGCGTCTGGATGCCCTACGGCTTCCAGATAAGGAGGAGGGTCACAGAGATCCTCAGGGAGCTCCACGACAAGAGGGGCCACGAGGAGGTACTGTTCCCCATCCTGATACCAGAGGGCCTGCTAAAGAAGGAGTCGGAACACATCAAGGGCTTTGAGGACGAGGTCTACTGGGTGACCCACGGAGGCCTCGACCCGCTCGACGTGAAGCTCGCCCTGAGGCCCACGAGCGAGACGAACATAACCTACTACGAGTCCTTCTGGCTCAAGAGCTACAAGCAGCTCCCCAAGAAGTACTATCAGATAGTGAGCGTTTTCCGCTACGAGACCAAGACCACAAGGCCTCTGGTGAGGGTGAGGGAGATCACGACCTTCAAGGAGGCCCACACAGTGCACTCCAGCTACGAGGACGCTGAGAGGCAGGTGCTAGAAGCCGTAGAGATATACAAGGAGTTCTTCGACTCCCTTGGCATCCCTTACGTGATCTCCAAGAGGCCTGAGTGGGACAAGTTCGCTGGAGCCCTCTACACCATAGCCTTCGACACTATAATGCCCGACGGGAAGGTCATGCAGATAGGCACAGCCCACCATTTGGGCCAGAACTTCACGAAGGTTTTCGACTTCAGGATAAACATGCCTGACGGAACCCTCGACTTCCCCTGGCAGACCAGCTACGGGGTGAGCGACAGGGTGATAGCGTCAATAATCTCCATCCACGGCGACGACAGGGGGATGGTGCTCCCATATCACATAGCTCCCCTCCAGGTGGTTATCATCCCGATCCCTGCAGGGGGAGAGGAGGAGAAGAGGGCTGTCCTCGAGGAGTCGAGGAGGGTAGCTGGCAGGCTGGAGAGGGCAGGGCTAAGGGTGAAGGTTGATGATAGGGAGGAGATGAGACCTGGAGCAAAGTACTATTACTGGGAGGCGCGCGGCGTTCCCCTCAGGATAGACATAGGTCCGGAGGAGCTGAGCTCCAAGATATACACTGTGGTGAGGAGGGACACGCTGGAGAGGTACAAGGTAGGCGAGGAGTCCCTTGAGAGGGAGGTAGGGGACATACTGAAGGACATCAACTCGAGCTTATACGCAAGAGCTTGGTCCCGCCTCAAGTCCCTCGTCAAGAGGGTCAAGAGCGAGGAGGAGGCAGAGGAGTGGGCGAAGGAGAAGAGGGGCATACTGGAGCTGCCCTGGTGCGGGAGGGAGGAGTGCGCTAGGAAGCTGGAGGAGAAGCTGGACGCGAAGGCCCTGGGCACAGTGTGGCCTGCAGAGGAGGTGCCGGAGATCACCTGCAGCTGCGGGAGGAAAGCTGTAGCTTGGATGAGGTATGCTAAAACATATTAAGGATCGAGCCCATTTCCCCCTAGGACGATATCTATGCCTAAGAAGAGGGAGAACAGGGGCAGGAGAAAAGGCGACAAGGGCAAGAGCGGCGCAGTCCCTTGCGACAACTGTGGCAGGATGACCCCAGCCGACAAGCTGATCTGCGTTACCAGGCTTTACAGCCCTGTAGATCCGGCTCTTGCCAGCGAGTTGGAGAAGAAGGGAGCCATGATAATGAGGTACCCCATAAAGAAGTGCTACTGCGTGAGCTGCGCAGTCTTCTACGGCATAGCCAAGGTAAGGGCTGAGGTGGACAGGAAGCCCAAAGGGCTGCAGCTTTGACGTGGGCCCGCGGGGATTTGAACCCCGGACCACCCGGTTATGAGCCGGGCGCTCTACCGGGCTGAGCTACGGGCCCTTAAACTGAGAAAGGGAGGCTAGAGCTTTTAACTTTGTTACCCCTTCCAGCTCGTCATGTAGGCCCTCTGCTCTTCAGTGAGCTCGTCTACCTCAGCCCCCATCGTCTCCAGCTTCAGCCTCGCCACCAGCTCGTCCTGCTCCTCGCTCACAGGCAGCACCTTCCTCTCCAGCCCCCCTTCCTTTATTCTGAGGGTGGAGAGGGCTTGGTTAGCGAAGCTCATGTCCATCACCTCACTAGGGTGGCCCTCTGCAGCGACGAGGTTCACCAGCCTCCCCTCTCCTAGCAGGTAGAGCCTCCTCCCGTTAGACAACGTGTACTCCTCCACATGGTCTCTAACCTTCCTCTTGGTTATGGCTGCCCTCTCCAGCTCCTCCACGCTGACCTCAACGTTGAAGTGGCCTGCGTTAGCAAGTATAGCTCCGTCTTTCATGAGTCTGAAGTGTTCCTCCCCTATAACCCTCTTGTTCCCTGTTGCTGTGACGAATATGTCGCCTATTGCAGCTGCCCTCCTCATGGAGGTCACCTCGAAGCCTTCCATGAGGGCCTCCAGCGCCCTCACGGGGTCTACCTCTGTAACTATCACCCTCGCCCCCATCCCCTTTGCCCTCATGGCGATCCCCCTCCCCACCCAGCCATAACCTGCCACTACCACCACCTTCCCTGCCAGCATAACGTTCGTAGCTCTGAGGATGCCGTCTATGGTGCTCTGCCCTGTGCCGTACCTGTTGTCGAAGAGGAACTTGGTCCTTGCGTTGTTGACAGCTATGACTGGGTAAGCAAGCTTCCCCTCCCTCTCGAGAGCCCTTAGCCTCATGACTCCCGTGGTCGTCTCCTCTGTTCCCCCCATCACCCTCTTGGCCAGCTCCCCCATCTCCTCGTGGAGCACTACGTGCAGGTCTGCCCCGTCGTCCATGACTATGTGGGGGGCTCTTGAAGCTATGGTCCTGATGGCCCAGAAGTACTCCTCTGTGCTCATCCCCCTCCAGGCAAAAACGTTTATCCCTCGCTGGGCCAGCGCTGCTGCCACCTCGTCCTGGGTGGAGAGAGGGTTAGATGGAGCCAGGAACACCTCTGCGCCCCAGGCCCTGAGGGTCTCCGCGAGGACTGCAGTCTCCTTCGTGACGTGCAAGCACACGGAAAGCCTCAGCCCCTCAAGGGGCCTCTTGGTAGAATACATCTCCCTTAGCTTCATCAGGACGGGCATGTTCCTCTCTGCCCACCTTATCTGCGCCTCCCCCCTCTCTGCCAGGCTAAGGTCCTTGACCCTGTAATCCATCGTTACTCTCCTCCTAGATCTGGAGAGCTTAATAATTACCCTAGCACATCGTACCTGGTGCCACTGTTGGGCAGGAGGAGGAAAAAGAGAGTAAAGCTGAAGAGGAAGGTCATAAAGCCGGGTAGGTACTTCCAGTGCCCCCGCTGCAGCTCCTTCACGCTTACTGTGAGCTTCAGGAAGCTCTCAGAGAACGAGAAGATCGGGATAGTTACTTGCGGCACCTGCGGGCTGTACTGCGAGGTGAAGGTGCCTGCAAGGGCTGAGAGGATAGACGTGTTCAACGCTGTGAGCGATATGGTTTATGAGGGGAGCCTAGACAGCAGGTGCGAGGAGAGGAAGGTTGGGGCAGAGGATATGGAGGAGTATGCTGGAGAAGAGGAAGGGGAGTAGGCTCCACTTCACCCTCATAGACCCGGACAAAACAGAGCCCTGGGAGGCAGAGAAGATAGCCAGGACTGCCCACGAGAGCGGCACAGACTACGTGCTTGTGGGGGGCAGCCTTGGGGTCTCGCCCCAGACCACAGACGCGATTGTGGAGGCAGTGAAGAAGTTCAACATCCCTGTCATAATATTTCCCGGGGCGCTGAACAACGTCTCCCCCAAGGCCGACGCTGCCTTCTTCCTAAACATAATCAACAGCGACGACCCCTACTATCATGGCATAGCTCAGGTGCAGGGATCTCTCATAGTGCTCCGCCACAACCTCGAGCCCATACCTACTTGCTACGTCATAGTGGGCTATGGGGGAACGGCAGGATACATGGCTAGGGCCAGGCCTGTGCCTTACGAGAAGCCTGAGCTGGTGGCAGCCCATACCCTTGCCTGTGCGATGATGGGCTCCAAAGTCATATACCTCGAGGCGGGCAGCGGGGCCCCGAAGCCTGTCCCTCCTGAGGCTGTGCTCCTCTCGAAGGAGTTCCTGAGGGCAGCGGAGATGGAGGCCCTGCTCATTGTGGGTGGGGGCATAAGGAGCGCAGAGGTAGCCAGATCTATGGCCCTCGCAGGGGCAGATGGGATAGTGACGGGCACCATAGTGGAGCAGGACCCAGAGGCCCTTAGGGAGATAGTCAGGGCGTTCAAGGAGGTCTGAGGTTTGAGCGTTGAGTGCCTCCAGGAGGCCATGAGGAAGGCCTACATAGAGAGGGACGTTAACCGGGGAGTTTACGCCACCTTTGCCTGGCTCGTGGAGGAGGTGGGGGAGCTGGCAGAGGCCTTGCTGGAGGGGAGGAAGGAAAAGGTGGAGGAGGAGATCGCTGACGTGATAGCCTGGACCCTTAGCCTCGCGAACATGGTAGGGGTAGACGTGAAGGGCGCCATGATCAAGAAGTACGGGGAGGAGCTGAGGGCTGTGGGCTGTACGACAGGTTAATATACTCTGTCACCCCTTTTATCGGGGAGGAGATATGTCGACTAGGAGGAGGCAGACAGGGCCTGCGAGCGCTGCCGGGCTGATCTCGTACTACGAGGAGCTGGACAGTGTCATAAAGCTGAGCCCCACCTCAGTCTTCATCTTTGCTGCTGCCTTCTCCCTTCTCATAATCCTCGCCCACCTGCTGTTCTAGCAAGGCCTTCCGCAGAGTGGGGCTTAGCCCCACAGAGACTACTTCCCAGATCACAGTAGCTGCGTCAACCTTTACCTCCCTGACCTTTCCAGACCTCGCTAGCTTTAGCGCAGAGAGGTGCTCGCAGCCTGCCCTCCTGGTGAGGGAGAAGGCGAAGGAGCTGCAGCTACAGTAGAGGCCCTCTATCAGGAAGTGGTCCCTCTCCCTCCCCACATACGCCCAAAGGCCCCTCTCCAGGTCAATGGCTACTAGCCTCCTGACTATAGCCCTTAGCCTATCTCCCCTCTCCTTCTCGTCCTCCCTACAGCTCTCCTCTATCTCCTCCCTTATGTCTCCCAAACTTCAACACCGAGCGACCGCAGCTCCTATGCCCCACGACCAAATAGTCTGCGAGGTTGTGGAAGATCCCTGTCTCCACCACCCCAGGGATCGACCTAAGCTCCAGATCTGCCTTCCTAGGCTCCCTTATTGGGCCCATGGAAACGTCGAGTATCACGCCGCCCCAATCGCTCACCACAGGGCCCCTCTTGCCGCTTCCCTCCCTCAGCTCTGCCCTGTAGCCCCTCCTCTCCAGGGCCCTCTTCACGAACCAGGCGTATTCCCTAACTGCTTCCAGGGGGACTGGACGAGTGAGGATCTCCACTAGCTTGTCCTCTGAGATCACGAAGACGTTTAGGGGGCTGCTGAACGCCAGCACCTTCTCCCCCAACATGGCGCCTCCTCCCCCCTTTATCATGGAGCCCTCCCTGTTTACTTCGTCAGCGCTGTCCACATAGACCTCCACCTCCCCTACCTGCACAACCCTGAAGCCTAAGCGCTTCGACCTGAACAATGTGTCTAGGCTGGAGGGGAGCAGAGACCAGTCCCTCCCCCTTGCGAGTTCCAGAAACCTAGAGATCGTCGAGCCCGTTCCCATGCCCACAACCCTGAAGGGCCCTAGGGAGTCCAGGAGCTCGAGGGCCCCCCTCACCGCCTCCTCCACTGGGTCGCAGCTCATGATCTCTCGGGAGAGGGGAGCAAGACGAGAGAAATAAGCAGGGTGGGCTCCATGAGAAATCGAGGGGTCCATGAGAGCTCCCTGTCTAGAGCTCTATCTAGTTCCAATCCTGAGGGGGAGACCCCTCTGTTTCCTGTGGAGAGCAGAGAGATTATGTAGATTTCTGTCTTAACGATAGATCGTTATACAAACTAATAGAGTGATGTAGCAAGAGGGAGAGAGGGTTGCAGCTTTTTGTCTCCATCAGAAAGCGAGGGGTGGGGCTGAAAGAGGCGTAGTCCTACCTCTAGGGTGGGTTCCACAGGAAACAGAGGGGTGTTAACTGGGGGGTTAATGCAGGCTCACGACTTGTTCTGTGCTTACCCTCTTTGGTTCGAACGATCTCTGAGGTTTCCTCCAGGGGGGCTTCACCAGGTTAGCAGGCCTCGCGGGCGTAAACTCCCCGGTTAACGCCCTCCTGAGCCCTACCCTCACCTTTTCCCCCCTCCACCTGTAACCACAGCTAGCGCATCTGAACCCCTTCTCCCTCCCCAGGCTCTCCCCCCTCTCTCCACAGCTGGGGCAGCGAGGGTTGAGCTCTAGGCGCCTCTCTGTAACCCCTAGTACCCAGAACTTCTCTACATTGATCACAGGGACCCCCCTCCTCCTCTTCCTTATAGTTCCCAGCACCCTGATCCTGTCGCCCCTAGACAGGAGACGGGCTACCTCGTTCAAGGCTCCCGTCTCTGCGTAGAACGCTGCCTCAACACCCTCCCCCCTAACTATCACGTGGCCTCCAGCTATGACCTCAGGGTCCTCCAGGAGCTCCAGCTCCAGTGTCCCTGCCCTGTAGGGCTTTAACTCCCCGGTTAACGGGAGGGCGTGGGC
This sequence comes from Acidilobaceae archaeon, assembly GCA_039630105.1. Taxonomy (GTDB): domain Archaea; phylum Thermoproteota; class Thermoprotei_A; order Sulfolobales; family Acidilobaceae; genus DSZV01. The sequence continues at coordinate 14,963 of JBCNVO010000017.1, forward strand.
GTCAGTGTGCTGGTTGCTCCTGAACAGGGCCCAGAGCTCGTACCCCTCGCAAAGGGCTGAGGAGAAAGAGAACAGGTGATCTGGGAGGTCTCCTCTGAAGCCTGCCAGCACAGGGTCAGGGCCACCAGGGCTAGCTGTTTCCTCTAGCGTGACAGGATCGTAGTTGAAGAGGGTGCCTGCTGGAGTTCTCGCTTCAGCCTCCAGCAACCTTTCCAGGTCCACGCACCTCTCCCTCCCAAGGTTCTCCGGCCTCCTGTAGAAGAGGAGCTCGTAGGTGTGGTCCTCTCTGGGCTCCAGGGCGCCGAGGGACGCTATTGCCCCCACGACCCCCTTCCCCCCTGTCCACTCGCCGCCCAGGGACTCGAGAACGTCCGTGGCAAGGTCTCTAGGCACCACTTCCGTGAGGGCCTTCCTGTAGAGGGCTCTGAGCTCAGGCTGCCAAGGATCTCCTCCTATCGCTGCCACCCCAGGATCTCCTCCATAGTTCTTCGCAAGCCTGTAGACCTCCTCCACGAGGGAAGCCAAGCTACTGCTGTAGGAGAACCTCAGGACCACTGCTGCGTTCCCTCTCGTCTTCCAGGGAATGGAGGGGTTCAGCCTGACAAGGAGGGGGTAGTCTAGGAGCTCCGCTCTCCCAGCTAGGCTCTTGAGGAGGAGAGCAGAAAAGTGTGTGGTACAGCCTCTGCCGAGGGTGTCAGCGCTGTCTACCGCTAGGCTTACCCTCATCCTAGGCCTGCTGTCCCTTGACCTGCTTCTTTATGATTATACTCGTTATGGTGCTCTTCACACCGCCCATTTTCCTGATCTTCTGCGTTATGACGTTCCTCATGCTGTCCATGTCGCTGGACCTGAGGACAGCCATGATGTCGTGAACGCCGTAGATCATGTATATCTCCTGCACCTCAGGGAGCTCCATGAGCTTGTTGAAGATCTCGTCCTCCTTTCCAGTCTCGACGTTTATCATAACTATGGCCTCTGCAGACAACTTGGACACCCTTGCCCTCCAGCTAAAAACAATCTAGCCTTATATTTTTCGAGAGCTAGTTCTAGAGGGAACTATATTGGAGGCTCTGCTGGGCCTGCTAACGGCAGCGTCAGCCCTGTTCTACTTCCTCTCCTCCCTCTCCCTCTTCAGGCTTCACCGCGCAGTGGGTGAGGACGCATTCCTCAGGCTCACCTTCTCTTTCGCGCTGCTGGGAACAGGCCAGCTGCTCATGCTGCTGTCCCTCTTCTCCTCTGAAGACATGTCCTTTGCCCTCTACACCTCCTCCACAGCCTTCGCAGTCTCTGGCTACCTCTCCATGATAAGGGCGAGGCAGGTGCTAGCCATAATCTCCCCTCTAGTCCTCATACCCTCGGGCCTGGACTCGTTAGCCCTCCTCTCCTCCTCCTACGTCTCCTACACCTCCAGAGGCTTCGTGAGGACAGCCTTCCTCCTCCTGGCGATAGCGCACCTAGGGCGCTCTGTAGGCCCCCTTGCTGCCAGCTTGCAAGCGTTGTCAGACCTCGAGACCTCCATTTTGGTGTGGGCTGAGCTTTTGAGGTCCCTCGCAGCACTTATCCTTGCAGCGAGGTACAGGAAGCTGATATGAAGAAGAGAGGGAGGGTAAGGATAATCATAGAGGTGCTCTCCTACATTGCAGAGGAGAGCCCTGTCCCTGCCACAAGGGTCGCGCAGGCCGCGGGGCTCGCCTACGACAGGCTGGTGGAGCTCCTAGAGGAGCTGAACGAGAGGGGGCTGGTGAGGCTGGAGACAGGGGAGAGGGTCAGGAGGGTACACATTACGAGGAAAGGGCTGGAGACGCTGAGGAAGCTGAGGGAGCTGAAGGACTTCCTGGAAGACCTCGGCGTTGACATTTAGCTATTAACTTCCGCTGCTCCTCTAGAGGGCAGAGTTGGAAGCGCTGCTCTATACAGTTTTGGGCTTGATCATAGCAATGACGGGGAGCATGAGCGGGATAGGGGGAGGCGTCTTCATGGTCCCCCTCTTCTACTACATGGGCTATCCCATAAACCAGGCAATAGGCACGAGCCTGTTCGTCATAGTTTTCAACAGCGTCTCTGCCACATTGAGCTACTGGAGGAGGGGGAGACTAAAGCCAGGCTCCTGGATAGTCATGGCCCTCCTCATGATACCCTCCAGCGTGCTCGGCGCGCAGGCGGTCGCGTTTTTCCCCAAGAGGCTCTTGGTCGTCGTGGTAGCCCTCGTGGTGTTCATGTTCAGCATGAACATGTTGTTCAGGTCTGAGCAGGAGAGAGGCGAGAGGAGGAGCCCGATCTTTATACCCCTCGCAGGCCTCGCCGCAGGCTTCATAGCAGGGCTGGCAGGAGTGGGAGGGGGAGCAGTGCTCATGCCCGTTCTCGTCTCAGTCCTGAACATTCCAGTTCACGAGGCTGTGGCAGCAAGCATGATGTCCATCGTGCTCTCTTCCCTCTTCGGCTCTGCAGTCCACGCGTACAACGGGAACATAGTGTATTCCCTCGCCATACCCTTTGCCCTCGGAGCCCTTGCAGGAGGGCAGCTGGGGAGCTATGTGGCCTCCAGGACGAGTCCGAGGGTCCTGAGGAAGGTAGTGGGAGTGGTGCTGATCTTCGTTGCCATATCCATGCTCTTCAGGTAGCCCTCCTCCTCTTTATGTCCCTTATCATGCCCTCGTCGGGCTCCAGGAGCTCCCTCCTCTCGCCCCCACAGCCCAGCGCTTCAGCGCAGTAGGGGCAGAGCTCCAGCTCTCCGCAGGGGGTGAGGGGAGCCCTCCTCCCGCAGAGGCTGCAGCGCATCCAGGACAGAGTGCTCCTCACTTGTTCGGTCCCTTCACGATGAACTTTGCTAGCGCATGTCCCAGGGACGCCAGGGTCCTGCTCTGCAGCCACATCCTCCCAGGGCCCTCTACGTCCACTATCAACCCCTCCCCTCCCAAGAAGAGGGTCTTTATCCCTCCCAGCTTCCTGATGTTCCACCTGAGGCTCCCCTCCATGGCCACCAGGTGCCAATTGTCCACCATCACCTTCTCCCCCCTCCCCAGCTCCATCTCCTCAATGGCTCCAAACGAGTTGATGAAGAGTGTGCCTGCCCCGCTGGCCCTTAACCAGATTATCTCTCCCTCTGCCAAGAACCCCTTGAAGCCCCTGAAGGCTATGCCCAGCTTCACATCACCCGCATGAGCCAGGTAGCTGGTGTCCTGGACTGTTATGTCTGTTCCTCGCAAAGGCACAGGCTTTATGTCGCCAGGTATGGGAGGGACGAACCATATTTCAGAGGGCCCCCGAGCTCTGTAGGTGTTCAGGAATATGCTCTCCCCTCCGAGGAACATCCTACCGAGGGCTGACATGATGCCCTGCCCCCCTGTGCCTGTGCTGACCTCTACGTCCCCCCTGTGGAGCATGTATGCCCCTGGCTCTGCAGTTATGCTCTCCCCGGGAGAGAGCCTGACCTTTAGGACAGAGTACTCTGGGCCTTTATCAATAATGTACTCCATCCAAATCTCCGGCAGCTAATCAGGCTCAGAGACTTATATTCGTGCTCAGACTGTGGAAGTAGGGAAGCATATGATGTCCCTCGTAAGGGAGCTACTGGAGGAGTCCAGCTCTCTCGGCATTCCCCCTGTGTCTATGGAGGACGGGCTTGTGCTCATGGCAGAGGCCTTCAGCGTCTCCAGCCTGGGCGGGAAGGTCTTCTTGGATGCGGGGGCAGGGGTGGGCTTCTCCACCTTTTGGATAATGGCTGGGATGGCAGGGGTCTGTGAGGGCTGCAAGGTGATAACAATAGAGCACGAGGGGCAAAGGTACGAGAGGTTGAAAGTGAACCTGGAGAGGGTTGCGGGGGAGCTGGGCCTGGAGGCTGAGGTAGTGGCCCTGCTAGGGGATGCCCTGCAGCATGTGGAGGGGCTGGAGTTCGTGGACTACGCCTTCGTTGACATAGAGAAGCAGGACTACCCGAGGATGCTCTCCATACTAGAGAGGAAGCTGAGTCCGGGGGGAGTTGCGCTTTTCCACAACGCCTTCCAGCCTAGGCCTCCGGAGGAGTTCTTCTCTATGGTAAACAGGGAGCCTTGGAGGAGCAAGATCATACCCACCAAAGACGGCATAATGATGCTGAGGAAACGTTAAAAAGTCCAGCAGGAGCTAGGAATAGGGTAGGCGGCGGTAGTCTAGCCTGGACTAGGACGCCGGCCTGCCAAGCCGGAGATCCCGGGTTCAAATCCCGGCCGCCGCACCATTTCTATAACCTCGAAGCTTTGGCCCCTAATCATCGGTGACCTCATAAGCGGTCAAACATCTCATCGGTCACTCTCTATTTGCTCAGGAGCCTTATTATCTTCTCCTCCTTCGTGCTGAGCTGCACCCTTATGTAGCCCAGGGCCTCCAGAGTTATCAGGATCTTTGAGAGGTCTGCAGGGGAGAGCCTCTTGTCCTCCTTCTCCAGCCTGTGGAGCACTGCGCTCTCCTCCACGTCAGAGCCCTTGTTCTCCTCAGAGAGCCTCTTTATCACCTCGAGGACCATGTTCACGTCGGGAGTCCTGGACCAGGTAGTCACGGCTCTCACCTAGAAGGTTATGGTAGGCGCTTCTCTCCTCCTCTCAGTCCTCAACTGCCTAGCTGTTTCTAGCCACTTGGAGTAGAACTCCACCATCTGCTTCGTCACGCTGGGCCTCACCTTCTTCATGGACTCCTCTATGTGGGCCCACCTTATGATGGGAGCAGCTACGTTCTCCCTGACTGCCAGCATGGTGGCCTCCTTCAACAGGGCCGCAAGGTCTGCGCCAGTGTAGCCCTCCGTCATCTTCGCGATCTCCTCTAGGTCAACGTCGCTCGCCAGCGGCGTCTTCCTCGTGTGGATCCTGAGTATCTGAAGCCTTGCCTGCTCATCTGGCGGAGGAACGTAGATCAGCTTGCCCAGCCTTCCAGGCCTCAGGAGAGCTGGGTCTATTATGTCAGGCCTGTTTGTGGCTGCCATGACTATCACGTTCTGTATCTCAGAGATCCAATCTATCTCTGTGAGGAGCTGGCTCACCACCCTCTCCACTACCTTGCTCCCCTCGTCTATGCCCCTCGCATATGCTATTGCATCTATCTCGTCGAAGAATATGACTGCTGGGGCGTACTGCCTGGCCTTCTTGAAAATGTCCCTTATCAGCTTCTCGCTCTCCCCCACCCACTTGCTCATGATCTCTGGTCCCCTGATCGCTATGAAGTTAGCTCCGCTCTCTGTAGCCACAGCCTTTGCCAGGAGCGTCTTGCCAGTGCCCGGAGGGCCGTAGAGGAGCACTCCCTTGGGGGGCCTTATGCCTGCCTTTACGTAGACCTCAGGGAACTTCATGGGCCTCTCCACCATCTCTATCAGCTCTTTCTTCACCTCCTCCAGCCCACCTATGTCGCTCCACCTCACGTCAGGGATCTCTATCTGGATCTCCCTCAGCCCACTTGGCGTTATCTCCTTGTAGACCTCCATGAAGTCACCCATCTTGACGACGATCTTCTCCAGCAGCTCTGGAGGGAGCGATCTCTGGCTAAGGTCTATCTCAGGCAGGTACCGCCTGAGGGCCTGCATGGCTGCCTCCCTCGCAAGTGCAGCCAGGTCTGCCCCAGTGTAGCCCTTCGTTATGTCTGCCAACCTCTCCAGATCTACGTCGTCTGCGAGCGGCATATGCCTGGTGTGTATCTGAAGTATCTCCAGCCTCCCCTGCTTGTCTGGCATGGGGACCTCTATCTCCCTGTCGAACCTGCCAGGCCTCCTGAGAGCTGGATCTACTGCGTCGGGCCTGTTGGTTGCACCAATGACTATGACCTTCCCCCTCTCCTTCAGCCCGTCCATGAGAGTTAGAAGCTGAGCCACTACCCTCTTCTCCACCTCTCCAGTCACCTCCTCCCTTTTCGGAGCTATGGCGTCGATCTCGTCAATGAAGATCACTGCAGGGGCGTTCTCCTCTGCCTCCTTGAACACCTCCCTCAGCCTCTGCTCGCTCTCGCCGTAGAACTTGCTCATGATCTCTGGGCCGTTAATGGTGGCGAAATATGCCCCGATCTCGTTAGCCAAAGCCTTTGCAAGCAGGGTCTTGCCGGTGCCAGGAGGGCCGTAGAGCAATATGCCCTTCGGGGGCTCAATGCCTAGGTGCTTGAAGATCTCTGGATGCTTCATGGGCAGCTCCACAATTTCCCTTATCCTCTCCTTCGCCTCCTGAAGGTCCCCTATGTCCTCCCACGTGATCCTAGGTACCCCCCTCGGCAGCCTCTCTGCAGGCACTGGCGACTCCTTGACCTCCACCTCTGTCTCCTTCGACACGAAGACCACCTGGGATGGGTGGGTGGAGGTGATGAGGAAGGTCAGGTAGCCATAGAAGGTAGGCACTACCACTGCCTCCCCCCTGCTCACTGGCTTGTTCAGGAGAGCTTCCTTCACGTAGTCCACGAGGCTCCTGGAAACTTCAATGCGAGTCTCTATGGGTGCCAAGACCACCTTCTGGGCCTGCTCTACCCCCTCTACCTTGCTGACCCTCACGAGATCTCCTGTCCCCACGCCTAGAGACTCTCGAAGGTAACCGTCTATTTTGATGACGCCCCTCTCGTCCTCCCGCAATGGCCAAACCCTGACCACTGTGAACCTTTCATTACCCTCAACCTTCACGAAGTCCCCAGTCTCCACCCCCAGCTTCCTCATGTCGGCAGCGCTCATCCTGGCTATCTTCCTGCCCACGTCAGCAGAGTATGCCTCTGCTACCCTCAGCTCTAGGAAGCCCACCTTCTCGCCCCCCTCTCTATTTCTCTCAGATTAAAGAACTTGTTATCTATATAGAGGAACTGTCATTTCACTAGACCATGGCTAAGAGCATAGCACTCATAGCACTCGCTGGTGCTCTGGAATGAGGAAGGTCGTGCTAGCTATAGCTCTCCTAGCATTGGTAGCCCTGCCCCTCGCAATGCCTGCCTCTAGCCAGGCTGCAGAGAGGTTCAAGGTAGTCTGGATAAGCGTTGACTCAGCCAACTATTACAGGCTGTTCAACTTCTCCATGGAGGGCTCTCTCCCTACGTTCAAGAGGCTCCTTGAGGAGGGAGCCCACGGTCCCATAACAGTCATATACCCGCCAGCCACGGCAGTC
>JBCNVO010000018.1:0-44824 GCA_039630105.1 Acidilobaceae archaeon
ACTGCCTGGATCACGGGGGGCACCAGCTGGGCTTTGGGCAAGGAGCACTAAGCAAGGGAGGAGGCAGTCTTACAAAGGTATTATTGTCAGGAACACGAGCCCTCCTCACCGCTCGGGGCTGTGGCTCACATCATCCAAGGAGAAGGTGCGCAGGGACCCCTAAATCTGCTATGAGGGAGGCCCCATGTTATAATCGAAGCTTATTTGCACTTCAGTAGGAGTCGTAATGTCCTGCGTGGCTATGACGACGAACTGCAAGTCCACAACGTTCGGATTAGGCGGAGGTAGTATAACATCACCGGCTGTTATCGTAACGTCGACAATGCCTGGATCAGGTACCCCTCCAGCGACCCTGGCAGTAACGGTGCCAATATTCTCCAAGTCGTTCACCACTATAGTGCAGGTCCCGCCATTGTCCCCCACTATTGATATAGTGACCACAAGCGTGTCCGTGGCCGCATTGATCTCTGCGCTCACAACCTCACAGTCGACGTTGACCTCGTTAGTCACCACCACATTCCCATTCAGAACCAAGTCGATGTAGCCGGTCTCCACTTCAACGTCTGCCAGGAGGATCTCCCCGAAGACTGCTTGCGCTCCCACTGCTAGCAGCAAGCACAGGGCTATCGCGACTACTGCACCCCTCCTGCTGGCCTTACCGAACATGATCGCCCGCCCCTACAGGGGCAGGGGGCTAGAAGAGCCTTTATTACGACGTGCTACAACTCAAATATATTAGCCAGTAGCTCCAGTTACGACAGGTTATAAATAGAGGGAGAGGAGGTGAGTTCGCTCTCCCAAAAGAAGAGTCGCCTGGGTGGCTCCTCTCGACAGAGGCAGGAGGTTCTGTGGCAGACCCGCTGTCAGCGTGGGCCCAGGGATAACTCCTCTATGAAAGGAAGAAAAAGAGGGTGAAGGGTGGGGGGAAGTTATGGCAGGAGCTGCCGGAACTCGTAGCTGACCCTGACTGAAGCGCTTCCGCCCTCAGGGGCACTTGCTCTGATCGATATCACGATGTCTGCGTAAAAATAGTCGCCCGGAACTATCATAGCAACCTCCGGCTCTGAGAGCGAAAGGTTCAGCCAGACAGGAGACGGTGGATTGACGGTCTTACCCACGAACTTGCCAGGAATGGTGCTGTTGGGGGGTGCGAGGTTGAGGAACTTGAGAGTAACATTGCACTGGTACTGCGGGTAGGAGTTCTGGACGTTGATGCTCACGCTCTCCCTGTCTGCCGCAATGTTTGCTGAGCACTGGGCTATGTCTGGACCTGCTGCGGACTCGTTGTCGCGGACACGTGCATCCACAATCTCGAAGTCAAACTTACCGACTGTCACCTCGATCTGGGCAGTGAAGATCTCCTGGAAGACTGCGTATCCTCCTACTCCCAGCAGCAGGAGAGCTATCAGTGCTATGACTGCTAGCGCTCTCGTGTTCCTCAACAGCTCTCTTGCCATTTCGACCACGTCACATAAGAGAGAGGGTCATGAACTTCTCCTTTTGTGCCTAGCTAACACGAGACCAAAAGAGGAAGGAGAGCACTAGCTACAGGAGCTTTTAAACTAGGAGCAGCGGAGCACAGAGTTTATGAGCTCCTTTACCTCGTTCCCAAGCCTGAACATCCTGTAGACCCTGTTCTCCACCTTCACATTCGAGACGTCCACTATGCCGTAGATCGAGAGGCTGGAGAGAGCCCTCTCCAGGCGCTGGTGGTTCACCCGCAGCCTCCTTTGGAGGCCCCTGAACGAGAGCCCGTCCACTCGCGGCTCTGCTAACGTTTTCAGTACCTCTACCCTCAGGTCGTCCTCCATGCTCATGAGTAACCTCTTGAGAAGGATTCTCTCGGGCGAATTCTTGCACTCCTGCACAGCTTCCGCTACAGGAACTTCCCGATTTCGGAACTCCACAGAAAATACACCTTTGATGTATATACTCAAGCGGCTTTAAATATCTTATGGACTGCTCAGGATATGCTCCTGCTCACCCACTCCAGGATCTTCCTCGCCTCCTCGAGCGCCTCGAGCCCCTTCTGGGTTGGCCTGTAGAGCGTGTCGCCTCCCAGGCTGACTGGCTCGATCAGCCCCTCCCTGCTCATCTTGTAGAGCACCACGTAGGCAGTCACTGTGGCAGGCCTTATTCCATAACGCTCCTCCAGCCTCTTCTTCACCTCGTACCCCCTCAGGGGCCCCTCCTCTGAGAGTATCTTCACCACGTACATCCAGAGGTTCTCCAGTGTTACCTTTCTCCTGAGCCTCTCGAGGGCCTTCGTCTCCATAGCGCTGATATTTACGAGCATAAAAAGCTAAAAGGCTTAATATTCACAGCCATAAAATGGGGAGAGCCTTGATCAACGTGGGGCTCGTGGGGGTGGGCAACATTGCTGCAATGCTCGTCCAGAGTGTGGAGCATTACAGGGGCCTCGGGAGCTCTGAGGGTCTGATACACGAGAGGATCGGGAGGTACGAGGTCTCCCACATAAGGTTCGTTTATGCTATTGACGTCTCTAGGGAGAAGGTGGGCAAAGACCTCTCTGAGGCCATATTCGCCTACCCTAACAGTGTGAGGAAGTTTACCCCCCTCCAGAGGGGCGTCACTGTGAGGATGGGGAAGGTGCTGGACGGAGTGGCCCCCCACATGGCAGAGGACTTCAGGCCTGCAAGGCTAGAGGAGCCCTCCCTCTCCCAGCTCTCTCGAGAGATGCTGGACGCAGGCGTGGACGTGCTCGTTAACCTGCTCCCTGTGGGGAGCGAGGAGGCCTCCAGGTTCTATGCTGCTGCAGCAGCGCAGGCTGGCGTAGCTCTGGTCAACGCCATCCCTGTCTTCATCGCCAGCAAGGGTTTCCCCTCCCCTGCCCCCGTCCTGGGGGACGACATAAAGGGCCAGCTAGGCGCGACAGCAGTCCACAGGGCCCTTGCGAGCCTTGTGCGCTGGAGGGGAGCCAGGCTCCTGGAGACCTACCAGCTGAACGTGGGGGGGAACACGGACTTCAAGAACATGCTTGCCCTGGAGAGGCTGGCAAGCAAGAAGGAGAGCAAGACCATGGCTGTAGCCAGCACCCAGGAGAGCCCAGAGGAGCTAGTGAGGGAGGAGAGGGTCTACGCAGGCCCCAGCGGTTACGTGCCCTTCCTGGGGAACACCAAGATCTCCCACATGTACCTGAAGGCCCTTGGCTTCGCAGGGAGCGAGGTGGAGATAGAGGTCAGGCTCAAGGTGGACGACAAGGCGATGGCCTCTGCAGTGCTCGTGGACGCCATAAGGGTAGCTAAGGTAGCAAGGGATCACGGCCTCAGAGGGAGCATAGACTGGGCCTCTGCCTTCTACTTCAAGTACCCGCCAAGGCAGGCGAGGAGCGAGATGGAGGCGCTGAGGATGCTGTACTCTGGGCTGGAGAGGCTTGGCGAGCAGGTCAGGCCCAGGCTTGACGAGCCCTTCTAAAAATATAAGGGCCCTCCCCTCCTCTCCTCAGGGGCCGCCGTAGCTCAGCCCTGGCAGAGCGCCGGACTCATACGGCCTAGGCCTGGGAAATCCGGAGGTCCCGGGTTCGAATCCCGGCGGCGGCACTATGGACACAGCTCCTCGCTCTAGGCAAGGGTATTTAATTATGGGAGCTCTCTCCCGTTCACGAGAGAGCATGCTGTGTGGGTAGGAGGGTTATTGCTACAGCTGCAATAGCTCTGAGCCTGGCAGCGCCATAGTGATCTTCAGGGGGGAGCTCCAGGCAATCCTGGGCTCAGAGGCTTTCACGGTGAGGTTCCTCGACGTCACAGGCAGTCCTTCGACCCTCTGCACAGTAGAGCTAGAGGGGGAGGAGATCAAGGTGACAGTAACGGGCAGCTACGCAGGCCTCAAGTGCCACTTCGTTGTGGGAGTGCAGAACGTCGGCAGAGCGAGCGCAAAGATGGACATTCCCGCCACAGAGGTCTCCCCTCCCGCTGGGGCTATAGTCCTCCATGAAATATACTTTGCCGACTACCAGAACTCTGACGGGGTCCTAGCTCCTGGCGAGCAGGGCCGCATAGACTTCTCTGTGCTTGTGATTCCCAATGCGCAACCTGACTCTAGTCACTCCATAGCAGTCAAGTTCAAGTTCTCTAAAGTCCAGCCACAGAGGCCTCCAGGAGCTGGGATTTGCGGCGGGGGCAAGAAAAGGGATAGCCAGAGTCCTGCTGTCCAGCGAGCTAGCCCACGAAGTGACCCATCTCAGACTCAGCCATCCTCTCTGCCATAGATCTCCTGATCCATTCTGTCACGTCCCTTATAGATATCACGCCGATCAGCCTCTCCCCCTCCACCACTGGTAGGTGGCGGATATTGTGTTTGGTCATGAGCTCTATTGCCTTGAACACTGTGTCCCTCGGCGATATGGTGATCAGGTTCCTGCTCATGAAGGCCTCCACGGGCGAGTCGAGGGGCGCTCCCCTTGCCACAGCCCTCAGTAGGTCCCTCTCTGTGAATATGCCCACCAGCCTCTCCCCCTCTGCGACTAGCACGCTGCCCACGTTGTTCTCTGCCATGATCTTCGCGGCCTGGAGCAAGGTCTGGGAGGGGCTCACCTTGAGGGGCTCCCTCCTCACCAGCTCTGAGACGAGCAAACTCTCACCGATTTATATTTGCCAGCAGAAAAATAAATGTGGGGGCCAATGTACGAGTGTCCTAGATGCGGCTACAGGGGAGGGGAGGAGGTCTGCCCGAAGTGCGGCAGCGTAACGACGGTGTTCCTGGAGAGGCTCACGTTCAGGGCAGAGAGGGGCGAGAGGGGCGTTTGGAGGTTCTCTGGCATGCTCCCCTCCCTCCCCACAAGGCACTCCCTCGGGGAGGGCTCTACCCCCCTCACCTCTGTGGACAGCGTGAGGGTGAAGAACGAGAGGTTCAACCCCACAGGCTCCTACGCAGACAGAGCCTCAGCTCTCCTCTCCTCCTACGTCCTGAGCAAGGGCTGGAGGAAGGTGGCCAGTCTGTACGAGCCAGATTTCTCGCGCTCCCTCGTGAGGTATTTAGAGGGGTTGGAGGTGGATGTGATCACCCCAGACCCGCTCTCCCTCGAGGCAGAGGACATTGCAGTGCTGACCACCAGGGCTCGGCTAGTGAGGAGCAGCGAGGCCCCCAGGGCGGACTACGCGAGTCCATGGAGCATAGAGGGGCTGAAGACAGTAGCTCTCGAGATATGCGAGCAGAGGGCAAGGGAGAGCTTCATAGTAGCGCCCAGCAAGAGCGGCCTCCTCGCCCTCTCCCTCCTCAAGGGCCTCAGGGACCTGGAGAGGGCTGGAGCTGACTGCCCTTACGAGGTGGTGGCAGCAGGGTTAAAGGGGAGGGAGCCGCCGTTGCTGGCAGGCCTGCCCGTGAGGACAGAGAGCATAGGGGAGGAGGAAGTCTACGAGACCCTGGCGAGGCTCTCCTCGAGGGGCTTCCGCGTGAAGCCTCTGGCTGCCATAGGCTACGCTGTAGCCTCCTCCCTCGGCGACTCGATAGCAGTGGTCACTGTGGCAGTGAGGCCCCCTCTCAGGCAGGGGAGGAGCGCAGTGAAGAGGCTCATCCTCTCAACCCTAGAGGGGGGGAGGAAGACCGCCTACGAGATCTGGAAGGAGAGGCCTGCCTTCACGCTGAGGGCTGTCTACAAGGCTGCGAGGGATATGGAGGAGAGGTCTGAGATATGCTACGATGTGGTCAGGAAGGGGGGGAGAGAGGTGAAGCTCTACAGGCTCTGTTGAACGTTCAATAAAACCTTAATTTTGCAAAGTTGCAAAGAAAAATGTGGTAGAGGTGGGAGCAGTGAAGCTGGTGGAGGGATACGAGTACCTGGAGAGGCTCAAGGGGCTCATATACGAGCTGCTCGAGGAGAGGGACAGGAGGAGGAGCCTTGGGATAGAGCAGGCAACTCCTCTCGTCAAGTACGGCTTCATCTCCATGTTCAAAGGCGGCGTTATCATGGACGTGACGAACGAGAAGCAGGCTGAGGTAGCAGAGGACGCTGGGGCTGTGGCAGTAATGATACTGGACAAGCTCCCCTACGACGTGAGGATGGCAGGGGGAGTGGCTAGGACTGCAGACGCTAACGTGATCACAGCCATAGCAAACACCATAACGATACCCATCTCAGCGAAGTGCAGGATAGGCCACAGGGAGGAGGCAAGGCTTCTGGAGGAGCTTGGCGTAGATCTCATAGACGAGAGCGAGGTGCTAACGCCGGTGGACGAGAAGAGTCACATAAACAAGTGGGAGTTCAAGACCCCCTTCGTTAACGGGGCAAGGAACCTGCCAGAGGCGCTGAGGAGGATATACGAAGGTGCTGCCATGATCAGGACGAAAGGGGAGCCTGGCACTGGCAACGTAGCGGAGGCAGTGAAGCACATGAAGCTGGTGAACAGGGACATAGCAACGCTTCGGGGCTACTTCATAACGAAGGACTATGAGGCTATCTGGCTCTACGCGAAGGAGAACAAGGTCCCCTACGAGCTGGCCCTCCTCACGGCAAAGCTTGGCAGGCTGCCCGTGGTGAACTTCGCTGCTGGGGGGATAGCGACTCCTGCTGACGCAGCCCTCATGATGTGGCTTGGCTCCGACGGAGTCTTCGTGGGCTCTGGCATTTTCAAGAGTCAAGACCCAGAGGGGAGGGCTAGGGCAATAGTGCTGGCAACGACTCACTACGACGACCCTGAGACTGTTGCGGAGGCCCAGAAGATGATCTCTGAGAAGGCCTCCATGATGGGTATAGACATCAGGACCCTCAGGCCAGAGCAGCTCATGCAGGTGAGGGGAGAGTAGTGGTAACGGTAGGGGTGCTGGCGCTCCAGGGCGACGTGCTTGAGCACCTCCAGATGCTGGAGGAGCTGGGGGCTAGGGCTAAGGTGGTCAAGAGGCCCAGGGATCTGGCTGAGGTAGACGGGCTGGTGATCCCTGGAGGCGAGTCCACCACGATAGGGGAGCTCATGGTAGAGGCAGGCCTCCTGGAGCCCATAAGGGAGATGGCAGAGAAAGGTGTGCCCATGCTTGGCACGTGCGCTGGAGCCATCCTCATGGCTAGCAGGGTGAGGGATCGGGTGGTGGGGGAGACCTCCCAGCCCCTACTGGGCATTATGGACATTGCTGTAACCAGGAATGCCTTCGGGAGGCAGAAGGAGTCCTTCGTTACAGAGCTGGAGGTGGAGAGGGTGGGGAAGCTGAGGGTCGCCTTCATCAGAGCCCCTGTCATAACAGAGGCTTGGGGGAGGAGCAGGATAACTGGCTATGTGGATCACCCTGAGCTAGGGAGAGTGGGGGCTGCGGCAGAGCAGGGCAACCTGGTAGCTGTCACCTTCCACCCTGAGATCACAGGCGAGAGGAGGCTCCACGAGTACCTCCTGAGGAAGATCAGGACATAACACCTCTTTCTCGCAGATATTAGTCCTCCCGGCCCGGCTGCAGGACAGGACCCTGCTTTTGCCCTCGGGCGCTCTTGCCTCCGAGCGAGACGTGAAAGCTGCGCTCCTGAAGGTCCTCCGAGAGGAGCTCCTAGAATATCTGCAGCGGAAGCTCGGCGACTCCCTCCTCGGGAAGGGGGGAGCGAGGGTCGTGCCGGAGGCAATGTACATACACATGGGGATCGGCATAGCCGTGGAGGCAAGGACAGGGCACGAGGGGATAGAGGAGGCGAAGGTGGAGTGTAACAAGAGACTGGAGGAGGGCGCGGCGGACCTCTGCATAGCCGTGGCATATGACGAGGAGGTGGGGAGAGCGCGCTCCCACGACGAGGTGGAGGAGAGGCTGAGGGCCCTAGAACACAAGGTGAGCGTGGTAGCTCCCCTCTACTCGGAGGATCTCGGCAGCCTGATGCTCAGGGAGCTGGCAGAGGCCCTAAAGAGGAGGAACGTTTACGAGAGGCTGCTGGAGAGGGAGGCAGTGGAGGAAATAGCAGGGGAGATCAAGGAGGTCCTGGACAGGGTCTCCCGCCTCGAGAGGGAGCTCCTGGAGGGGCTGGAGAGAGCTGCAGAGGAGACCTTGGCGCTGAGGGGGAGGGAGGAGGGGGCAGCGAGGGAGGCCAAGGTCAAGTCTCTCCTTTTCGTGATAGCTAATGCAATGATCGTTCACGAAGCGTTGGCGAGCTCCCCCCCTGCTCTGCGTCTCCCCTCCCTCGAGAAGATAGAGGAGAGAGATCCCGTGGGGTGGCTTCTTGAGGCGTGGGGGAGCCTTCGAGAGGGGAGGTACGGGCAGATCTTTGAGCTAGCAACCAGGGCGCTAGGCTCCCTCCCCCGGGGTAACGAGAGGCTGAACTCCCTGCTCCTGGCGCTGGCGAGCAAGGCGGTGCGGGCTGTGGCGGAGAAGGCCATCTTCAGGCATGACCTGGCCGGCAGGCTCTACCACAGGCTCCTCTTCAGGGAGGTGGCGAAGGGGCTAGCTACGTACTACACTTCCCTTCCTGCCTCCGCGATCCTCTCCTCTCTGGCCCTAGACCTGCTCGAAACGGACTGGGGGAGAGTGGGGGAGGTTGGAGAGCTGAGGATAGGCGACCTCTCCTGCGGCTCAGGAACGCTGCTCTCTGCAGTTTACAGCGAGATAGTGAACAGGCACGTGACTGAGGCGCCGGGGAGCGCCAGAGAGCTCGACGCGCTCCACAAAGTGTTGTTGGAGCAAGTGCTGTACGGTTTCGACGTGGTGGACTACGCAGTACACCTAGCTGCCGCCACCCTCGTCATGAGGAGGCCTAGCGTGGAAGTAAACTCTACCAACATATTTGCAGTGCCGCTAGGAGTGGTGAACGGCAGGCCCTTCCTGGGCTCGCTGAGCCTCTCCGTCGTGGAGGGGAAGGTGAGGTTCCCGAAGATCAGAACCCTCCTGGGGGAGGAGAGCACTCCCCTTACGAAAGCCACTACGGAGGGGTCAGCGTCCCAAAGCCTTCACGTGGACCTCTTCGACCTAGTTATCATGAACCCCCCTTTCGCCAGGAGCGGGAACGCAGGCCACAGCGTCCTCTTCGGTCACATGGCAGGGGCACAGAGGAGGGAGGTCCTGGAGGAGCTGAGGAGGCTGGGAGACTCTATGCAGAGGTCACTTGGCCTCAGGGGAGGCTTCGGGAGGGCAGGGCTCGCGGCTTACTTCACGCTGCTGAGCTACACGGTGCTGAAGGAGGGGGGAGTTGCTGCGCTGGTGCTCCCCCGCGTCTTCCTGAGCGGGTCAGACTGGGAGCCTGTGAGGGAGTTCCTGCTCTCGAAGGGGGAGGTCCACCACGTCGTGATCTCTGACGATCCGAAGGCCAAGTGGGCGTGGAGCGAGAACACGGGCCTGAGCGAGATGCTCCTGGTGTACAGGAAAGGGAGGAGGGGAGCGAGTGGGAACGTCATAGTAACCTACGTGAGGAAGTTCCCAAGCTCCTCCCTCAAGGCAGAGCTCTATGCCAGGAGGATCAAGGAGGCTGGGGAGGAGCTGAGGCCCGAGAGGAGCGGCTTCTCCCCCACGGAGGAAGTTTTCGTCAAGGGAGGTGGGGAGGAGAAGGTCCCTGTAATGTTCATTTACGCTGTCAGGAGCGACGTGTTCAGGAGGGCAGCAGAGGAGGCGCAGAACCTGAACGTGGCAGTAGGCTTCCACCACTCCCTCCTCTCAGCCGTTGCCTTCGAGCTGTTCTTCGAGAGGAAGTTCCTCTCCTCCCCTGCTCCTCTCGTGCCGCTCAAGCAGTACGTGGAGCAGCTTAACCCGGGCAAGGACTGGGAGGGCCTTACTGGCTACGACGTGAGGGTCTTCAGGGACATGTGTCTGAAAGGGAGCCTCAAGCTGCACGCCCTGAGGAACCTGAGCAGGGAGACCATGTCCTCCCTAGAGCTCCCCAGAGGCGTGCTGGAGCAGATCCACACCAACCAGAGGTGCGCCAGCAGGGCAGGGAGGCTCGTAGTGCCAGGGATAGGGAGGTTCGGGCTAAGCTCTGTGGGCGTCATAGCTCTGTTCCACGAGAACCCTATACTCTCCGACGTGGCCTGGACTGTCCCTCTGGGCGCAGAAGACGCCAAGATCCAGGCCCTCTGGCTTAACAGCACCCCAGGCCTGATACACTTCCTCTCGCTCAGGCAGGACAGCAGCGGCTCCTACATGCCGCTGAAGAAGAGCTCGCTGGGCAGCCTCCTGCTGGTGGACGTAAAGGGCCTGAGGCTCTCTGCAAGGCAGAGGCTGCTCAGCTTCTTCGAGGAGAACTCGGGAAGGCAGCTGGGGCAGATAGGGGAGCAGTTGGCTGAGGCTCTGAGGGGTCACGGCTTCAGGCACGAGCTCGACAAGCTGATCTTGGCAGAGCTGTTCGGTATCAATGCAGCGAGGGCAGAGGCGCAGCTGGCCAACATTTACGAGAGGCTCCTGGGGGAGACGCTTATCCAGAGCCCTCGCGCGTGAACACGATGGCTTTTAGGTAGCTGAGCTGGCAGGGAGGTCGGTGGGACTGTGTCCTCCCAGGAGGAGAGGCTCGAGTCTCCTGAAGAGCGCTTGGGAAAGAACATAGGCCTGAGGGAGAAGGTGCTCCTGCTCTGGGGGCCCGGAGTTGTGGCCCTGGGGGCTGCAGTGGCAGGCGGGGAGTTCATTCTAGCCCCCGAGCTCGCCTTGAGCGTGGGCTTGGGGCTCCTCTGGATCACCCTCCTCTCCGTCCTCCTCCAGTCAGTGTACCTCTACTCCTGGGTCAGGCTCGTCACGGCTTACGGTGAGACCCCCATAGCGCTCATGTTCAGAGTAAACGTGATCATAGGGATACTGGGGACCTCTCTCCTGCTCTTCAACTACATTTGGGCCAGCTGGATATACGGCAGCGCCTCTTCCCTCTCAAGCCTCGTCCTAGGGAAGGGGTTCCCAGAGCTTCACTCCCCCCTCACGACCACGCTGGCGACCATTGTCCTCCTCGTCCTCACCCTCGCCATCCTCTCGGTAGGCCACAGGATAGGCAGGACCCTGGAGGTCCTCAGCTGGGTTAGCTCCTCCCTCCTGGTCCTCTCCTTCCTCCTCCTTGCGCTCCTGCTGGTGCCGCTCGGCGTTTGGGGAGAGCTGGCTAAGGGGGTATTGAGCTTTGGCTACCTCCCTGAGGGGGCAGAGCTGCCCACCCTGTGGGCCTTCTGGAACTACGCAGGGTATGCTTCTGGCCTGGGCTATGTGCTTGCCAGCTACTTTAAGGACAAGGGCTACGGCATGGGGGCCAGGACGGGCTACATCCCAGCGCTCCTGGGCTCAGAGGGATCTCATGTCCCCCCTACTGGCAGGCTGTTCAGCCCAACTCCAGAGAACCTGAGCGCATATCGGAGGTGGCTCTCGCTGGCGAAGGAGGAGGTGTTCCTCATATTCTTCCTGGGAGCCCTCTTGAGCATGTGGCTGCCCATAGCCATAGCTTACGCTGCAGCGACAGGAGGGCTAGGGGCAGCGGTGAGGCTCGGCTCGCCTGCCTGGCTGGGGCTTGTGCTCCAGAACGCTGGTTGGGGTTATGCGGGCTTCATGCTGGGGGCGTTCCTGGGCTTCCTCCTCTTCTTCAAGAGCCAGGTCATAGTAATGGACTTGATAGCCAGGACGCTGGCAGATGCAGTTTGGAGGACGGAGAGGCTGAGGAGGCTGGCAGGGGGCGACCTGAGCCTTGTGTACTACAGCCTCCTCGGCGGATACTTGCTTTGGGCCTCCCTCAGCATACTCTTCGAGGTCCCCCTCCTCCTGCTCTACGCTGCAGCGAGCGCCCCTGAGGCTGCAGCGCTAATAGGAGTGCCTACCCTGCTCTACCTGAACTACCGCGTGGTGCCCAAGGAGCTCAGGCTCCACCCAGCGCTTGTGGCCCTCAACGTGATCTTCATGATCCTCTGCCTAGGCTTCCTCTTAGTAAGGATAACATGGATCCTCGGCCTTCTGTAGCGCTCCCTTCTCCCAGCTTTTGGCAGCAGGAGCAGTGCTCTTCAAGGCATTAGACAATTGAGGATATATATACACAATATATAAGCATTATCGAAAGAGGAGGGGCACGACGGTGGGATTGTGTCCTTGCCTGAAGAACGACTCGACACTCCTGAAGAGCGCTTGGGAAAGAACATAGGCCTGAGGGAGAAGGTGCTCCTGCTCTGGGGGCCCGGAGTTGTGGCCCTGGGAGTCTCCATAGGGAGCGGCGAGTTCATCATAGGCCCTGCCGCTGCCATTAACATTGGCCTAGGAATAGCCTGGATCGTGCTCGTTGCAGCCTTCCTCCAGTCAGTGTACCTCTACTCCTGGATCAGGCTCGTTGCAGCCTACGGGGAGACCCCCATAGCGCTCATGTTCAGGATAAGCGCGCTAGTGGGGATTCTTGGAGCCCTCTTCGTCCCCCTCTCCTTCATCTGGGGCGGCTGGGCCCTCACCAGCGCCACAGCCTTCACCAGCCTGATCGTGGGAGGAGTGCCCACAGCAGCCCACAGGAGCACCATCATAGCAGTGGGCATCGCCATGCTGCTCTTCACCTTCCTCATCCTCACTCTTGGCCACAGGGTCGCTAGGACGCTGGAGATCTTCAACTGGGTAGACCTCGGCATCATATTCCCTGCCTTCATCATCCTGGCCATCATCCTCGTTCCCCTGCACGTCTGGGGAGAGTTGCTGAGGGGGATCGTGAGCTTCGGCAACATACCACCAAAAGCTGACCTGGTAGTTCTGGGCGCCTTCTGGGGCTACACTGGCTATGCGGCGGGCCTGAACTACATCCTGGCAAACTACTTCAAGGACAAGGGCTATGGCATGGGAGCTAAGACAGGCTTCATCCCAGCGATAGTGGGGGCAAAGAAGATACCCGTTTCCCCCACTGGCAGACTGTTCAACCTCAACCCGCAGAACCTCAGCGCATACTGGAAATGGATATCCATAGCTAAGGAGGAGGTTTTCATCATCTTCTTCCTGGGGGCACTCCTGGGCATGTGGATACCAATGACTCTTGCATTTGCTGCTGCGAAAGGGCTGGGGATAGAAGTAAGGTACGGCATCCCAGCCTGGCTGGGCCTTGTGCTCCAGAACGCTGGCTGGGGCTATGCGGGCTTCGTCATAGGCATCATCATAGCTGTCCTTGTGCTCCTCAAGACCCAGCTGGGGGTGGTAGATGCTGTGGTCAGGGCGCTGGTCGACGGCCTCTGGAGGCTGGAGGCAGTGAGGAGGGTTGCAAGGGAGGACATAAGGATCGTCTACTATGGCATCCTGCTCCTATACCTCGGCTGGGCCTCCCTGGCCTTCTTCATGGCTGCCCCCACCCAGCTCATTCTCATATCTGCAAACGCAGCCAACGCAGGGGCCCTCATAGGCATCCCTGCCCTGCTCTACCTGAACTACCGCGTGGTGCCCAAGGAGCTCAGGCTCCACCCAGCGCTTGTGGCCCTCAACGTGATCTTCATGATCCTCTGCCTAGGCTTCCTCGTAGCAGCCATAGGCAGGACTCTAGGGTGGTGGTAGATCGTTTCGCCTGGAGCCGCCGGCGGGATTCGAACCCGCGACCACTGGCTTACAAGGCCAGCGCTCTCGGCCCGCGCAGTCTGCCGGCTGAGCTACGGCGGCCCAGAGTAAGAGGAGAGCTCCCTCTTTTTATCTTTTACTTCCTCAGCTCCCCAAACTTTACCTCCACCAGGTAGGGTTGGCCAGCGAGCGTGAACTCCATCGCCAGCTCTGCTGCGACCACTACTCCCCACTTCCTGCCCAGCTTGGCGAGGGAGGAGATGGTGTACCACTTCAGGGCCCCCTGCATCTCGCCCGCGTACAAGGCGTTTATCTGGAGCAGGATCCCCCTCTGCTCCTCGCCCCCCAACTTCACAGTCTCGAACTGGTATGCTATGTTCTGCGGCCTCACCTGCGCCCTCGGGTCGTATAAGGACTTCCAGTCCACCCGCGTGGCGTTGCCCATGTAGTTCACGGCGAAGAGCGGAGCTATGCCAGGGAAGGGCTCCACACTCCCTAGCTCCACGTCTATTAGGAGGGAGGTGGCAAAGGCCTCTGTGAAGAAGAGGGGGTTAAGGGTAGCGTTGCCCCCCTCCCTCTTGAGGAACACGAGGGTGGAGGTGTAGTTGTAGCTGTAGTTAACCCTGCTCCCGTTAGGGTAGATCAGCGTTGCAACTCCCCTCCTCCCAGAGGGCTCGTTGCTCACCTCCACAGAATAGCTTTCGCCGTTCACAACCAGCTCGTACCTCAGGTAGGTGAAGCTGTCCAGCACCTCCCCTATGGTCCTCCTCTCTGCAAGCCCCATGAGGGGGGACATGTGGGAGTAGAATATCCACAGCCCTGCCCCCGAGGAGACGAGGGTGAGGGCAAAGGCGATCGCTATCGCTACCACGATCCTCGATACCATGCTCTTCTCCTCTCCTTCCTCCCAGAAATACCTTTTAAGCTTAGACGAGACAGTTCCTGAGGTGCTCTAGGTGACAGTAGGCCTCGCGAAGGGAGCTAACGGGATGGGTCACACGGGCTGGGTCAAGAAGAGGTGCCGCATCTGCGGCGTGTGGGTAGACCTCACGGGCGGGGTGGGGAAGACGAAGAAGACCATAGGCTACTACTGTCCCAACTGTGCCCACCTCCACGAGAGCTACTTCTGCCACGCCTGCGCGAGGAAGGTCAAGTACACCTGCCCCTACTGCGGCACAAAGCTCGTCCCCGTCATGCCTTTGGCGGAGGCGTAGGCGAATTCCCGTTACCTCCCAGTACTTCGACCAGTTCTTCAGGGTCCTGAGGGTAGACTCGGGAGGGGAGAGGCTCTACAGCATAGACGTTTACAAGCCCCTAAACCAAGTTATTTGCGACAGGGAGCTGGAGGAGGGGGGCGTGAGGCTCTGCCTCAAGAGGCTCTCGCTCTGCGAGGCAGTGATAGCCATTGTAGAGGGGAGGGCAGAGCTGATCAGCCTGCGCCTCTACGCTGAGGAGGCAGAGGACCCGGCTGGGGGGAGCCTCGAGAGGGCCAGGGAGATTTGCCTGAGGGAGGCAGAGCAGCTCTGAGGGCCTGCGCCCTCCTCTCTGGGGGGAAGGACAGCAGCTACGCCCTATACCTAGCCATAAGGAGGGGCTACGAGATAGCCTGCACCCTCACAGTCAAGCCCAGGAGGGAGGACAGCTGGATGTTCCACTACCCTGCAGTGGAGCTCGTCAGGCTCCAGGCTAGAGCTATGGGGCTGGAGGGGAGGGCCTTCTTCTCAGAGGTCTCGGGGGAGAAGGAGAGGGAGGTGGGGGAGTTCCTGGAGGAGCTGGCCAAGCTGAGGGAGAGGACATGCTTTGAGGTCTTGGTAGCTGGGGCTATCGCGAGCAGGTACCAGAGGGAGAGGCTGGAGAGGGTGGCAGGGGAGCTGGGCGTGGCGCTCGAGCTCCCCCTCTGGGGCGCAGATCAGGAGGAGCACCTGCGGAGGCTTGCGAGGGAAGGCTTCAGCTACATCATAGTCAGCGTTACCACTCTGGGGCTCCCGCGAAGCATGGTGGGGGTGCCCATAGGGCCCCAGGAAGCAGAGAGGATCATAGCCCTCTCCCGGAAATATGGCTTCAACCCCTCCTTCGAGGGGGGAGAGGCAGAGACCCTGGTCGTGGACTCTCCTCTCATGGGGAGGAGGCTGTGCCTGAGGGGGAAGAGGAGGAGCAGGGGGGAGTTCGAGCACGTGCTTGAGATAGAGGAGGCATGGTTGGGGGAGAAGGGAGAGCGCTGCATAGAGGTAAAGTAATATTGTACTAGCTAATACTTGAACTGAGGTCATTTTGTAAATCAGATCCCGTTACTTTTCACGACACTTTCACGGAGGTCTCTGCAGGGAGCTGCTCGTTATATCATAGTAGTTTACTCTACCTTATACCCACATAGGTCACATTGTAACGCGAGCTGGGAAGCATGGGGAAGTTGGCGCAGAGGTTGAGCTTCGTCAACTTCGGCGATGTGTGCAAGAACTGCCCTGTGAACTGCTGCAAGAGGTTCTACGCAGTGCTCCTCGAGGAGGAGGAGGCTGAGTTCGATGGGAAGAGTTCTGTGGTGAGGACAAGGCTAGGGAGGGTGAGAACACTCGGCGGCCCTAAGGGGAAGACCTGTCCCTTCCTCCTGGAGAACGGCTTCTGCGGCGTTTACGAGAGGAGGCCCTTTGACTGCAGGCTCTGGCCTCTCATGGTTTACTACGACTTCGAGAGGGAGGAGTTCATTATCGTGCTAGACCTCGAATGCCCAGCAGCTGCAGAGGGCAAGATAGGGCAGGACATGCTGAAGAGGATGATAGAGGTGGCGAGGGAAGCGATCCTGGACGGCTCCTTGAGGAAGGAGTGGGTAAAGAAGTACACTCTCTCCCCCTGGCCAAAGAACTACGTGGTGGTGGAGAGAATAAGGCCCCCAGCATAGTTCTGAATATATAAATTTATAACTTCTCTTGTTCATTGGAAGGGGCGAGGTGGGATTTTTGCAAGTTAGTCGTAGAGACTTTATCAGGGGGCTCATTGGTGGCCTTGTGGTCGGGAGCGCTGCCACCGCCCTTGGTATATACCTTGCCGCCCCTGACTGGCTCAGGAGGGACATGGGCCAACAGCCCACGCCAGTGAAGGAGCCTGTGCCAGCTAAGCCCATCAAGATGGGAGTTCAGTTCATGACGAAGGGAGGGGGAGCCCCCTGGGGAGACCCCACTTTCAAGGGGGCAATGCTTGCCATAGAGGAGATCAACGCTGGCGGGGGCATCTTGGGGAGGAAGATAGAGCCAATAGTGAAGGACGAGACCTCTCCCGACGAGACAGTGAGGGAGTACAAGGCTATGATAGGCGAGGGGATAGAGGCCTACGTGGGGCTCATAAGCTCCTCCAACACCCCTGCCGTAGCCCCCGTAGCAGAGGAGGCAGGCATCCCCTCCTTCTTCGTGGACGGCTGCACCGACATCCTCTTCGAGAAGAGCGTGCCCGATCCTCAGTTCACCTTCAGGCTCACGAACATCCAGTCTGCAGACGGGATCGCTGCAGCTGTCGGCGCCATAAAGTTCTTCAAGCTTATGGAGAAGGACAAGGTAAGGATTGCCCACATACACCCAGACTACGCATATGGCAGGAACGCTCAGGCCCACATGCAGATAGTGTTCGAGAAGGTGCTCGGGAAGGACAGGGTGGAGGTGGTGGGAGAGTTCTGGCCCAAGCTCTTCGCTGTAACAGACTTCGGGGTCATGATAACGAAGATGATAGAGGCCAAGGCCGACGTGATCGCCTCCTCCCTCTGGGCAGCGGACTTCCTGAACTTCTACAAGCAAGCCCTCGCCTACGGCCTCTTCAAGCAGGCAAAGATGGCCTCCACGATCAGCCACGGGATCGCGCCTCAGCTAGTGGGGACTGACTACCCTGAGGGCTTCGTTGCAGGGGTCCACGCCAACTACTACTTCCTCTACCCAGAGCACGCCAGCTACCCCATAAACAAGAACTTCGTGGAGAGTTTCTACGCAAAGTACGGCTTCTACCCCACAAACGGGAGCGAGGGGGCCTACACTGCAGTCTACCTCTACAAGGCTGCTGTGGAGGCAGCCTACAGGGCCCTTGGCAAGTGGCCTGAGAGGGACGAGCTCATCAAGTTCGTGGAGGGCTACGCCATTTATGGACCTGCGGGCATCCTGACCATAAGGGGAAGGAAGCCCAACAAGCACCAGGGCTACAAGAACGCGATTGTTGGGATGAGCAAGGTGGACGAGAAGCTGGGCTTCAACGTGCTGGCAGACCCGATAAGGATACCCATAGAGAGGATCACTGTGCCAGAGGGTTGGGAGGGATCCACAGAGCCTACGATGGCATACAACTGGATCAGGGAGACCTGGAGGGAAGGACAGCTGCCCCTATAGGGAGAGAAGTTGAGCCTGGACATCATAGCCCGCTACGCCCTCGACACCCTCTTTTTTGCCTCCCTTCTCTTCCTCGTAGTGGCAGGCCTTAACATAGTGTACGGGGTCCTGAGGATAGTGAACCTTGCCCATGCCTCCCTCTTCACCTTAGGGGCTTACCTCACTGCCTGGTTCACTGCCAGCTACGTCTCAAAGTGGTTCAGCCAGCCCATAGCCCTCCTCCTCTTCCCCCTGCTCGTCGCAGCCGTGGTGACAGCGATAGTCTCCCTCCTCCTCGTCATGCCAATACTGAGGTACTCCTATGGGAAGGGGGATGCCTTTCAGCTCATAGTCACCTTCGGCCTCTTCATGGTCTTCGAGGAGCTCTTCCTTATAGTCTGGGGGAGGGCCCCTCTCTCTGCTACAGACGCGTTCTTCTCCCTGGGCACCCTGGCGCTCTTCGGCTCCCCCTACCCGCTCTACAAGATATACGTCATAGCAGTTACGCTCCTCCTGGCCCTCCTCCTCTGGTTCCTCACCTTCAGGAGCCACTTCGGCCTCATGCTCAGGGCCATCTCCATGGACCCGGAAATGACTGCTGCCCTCGGGGCTGACGTGATGAGGTTCGTCGTAGTTGCCGTGGCGCTGGCTTCCTTGCTGGCTGGGGTTGGGGGCGCCCTCTACCTCCCCATAGCATCCGTAGCCCCAGGCCTCTCGCCAGAGGTACTAATAGTGGCCTTCGTGGGCCTAGTCATAGGGGGAATGGGGAGCTTTCTGGGATCGGCGATAGGGGCGCTCGTGGTGAGCGTCTTCCGCACCCTCTCGATATATTTCTTCCCAGAGCTGGAGCTAGTGATCCTGTTTGCAGTAGCCCTTCTGGTGCTGTTGCTGAGGCCTGAGGGCATAGGGGGTGGGAAGGGGTGGTGAGGGAGGGGAGCCCCTGGTTCCTGGTCTATATAGCCATAGCCCTGGCAGCCCTATACCCCATAGTGGGAGCCCTGAGGCCAGGCTGGGAGGTGATGCTCACCTATGGCACCATATTGGCGATAGGGGCAATGGGCTTTAACCTCCTCTACCACCACGCAGGCCTCCTGAGCTTTGGCCACGCAGCCTTCGTCGCGATAGGGGCCTACACTGTGGGGCTCTCGGCAAGGTACTTCGGGCTGAAGGCTCTCGAGCTCCAGGTCCTAGCAGGCGCCCTCCTGGCAGTCCTCCTGGCGCTCCTTGTGGGCGCTGTGGCAGTGAGATATAGGGGCATATTCTTCGCCATACTCATGCTAGTGGTTGGACAGATAGGGTGGGGGTTCTACGTCAAGTTCTACCCCATAACTGGAGGCACGGACGGAGTCAGGGCACCAAAGCCCCTGCTCCTCCTCTCCTACGACACTGCCCCCCTCTCCTACAGCGCCTTCAACTCCATATACCACTACTACTCCCTCCTCTGGTTCGTGGTCATGGCAGTGGCCATGTGGTATCTCGTCAACTCCCCCTTTGGCTACACCCTGAGAGCCATAAGGGATGCGGAGGACAGAGCCCAGTCGCTGGGCGTGATAGCCTGGCGCTACAAGCTGCTGGCCCTCGCGATCTCTGCAGCATACGCAGGCATAGCTGGGGCGCTCTATGCCCCCCTCAACAGGCTGGTGACTCCCGACGTGGCCTACTGGACCTTCTCAGGCAAGCTGGTCTTCATGACCATTCTGGGCGGCGCGAGCTATTTCCTGGGCCCCATAGTGGGGGCGCTCGTGTACACCTACATAGAGACCATAGCGCAGCTCGTGACTATACACTGGTTCCTTGTCATGGGAGCTCTCATCATAGCCATAATGGTCCTCATGCCCGAAGGGATATTGGGGCTCTCTAAGACCAGGCTCGCCAGGAGGGCTGGGGAGGCCTTGCTCTCGCCGCTCAGGTCCCTCCTCGGGGGGTGAGGGGAGTGGGGCTGCTGGAGGTCAGGGAGCTCAGGAAGAGCTTCGGCGGCGTGAGGGCTGTAGATGGAGTGAGCTTCAGCATAGGGGAGGAGAGGAAGGTTTTCCTCATAGGGCCAAACGGGGCGGGGAAGACCACGCTCGTCAACCTGATCAGCGGTTACCTCCTGCCAGACTCTGGCAGCGTGCTCTTCATGGGGAGGGACGTGAGCAGGCTAGGCATGGTGGAGAGGACTAAGAGGGGGATAGCGAGGAGCTTCCAGCTCGTGAACGTCTTCTGGAACCTCTCTGTGGAGGAGAACTTGGCCATGGCAATAGCCTCCCGCAAGGGGCTGAACATGAGGCCCTTCCCGCCGCTGAGGTCCCACAGGGAGGTGCTGGAGGAGGCTGCAGAGATAGGCAAGGTCTTCGGCCTGGAGGCCAGCATGGAGAAGCTCCCCTTGGAGCTCTCGCAGGGGGACAGGAAGGTGCTGGACGTGGCGATGGCCTTAGCGCTAAGGCCCAGGCTCCTCCTCCTCGACGAGCCCACCAGCGGCGTTGCCACGAAGGACAAGTTCGGGATAATGGAGAGGATCTTGAGCGCCACCTCCTCCTTCGGGGCTACCACAATGATCATAGAGCACGACATGGACGTGGTCTTCAAGTACGCTGAGAGGGTGATGGTAATGCACAACGGGAGGGTGATAGCAGATGACCTGCCGGAGAAGGTCAGGAAGAGGGAAGACGTGAGGTCTGTCCTACTGGGTGGGATATATGCTTAGGGCAGAGAGCCTCCGGGTCTTCCTCAAGGGCATAGAGGTGCTGAGGGGGACCAGCCTGGCTGTGGAGAAAGGCAGGGTTACCTGCCTGCTGGGGAGGAACGGGGCTGGCAAGACCACCACCCTCAAGACCATCATGGGCTTCTACGTTCCCCGCGAGGGGACTGTGGAGATGGAGGGGAGGGACATAACTGCCCTCCCAGTGCACGAGAGGGCCAGGCTGGGCATAGGCTACACCCCTGAAGACCTCAGGATATTCCCCTGGCTCACAGTGGAGGAGAACATAGCCCTCTCTGCCAGGCTTGCCAGGAGGGACGAGAGGGAGGCAATGGAGCTGGCCCTAGCGACCTTCCCGGAGCTGAGGAAGCTGCTGAATAGGAAGGGGTACTACCTGAGCGGCGGGGAGAAGAGGATGGTTGCTGTCGCGAGGACTCTGGTCCAGAGGCCCAAGTACCTTTTGCTCGACGAGCTCCTAGAGGGCCTGGCGCCAGTGGTGGCAGAGAGGCTCACAAAGGCCTTGAGGAGCATAGCAGGGGAGGGCATAGGGGTGCTGGCAGCAGAGTCCAATGTCATACTTGCAAAGGCCCTCGCAGACTCTGTCTACGTGATAGAGAGGGGCGAGATCATATATCGCGGGAGCGTAGAGGAGGCCCTCAGTAAAGAGGAGGTGGCGAGGGCGATAGGGATAAGCGCGTAAATATTAACTTTTTGTTGCATAAGGGGGGAGGGAGGAAAGGTGGTGTTCGGTCCCTTCACGAGTGGGGAGCTGCTGATCATATTGCTGATCATCCTGATACTCTTCGGTGCCTCCCGACTCCCCCAGCTAGCTAAGGCTCTCGGCGAGTCCATGAGGGAGTTCAAGAAGGCCGTGAGCGGGGAGGAGAAGGAGGAAAAGAAAAACTAACTCCCCTTTTAAGTCTCAGAAACTTCTCTCCAAGCAAAGCCAGGGCGTGGGCCACATGGTCCTGGAGGCAGGAGTAGCCGTAGTGCACGGCAAGCTAGTGGAGAACTTCAGGATGCCCTCCGCTGAAGACGCTTACTATGAGACCCTCATAGTTCCTGGCTTCAGCGACGGCCACGCCCACCCCCAGGTGGTGGACGGGGGGCTAAGGGGGAGCAGGCTGTGGAGGGACTCCTACGACTGGCTGGAGAGAAGGGAGCTCGCAGTGGACGAGGCGAGGGTGAGGAAAGATCTGCTGCTCTCGCAAAGGCTGGCAACCCTCGCTCTCCTGAGGGGGCTCCTGGAGGGGGCTACCCTCATGGCCCTCACTGGGAGACTGCTCGCAAACGTGAGGGCCCTCCTCTCCCTCCAGCGAAGGCCTCGCACAGTGCTCCTCCCCACCGTGATGGACAGGGAGGGCTGGACGCTGGGGGAGGTGAGGGAGGACTACGCTAGAGCCACCTACCTAGTGAGCGACGGGCTAGCAAGGGTGGGCATATTCGTCCACAGCCTGAGGCTGGCAGGGGAGGGCACTGTGAGGGAGGCGATAAAGCTGGCTGCGAGGAGCGGGGCTGTGCTTGGCCTTCACCTCGGCGAGGGCCTTTCTGAGGGGGAGAGGTTCAGGGCAGTCTTCGGCAACCCCCCTTACTCCCTCAGGATCGTGCCCGTCCACTGCATAGACGACGACATGAGCTCCCTTGGCCTCAGCTGCGTGGCCTGCCCTGCGACCAACGTCATGCTTTACGGCAGGACTAGGAGGGACCTCTCTGGGATCTCAGCCTTCGGGAGCGACTGGCCCCTGCTCATAGGCAGCGTCCCCACGCACCTGCCCATTATGACCAGGGCGTACAGGGACTCCCCCCTCCTCGTGCTCAGGAGCGCCACAGTAGGAGGATACAGGCTCTACAATGTGCCCCACGACGGAGACTACGTAGCTTACGATGAGGGCCTGGAGGAGGTGCTGAGGGGGAGGACCTTGCCTAAGCTCGTCTCAGTTAACGGGGAGGTGGCAGTGAGGGAGGGAAGGCTTGTGGAGGGAGGCTACGAGAGGGGGAGCCTGCTGAAGATGATAGAGGAGGCAGTGGGGGAGGCCCTGGAGCTATACGGCAACGGCTACAGCGCCTCCAGGCTCCTGAGGGAGCACCAGGAGGCCTTCTCCCGGTGGGCCCAATGGCAAGGGAGTCCATGAGCTCCCTCGACCTGCACGTCTGGGTCAAGACCCACCAGAGCCTCGTGGGGCAGCGGGTGGACAACGTATACTCTGCAGGGGAGGCAGTCGTGCTCAAGCTCAAGGGCGGCGCAGCGCTCCTGCTGGAGGCAGGGAGGAGGGCCCACCTCACCTCCAGGACTGCAGGGCTCGAGACTGCTAGAGGGGTTGCGGCGGCCCTCAAGCAGCACGTGAGGGACTCCAGGATAGTGGCCCTGGAGCAGCTGGGCTTCGACAGGGTCCTGAGGATAGACCTCGGGGACTATTCAGTACACGTGGAGCTCCTCCCGCGGGGCTTCCTAGTCCTGACTAGAGGGGGGAAGGTCCTGGCCTCGAGCAGCTACGCCACCCTGAGGGACAGGAGCATTAGGGCTGGGGAGGACTACAGGCCCCCTCCCCTCCAGCAGTTCAACCCCTTCTCCCTTGGCCAGGAGGAGATCGCCAAGAGGGTCCAGGTGGGGAAAGACCTCGTGAGGGGCCTTGTGAGGGGCCTCGGCCTCTCGGGGGAGGTAGGCGAGGAGGTGCTCCACAGGTCTGGGATCAGGGGCGACAGACCTCCCCACTCCCTAGGAGGCCCAGAGCTCTCCAGGCTGATGGAGGAGCTGGGGAGGATATACGAGGAGTCCCTGGCAGGCAAGGGATACCTCCTGTTGAGGGAGGGGAGAGCTGTGGAGGCCACGCCCTTTAGGCCTACCCGAGGGGAGGTGGCAGAGAGGGCTACGTTCGACGAGGCACTCGACGAGCTGTTCTCTCAGCAGGTAGAGCAGGACTCTGCGCTGGAGGCAGAGAGGAGGAGGCTCGAGGAGAGCCTCAGGAGGGCGCAGGAGCTCGAGAGGTCCTACCTGGAGGAGGCAGGGAGGCTGAGGGAGCTGGCAGCAAGGCTGGCAGGCAGCTACGAGGTGCTCGAGAGGGCTGCCGAGTGCGCGAGGAGGTGGGAGGCATGCGAGGGAATGAGGCTTCTCCCCGACGGGTCTCTGGAGGTGACCCTCGGCGACCTCTCCTTCGCCGTGAGGAGGGGGGAGGACCCCCAAGCAGTTCTGGTGAGGCTCTACAGACAGGCTGGGGAGCTGGAGGGGAAGGCAAGGAGGGCAAGGGAGGCCATAGCAGAGGCAATGAAAGGGATGGAGGAGCTTGAGCTGAAGGTGAGGGCAAGGGAGCTGGCTGCAAGGGCAAGGGGCAGGAAGGTTCACTGGTTCGAGAGGTACAGGTGGAGCCTTACCAGCAACGGCTTCCTTGCAGTGGGGGGGAGAGATGCTAGCCAGAACGAGAGCGTGGTGAAGAAGCTGCTAGGGGAGAGGGACGTGTTCCTCCATGCAGATATCCAGGGGGGCTCTGCCGTGGTGCTCATGAGCAGGGGAGAGGAGAGGGAGGAGGACCTTCTGGACGCGGCTACGTTGGCCGCATGCTACAGCAAGGCTTGGAAGGGGGGGCTGGCGAGCATAGACGTTTACTGGGTGAGGGGGGCCCAGGTCTCCAAGAGCCCGCCCTCAGGAGAGTACCTCAAGACGGGGGCCTTCATGATCTACGGGGAGAGGAACTACATCAGGGGCGTGAGGCTCCAGCTGGCAATAGGCATAGCTCTGGACGAGGAGGGGATCCCGCTGGTGATCGCGGGGCCTGAGAGGGTCGTGAGGCGTCTGAGCCTTGCCTACGCTATAGTTGTCCCAGGGGAGCTGAGGGTGGAGGAGGCGGCAGCTAAGGTAAGGGAGAGGATAGCAGAGGTGGTGGAGGAGAAGCATATAGTCATGGCGATCAGAGCTGAGGAGATAGCTGACAAGCTCCCGGGGAGCTCGGGCGTGTTCAGGGGGCAGAAAGGAGAGGGGGAGGGCCTCAGATTATAGTCTCCCCCTTGCACACCTGGCCGCTCTTTACCACCCTGTGAGGCCAGACCTTGCAGTCGTAGAGCTGCGCCCCCTCCTCCACAGTCACATCGTCACCGATGTAGCTGTTCACCACCTTAGCCCCGCTCCCTACCTTCGAGTGCCTCCCCACTATGCTGTTCTCCACCAGCGCCCTCGAGCCAACGTAGCACCTGTCCATGATAACGCTCCCCCTCACTGTAACGTTGTCATCGATCACAGTGTAGTTGTCGATCACAGAGCTGTCTATCCTGCTACCGTCTCCTATCCTTATGTGCCTCCCCAGCAGCACGTCGTTCTCGAAGAATATGGTCTTCGTCGCTGCCTTCTCTATCAGCTCCACCTGGAGGAACTTGGAGGCAGGGCTGGCTCCTTGCATCCTCACGCCCCTGTAAACTGTGGACACCTCGAGCGCCTCGGCCTCAAGGGTCCTTAGGAGGTAGAGGGTTGCCTCCAGGTAGCGCTCTGGCGTCCCTATGTCGAACCAGTAGCCCTCGAGCTTGTGGCCTGCCACAGCCCTCCCCTCCTCCACTATGCGGGGGATCACGTTAGCGCCGAAGTCGCCCTTGCCCTCCTTCACCATCTTCCCGAACTCCTCTGAGAGCAGGAAGTCTATCATCTCCTCTGAGAGCATGTATATGCCAGTGTTTGCCCAGCGGGAGGGGGCCTCGCTTGGGCTCTTGGGCTTCTCCACGAACCCCTTGATCATCCAAGACTCGTCCAGCTTTGCGACGCCGAAGTGCCTCAGCTCCCTCTCCTCCTTTATCTCCTTGAGCGCTATGGTCATGAAAGCCCCAGTCTCCTTGTGCCTCCTGTACATGCTCCTCACATTCACCTTCGCCACTGTGTCGCCCTGGAGCACCAGCACAGGCTCCCTCAGGCGGTAGTACTGGAGGAGTATCCTTGCAGAGTGCGCGTTACCCACGCTGTCCTCGTTAGGCTGGTACCTAATCCTGACAAGCCTATAGGTGCCCTTAGGAGTCCTCACCTTGAGGCCGTTCCCCAGGTGGTCGTGGAGGGCCTTGTAGTTGAAGTAGCCGCTCACGCCAAGATAGACCTCCTCTATCCCCTCCATTGCCAGGCTCTGGAGGATGAAGTTGATGAGGAAGGTGTTGAGGAACCTCACCATAGCCTTCGAGGTCTCCACTGTTATAGGGTAGAGCCTGGTTCCCAGTCCGCCAATAGGTATGAGGGCTTTAGATACCGCTATGACAGAGCACCCGGCTGAGAGGGGAAGGGAGGGCTTAAAGTTTCTCGCAACTCCTTGCCCTCTCCAGCTCCACTAACAGCACCTCCCTAGCCCACCTCTCCACGTGCCCCCTCTTCAGGTGCTCCTCCCAGATCCCCCCTCTCTTCAGGCCCTCCAGGAGCTCTGCAAGGCTGCAGGCCCTCCTCTCACCTGGGTCTGAGGGGTAGAAGCAAAGGTGGTCCGGAGCTCTGAACCTCTCTAGGAAGCTGCAGGGGTCCTCCCTGGCTCCCTCTCTCAGCTCCTCGAGCAGGAGGGAGAGGGCTCTCTGGTAGAGGAGCTGGGCCACATAAGGGCTGCCGTAGGGGTTGAAGTAGCTGTGCACCTCCCCAGCCGGGCCTGTCTTGGTTGCCTGGTAGTAGAAGTGGTCGCTCACAGACATCAGCCTCCAGAGCCTCAGGTGACCTCTGCGTAGGGCTCTCGCGTAGGGGTAGAGGTTCCTCAGCATCTCTGCGTGGGCCCTCTGCGCCTCGTTGCCCAGCCAGGCTGAGACGTCCCTCTCATCTGCCCAGCTGACAGGACTCCAGGGCGGCACGTCTATCGCGCCGGCAGGCTCGTGGTTCAGGGCAGCCTCCGTAAGCGTGGAGAACTTGACCCTCCTCCTCCTCGCCTCCCTGGGCAGCCAGCGGAGGAACTCGTATATCCCAGTCTCCTCCCACTGGTGCTCCCCGAAGGTCTCGTAGTCCATAGCCACAGTCACGACCTCTCCTGGCGAGGAGCTTATCCAACCCATGTACTTGTCCGCTGTAAGCGGGTACTGGTCCCACTGCCTAAGGCCGAACCTGAAGCCCACGTCGTCGCTTAGCCTGTAGTTCCTAAGGAGGACCCTCATGTCGCAGCCCCAGGCCCTGTAGACGTGGTTGGGGCCCCTGAAGCCTCTGAGCCACTCTATCCCTTCTGTGATGGTAGCTCTGAAGCCCATCTTGTGGAGGGTGCAGGCGAGGTCGTTATCGTATATGAACTCAGTGTTCTCCGCCGCTGTTGGCACGTAGCCAAAGACCTCCCTGAGCTTGCTCACGTGCTCCCTCACCTGCTCCGCGAACTCTTCTCTATCGAGTAGCCAGGCAATGGAGTGGTAGTAGGTCTGAGCCACCAACTCCACCCTCCCTGTCTCCAGCATCTTCGCAAAGATGTCAAGCACCTCTGGCCTCCACCTCTCCATCGCCTCGAGGGCTAGGCCAGATATGCTGAAGGTGACCTTGAACTCCTCGTCCTCCCTGAGGGACTCGAGGAGGAGGCGCGAGGCCTTAACGTACACCCTCTCTGCCACCCGCTGGAAGACCTCCCTGTTCACCTCCCACTCGAAGAGCTCCTGGAGCCTTGAGGGCTGGGAGCCTGCTGGGAGGAGCAGCACGGGCCTCATGCGGAGCGGCTGGTGAACCTCCAGGAAGAGCACCAGCTCCATCTCTCTCCCCTTGTGTAGCAGGGAGAATAAAAATATAGGATAAGCCGAGATAGAACTGGTTAGGGGTGAGGCATATGGCAGGGGAGTCCCCCAACGAGGCGAAGATCAAGTACGCTGTGGCGCTGCTCTCAGTCATCGTTAACGACACTGCTGTGCCAAGGAACATCAGGAGGGCTGCAGTCAACGCCCTCACCCAGCTTAGGGACACAAAGCTCTCGCCCGGCGTGAGGGCAGCTAACGCAGTGAGCATCCTCGACGAGGTGAGCCAAGACCCTAACATGCCTTTGCACACGAGGACGAGGATGTGGCAAATAATCTCTGTGCTGGAGACAGTGAAGGACTAGCCTGAACCTTTTCTCCTCGCGACCTGAGGGCGATGGTCGTAAAGCTTAAATAAAGATAGAGGCGTATACTCGTGGGCTAGGGATCATGAGCGAGTTCACGAATCCCATGAGGTACCTGCGCGAGGCGATTAACACGCAGATATATGTGAAGCTGAAGGACGGCACAGAGTACGTGGGCGTGCTGAGAGTGACAGACTCTACCATGAACCTGATCCTGGACGACGCAATAGAGGTGAGGGGAGGGAAGCAGATAGTGGCAAGGATCGGGAGGGTGCTGATCAGGGGG
Source organism: Acidilobaceae archaeon (assembly GCA_039630105.1). Lineage (GTDB taxonomy): Archaea > Thermoproteota > Thermoprotei_A > Sulfolobales > Acidilobaceae > DSZV01. The sequence continues at coordinate 27,694 of JBCNVO010000018.1, forward strand.
AGCACGCTCCAGTACATCAGCTTCAACCCTGAGATAGCAGCAGAGCAGGCCCTCTCGCAATGATCGAGGCCCTGTTCTCTCCGAAAAGCGTGGCGATAGCTGGCGCGAGCGAGAGGCCTGGCTCCCTAGGCAGGGGGCTCGCAGAGAACGTCCTCTCCAGCTTCAAGGGCAAGGTTTTCCTCGTGAACCCGAAGGGGGGCAACATCCTTGGCCTCCCTGCCCACAAGAGCATGAGGGAGGTCAGCGCAGAGCTCTCCCTGATCATTACGCCCTCCTCCTCAGTCCCTGAGGTGCTGGAGCAGAGCGGCGAGGGAGGATCTAAGGCTGCGATAGTGTACAGCGGGGGCTTCGGGGAGGCAGGGCAGAGGGAGCTGGAGGAGGAGATCAAGAGGGTAGCAAAGCGTTACTCCATGAGGGTCTTGGGGCCTAACTGCGTGGGAGTGATAGATACTGAGACCCCCCTCAACGCCACCTTCATGTCCCTGGAGAGGCAGGGGATCCCTGAGAAGGGAGGCGTTTCCCTGATCTCCCAGTCTGGCGCTCTTGGTTCCCTCTTCCTCGACTATATGAGCGAGAGGAGCATAGGGCTCCGCCGCTTTGCCAGTGTGGGTAACGCTGCTGACTTAAAGGTCGGGGAGCTCCTGGAGCACCTCTCCAGAGACCCTCTCACAGGGGTCCTCGGGCTCTACCTGGAGAGCGCGGGAGAGGGGAGGGAGCTCTACGAGGCCATGAGGAGGGCAGCGGCGAGGAAGCCCTTGGTGGTGCTGAAGGGGGGCGTGACGGAGAGCGGCTCGAGGGCTGCTTCGACCCACGTGGCAGCCCTGGCAAAGGGGAGGAGGCTCGTGGAGGGAGCCCTGAGGCAGTCTGGGGCTGTGGTGACTGGCAGCCCGGAGGAGTTCGTGGCAGCGCTCGAAGCGCTGAGCAAGGTGGAGAAGCCCATGGGGGAGCTTGTCGCTGTGACGAACACTGGAGGGATGGGGGTGCTCCTCTCCGACGCTCTAGAGGACGGGGGAGCTAGGCTGGGGGAGCTCCCGCCAGAGCTGGCCAGAGAGCTGAGGGAGGTGCTCCCTCCCTTCATGGCCCTGAACAACCCTGTGGACCTCTCTGGAGGCGCTCTGGCAGAGCACTATGAGAGGGTGGCTCAGAAGGCTCTGACTAAAGGTTACTCGCTTGTGCTGGTTAACCAGCCCCAGACCATAGCCATGGACTCTGAGAACTTCCTCTCCCTCTCCCTTAAGCTGAGGGAGAGGGGAGCTCCCTTCATAGTGCTGATGGCTGGAGGGAAGTACGCGCAGGGACTCGCGAGGGAGCTGAGGAGGAGGGGCATAGCTGTCGCCTCAAGCCCGCAGGAAGCGCTGGCAATGGTGAGGGCTCTGAGGAGGGAGAGGAAGGAAGCGGAGAGGCTGGAGAGGGTTGAGAGCGGCGGGGAGGCGAGGAAGCTGGTTGAGGCTGCAGTCAGGGAGGGGAGAGGGTTCCTGCTGGAGCACGAGGCAAAGCAGCTCTTGAGCTCCTACGGGCTGAGGGTGCCGAGGGGAGGGGTGGCTAGAGGCGCTGGGGAGGCTCAGACTATAGCTGAAGAGATAGGGAGGCCCCTCGCAATGAAGCTCCTCTCCCCCGACGCGATCCACAGGACTGAGGTGGGAGGGGTGAGGCTGAGGGTGAGGCCAGAGGAGGTAGCGAAGGTCTTCGAGGAGATAGTGAGCGTAGCAAAGGGGAGGGGGCTCAGGGTAGAGGGAGTTCTGGTGGAGGAGATGGTGGGCGCAGAGGTGGAGATAGCGATGGGAGCCATCAGGGACCCCCTCTTCGGCCCTGCCCTCTTCCTGGGCCTCGGGGGCTTCCTAATAGAGCTGCTCCAGAACGCCTCCTTCAGGCTCTCGCCTCTCAGCAAGGGGGACGTGAGGGAGATGCTGAGGGAGGCAGGGCTGGGGGAGCTGTTGAAGGGTTACAGGGGGAGCTGGCTAGAGGAGGGGGAGGCTGCGAGGACTCTCGGAGCCCTCAGCAACATCATGGAGGAGAACCCTGAGGTAGTCGAGATCGACGTGAACCCCCTGGCGCTGAGGGAGGGGAAGCTCACTGTGCTCGATACTAAGATCAGGCTAAAGGCTCCTTAGCTCCTGAGACATGGGGAGGACTTTGCTGCTAATTGTTGCCTTTCTCCTGCTCGCCCTTCCAGCGAGCGCCCAAGTGACCTTTGAGCCCCTCCAGACCACTGTGGAGGGGAAGCTGATCCCTGGAGACAGCGTGAAGGTGGTTATAGCGAACAGGGAGGAGAGGGAGGCCAGCTTTACTGTTTACGTTCAGCAGGGGGAGGAGAGGAAGGTGCTCTCCCGAGGCGTGATCTCGCCCAGAGGGTCTGCAGAGGTGACCATATCGCTCCCCTGGGCCAGGGCGGTCTTCGTGGAAGTAGGGGGGGAGAGGCATGAGCTCCAGATATCGCCAGAGACAAGGCTCTCGTTGGTGGCAAGGGGGGGCAAGTTCATGGACATAAGGGAGAACACGTGGCTGAAAGTAACAGTCGCGCTCAGGACGAACATGGTAGGGGAAAAGGCGAAGGTGAGGATAGTGGACGAGAGGGAGAACAAGGTGCTGAAGGAGGAGGAGATAACTCTCATAGACAATTACGCCTACGACTTCTACGTCAAGATAGGGGAGAACCCCACAGTCTTCCCCTTCCTCAAGGAGCTCCTCTACTCGCGCCCCTTGCGCGTCGAGGTGGTAGTACAGGACACCTTCCTAGACAACAACGTTGACTACCTGTACCTCACTGTGAGAGCCCCAGACATCTGGAGGATCCCCTGGGGCTTCCTCGTGGGCCTCCTGGGAGTGGCTGTGCTCGCAGTCTTCGTGCTGGTGGCTAGGAGGGCCTTCTCCTAGCGTCCCGCGAGATCAGGTAGAGGCTGGGGAGGGAAAGGAGGAGGAAGGCAGCAGCGAGGAACAGCAGGGCCCCCCTGAAACCAGTAACCTGGAACATGTAGCCGCCCACCAAGTACTCCCCGAAGCCTATCCCGAGGCCCAGCACAGTCACGTAAATGCCCATCCCAGAGCCCCTCGAGCGGAGCTTGTCAGTGTAGTCCGCTAGGTATGCCAGCAGGGAGGGCGGTAAGAGCATGATCGGCAACATAAGAGGGAAGAGGAGGGGGAGGTAGAGCAGGTTGTCCAGCACCTTCTCGTAGTAGATCGCGAGAACTGCAAGGGCCAGGGGGGCAGAGAGGGAGCCGAGGAGGAGGGCCCTGAACTTCCCGATCCTTGCAGCAACGTAGCTAGCTACGATCAGCGCGAGGGAGGCGCCTAGGAGCCCCAGGACGAGGAGGGGGCTCACCATTCCCTCCCCGGAGGCGCCGTCGAGGAGGCCTACATCGAGCTCCCTCAGGATCTTGGGAGCCATGAAGGCCAGGCCTATGAAGGAGGCCATGCCGAACCATATGGGGACTAGCTTGAGGGAGTCGCGGCTCACCTCGTAGCTTATCCTCCCGCCCCTCGTGCCAGAGAGGAAGAGGGAGAGGAGTAGCGCTAGGGAGGAGAGGGCTGCTGAGGCGTAGAAGCCGCGAAGAGCCCCAAGGTACTCGAGCAGGAAAGCTAGAGCGAACCCTATCGCATAACCTCCCAGGTTGGCTGCCTCAAAGGCTCCAGAGCCGTAAAGCCTGCTCCTCTCCCTCCCCCTCGTCTCCTCTGCAAGCAGGGAGAGGGTGGAAACTAGGGCGAGGGCTGCAGCAGCGCCTGCAAGGCCGTTGAGGGTTATGAGCAAGAGGGGGGAGGGGCTGGAGTTCATGAGGACGTAGGCGAGAGTCAGGTAGAGGGCTGCTGAGGCAAGCGAGAGCCGAGCGCCGAACCTCTCGTAAGCCACCCCTGCTGCCACCCCCGCTATGGCCTCTACTATCGCATAGGAGGCTAGGACAAGCCCGTGGAGGGAGGGGGAGAGGTCGAGGGTGAGGGCTAGGGAGACCATGAAGAGGGCCCCTGCTCCCCTTATCATGGCAACGCTCGCATATGAGAGCAGCACGTCCCTCATGCTTCTCCCCAGCTGACCCCTCCTAGCCTATAAAGGCCCCATGAGCGTGCCTCTGACCTTCTCCCCCCTGCTGGCCCTCTCCACCACCTCAGGCTCATCGCCGCTCACGAAGAGAACCCTCAGGGAGCTCCTCTTGGCTATCCTCAGGGCAACGTGATCTAGGAGCTCGTAAGTGCCTGCCAGTTGAGGGAACTGGGAGATGAGGGACTCCATTTCCTCGTAACTGATCCTCTCGAGCAACCTGCTTCCCTCTTTCCCTGGAGGAGGGCTGTAGACGCCTGCTATGCCAGAGAGCATGTTGACCACCAGCTCTGCCCCCACTGCCTCTGCAAGGGAGAGGGCAACAGCGTTGGTGCTCTGCCCAGGCTGGAGGCCCCCCAGGATGGGGATGAGGCCTATCGCAAGGGCCTCTGCTGCCTCCTCAAGCGTGAGCATAGGCCTGGGAGGGGAGCGGGGGTAGAGGGTGAGGGAGAGCAAAAGCGCGTTCAGCCTAGCAGCGTTTATGCCCATAACGTCAAGCAGCGCCTCTGGAACGCCCAGCTCCCTCAGGGCAGCTATGTACTCGCGGGAGAGAGGCCCCCCGCCTGTAACCACTGCCAGGGGCCTGACCTCGGCGCTCCTCAGCAGCGCCTCCCTGAGCTGCCTGAGGTAGGCAGGCCTGGGAGGACTCAAGAGCCTCCCGCTCAGCTTCACCACTATGGGGTCAGGAGCCTGGTCCGCATCACCCCTCAGCGCTTTCAACCCTCCTCATCCCAGAGCGCAGGAAGTCTAGAGGGCTAATAACTCGCAGCCGCCTTCCCTCTCCACAGGGTAGAGCTCCAGGGCTGCCCTCCTCAGGGCCTCCAGGGCCTCCCTCACGCTCACTCCTGCCAGGTCCTTTAGGTTTGCAGGGTTGTACTTTGCTGGAGTAACCTCCCCTTTAGCTACCCTGTCCAGCCTGGGCACTATGACCCTCCTCAGCACCTCCATGTTGGTTGCCACAAGGAAGGTGAAGTGAACTAGGTAGGCGTTGCTCCTTATGGCTGCCGCAGCGCCAGAGACCTTGTACTCCCCCACCACCACGTCGTTCCCGTTCTCCACGTGGCCTTTCAGCCCCAGCAGCTCTAGGGCCCTCAGCACTACCCTCGCGGACTCCTCGTAAGCCTCGTCTACCCCCTTCAGCCCCTCCCACCTCCTCACAATGGAGAAGTTTATGTTCCCCAGGTCGTGGTAGACGGCTCCCCCGCCGCTCGCCCTGCGGATTATGGGTATCCCCAGCCTCCTGGCCTCCTCGCAGTTCACCTCCTCGCACTCCTTGAGGGAGTAGCCTATGACCACGGAGGGGTAATTGAACCAGATCCTAATGACCTCCTTCCCCCCTCTCCTCACGCTCTCGAGCAAGGCCTCCTCTAGCCTTACAGACTCTCGAGGATCCCTCACGTCACACCTCGCCAGCCTCAACCCTGCCCTCCAGGTTCCAGGAGGGGCGGGAGTACTTCAAATAGTAGAGCCTGAGGGCAGCCTCGAGCTCCTCTGGCGAGAGAGAGGAGGGCTGGAAGTCGCTGTAGCCAAGTGTCCTAGCGAACCCCTCAGCCATTGCTTCCATGACCCTAGATATTGACATCTCCCCCATCACCTGGAAGAGGCCTACCGCTACGTCCGCAGCTCCATCTATGAGCCTCGCAGTGAGCTCCGGGTCGTGCCTTAGCAGGAGGGTGCCGTGCTGGAGCAGGACCCCCCACTCCCTCCTCTGCGCGCTCCCAGAAATCTTCTTGCCCCCCAGCAAGACGTCGCTGGTAGCAGGGTTCAGGTAGCAGTACTCGCTCTCCCCAGGCAGGCTGTAGCCCCTGAGCTCCGCTGCTCCTCCCAGCTCCCTGATCGCAGCGACTATGCCCTGGGCTATCCTTGCAGCAGAGGAGACCACGTCGAGGGCATAGAAGGGGTGCTCCTTGCCGAGCACCACGCTGTAGGTGAGCTCCCCTCCCTCTGCGTGGAATATGGCTGCGCCCCCTGTGGGCCTCCGCACTAGCTTGAGGCCAAGCCTCTCCAGCTCCCCCTGCCTGACTGCAGAGGGCGACTGCCTCCTCCCTATGCTCACTGCTCCAGGGGACCACAGGTATATCCTGAGGACGTCTCTGCCCGACCAAAGCCTCGCCAGCGCCTCGTCGAGGGCCATGTTTAACCAGGGATCCCTGGGGCCGTCAAATATGACCCTCAGAGGCAAGGCCCATCCTCTTCTTTGCCTCCAGGTAGGCCTCCTTTGCCTTGTAGGAGGTCCTAGCCAGGGGGTGGGCGACCACGTATGCGAACCCCAGCTTTAGGCCCAGCTCCTCCAGCGCCTTGAACTCTGAGAGAGTGTACCTTTTCCTCAGCGGGAGGTGCCTTGGGCTAGGCCTAAGGTACTGGGAGAGCACAAGCACGTCCACCCCAACGCTCCTCAGGTCCCTCATCGCCTCCTCTACCTCCCAGAGCTCCTCCCCCATCCCCAGCAATATGGAGGACTTCGTAACTACTCTTGGGTCTACCTGCTTTGCGTAGCCCAGCACCTCCAGGCTCTGCTCATAGCTGGCCCTCCTGTCCCTTGCAATTGGCGTGAGCCTCCTCACTGTCTCCACGTTGTGGGCGAAGACCTCGGGGGCTGCCCTCACTACCCTCTCCACAGCCCTCTTGTCCCCGGCGAAGTCGGGAGTGAGTACCTCCACCAGCACGCCAGGGTTCAGCTCCTTCACTGCCCTGATGGTCTCTGCGAAGTGGGAGGCTCCGCCGTCAGCGAGGTCGTCCCTGTCCACAGAAGTTATGGTCACGTAGTCCAAGCCTAGAGTCTTCACTGCCCGAGCTACTTTCATGGGCTCCTCAGGATCGAGGGGATGGGGAGTGCCCTTCTTGACGTAGCAGAACCTGCAGCCCCGCGTGCAGGTGTCCCCCATGATCATGAACGTAGCTACCCCTCCGCCCCAACACTCAAACAAGTTAGGGCAGAGGGCCCCCTCGCAGACTGTGGCTATCCCGAGACTCGACACAGTGCTGAGGACCTTGTAGTACCTGTCGTTAAGCGATACCCTAAGCCTTACCTTCTCCATCCACCTCCACCTTCGCCACAGGGGTGCCGGGCCAGACTGTCCTGCCAGGCGAGACAGAGATCTCCTTCACCCTGCCGCTGTAGGGGGACTCTATCACCAGAATCGCCTTCTCTATCTCCACCTCCAGGAGCGGCTCCCCCTGCTCCACCCTCTCGCCCGGCTGCTTGAGCACAGAGACCACCTTCCCTGCCCAGCCGCCCCTCCGCGGCCAGAGCTCTACTGGCAGCACCACCTCGCGCTCCATGAGGCCTCCCTGCTCTGAGGGGGGCTACAGAGTTAAAACCTTGAACACGATCCTGGGGGATAACCTTGAGCAGGCTCATTGTGGCCTTCGACCCAGAGGAGGAGCCGCTCGAGTATTGGATCAGGCTGGGAGGGGAGCTCTGCGGCGAGGTCTGGGGGGTGAAGGTGGGCCTCCCCTTCCTCTTGCGCTATGGTTTGGGCTCCTTGGCAGAGCTCAGGGAGGCATGCGGGAGGAGCGTGATAGCAGACCTGAAGCTTGCCGACATAGGGCCAGTCATGCTCTCTTCCGTCTCAGCCCTCAGGGGGCTAGTGGAGGCAGTCATAGCCCACGCCTTCGTGGGCTACGCTGGGGCGATAGAGGGGCTCAGGAAAGGCCTGGAGGAGATGGGGGTGAAGCTCGTCCTGGTGGCCTCCATGAGCCACAAGGGGAGCGAGGAGGTGATAGATCCTTCGCTCGAGAGGGTGCTTGAGGTGATAAGGAGGGCAGAGCCCTGGGGCATTGTGGCCCCAGCCACCAGGCCTTCGGTAATTGCTGAGATCAGGCGGAGGGGCTTTCCCCAGAAGATCCTTTCTCCCGGCGTGGGGGCGCAAGGAGCTCCCCCAGGGAGCGCCCTGAGGGCAGGGGCTGACTACGAGATCGTGGGGAGGTACATAACTAGGTCTAGAGATCCAGCAGCAACAGCTCGAGCTATTAACCTGGAGCACGAGCGGTTGCTGGGGAGCCTTGGTGGAGCTCGCTGAGCTCATAGCAGCTAGGGGGGCGCTCCTCTTCGGGGAGTTCACCCTCTCCTCAGGCGCGAAGAGCAACTACTACCTGGACCTCAGGAAGCTGCTGGGAGACGCAGCGACCTTCAGGAGGGGAGTGGAGCTCCTGGCAGGGAAGGCAAGGGAGCTGGAGCCCTTCGAAGTAGTTGCAGGTGTGGCCACAGCAGGGATACCCTGGGCCTCTGCAGCGGCTCTCCTGCTGGGCAAGGGAGTAGCGTACGTAAGGGCTGAGCCCAAAACGCACGGAACTGGCAGCTCTGTGGAGGGGGAGCCGAGGGGGAGATGCATAGTTGTGGACGACGTGGCCACTACGGGAGGATCGCTCGAGAGAGCTGTGCTGGCCTTGAGGCCCCTCTGCGAGGTGAGGGGAGCGCTGGTGCTGGTGGACAGGCTCCAGGGAGCTAGGGAGAGGCTCGAGGCCTTGGGGGTCAGGCTGACCAGCGTTGCAACGATAGAGGAGGTAATGGTTAGCTATAAGTCCCAGAGGAGGTAAATGGGGGGAGAGAGGTTGGAGGAGAAGCTCAAGGACTACCTTTGGTTGCTCGAGAGGGTCCACAAGAAGATCCCTCCAAGGCCTGAGGGGGAGGGAATAGCTCTGCCCGAGCCAGAGCTGATTAGGGTGGGAGACCAGACCATTGTGAGGAACTTCAGGGAGATAGCTCTGAAGCTGAAGAGGGAGCCTGCAATACTGACGAGGTACCTCCTGAGGGAGCTGAACGCAGGGGGCTCTTACGATGAGAACAGCGGCCAGCTCAGGGTTGGCATAAAGGTCTCGAGGAAGCCCATAGAGCAGCTCCTCCAGAGGTTCGAGAAGGCATACGTGCGCTGCCCCACCTGCGGGAGCATAGACACCAAGCTCATTAGGAGGGAGAGGAACTGGAGCTTGGTCTGCGAAGCCTGCGGGGCAGAGCAGGTCGTGAAGCCCATATAGGTGACGATCATGGAGTACACCACTCTTGGGGGCACAGGCCTTAAGATCTCGAGGCTGTGCTTGGGCGCCTGGCAGTTCAGCGAGACTTGGGGAATGAAGGACTACGATGCTGCAAAGTCCATAGTTGCCAGGGCCCTCGAGCTGGGCATTAACTTTGTGGACACAGCCATGATATATGGTAGGGGAACGAGCGAGGAGTTCCTAGGGAGGGCGCTGAAGGAGCTGGGGGTGAAGAGGGACGAGGTGGTGATAGCCACCAAGATCCCGGGCGAGTTCCTCTCCCCAGAGGACGTGCCGAGGGCTATCGAGAGGTCTCTCGCGAGGCTCCGCCTGGAGAGTATCGACCTGCTCCTGATCCACTGGCCCCCTGCTTGGCACAACTTCCCCACGTGCTCCTACATGAGGGCCCTCGAGAGGGCCGTTAACCTGGGCGCAGTAAGCTACCTTGGCCTGAGCGACTACCCTGTGGAGCTGGCAGAGGCAGCCAGGGCTTGCCTTGCGAGGGAGGACATAGAGGCGCTTCAGGTGAGGTTCAACCTTGCAGAGAGGTGGGCTGAGGTAGATCACATACCCTACGCTGAGGCCTCAGGCCTCACTCTCATGGCCTGGAGCCCCCTCGGCAAGGGGGCCCTCACTGGCAAGTACAGCCTGGAGGAGGCAGGGAGGCTGCAGGACGTGAGAGCTAATGAGGCGCTGTTCCACCCGAAGAACTACTCGCAGGTCCTAGAGCTGGTCAACCTAATGAGGGAGATAGGGAACAAGTACGGGAAGACGCCAGCGCAGGTAGCGTTGAACTGGCTCCTCTCCTACAGCGACGTGATAGTTCCCATAGTAGGCGCGAGGAGCCCAGTACAGGTGGGGGAGAACGTAGGAGCGCTGGACTGGAGGCTCTCATACGAGGACTGGCGCTCCATCGACGAGGCGAGCAAAAGGCTCAGGATAACTTACGTCACCTGGTGATTTCTACATTTATAAACCTAGAAAACCCACGCCTCCCCGGAGCGAGCCATGATAGCCATAATTGGCTCGGGCAGAGTCGGGGTCTCGGCTGCATTCGCAGCCCTCCTCCGCGGGCTCGACAGGCGCATAGTCCTGGTGGACATTGTGCCTGGGCTAGCGCAAGGGGAGGCGCTGGACTTAGGCCATGCTGCAGCAGCGCTGGGAGCAGACATAGAGTTCGTGGGCTCGGAGGACTTCAAGCTGATTGAGGGGAGCGAGGTAGTGCTGGTTACCGCAGGGAAGCCGAGGAAGCCTGGCATGACAAGGGAGCAGCTGCTGGCAGACAACGCAGCTATAGTTGCTGACGTAGCTGGCAAGATAAAGAAGTACGCTCCTGACTCCATAGTCATCATGACCACCAACCCCCTCGACGCCATGGTCTACGTAATGTACAAGAAGCTGGGCTTCCCGAGGGAGAGGGTGATTGGCTTCAGCGGAGTGCTCGACTCTGCAAGGCTGGCATACTATGCTGCAAAGAAGCTGGGCATAGGCCACTCCTCTGTTAGCCCAGTGGTCATAGGGATGCACGGGGAGGCAATGTACCCAGTTCCTAGGCTCTCCACAGTCGGCGGAACTCCCCTTACCTCCCTGCTGAGCAAGGCGGAGATAGAGGAGGTGGCAAAAGAGACCGTGCAGGCTGGAGCTGCTGTGACAAAGCTCAGGGGCTACAGCAGCAGCTATGCTCCAGGGCTAGGGCTTGTGCTCATGGCAGAGGCTATCAAGAGGGACGCCAAAAAGGCCTTCATAGCCAGCATATACCTAGACGGGGAGTACGGGCTCAGGGACGTGGTGGTAGAGATCCCAGTGGTGTTGGGCAAGAGGGGAGTGGAGAAGGTGCTGGAGCTCCCGCTTAACGAGGAGGAGAGGGAGGGCTTCATGAGGAGTGTGGAGGCAGTAAGGGATCTCATCAAGGCCTTGCCGGAGGAGTACAAGATATAAGCCCAAGGACAGCTAAACAGCAGGGTGGCCCGGGTAGCTCAGCTGGTTAGAGCGTCGGGCTGTGGACCCGAAGGTCCCGGGTTCGAATCCCGGCCCGGGCCCTCACTTCTTTATTTGCTCCTGTGAGCACATGATTGCTGGATCAAAATGAGAGAGGCGGACATAACCCGGGCAATAGTGAGGGCAGCCCTGAGGGATCTGGACGAGCTGGCAGAGGTGGATGCTCTCATAGTAGGCGCAGGCCCCTCTGGCCTCACTGCAGCCCACTACCTGGCGAGGGAGGGGTTGAAGGTAGCGGTCTTCGAGAGGAGGTTCTCCTTCGGCGGGGGCATAGGGCCTGGAGGCAACATGTTACCCCGCATAGTGGTCCAGGAAGAGGCGTTAGGAGTGCTGGCAGACTTCGGCGTCAGGAGGGTTGAGGCGGGCAACGGACTTTACGTCGTCGACCCTGCAGAGCTCATTGCAAAGCTGGCATACAAGGCCATAGAGGCTGGCGCAAGAGTTTTGTTGGGCGCCCACGTGAGCGACGTGATCTACAGGAAGGACCCGCTCAGGATCACGGGGGTCATGTGGGTGTGGTCTCCCATTGAGCTGAGCCAGTCCCACGTGGACCCAATATACACAGAGTCCAAGGCCCTTGTCGACGCCACAGGCCACGGCGCAGAGGTGTTGAGCATTGTGGAGAGGAAGGTGCCTGAGCTTGGGCTGAGCGTGAGAGGTGAGCGCTCTGCATATGCAGAGCTCTCGGAAAGGCTGGTCTCTGAGAGGAGCGGGAGGGTAGCGCCGGGCCTCTACGTGACAGGGATGGCTACTGCAGCCTACTACGGCTTCCCCAGGATGGGTCCCATCTTCGGAGGCATGTTGTTGAGCGGGAAAAAGGTGGCAGAGAGGGTGCTGGAGGACCTCAGGGCCACTCTCCCTCCAGGACAGCCCTCGTGAGGCCTGAGACTGTGTTATAGTAAAGGTGCGATATCCTGGACTCCCTCACCTTTTTCGCGTTCTCCAGCCTCCCTGCTAGCAGCTCCGCCACCTGGTAGGGGTCAGCGACTCCTCCCCTCACTATCCCTGCCACAGCGTCCAGCCAGCTCACGATCTCCTCCTTGTGCCAGGAGAGGTACTCTGCCCCTCCTGCTAGGCCGAAGTGGGAGAGGTAGACCCTACCTGGAGCTGCCCTCTCCATTAGCTCTATGCTCTTGAGGTACTGCTTTGGCTTGAACGGGTAAGGCGTGGTGGGGACCCTGAGGCTATGGTACACGAAAACCCCTGCAGAGTCCCCTGCAATGACCATGTCCTCCCCCACCAGCACGCTCATGTGATGGCTCGCGTGGCCTGGAGTATGGAGGAACCTCAGCCTCAAGCCCCCTAGATCGAGGCTCTCCCCGTGTTCTGCTACCCTCACTTTCCTCTCCTCCACCCTCGTGGGCTCCCCGTAGTACTCTGCCACAGGCCCCAGAGCCTGCCTTGACTGCTCCCAAAGCAAGCTCGTGTCCACCACGTGCCTGGCCCCCCTAGGGTGCACGTATACCTCAGCGTTGAGGGCAGAGGAGAGGGTCCCTGCAGCCCCGCCGTGATCTATGTGGACGTGGGTCAGGACAATGTAGTGGACCTCCTCCCCCATGGCTCTGAGGGCATCTAGGACCTTCTGCGCCCCGTTGGCAGGCCCCGCGTCCACCAGGGCAGCCCTCTCCCCCTTGATGAAGTACACAGAGCTGAAACCGCTGCTCGAGGGCGTCGCATCTAAGATCTCGAGCCTCAAATCCCTCACCAGGAGAGAGGGAGGGTAAAGAGCTATGCCCTGAAGGCCTCCTTGGCCTTCTTGGCCCTCTCGTAGTGATCCACTACTGGCTCCACATAGTCCTTTATCCTGAACCTGAGAGGATCTTGGAGCTGGTAGCAGGGGTAGGAGGAGAGCTCTGGGATCCAGCGCTTTATGTAAGCGCAGTCAGGGTCGTACTTCCTTGCCTGTTCTATGGGATTAAAAATGCGCAGGGGCACAGGGTCCATGCCCACAGAGGCTACCCACTGCCAGTTCCCTAGGTTGACCATCTCGTCGTAGTCCACCAGGTGCTTCCTGAACAGCTCCTCCCCCCACCTCCAGTCCACAAGGAGGTCCTTGGTGAGGAAGCTCCCCAGGATGAGCCTTACCCTGTTGTGCACCCACTTCCTCCTCTTCAACTCCCTTATGCCCGCATCCACTATGGGGTATCCCGTCTTCCCCTCCTCGAAGGTCCTCATGAGCTCCGTGTCGTTCTCCCACCTGATCCTCCTCCTCTCTTTCCTGAGCTCCAGCTCCCTGGTCTCTGGGAACCTGTAGGCTACCCAGTAGTAGAACTCTCTCCAGGCAAGCTGCCTCACGTATGCTTCAGACTTCGGCAAGGCCCTCTGATAGACCTCCCTTATGGAGAGGATGCCCAGCCTTATGCAGGGGGAGAGGAGGGAGCTGTCCCTAGCAGGGAAGTTCCTGGTCTCAGCATATATGCTGAAGTCGTAGCTCTCCAGCCTCTCCCTGCAGGCCTCTGCGCTCCAAACCATCTCCCCGCTGAAGCCTATGGCCTTTATGGTCTCCTCTGCCGTGGGCAGGTCAAGCTCTGCAGCCCTGAGCTTAGGGGTGCCTGAAACGCTCGCGTCCACCTTCTTCCCCCACTCCCTGTAGAAGGAGGTGAACGTTGGGTGGTTCCCCACGCTCCTCAGGTCCACGAGAGTCTCGTCCTCCACCTCCACGAGTCTTGCTCCGTGCTTCTCTGCTACCCTCCTCACCCTCTCCACCCTCTCCCTCCCGCTCCAGGTGAGGGGCTTCGTCGTGACCACGTAGTCCACCTTCTCGCTGCTCAGAGCTTTCTCGAATGCCTCTTCGGTCCTCTCGTAGAGCACGTGTAGGGGGAGCTGCTGGGAGAGGTCGGCTGCAGCGCTGAGCACGAAGCCCAGCCGGGGGTCCTCCCTGCTTATGTTCAAGCTCGCGAGCACCTCTGGATCTATGACGAAGAGAGGGGCTACCCTCTCTGCTATCTGGTGAGCCCTGGCTAGAGCTCTATTGTCGCGGGCCCTTATGTCCCTCTTGAACCAGTAGATTGCCAGGCCTCCCATGCGTCTCAGCTCAGCGTGGTGCGGCCGCCGGGATTTGAACCCGGGACCTCCGGCTTGGGAGGCCGGCGTCCTAGTCCAGGCTAGACGACGGCCGCGCCTTAGCAAGAGAGGCTCTGGAGGCTTAAAGCTTTCAGGGCGTCGACAGATTCTTAGGGACACATATGCTGCGAAACAGTGGAGGCGTGAGAGCGCTAGCTCTGGTCTTCTTACTTCTCGCAAGCACAAACGCCGCAGCGGCCGTATCACCAGCTCCTCGTCTCGGCTCAGGTGAGGCGAGCCCCGTCGGCAGCTTCATAGCCATAGGTCCAAGCTGGGATGAAGCAAGGGATATCGTTGAGTCACTTGGTGGGAGGGTGACCACGGAGTTCCGATACCTAGGGGGCGTGGCCTTTGAAGGCTCCCCCAAGATAGTAGAAACGCTGTCCTCCCTGGGATATATGGTTGCTCCTGAAATGACATTTAGACTCGTGAGGCCTAACACTAATGATGCTGAGCCAATAGTGAATTTCGGTGCTCATGTGATAGGTGCACCGGACGCATGGTCCATGGGGCTTACGGGAAGAGGGGTGAGGGTAGCAATTCTCGATACCGGGATCCAGAACGACCATCCATGGCTCATGAGAGGGGATCAGAGCGTCGTCAAGTGGGAGATCGATGCGACAGAAAGCGGTGTAGTAGATTACTGCGGTAAAGGAAGAAGGTCAGAGGCATCTGCTCATGGTACACATATGGCAGGCATAGTAGCCAGTCAAAGCGCGACCTTTCGCGGAGTCGCGCCAGACGCAGATCTTTATGATATCATAGTATTCTCTCCATACTCAGATTGTCGGTCGACATCGGAGGTCACAGTGATCAAAGCCCTCGAGCATGCACTTATGGGACCTGATGGCAGACCTAACAGCGGAGACGAGGCTGATGTCATTGCTTTAAGCTTTATACAAGTCGTTGAACCAGAGCAAGCCTTCAGGATAACGAGAGGTATTGCAGTGCCAATCATTTTAACATTGTTCGAGAGAGCAGCAAAGGAGAAGGTAATCGTCGTACCAGCGGGGAACACTGCCAGCCTGAACTCGTTCAACCTTCTTTGTCTCGCTAAGGGTGTTATTTGCGTAGGTGCCTCCCACCCCCAACACTCCGTAAATGTCCAAGACTATGCGGTAGCTTACTTCAGCTCGAAAGGACCTGGTCTCCCCGGCTTAATCGTTCCTCATGTACTTGCGCCCGGAAACGGTATACTCTCTACGTTCCCCACAGAGATAAGAATGGTAGGACACCTCTCTAGCACCACAGCGTCAGCCTCATTTGTTGCAGGTGCAGCGGCTATCTTGATTCAGAACTTCTGGCGTCAAAGGTTGACGGCGACCCCTCTCGAAATAATGAGCCTACTTGTGCATACAGCAAAGGGCCCTATACCTTCGGGTTTAGCTAGGACCGTGGCGGACGTGGGAGCAGGGCAGATAGATCTTCGGAGCGCCCTATGGAGAGAGATACTCATACACCATAACGAGTTTCCCTTTGCTCATGTATACGGTAACTCGGGAACTATTGAGGTGAGGCTCACGAGCCTCTCAAATTGGCCTCAAAGTTACAGTGTCAGATTGAGATTCATAGAAATCTACGACTTCTGGTCCATCAGCGACCTCTTCAGAACTCAAGGAAGTATCTCACTCGGCCCCCGAGAAACCGCCGTCATTCACATTAACTTCAGCCACCTGCCACCAGGTACTTTCGGTGGCTACCTTATTCTGGAGAGCTCCTCGGGCACCTACCGTTTTCCTTTCATAGTATCCTCTCCTATCGTGATAAGCGCTGAAGGCCTCAGAGTACTAAGCAATATTTTCACGCGTATGGCCACGAGAAGTCCCACAGATATACTCACGTTCTTCATAGAAGCAAAGGAGCCAGTTCACGAGCCTCTCTCTATCTCCATTATCAGTACCTGGTTGATCTATAATGCAGTGTTCAGCATCACCTTGCCCTCGGGCGGCGTTAGTTCGATATACACCAGCTCAGGATACATACTGAATGAGGCAGGAACCTATTTGATCACTGTACGTGGCTCGTCCGATCTAACGCACGTGCCGCTCCACCTGAGGATCGGCGCTCCCCTCCTCACGAGAAGTGTAGGAAGTTCTCTGCAGGTTCTGTCAGTCGTCAAGGATAAGATCGACCTCTTAGAGAGCGCAGTGAGAAGCCTCAACGCCTCGATAGGGAGATTAGACGCAGCCCTTTCCAGAGAAAGAGAAGAGCGAAGAGGGGAGATAGCTAAGATCGATCAGGCCTTAATTTTTATGCAGGCGGCTGCTAGAAGTTTAGAGGAGAGTTTACGAGTTATCAGAAGCGAGCTCGTAAATATTGGAGAGAGCCTCTCTCGGACTGATACAACTCTTGCAGAGGCGATTAGGGCAGAGGTGGAGAGGGTAGGTAGGCTGGAGGCGGAGGCAAGGGCGCTCCAGCAGACTCTCAGCTCGCTCTCGCAAGAGCTGAGCGCAGTGGAGGGGGAGGTGACAGAGAGGGAGAAAGAGATAAGGGAGCTGAGGGGAGACCACGGCACAACAAGGATCATTGCCATATTCTCCACGCTAGTTGCTCTTGTAGCCCTGGCGCTCTCAGGCTACCTGCTCTGGACGAGACGCTAGCAAAGCACGCTTTTTTAACCGCTTCTTTATTTACCGGCGCTCAGGCGCACGTCTGCTCCTGCGACAGAAAAGGAGCTACCCTCTGCAGCTGGCAAGGTCGGGCGACTTTCAGCTCCGGAGGCTGGTACCTTAGTTCTAGCTAGATGAGGACTGCACCATGCGAGAGGCCATGAAAGCCTTGAGCCTCTAGCATAGGCTCAAGCTTATAAAGAGTGGGACCCCTCATAGCCCGGTGAGCCATGAGAGCTTTAGCCCTGCTCGTCTTGATCTTGCTCGGCATAAACGCCTCTGCCGCAGCCCCACTTCCCATTTCCCGACCCGCCGCGGACTCAGGTTTCACCGGGAGGTTCGTAGCAGTGGGTCCCAGCTCCGACGCGGCGAAGGCAGCAGTGGAGTCCCTCGGAGGTAGGGTGATCGAGGAGTTCGAGCTGCTAGGGGGGGTGACCTTCGAGGGCCCCCAGGA
>JBCNVO010000019.1:0-3645 GCA_039630105.1 Acidilobaceae archaeon
GAGCATTGAACCGTAGCCTACGAGCAGCGCGTCCATCTCGTTCGCCAGCTGCTTGGAGGTCGTACCAGAGGCCACCACAGAGTGGAAGCCCGAGAGGGCTCCGCAGGCTATGGTGAGGGGCACCATGGGCCAGAAGTAGGCTATGTCGAGCCCTGCGGCGGGAGAGCCCCTGGGAGCTCCTACTACCGCTCCCTTTGCCACGAAGGAGGTTATCGCCGGCCCAGTGATCTCCATGAAGGGCAGGAAGAGGGGAGCCAAGAGCGCTAGCCCCACGAAGACCCAGAGCACGTACGCATTTAGGTAGTCCCTCGGCTGGAGGAGGTACCAGACGGGCAGGGCTGCTGCTATGAGAGAGTAGAGGGCCAGCACCACCACCCATCCTTCGTACGTGAGGTGAACAGGAACCCTGAAGGAGTAGACTAGCCCAATGAGGAGTAGGACGAGGGATATGAGGGTGGCCAGCCTTAAGTCAATCCCGAATTTGTAGACCATGAGACCGAAGAGGAGGGAGAGGGGCATGAAGATTATGGCAAGCGTTGCCGCAGTGGGGACAGCGGCGAAGGTGGTGGAGGCCACGCTTAGGAAGGCGGCGAGCACCAGGATCAGCGCCGCCCAGACGTAGAGGAGGAATATGTACCTAGCCTTCCTGCCCATGAGGTTCTCGGAAATGGACATGATGGAGAGGCCGCCCTGCCTCACGCTCGCCATCATGGCGGTGTAATCATGAACGGCTCCGATGAACACGTTTCCGAACAGCACCCAGATCAGCGGGAGGAGCCAGCCCCACGCCAAGGCCAGCGCTGGCCCTACTATTGGTCCCGCTCCTGCGATAGAGGCGAAGTGGTGACCGAAGAGCACGTGTTTGTTAGCGGGCACGTAGTCTATTCCGTCGAAGTTCTCCACGGCGGGAGTCGGCCTGTTCGGATCTGCCTTCACCACTCTGTTCTGGAGGAGCTCTCTGCCGTAGAAAATGTATGCTACAGCATATATGGCAAGGACCATTAAGAGGAACAGTATGGCCTGCATCTCACATCCTCCTCCCCGTCTTCGCCTCCACGAACTTCTTCACTGCCACTGGCACCTCGCCTAGCCAGAGCCAAGGACCTAGCAGGATCAGCAGGAATCCTGCCGATATGAGTACTGCGTCCAGTGTTATCTGACCCTTTACTCCCACATTGCCCTTGAGAAGGCCCACCACAAAGAGTTCGTAGACGATGAGAAGGAGGGACAAGACAGTGATCAAGAGCCCTGCTAGCTCCTTTTGACCCACTCTAATCTCACCTGTCGCTGATAGATCTATCATAGGAGCTAATAAATCTTATACATATTGGATTAATAACCATCTTCATCCTATGGATGTAGCTTGAATTTTTGCTCAATCTGCCTTTTTCTCAGAGGTTCTCTGAAAAAGTTAAGTCTTGCTATAACACTAAATTATATATTTTCTTCAGTACATATCTACCTGGTGACGGTTTTGCCAGGCGGCTACGTAGGCAAGGTTCTCCGGGTCGACTTGACAAGGGGGAAGCTTCACCATGAGGAGCTCCCTGAAGAGGTCCTCAGGACGTGGATAGGTGGCAGGGGGCTAGGAGTCTACATCATGCTGAAGGAGGTAAACCCAAAGGTCGACCCCCTGAGCCCTGAGAACAAGGCCATAGTGGCTACAGGGCCTCTCACTGGCATCCCTGGCCTGGTCTCTCCTGGCAGGTGGGTCTCCATCACAAAGTCCCCGCTCACAGGGACCATACACGATTCCCACAGCGGCGGCAAGTTCGGCCCCGAGCTGAAGTTCGCAGGCTTCGACGTTGTCATCCTTGAGGGTGCCTCTGAGAAGCCCGTCTACCTCTGGATCCACAACGGGAAGGCAGAGCTGAGAGATGCAACCCACCTGTGGGGCAAGGACGTTCACGCCACAACCGATGAAATAATTGAGGAGCAGAGCGCTGCCATAGGGAAAGACGAGGCCAGCAAGGTCAAGGTTGCCACTATAGGCCCTGCGGGCGAAAGGCTAGTTAGGATAGCAAACATAATGAACGACAAGAACAAAGCTGCTGGCAGGGGCGGCCACGGAGCAGTCTGGGGCTCAAAGAAGATCAAGGCAATAGCAGTCAGGGGCTACATGAGGCCAAAAATAGCGAGGGAGGAGGACTACAGGAAGGTCTCCCAGAAGTCGATAAAGATGGCTAGGGAGGCCCCCGTAACGTCTCAGGCTCTGCCCAAGTACGGCACTCCTGTGCTGGTGAACATAATCAACGCCCACGGTATGTTCCCAACTAGGAACTTCCAGACGGGAGTGTTCCCTGAGGCTGAGAAGATCAGCGGCGAGAAGATAGCTGAGACAATCCTCGACCCAGAGATCCAGAAGGAGGAGATCTGCTGGGGCTGTATCATAGGCTGCTCTAGGGGAACCAGGATAAGCGGGAAGTGGAGCGGTTTTGGAGGAGGCCCTGAGTACGAGACTGTCTGGGCGCTGGGCGCCTCAACAGGCGTGGGAGATCTGGAGGCAGTTACCAAAGCGAACTACCTCTGCAACGAGCTTGGCGTAGACACGATCTCCATGGGCGCTACCATAGCTGCCTTCTTCGAGCTTGTAGAGAAGGGCAAGGTGCCGGCAGAGAAGCTCAGGGGCCTAAACGCCAAGTGGGGCAGCGGCGAGGCTCTGGTGGAGCTTGTCTGGAGGACTGCATACAGGTCTGGAATTGGAGACGATTTGGCTGAGGGATCTTCCAGGCTCGCTGCAAAGTATGGAGCTCCAGAGGTAGCAATGACAGTGAGGCACCAGGAGCTCCCAGCCTACGATCCTAGGGGAGCGAAGGGCATGGGTCTGGCATATGCTGTGAGCAACAGGGGCGGCTGCCACCTCAGGTCCTACATGATAGCGCCCGAGATCGTAGGGGTGCCGAAGCTGATGGACAGGTTCTCGATAGAGGGCAAGGCTGAGATGAACAAGCACATACAAGAGGTCTACGCAGCCCTTGACAGCCTTGTGGTCTGCAAGTTCGTCACCTTCTCCTACTGGAACGACGTGCTGGCAGAGCAGCTCTCTGCTATTACTGGCTGGGACGTGAGCGTTGAGGAGTTCAACACCATTGGAGAGAGGATATGGAACGCTGAGAGGGCCTTCAACGTGCTTGCCTTCGGTGATGGCGAGGAGTACGACACTCTGCCCAAGAGGCTGCTGGAGGAGCCCATGCCAGAAGGGCCCTCGAAGGGACATGTGGTGGAGCTGGCTCCCATGCTGAAGGAGTACTACAAGCTGAGGGGATGGGTGAAGGGGAGGCCTACTAGGGAGACCCTAGAGAGGCTAGGCCTCAAGTGGCTGGCTGACAGGCTGGAGGCAGAGGGACTGTTGCCTCAGTAAGCCCCAAATACACCACTTTTTCTTTCCCCTTTTCCATTGCTCTGTTCAGTACCTGCGAGCCTCACCCGAGCGCTCCTGTCCTCCCAGAGGAGGAGGGACGCAACGAGAAAAAGCTAGTCTATGAAAGCCCTTATGCCCGTGACCTCCCCTATGAAGACGCCGAAGAGGTAGGCAAAGGCTGCAGTGGCGAAGAGGATCACTAGGTTCTCCAGCGCCTCCCTCCCGAACTCCCTCTCCCCAACGACGCTGCCGTAGTAGGTGAACGAAACTATGAGCGCGATGGC
>JBCNVO010000002.1:0-29440 GCA_039630105.1 Acidilobaceae archaeon
TGGCACTATGAGGGACTGGGTCCTCGGGCTGAACATAGTGCTCCCCGACGAGAACGGCACAGAGCTGAGGGTAGGCTGCAGGACCACCAAGTGTCGCCAGGGCTACGACCTAGTGAGGCTGATCGTGGGGAGCGAGGGGACGCTGGCGATAGTTACCGAGGCGACCCTCAAGATCGCGCCCTTGCCCGAAGTGGTGCTGACGGCTCTGGCCTTCTTCGAAGAGCTAGAGGACCTCTACGAGGCCTACAAGGAGATCAAGGAGAGCAGGGTTCAGCCTCTAATACTCGAGTTCATGGACTACGAGACCACCCTCCACGCCAAAGAGGCCTCTGGGGCTCCCGTCGAGGTGGAGGGTCACATGCTCCTCGTAGGGCTCGACTGTAACAGGGAGGCGCTGGCGAGAATGGAGTCCTGGATCTCGGAGCTCATGAGGAGGCACAACGCCAAGAAAGTCTTCACAGCAGTTAAGCCTGAGGACTCTGAGAAGCTCTTCACGTTGAGGAGGAGCCTCTTCCCTGCCCAGGTGTTCTTCGGCAACAAGCGATACCCTGGCAAGAGACTCATAGTGCTGCTCGAGGACATAGCAGTCCCTCCCACCCAACTCTTGAAGGCGATACACAGGATCAGGGAGGTGAGCTCCAGGTACGGCCTCCAAGTTTCTATAGGGGGTCACGTGGGAGACGGAAACATCCACCCCTCCGTGGCTTTCCCCGTGGACGATGAGCAGACGAAGAAGAAGGTGATGGAGTGGTACCACGAGGTCGCGAAGATAGCGCTCGAGCTAGGGGGTACTGTCAGCGCTGAGCACGGCATAGGCACCCTCAAGAAGAGCATGCTCGAAATGGAGATGGAGGCCTTGGGCTCGAGGAGGGCCCTCGAGCTGATGAGGGGGATCAAGAAGGTCTTCGACCCCAAGAACATATTGAACCCAGGAAAGGTGGTCTAATGGACTACGCGCTCTCAGAGGTCAGCAGGTGCGTTTACTGCGGCTTCTGCGAGCACGTTTGCCCCACGCTATACCCTGGGGGCCACAGGGGTCATGGTCCTAGGGGGAGGGTTCAGCTGATCGCTAACTTAGGGCAGAACGGGGCAAGCAAAATGGTAGAGGAGGCCCTCTATACTTGCCTCCTCTGCGGCGCCTGCACCCTCGCATGTCCTGCAAAGATCGACGTGGCTGGGGCTGTGAGGGAGGCTAGGGCTTACCTGAGGTCCCGCATAGCGTAGGCCTTGAGCTCCCTGATCAGGCGGGAGAGCGGTATCCCCACAGGGCAGGCCTCGTCGCACCTCCCACAGCCAAGGCAGAGGAAGCTCAGCTTCGATGCCTCCTTCACGTCGTGGGTTATGGCAGTCCAGCCTATCCCCATGGGGCCTCCGTAGACAGGCCCTCCCCAATGGTTCGCAGTGTGAACCCACACAGGGCACTCGTACTGGCACCTCCCACAGCGTAGGCAGTAGAGCTGCTCTGCAAGAGGCCCTTTCCTTGCAGCCAGCCTCCCGTTGTCTATGAACACTACGTGCTGCTCTATGGGGCCTTGGGCACCGTAGACCCGCGTCCTCTCTATGTCTGCAGTGCTGCTGGGACCAGAAATCACGTTTATGTAGGTGGGCGGGTAGAGGCCTGCGAATGCCGACTGGACCATGGCTACCTTGAACGCGTCCATGAGAGTAGGGACTATCTTGTCCACGGGCACTAAGGCTATGTGGAGGGGAGGCGTACTTGACACTAGCCTAATGTTACTCTCGTTCTCCACAGTGACTATAGCACCTGTGTCTGCTGCAAGGGCGTTCGCACCTGTAATCCCTACCTGGGCTCTCATGATCTTGTCCCTCAGGAACCTCCTCGCTGCCATAACTGCGCTCTCGATGCTCTCCCCCTCTACCTTTGCCCCAGCTTTCTGGAGGAGCTCTATAGCCCTCCACCTGGTCATGTGTACTGCTGGGGTAATTGTGTGCATGGGCTTCGTGCCCTCTAGTTGGATCAGGAGCTCCCCCAAGTCCGTCTCCCATACATCGTTGTCCAGGGACTCCAAGTAAGGCCTTAGTTCCACCTCTGCTGCAGCCATGCTCTTAGAGAGGACCACGAGCTTCCCCCTCCCCACAAGCTTCCCCACTATCTCCCTTGCCTCCTGCGGCGTCTCTGCAAAGTGGGGAGTGGCCTTCACTGCCCTGAGGCTGTTCATTGCTTGCTCCAGCAGCTCGTCGAGCCTCGCCATGGCTGCCCTCTTTATCTCCCTCACCTCCTTTGCAAGGGCAAGCAGCTCCGGCCTGCTCCTCAGTACGTCCTCCACTTTCAGCTGGCTACTGAGGGAGGCCTTAGCGAGGGCGCTCTGTAGCTCCTCGTCCTCGAGGGCTGCCTCTATTTCCTCGAACGCCTTCACCCCACCTCGCCCCAGAGCAGGATCGCTATGTCCTCCACCCTCTCCTTGTTAGCGACTTCTACTAGGTTCACATAGCATATGGGACACATGGTGACTACCAGGAGGGACTTCTCCGAGAGCTCTGCCAGCCTGACCTTTGCTATCTTCTTCGCCATCTTGGGGGCAAGGCCTTCGATGGGGCCTCCGCAGCAGTATGTAGTCCTCCTGCTCCTCCTGGGCTCCAGCACCTTATAGCCAGCCCCCTCTAGTAGCCTTCGGGGCTGCTCCACCACGTTCTCAAAGCGTGCGTAGAGGCAGGGGTCGTGTAGTACTGCCTCTCCCTTCTGAGGAGAAGAGGAGGGGCTCACTACCTCTAGGTAGCTCTTGACGCTGAGGTCGAAGCCCTCCACGTACTTAGGGTAGACGCTGCGCAAGATGTGTGTGGTGTGAGGGTCTACTGTGATCACCTCCTGGGCCCCCCTTGCCTTCAGGGCCTTGAACACCTTCCTTGCCTGCTCTGCGAAGAGCTCGTCCAGCCCTAGGTCGTAGAGGAGGGTACCGCTGTACATGTCGTCCTCATATGCGTAAGCAGGCCTGATCCCCGATCTCTCTAGCAGCTTCACTATGGATTTCAACACCCTCTCCACATATACCCTCATTTCCTCCCTAGGTCTCAGGGTTGCGCCAAGGACTGCAGAGGGCACGTAACGGGAAAGCTTCAGGGCGAAGGAGGAGAGGCTAGAGCCCTCCAGCCGGGAGGTGTAGCCCACGAGGGAGACGATGTATGGGGTGAGCTGGTAGAGGGCGCCGGTGTACAGCATGGGAGAGCCCTTCGAGGGCAGGTTCAGATCCTTTGCCCAGGAATATGCCACGTCCCGCGGGGCAGGGAAGGGCAAGCCAGTCTTGCTCATGTTATCTGCAATAAGTCGCGCGACCTCTGCGGGATCAAAGGGCATCTCTGGACCTTGGTTACTATTGTGCTCCCCACGTTTAAATTTACGAGAATATAAGGTTCTAAGGGAGTGATGGGAGAGGGCGTGGGAAGACTTGGAGGACAAGGAGAGCAAGGAGAGGATCGCGAGGATGCTCGACGCTCTCCCCTCTGCCTCTGCCCTGAAGGGTCAGTCAAAGCAGCTGAGGGAGAAGAGGATTAGGCTCAAGTTCGACAACAGCCTCGACAAGAACACAGCGAAGATCAACGCAAACCTTGCAAGGGCCTTGGGGATCCTGGAGAGGGTGGAAGTGGTAGTGGGAGGGAGGACAAAGGTCGTCCTCCAGGCCCTGGTCGACGAGGATGTGGAAGAGGAGAGGGTGTACGTTAACCCTAGCTATTTCTCTGAGAAAGGGGTGGCAGACAACAGCATAGCAACAGTGAGGGCTAGCAGGTGAAGCTATTGGATGCTGAGAGGCTGGTGGAGGAGCTGGCTCACAGGCTATACGAGCAGCAGGAGCTGCTAGAGGAGGCGAGGAGGGCTATCTCTCTGGCGAGGGCAGGCGGCAAGGTGTCCTTTGACGATACTGTCAGACTCCTCAGGATGAACAGGGAGAGGATTATGAACAGCCTCGGCTTCTTCGACCTCAAGCAGGGCTCTGAGGACCTCTTTGCCCTAGTAGGCTATTACCTCGAGGTGGCCTCTCGAAACGAAAAGGAAGTGCTCATCGAGCTCTCCCAGTTCGTGAACGTTAACGAGGACCTGGAGGTCCTGGACAGGACAAGGCAGATGGCAAAAGAGATCCTAGAGAGGCTCTTCTAAAGCTTAATTAGGCTAAGGGAAGAAGGGGACTTGGTGACCAATATGGCTCAAAGGCCCGTAGTAGCCTTCATCCTGATCAACGTGGAGATGGGGGCAGAGGAGGAGGTAAGGGACGCTGTGCTCACTAGGCACAGGGGGCAGGTGACAGAGGTAAAGATCACCTACGGGGAGTTCGATCTGGTGGTAAAGGTCGAAGTGGACAACATGAACACGCTTGAGAAGGTGACCACAGCCATAAGGACCATATCTGGAGTGAGGAGAACAGTTACCCTGATAGCTGTCTAGCTTCTCGGGGCACAGGGTAGCGCAGGACTGCCAGCACGCTGCCCAGGGCTGACAACCGCTTCCCCGCAGGACTCTCCTCAGGCACAAAGGTCACCCTGGCCCCGCCCCTCTCCGCCTCCTCAAGGACGCCTGCGAAGTCCTCCCCCCTCTCCAGATCGTAGAGCGCAGAGTCCACCACGAGCAGCTCCCTCACTGCCCCTAGCCTCGCCACAGCTTTCACCTCCTCGAGGCCATATGCCACTCTGTCTGCCTCTGCAACCACTAGCTCCATGAACTCAGTGAGGACCTTCTCCGCGTGCACAGCTGACATCTCCCTCAGTCTCTCCATGACCGACTGCCTCCTCATTGCCTCCTCCACACCTGCTGTTCCCCCCATGGAGGTCGTGTCGGTGAACGCCGCTATGCTAGGCGCTATTGCCCTTAGCCTCTCAGCAAGCTCCTCCTTTAGGAAACCTGGTCCCACGACCACGATCAGGGAGGCTCTGCTGGAGCTAGCCATCTCCACGCACCTCTGCGCTATGGACGCCAGCGCCTCCTCCAGGGCCCTCTCCCTCTTCTCATCTCCCTTTGCTGGCAGCCTAAGCAGCCCCTCCTCTGCTACCTTGTAGCCCCCTGCAGAGATCAGCGCTATGGCATATTCCTCGTAGTCAAGGGCTACCACCAGAGCCCTCCCCCTAGGGCCGCTGCTCCTCATCTTCTCCAGCGCTCTCTCGCTCCACCCCCCCTCCCTCTCTATTGTCACTGTGGCTCCTGGCTGCAGGGTCATGGAGTGGTGTTTCCCCACGACCCCGTACTCTTCAGGGCCTTCCACTATAACCCCAGAGATCCTGAGCCTCCCTGTGAAGGGCTGGAACTCAACAGCCTTCACCTTCAGCTTTACTGTTATCACCCTCCTCTCCTTCTCCTCCCCCCTCCCTGACTGCACGTCCCTGGCAGTCTTGCCCACTATGTGGTCGCCGGGCTTCAGCAGGGTCTTGAGGGTCCAGAGGTCCTCCTCTACGTCCACCCTCAGGGTGACAGCTCTCCTGTTGGGGTGGACCTCTACGACCCTCACTTCTCTCGCCTATAGTATAGTCCGGGCGCTATCTCCTCCCCCTCTCCTCCCTCGTATATCCTGACCCTCGCCTTGTGGAGCGCAGCTATGTCCCCTGCTGCCCCCTCCAGCTCCTTTGGCAGGAGGAGCTCTCCGGGCAGGGGATCGCTCAGCTTCTGCCCCTCCCTCCTCTTGAGGTTCCACACGGCGCCGTTGACCTCCATGATCCTCCTTGCTATCCTAGCCAGCTCTGCCCTCTCCTCTCCCAGCCTTCCTTGCGGGAGGAGTTCTCTGTGGACGCTCTTGCCATACATCTGCCTGAATATGTCGTCAGTAATGAAGGGCATGATGGGCGAGAAGGCTATGAGGATGCCCTTGAACATGGAGTGGAGCGTTGCCCATGCTGAGGACTGGGCCTCCCTGCTGTGGACCCTGTCCCTGTTGTAAGCCCTGTCCTTTGCTAGCTCCACGTAGTGGGAGGCGAAGACCTCCCAGGCGAGCTCGTAGAGCAGGTTTGCTGGCTCGTAGACGTCGAGCTCCTGGTATGCCCTGTCCACCTTCTCCAGGTACTCCTCGTAGAGGGCCAGGAAGGCCCTGTCAGTAAGGCTCCTCGCCTCTCCCTCCTCTGGGAAGGAGGATATGAACCTTGCCACGTTCCAGAGCTTTGTGACGAGGAGCTTCCCAGTCTTGACCTTCCCCTCATCGAACCTGTAGTCGTAGCCCACCTTGGATGCAACGGCAGCCCAGAAGCGGAAGGCGTCCGCGCCGTACTCCTTCACGATAGGCTCAGGGTCTATTATGTTCCCGAGCGACTTATGCATAGGCCTTCCTGTGGGGTCAAGACCCATGCCAGTTATGCGGGCCCACCTGAAGGCAGGCTTCTCTGTGAGCTGATAGATCCTCAGTATCGTGTAGTAGAGCCATGTCCTGATTATGTCCTGTCCCTGGGGCCTTAGCATGGCCTCGGCAGGGTACTCCTTGAGCCCAGCCCTCTTCGCCACGTAGAGGGGAGATATGCTAGAGTCGAACCAGGTGTCCAGCACCCGCTTCTCCCCCGCTATTTCTGAGGGGGGAGCACCGCAGTTGGGACACCTGCTCCAGGGGTTCTCCTCCCACGGCCTGTAGTATCCCTTCCTCTCTGGCAGGAGCACAGAGCCGCACCTCAAACACCTCCACATGGGGATCTCTGTGCCATAGTACCTGTCCCTCGATACGGGCCAGTCCATGGTGATAGAGTCGATCCAGTCCAGGAGCTTCTTCTTGTGTATCTCGGGCTTGAACTCGATCTTGTTTGCCAGCTTCCTCATGTCCTCCCTGAAGCTCAGCTGCGAGAGGAAGAGCTCCCTCCTGTGAATTATCTGGAGGGGGGTCTTGCACCTCCAGCACTTCGGTATCTTGTGCAAGATCTTCTCGACCTTCTCTAGCTCCCCCCTGCTCTGGAGTAGCTCTGCTGCCCTCAGCCTAGCCTCTTTCACAGGCAGGCCGGCGAGGGGCCCAGCTCTATCGTTCAAGAGCCCGTCCTCCCCCACGACGACGTTGGGCTTCAGGCGCAGCTCGTTGAAAAGCCTCACGTCCTCCTCGTCGCCATAGCTGCATATCATCATGAGACCCGTCCCGAACTTGGGGTCCACTGCAGGGTGCTCCACTATGGCCAGCTCGTGACCATAGAGCGGGGCAAGGGCCTTTTTCCCTGCCAGCCCCTCGTATCTCCTGTCCCCCGGCGCATAGGCCAGCGCAGCGCAGCCTGCCAGGAGCTCAGGCCTTGTGGTGGCAACCACAAGGCGCTTCCCGTCCTCTGCCAGCCTGAACTTGACATAGTAGAGGAAGCCCTCCTCTTCCTCGTACTCCACCTCTGCTTCAGCAAGGGTGGTGCCGCACCTAGGACACCACCTGACTGGCCTCTCCGACTCGTAAATGAGTCCCCTCTTGTACATCTCCACAAAGGTCTCCTGCGTGAGCGCCCTGTACTCTGGGCTGTCTGTGCCCTGGGGCCAGTAGTCGAAGCTACAGCCAAGAGCTTTCCAGATCTCCACTATCTCCCCCTCTGCTTTGTCGAGGAACTGCTTGCAGAGCTTCAGGAACTCCCTCCTCCCCTCCACTGTGGCTGCCATCTCTTTGGCGTTGACCTTGTTCAGCTTCTCCACCTGGACCTCCACTGGCAGGCCATTTCGGTCTGCGTAGAAGGGCATGACCACAGAGTAACCCTTTATCCTGAAGTACCTTCCCACCATGTCTATCTGAGCGAAGTGGGAGGCGCCCCCCACATGCCACCTCCCGCTGGCATATGGGGGCGGCGTGTCTATGACCACAAGCTTCTCCCCCCCTGTCTGGGACTGGTAAAGGCCCTCCTCCTCCCAAAGCTTCCTGAGAGCTCTCTCACGCTCCGAGTGGTTCCACCTAGTGCCCTGGATCTTCGGCTTGAAGGTGACCATATGCCTCACCGCACGCCTTAAGCCTAGAGCCCAACAGAGCTAAAATTTAGCGAGGATCACCTTATCGCATAGGACTAGATTTAAGGCTCCAGGGGAGGCGGTGGGAGGGGGTTAACGCTGAACAAGTGGAGGCCTCTGATGCCGCTCGCCTCTCTGTTCATAGTAGGCTTCGTGATGAGTTCCGCACTGGGCAGAGGCTGGTCAGCGTTTATCTTCGTGGGAGGGTTGCTGGCGTACCTCCTCGTGTCATACGCCTCTCCCTCCTCGCGCCACTACCCCCTCGCGTTCCTCGTGGGGATTCACGTGGGCGCAGTCCTGACTTATTATACTAGGCCTGTGCCTCTCCCCTTCTTGATTGTGGAGCTGAGCCCCTTCGGGCCGACGCTGAACATAGACATCGTCCAAGTCTTGGTAGCGTATGAGCTTGCCACTCGCTACCTCAGCAAGAGGTCCCAGAGCATTAGCCCTGCTCCACAGATGGTAGGTGGGGGCCAGAGCCCTGTTGCAGAGGGACAGGGAACCAATGCGGATAGGGGAGGGGAGGGGGCTCCTGAGCCTCGGGAGGAGGAGAGGGGAGCTGAAAGATTATAAGCACTAGAGGGACATCTTGAGCGGAGCCGCGGTAGTATAGCCAGGCCCAGTATGCGGGCCTCTCGAGCCCGTGACCCGGGTTCAAATCCCGGCCGCGGCACTAGCCTGCGCGGCGCTGTCCTGCCACTCGAAGGTACCCCTCACCATCTCCCTCACGTCCCTCCACTCCCTCCTCAAGAAGCGCGAGGCATACCTGTAGCGGTACCTCAGCCAGTTCAGGACGAGGGACAGGGAGGAGCCCTTCGGGGCCAGCCTCACAGCCAGCGGGGAGAGGAGCAGGCCGAGGGAGCCGAGAGGCTGGGCTGGTACGGGGAGGCAGCGCTTTCCCTCGTACCTGCAGCCCTCCACTATGAGGTCAGCGACCTCTGGGTAGTAGGGGGAGACCACGTGCACCCACTGCCCCTCGTACTTGCCCTCTCCTGCCTCCACCAGGACCTCTGCCACGTCCCTCACGTCCACTATGGGGAGGCCTACGCCGAAATATGGAGCTATGCGGAAGGAGAGGGAGCGGCGCAGGAAACGCCAGTCAGCGTGCCTCCCCCACGGGCCTATGAATATGCCTGGCCTGAGGATGCTCCACCTCCCCTTCAGCTCCCTCCCCATCTTCACTAGCGCCCTCTCCCCCTCTGCCTTCGTGATCTCGTAGTAGTTCGAGTAAACTCTCTCCCCTCCCAAATGTTCTTCCTCCTCATATATGGTGCTCCCAGGCTTCACGCCCTTAATGCCACCTATGGCAGCAATGCTGCTGACGTAGACTACTCTGGCGCCGATAGGTGCTGCAGCCTTTACTGTCTCCTCGAGGAGGCTGACCTGCGCCTCCCTGAAGTCCTCCAGCCTGCCGGTGAAGACCCCTATGAGCCCTATTAGGTAGAGGTAAACGTCACCTGCCAGCTCCCCCAGCCCCCTCTCCTCTATGCGAGGGAAGAGCGCTAGCTGCGCACCTAGGCGGCGGAGGTGGGAGGCTATGAGGGGCATCTCGTTCTCTGCTCCCCTCTTCGCTGCCACCACTACCTCGTAGCCCCTCTCCCGTAAAAGGGGCGTCACGTTAGCGCCTAGGAACCCGACGCCGCCGACCACTACTACCCGCAAGGATCCCTGCTACCTCCCCTACCAGGAGAGGACGTCCCTCACCATTACGTCTACGGGCCTCCACTCCCTCTTCAAGATTCGGGTGGCTATGCGATAGCGGAACCTAAGCTGGCTCAAGGTCAGGGCTAGGAGGGTGCCGCGGGGCACCAGCCTGAGCAGAAGCGAGGCTGTTCTAGCACCGATCCAGCCAAATGGCTGCAGGGGGAGGGAGAGGCACCTCCTCCTAGTCTGCCTGCAGCCGCTCATCACTAGATCCCCTATCTCGGGGTAGTATGGGGAGACTACGTGGAGCCACCTGCCGTCGTGGTTTCCTTCCGCTGCTTCGAGAAGCACCTCTGTCACGTCCCTCGCGTGAACTATGGGGAGGCCGATCCCGAAACGCGGGGCTAGGCGCAGCGAGAGGGCTCTCCTGAAGAGCCTCCACTCCGGGTGATAGCCCCATTCACCTATGAGGAAACCTGGCCTGAGGATGCTCCACCTCCCCTTCAGCTCCCTCCCCATCTTCACTAGCGCCCTCTCCCCCTCTGCCTTCGTGATCTCGTAGAAGCTCCAGTGATCGCGCTCGCCCGAGAGGTGCTCCTCCTCCTCGTACACTGTGCTCCCAGGCTTCACCCCTTTGATGCCGCCAATGGCCCCTATGCTGCTGACGTGGACTACCCTAGCCCCCACTGATGCTGCAGCCCTGGCAGTCTCCTCCAGGAGCGTAACGTGAGCCTCCTTGAACTCCTGCAGGCTCCCGCTTAGCTTTCCTATAAGGTAGAAGTAGACGTCCCCTCCCAGCTCTGCAAGCGCCTTCTCCTCCACCCTCGGGAGGAGCACAAGCCTCGCCCCTACCTTTTCGAGGTGGGCCGCTATCTGGGGCCTCTTCCTCTCTGAACCGCGTCGACCCACTACTGTGACCTCATGACCCTGCCCAGAGAGGACTTCTACGAGGTTTGCGCCGAGGAACCCTATGCCTCCTACCACTACTGCCTGCAAGTTCTCCCCCTTCTAGAGATAACTAGCTTTATATCTGCAAGTTCTCTATCACCTGGGCTCCAGAGAGTTGACACGCTTCCCCCTCCCGAGGCTGGCTCTGAGCAGTTGCCTGAGGGCAGATATGGGAGAGAGGGAGTTCCTGGAGAGGGTAGCTAGGTTTGTCGAGCTAGTCCCCCTCTGCCCTCGCCTCTCCTTAGGTATTAGCCTACCCCGCGAGAGCTTCCTGCTCCTCCAGCGGCGCGACTCTCTGGAGCTCCTCAACCTGAGGACTAGGCTAAGGGTGGGAGAGGAGCTCTCCAAGTTCTCACAAAAGGTCCTCCCCACGCTCGACGTGGACGGCTTCCTGACCAGATCTGAGAGCCCCTTCTGTGGCGTGCTAGACGCGAAGGTGTTCGACAGCGAGCTGAGGCCAAAGGAGAGGGACGACGGCCTCTTCACTCGATGGATAAGGAAGTACCACCCTCTTCTCCCCGTCGAGAGCCATAGGAGGCTTCAGGACTACGAGGTGAGGAGGCTCTTCCTCGCCCGCCTCTTCTCCCTCGCAGAGCTCAGGGAGACCCTTGGCTTTATGAGGAGCGAGAGGGAGCTGGTGGAGTTCCACAGAAGGTACAAGTACCTCCTCATGCTCCACTCGCCGCAGCACCTTAAGCTCCTGGGGAACATAGTTGCAAACAGGGAGGAGAGGCCTCTCGAGGAGGTGAAGAGTATATATCGCTTGATCTTCATGGAGACCTTGGCGAAGAGTCCCTCCAGGAGGTCATATGCGAACGTGTTCCTCCACCTCTACGGTCACATGAAGAGACGGCTAGAGGAGAGGGAGAAGGAGCTCCTGCGGCAACAAATAAAGGGGTATGCAGAGGGCCGCAGGGGCCTGAGAAGCCTTTTCGCCACCTTCCTAGAAATGCTCCAGAGGCAGGGGAACGCTTATGCTCTCTCCCAGCGCTTCTTCCAGCCCTACCCTCCCGAGCTGGAGGTGGAGGAGACTGCGAGAGCTTAAGGTCGTTGCAGCCCTAGTCCTCCTCGACTCCCTCGAGATCAGGAGGGACGTGTGCCTGCACATACGCGAGGGGATCATAGAGTCGATAGAGAGCAAAGGATCGTGCGGGGAGGGCTCCCTAGGAGGGGCAGAGTTCTTCCTCCTCCCCCAGCCAGGGAACGCGCACGTTCACTCAGCAGATCACTCCTTCCCTGAGTACGGCTCAGATATGGGGCTTGAGGAGCTTGTGGCGCCCCCAAATGGTCTGAAGCACAGACTCCTCTCTGCCACCCCGCAGGAGCTGCTTGTCGGGAAGATGAGGGAGTTCTACGAGCTGGCCTGGAGAACTGGCCTTGGGCTAGTCGCCGACTTCCGCGAGGGGGGCGGCGTAGGGTGTAGCCTCGCCGCCCTGGCGAGGGAGGAGGTTTCAGATCACATGAAGGTGGTGCTGCTGGGGAGGCCTGGCCCCGAGTGGCCAAAGGGCTGCGACGGGCTAGGAGCTCCCTCGCCGATATACTATGAAGAGGATGTCTTCCTGGAGCTGGCAAGAGGTCACAGGCCTGCCATGGCTCACGTGGCAGAGACCATGGAGGTGAGGAGAAGGGGGGACCTGGAGCTAGCTCTGAAGGCCAAGCTGGACGCGGTAGTCCACGGAACCCACCTCTCAGAGGGGGACCTCCATGCGCTCAAGGAGGAGGGAGTGGGGCTGATTGCGTGTCCCTCCTCTAACATGTGGCATGGCACAGGCCTACCGCCTCTCGCGCAGGCCCTCAAGGTCGGCGTGACCCTCTCCCTGGGCACAGACAACGCTGCCTGGAGCCTGCCAGACATTTGGGGAGAGGTAAGGCACGCCCTCCTGCTTGCCAGGGCGCAGGGGGCGAAGGGAGAGTGGACAGCAAAGT
This sequence comes from Acidilobaceae archaeon, assembly GCA_039630105.1. Lineage (GTDB taxonomy): Archaea > Thermoproteota > Thermoprotei_A > Sulfolobales > Acidilobaceae > DSZV01. The sequence continues at coordinate 12,398 of JBCNVO010000002.1, forward strand.
CTATGCTGGAGGCGATCTTCGTGAACTCTTACCTCCTCGTAGGAGAGGAGCCTAGGCTGATACGGGAGGGGAGGAGGGCTAACTTGCTCCTCATGTACGGGGAGGGGCTGGGCATAACGAGGGCTTCGGATACGTACAGCGCCATCGCGAAGAGGGCAGGGGAGGCAGAGCTGATAATTAGAGTGGACGGAGAAACGGTAAGCGTCACAAGGGGGAGGCCAGAGCTAATACCCCACGCGCTGAGGAACGGAAGGGGCGCATGAGGAGAGGACACCTGTCGAGGGGTGAGAGCGTTGACCTGCACCGACGCCCCTACGTCGGGGGGCTGGACCTGGCAGCCAGCGAGAGGAGGTGCTCTGGCTTTGCGCTCCTCAACTTCGCTGCGAGGGAGCTCGAGAGGGTCCGCTGCCTCTTTTCTGACGAGCAAATAGTGGAGGAGCTTACGGGATCTGGAGCAACTGTGGTGGCCGTGGACGCGCCGCTGGCAGAGACTCCCCTCATGAGGGAGTTGGACAGGAAGCTGATATCCATGGGCTTCCGGGTCCTCCCGCCCAGCTTTGGCGCCATGAAGGAGCTGACGAGGCGGGCCTGGAGGCTCTCTCAGAGGCTGAGCCCCCTCGAGCTCATCGAGACCCACCCGAGGAGCGCGCTGAGGAGCGCCAGGGTTTCCTCAGTTGAGGAGCTCGTCGAGAGGCTCGGCCTGAGCGCCCGCCTCCACCTGGGCTCGCTGGGAAGGGACGAGAAGGATGCTGTGGTCGCAGCAGCAGTGGCCTTCTGCTACCTCTCCCGCAGCTGCGTCCTCGAGGTGGCAGCGAGGGACGGGAGGGTCTACCTCCTTACGATATAGCCTTATTAGCCCATTCCACCGAGCCCGAGGAGGGCTCTGGCATGAGCGACCTATACGAGAAGATCAGCGACTTGGCAAAGAGGAGGGGCTTCTTCTGGCCATCCTACGAGATATACGGAGGCGTCTCAGGCTTCTACGACCTGGGGCCTTACGGTGTGCTGCTCAAGCAGCGCATAGTGGAGAGGTGGCGGGAGCTCTTCGTGAGGAGCCACCAGGAGTACGTGGTGGAGCTGGAGTCTCCTCTAATTGCCCCCAGCATAGTCTTCGAGGCCAGCGGTCACGTGGAGCACTTCACCGACCCGATAGTGACCTGCAAGGGGACAGGGAGGAGGTACAGGGCAGACCACCTGGTGGAGGAGGCCTTGGGCATCAGCGTGGAGGGGATGAGCACAGAGGAGATAGGCAAGATCATGCGAGAGAGGGGCGTGAAGTGTCCCGACGGGGGGGAGCCAGGGGATGTCACCACCTTCAACCTTCTCTTCAAGACGCAGATAGGGCCCTATGAGGGCGACGTGGGCTACCTCCGCCCAGAGCTTGCCCAAGGGATGTTCGTGGCTTTCAGGAGGGTGCTAGAGGCAATGAGGAACAGGCTGCCGCTGGGCATAGCACAGATAGGGAGGGTTGGGAGGAACGAGATCAGCCCCAGGCAGGCCATGATAAGGCTGCGGGAGTTCACGATCATGGAGATGGAGTACTTCATTGACCCGGAGGACAAGGAAGACTCCTGCCCCTTCTTCGAGGAGAGAGCAGGAACGAAGCTGAAGGTCTTGAGCTATGAGGCCAAGATCAAGGGCAGCGAGCCCCAGTCCTTCACAGTAGAGGAAGCTGTCAGGGAGAAGGTCATTGTGGACAGGTGCCTGGCATACTGGATGGCTGTAGGCCAGGAGTTCGTGGAAGGGCTAGGGGTGCCAGCGCAGGAGATAGTCTTTGTGGAGAAGGGGCCGAGTGAGAGGGCCCACTACTCCACCCAGACCTTCGACCAGGTGGTGAGGACCTCCCGCTGGGGGTGGATCGAGGTGGCAGGCCACAGCTACAGGGGCGACTACGACCTCTCGAGGCACATGAGCTACAGCAAGACAGACCTCACAGTCTTCAAGCAGTACAAGGAGCCTGTGAACGTGAAGGTAAAGAGGGTTGTAGTGGACAAGGGGGTCCTCGGGAGGCTCTTCAGGGAGAAGACTTTGGAGGTCTTCTCGAAGCTCCAGTCCCTCCCGCCAGAGGAGGTGGAGAAGCAGCTGTCAAGGGAGGGGAGGGTCGTCGTAGATGGGTACGTGGTGTCAAGGGAGGCGCTAAGGGTAGAGGAGGTGGAGGAGAGGGTTACGGGGAAGAAGGTAGTGCCTCACGTAGTGGAGCCCTCCTTTGGAGCCGACAGGGCCTTGTACGTTACCTTCGAGTACGCGTACAGAGAGAGGGAAGGGAGGGTGATCCTGGCGTTCCCACGCAGCATAGCGCCGGTGCAGGCTGCAGTGTTCCCCCTCCTGGAGAACGACCCAGAGCTGCTGAAGGTGGCGAGGGAGATATACGGGGCTCTCGTGAGGGAGGGCTTCTACGTCCTCTACGACGACACTGGGAGTATAGGGAGGAGGTACGCTAGGGCAGACGAGCTTGGCGTGCCGGCGGCAGTGACAGTGGACTACAAGACGCTCGAGGACACGACAGTGACAGTGAGGGACAGGGACAGCTGGAACCAAGTTAGGGTGAGGGCGGAGGAGCTCCCAGGAGCGCTGAGGAAGTTCTTAAGAGGAGGTCCTCTGGAGAGCCTCCCCTAGAAGAGGTTGGCCTCCCCCCTCACGATCTTCTTCGTGTACTGAGTTATCCTACCTAGCTCCTCGTCGGCGATCCTCTCTGCCTCCCTCCTGACGTCGAGGCTCAGCGTTGCTCCCTTAGCCATCTTCAGCTTTATGTTAGCCATGTGTGGCATGTCGATGGGCTTCCCTATCTGGCTCAGCAGGCTCACGTAAGCTGTCACAACGCCCCTGTCCCTCAGCTCCTCGTAGACCTTGTTGGCTATGGCGCTGGCGACCACGTTGTAGACCTTGCCCACGTGGCTCACTGGGTTCTTGCCAGCAGTAGCTTCCATGCTCATAGGCCTGAAGGGAGTGATGAGACCGTTGACTCTGTTGCCCCTCCCAGTAGCTCCGTCGTCGCCGTGCTCAGAGCTCGTGCCAGTAACAGTGAGGTACACTATGTCCCTCTCCCTTATGTCTCCCGTGTTCACGAAGACCTCCACCTCCTTGTCTGTCACGACTTTCTCTGCGAGCCTCCTGACCTCCTCTGCTACCTCCTCCTTGACAGCCCAGTACTCCCCTGCGTCCTTGACGAGGCTGCTGATCATGGCAGCTGCGACAGTGAGCGAGATCTTCTTCCCGTTCCTGAGCCCCATGACCTTGATGTCCTCCCCCACCATGGGATATCGCGTCTTGAAATTCCTGCTGTTCAGAGTCCTCTCTGTCTCGAGGACCAGCCTCTCAAGCGTGGAGAGGGGAGCATAGCTGAGCCCCACGCTCGTGTCGTTAGATAGGGGAACTACTGTCTCTGCCTCCACTATGGCTTTCAGGTCTGTGCTCCCCCTCCCTACCTTGTAGTCCACGACCACGTGGACGTCTGGGTTCAGGAACCTGAAGTTCTCCCTTATCCACCTTCTCGCAGACTCCAGGATTATCGAGCCGAAGGGGACGGGCTCCACTCCGCTGTGGGTCCTCACCTCTGTGGTGAGCCTCCCAGAAACGAGGATGTAGATGGGCTGGAGCACCTCTCCCCCGCCAAAGCGGGGGTTGCTCTGGCCTCCTACCAGAAGCACCTTGTCCACGTTGTGGTGAAGGATCCTCCCAAACCTCTCCTCGTAGTACTTGCTCAAGCCAACGCTGACTGCCTCAGCGACAGCGTCGCAAATATAGTCAGGGTGTCCCAGCCCCTTCCTTTCCACTATCTCTACGTCGAGCTCCTCCACGTCGAGAAGCCTGGACTCCTCCACCACTATGCTCCTCATTTTCCCCGCCTGCTAGGATAAAGGGTATTGGAGGGAGGTCTTATATCCCTTGTCCCCAGCGATCTCTAGCGAACGCCTCGTAAGCCCTTGCCCTGTGCGATACCCTGTCCTTCTCCCACCCCTCCATTTCGGCAAAGGTCCTGTCGTGGCCCTCTGGCACGAAAATCGGGTCAAAGCCGAAGCCTCCCCTACCCCGCGGCTCCTCCGCTATCCTCCCCCTCACTATCCCCACGAAAACCTTCTCCCCCTCTGGTGAAACGAAGGCGAGCGCAGTCTTGAAGTAGGCGCTCCTGTTAACCTCCCCCTGCAGTAGCTTCAAGATCCCCCTCAAACCTATCTTCTTGTAAACGTAGCTGCTGTAGGGCCCTGGGAAGCCGTTCAGGGCTTCTACGAAGAGCCCCGAGTCGTCCACCAAGAGAGGCCTCCTAAGCACTTCGAAAGCAGCCCTTGCAGCCCTCAGAGCTATCTCCTCTAGGCTCTCAGACTGAACTTCTAGCTTCTCCATCTCTACCACCTCTGCCTCCACGCCGAGCCTCTCCAAGATCCTCCTAGCCTCCTCGCCCTTCGCCAAGTTTGTAGTCACTACAGCTATCTTCCCCATACTGTCCTCCTCTCCTCCACGTACCTCCCCCTCAGCCTGATCTCCTCTGCCCTCTCTGCCACCTCCTTCGCGTCCCTGACCTCAGCATAACCTTCGAGGAAGGAGGAGAACATGGCTTGGGCGATCTTCGCGTGGGCGCTCTCCACAGCCCTCCTGAAGAGGTGGACGTCCACGGCGAAGTCCTCCAAGTCCTTTGTGAACTCGGCGAGGCCGAAGTCTATAACCCTGAGCTCCCCCCTCGAGAGGATGAAGTTAGAGGTCGTAGGATCTCCGTGGGAAATCCCAGCCTCGTGCAGCCTCGCCACTATTGCTCCAGCCCCCCGAGCTAGCTCCACTGCCTTGCCAGCCTCCCTGTCTGCCAGCTCTTTCAGCGTCTCCCCCTCTATGTATTCCATGACGATGAGCGAGAGGGTGGGGAAGAGGGCGTAGAGGCTAGGCGCCGGTACCCCCACCTCTCTGGCCTTCAGTATCACTTTTGCCTCCCTCACGCTCCTCTGCCTCGCCAGGCCTTGAGCTAGCTTAGGGTGCATGTAGGGCTTTGGGACGCGGTACTTGAAGACAGCAGGTAATCCTAGGAAGGTCCCCAGCCTGACCTCGGACTCTGCCCCCCTCTTCATGAGGGGGAACCCCCTAACGCTGCTCTCTGCCTCTGCCAAGAGCTCCTCCATGGCTCCTCACGGGAACTCGTAATACCAAGGAACAGGGACCTGGTCCACCCTCCACCTCTGCCTTATCGTTGCCCTCCGGGGCTCCACCCTCTGTCCCCACTTGAAAGCAGCTATCCCTGTGAGGGCTATCATTACAGCGTTGTCGCCAGCGTACTCGCGAGGGATGGGGCGAAACTGGGCGCCATGAAGGGAGGCCATGAGGGAGAGCTTCTCGTTAAGTAGGGCGCTGGCAGCAACGCCCCCAGTGAGCACCACCTCCCTTTTGCCAGTGAGCGCCAGGCCCCTCTCCAGGACCTCCACCACAGAGGAGTAGGCTATCTCCCTCAGCGTGAAGCAGACGTCTTTCAGATCAGCGCCCCCCTTCACAGCTTTCAGGGCTGCAGTGAGAAGGCCGGAGAAGGAGGAGTCCTGGCCCTTCACTACGTAGGGTAACCCCTCTATGAACTCCCCGCCTTCAGCGCAGAGGTCGAGGGCGTGCTTTCCTTCCTTAACGTACGGAGGTGCTATCCCTACCTCTCTCGCAAAGGTGTCCAAGGCGTTCCCCAGCGGCAGATCTAGGGTCTCACCGAAGACCCTGTACCTGCCCTCTGCGTAGGATATGACGGCTGTGTTGCCCCCAGCAACGTAGAGGGCTATCGGATCCTTCAGCCTCGTGAGCCACCTGGCAACCTCTATGTGGGCCACAGCGTGGTTCACGGGCACAAGGGGCTTGCCGTAGTGGGCTGAGAGGGCCCTTGCCACGCTTGCTCCCACCCTCAGCTGGGGCCCCATGCCTGGGCCCAGCGCGACAGCTATCGCCTCCACCTCCCTCATGCTCACCCCTGCCCTCTGAAGGGCCTCCCTCAGCGCTGCTCCTGCAGCCCGCGAGAAGAAGGGGGCGACCTCGCGGGGCAAGATGCCGCCGCTCTTGGGAATATACAGCTTCCTCACATCTGCAAGGACCCGGGGCCCTTCGTCGAGGAGGGCAATGCCAAAGGTGTGGGCTGTGGACTCTATGCCAAGGATGATCACTTTTTCTTCTTCTCCTTCTCTGGCCTCCTCTCCCTAAGCGGTGCTGGAGCAGCCTTCACTATGAACTCTGTGTAGCCACACTTCCCGCAGTGCCACCTCTCGCCGCCCTGCGTGTGGTAAGCCATGATGCTGCCGCAGCGAGGGCACCTCTTGTTTTTCAGCCTCGCAACTCCCTTCTCCATATCTATAACGTATAGCTTGTGGATGTAGGTCTTCAGCTCCTTTGCCATTAGGCTCCCTCCGGCGTCTCGCCCCCGTTCTTCCTGATCACGTGCTCCGGCTCAAATAGCTTTGCCCTGTCAGCGCTGTCATATATGTGCACCACGACTGTTGAGACATTAGCTCCGTACTCAGTGAACACTGACCTCACGTAAAGCCTGGAAACGTCCACGCCGTACCTCTGCGCAAGCCTCTGCCTTAGCTCTACTCGACTCGGCGTGGAGGCCAAGGAGTGAGAGACGGCGAGAGTTATCTCTCTCCTCCCTATCACCTTGTTCTGCCTCTCCTCCAACACCTCCCCTTTCATGCTACCCAGGTCGATCAGCTTCCTTGCGCTCAACGGCCTACCCCTCTCTGCTTCTCCTTAACCCTTATATAGCATGGGGACAATTATTTAAGGCTCGCGGGAAGGGGGGAGGGGGAGAAGGGGATGCCAATCAAAGACCCGGAGCTGCTGGCAATATTCGAGAAGAGGGTGCTCCTGAAGAAGGTCTGCAGGAACTGCGGGGCGCTAAACGCCGTCAGCGCAGTGAAGTGTAGGAGGTGCGGGAGCACTAACTTGAGGCTGAAAAGCGCAGGGACAGCTAAGAAGTGACCTCTATCCTCCTTAGCGCCTCGAGCACTATCTTCGCTGCCACCTTCATGCTGGAGGTTATGCCCTCTGGGCCAAGCCTCCTATAGTGCGTCGGAGAGTCCACTGTCACCAGCAGGGCCCCCGTCTTCACGCTCCTCATGCTACCGATCAGGAAGAGGGCTGCACACTCCATCTCCACAGCAACTGCTCCCCTCCTGCTCCACCTCTCTGCAAAGTCCGGGCCCTCGCTGTAGAAAGCATCGCTGGAGACGACAGGTGCTATGTGGTAGCGTGCGCCGCTCTTGCTCGTCTCCTCTATGAGCGTCTTCAGGACCTCGAAATGGGGCGCAGCAGGCCCGCAGGCAAGCTCTCCGTAGTACTGATAATAGGGCCCTCCAGGGTAGTAGGAGGCCACTGTGGGTATAACTAGGTCTCCTATCTCCACCGAGGGGCTGAGGGAGCCGCAGGTCCCAAGCCTGACCATAGCCCTCGCTCCCAGAGCTATGAGCTCCTCGAAGACGAGAAGGGCTGAGGAGGCCCCTATGCCGTGAGTTGCCAGGGTAACGGGCATCCCCATGTACTTGCCCGTGTAGACAAGGAGGCCCCTGTTGTCGTTCACAAGCCTGGGCTCCTCCAGGAAGTTCTCTGCAATGAACCTTATCCTGCCAGGATCGCCTGCAACAATGACCCTCTCTGCGATCTCTCCAGGGGAGGCCCGGATGTGGACTGCCCTCCTCACGCTTATCCCTCTGCAAAGGCGAGAGTGTTAAAAAATTACCTCTTCAGGAACACGAGGAGGCTGAGGAGAAGGGCTCCCGCAACTCCTAGTATGACTGCAGCAGGACCTGAGGAGGCCAGGACTCCTCCCAGCGGAGCGCCAGCTGCTACGCCAGCTATGTTGAAGACCTGCTGCATGCCTGCAGCTGTGCCCCTGGCGCCAGGCGGCACCTCAGTGACCAGCACAGTGCTGGTCACAACGAGTCCTCCCAAGGCGAGGCTGAAGGCTGCCATTGCCAGCAGGACAGCTGTAGTGCTAATGCCCAGCAGAGCCACTGAACCCACCATTCCTGCCAGCGACAGCAGGACGGAGAGGGCAGCAGCTGTGACTGGCCTGCTCTTGTCAGAGAGGTAGCCGAAGAGCACCATGAGCGGGGCTGAGAGGAAGGCGCTGATCGCCAGGGAGAGCCCTGCGAGGAACCTGGCCTCGCGCTCCCCCTCCACCACTCCTCCCACGAGGAGGCTGATGCCAAGGCCCCCTGCCAGCACGCCTATCCCGAGGTAGAGCGTGAATATGAGCCATATGCCAGCCAGGAGGTTGAGGCCACCCTCTCTAAAGTTCTGCAGCAGATCTTTGAGGCTCCGCCAGCTGCTTCTCTGAGCACTCTCCGGGAGCCTCACCGCGAGGAGGAAGGCCAGGAAAAGCACGAGCGCTGGGAGGGCAAAAGCTGTAGCATAGCCGTAGCTCCTCGCGATAACCCCCCCTGCTCCAGATCCAATAGCATATGCCAGCGAGATGGGGGCGAGGAGGAGGCCTAAGCTGAGCCCCACCCTTTGACTGCTCACCTCCCTTGCCTTCGCAACGAAGGCTGGGAAAGTCAGGCTGCCACCTATGGCGTGGAAGGCCCTCAAGACCATCAGCTGCTGGTAAGAGCTCACGAGGCCATATGAGAATATGGCTATCGAGTCCAGCAGGAGGCCCGCAGCAAGCATCCTTTTCCTCCCCAGCCTGTCTACTAGCAAGCCTGCTGCTATGCTGGCAGGTATGGCCACAAGGCTGTAGAGCCCTACAATGAAGCCCGCTGTGGCTGTGGACGCCCCGAGCTCCCTTGCGTAAATACCTAGTATAGGGGAGGTGAGGGCCGTGTCGAAAATGGCTGCGAAGGCCACGAGTGCGAGGACACTGAAGGCGTAACGAGAGCTCCTTCCCCCTCTCCCCATCTTGCCTCGCGAAGAGAGCAGGGGGAGCGATATTTAACAGCCAGTACGGAAGAGGTATATACCAAGTCTATACGTTGAGCTCCTCTGGCTCGAAGCCGAGGCGTCGGGACGCGTCTATTGCAATAGCGAACAGGCTGTCGGACATCCTGTTCATGGTAGCTATAATAAGGTTGTCCACCTCTATGCCCGCCTTCTTGAGCCCCACCAGCCTCCTCTCTGCCCTGCGCACTAGGGAGCGCGCTACGTGAAGGGCTGCAACGCCGTCAGGGCCTGCGGGCAAGACGAACTTCTGGAGGGGCTGTGCATAGTACTTGTCCACGATCCCCTCAAGCCTCCTCACGTCCTCCTCGCTCACCCTCATGCGGGCTAGGCTGAACCCGACGCGGTAGAGCAGCTCCTGAATGTACTTCAGGTCTGTCTCGTACTCTTGGGTGCGCTCCCTCAGGAGCCCTCTAGCTAGCCCAATCATGGAGTTGGCCTCGTCAAGCGTCCCGTAGAACTCCACAAGCGGGTGATCCTTCTCCACCCTCCCAAGTATGGGCGTGTAGGTGAAGCCCTCGTCCCCCCCTCTCGTGTAGAGCCTCCCCACTTGTCCTCCCCCCTTTGCTACCAGGGGTGCTCTTTAAGGCCCAATATGAACGCCAGCACGTTCGCTAGGAGGTGGAGGGCGCCAGCTATTGCTGCCAGGACCAGCAGGACAGGTAGGGTGAACTGGTAGCCAGCCAGGTAGAGGGCTACCACAGCGCCTATGTAGTAGTTGAGCTGATCCAGGAGCGGTGCCGGATCTCCGCTCTCCATGTTAAGTCTCCTCTTCAGGAAGGAGGCTGCGATGTCTCCAGCCATAGCCCCTACAGAGACAGTGAACCCTACCCACCACATGTCCGAGTGCAGCACGGAGAGGAGTGCGCCTGTGAAGGTCCCAGCCAGTATGCCTGCCAGGAGCCCCTCCCAGGTCTTCCCCCTCCCGAGCAGCCTCCTGCCGTCCACAAAGTTGATGCCCATATCGATAGGCATCTTGCCGCCAGCTATTACTGGGGTGGCGTTGGCTATCATCGCAGGAAAGATGAAGAGGAGCCCCTCGAACACGCTGTCCACTACAGCCATAGCACCTCCTCACCCCTTATCTCGTAGACCAGGAGCTTCCTTGAGGGCTTGACTATCTCCAGCAAGTACTTTCCCTCATGTAGCCTCCTCGTCATGCCCGTCACCAAGGCATACTTCTCGACAGCTGCAGCTCCGGGCGCAGTCTGCTCGTCGAAGGAGACCTGCCCGAGGGCGAGGCCTCCAGAGAGCCTCATCATGGCAGAGGCTAGGGCAAGTAGACCGCGGCTCTCGTAGCTAGGGCTGTCCCGATAGTAGGAGTTGACAGTGTCCACGATCACGTATTCCCCCCTTAGGGCCCCTCTCACCACCTTCATGACCATGTCGTCTATGGAGAGGGCTGTGCTCACAGCTTCCCCCAGGCTCCTGTAGGCCAGCGAAGTACCTGCCTCTGTGGCTATCACGCTCACCCCGTAGCCTAGCGATTCTGCAATCCTTGCCACCTCGAGCCCTAGCCTCGTCTTCCCGCTCCCAGGGGGGCCGTATATGAACGTGAACGACCTGTTCTTCACTATTGCCCCTATGTAGGGGTGAAGCCTCATTTCAGCAGGTCTCTGAGCCTTGAGGGAGATCTCCTCTCCCTCTCCGGCCTCCGCCTGAACTGGATGTCTATCTGGCTGTCGAGGAGAGCTACGAGGTTTTTGAGGTTGTCCCTCTCCTCCTCCAGCAGCCTTGCTATCCCAGCTGGCGCCCCCTGCTTCTCTAAGGCCTCTTTCCCGTCGCCAGTGATCCTCACCTTCCTCCTCACAGGGTCGCTCTCAACGAAGCCCACGTAGGTCAGGGAGATGAGGTCGTTCTTGAGCTCAGGGCTGTGGGAACCCTCTGCAACCTTGATGAAGTTGTAGCTGAGAGGCATCCCCCTTCCCTGCACATGTTTCACCAGCTCGTGGAGGGTCCTCTCGTGCATAGGGCCAAGCCTATCGATTATGAGGAGAACGCTCATCTGCCTCTGGTTCTTCATAACAGCATCCCTGGTGACTACCTGCACAGAAGCTATCTTTAGCTCCTTGCTCTTAGTCCCCTCCTGCTTTTGCTCCTTCTGCTCCTCCTTCTTTGGCAAGCGGAGCACCCCCTCACCAGATATGCATAAGCCTTAAAGCCTATCTGTCACTCGACCTCAAGGGAGCCATACTTGAGAGCTCTCGCGCTGTTAATGGTGCTTCTGCTCATATTACCCACTAGCGCTCAGGAGAGCCGTCATAACGCTCTCTTCGGGTGGATAGTTGTGCCAGCAGTCGACGGCGGGGGAGGAGGGAGCCTTCTGAACGTGACAGTTCTCGTAAAGTATCCGGGGAGCGGGCAGGCTAAGGTGATGACTGAGGTAGGAGAGAGCAACGTGGAGGAGCTCACCAGGAGCAGCATGATCATGGCGTTCATGGTTGGGAGCCTGCTGGCAGGCTACCATTGGGGACTCTTTGACGTGTCTATCACGATAAAGACCAGGGAGAAGGTCTCTGGCCCCAGCGGAGGTTTTGCTGTAGCCCTCCTTACCTATTCCCTCCTCTTGACAATGAGGAACTTCAGCATATCAGACTATGCTGTGACAGGTGCTATCTCCCCGGAGGGCCTCTCCTCCAGGGTGGGGGGCGTGGACACGAAGTGTAGAGTGGCTCAGAGCAGAGGCCTCTTCCTGATGGTGCCCACCAGCAATGTGCGAGATCTGAGCGCAGCGTGTGTCAGCAGTTTCCCTGTCACAGGGGTGCTGGAGGCCTTCGAGGCTGTGGCTGGCATGAGCGCTCTCGTTGGCAACATAAGCTTTAGGATGCCAGAGGGCTTCAACCCTGCCATGAAGAGGGCAGCGCTGGAGCTCATTAATCTCACCGACTCGACTAGAGGCGGCCTCAGCCCTCAGGCAAGGCAGAGCTTGGCTAGAGCTAGGGAGCAGCTCGACAGGAGCCCCTACTCTGCAGCCAGCCTTGCGTTTGCCGCCTACGCCGAGGCCCTCCGTGTACAGCACGAGCAGGCAGTGCAGAGCGGAGGGCTGAGCTGGCTGAGGCAGGAGATCGAGAGGGTGAAGGCAGAGCAGAGGGAGCTGAGGAGGAGGCTCGACTCGCAGGAGAGGGAGGGCTCCGTCTACTACGTCGAGTTCCTCGCTACAGCCTACACGAGGCTGGCTGACGCTAACTCTAGCCTAGTGGCAGCAGAGGGGACCCTCAACAGGGGAGGGGCCATATCTGACGCCATAAGTTACCTCGCCTTTGCCAAGGCAAGGATTGAGACAGTGAAGGTGTGGCTGAGGACCGCAGAGGCAGTGAGGGAGGGCAGGCCTAAGATAGACGAGAGGGACTTGAGGGTCGCTGCCCTCCTCTTCGGGAAGTACGTTGAGGCAGCAACGAACTATGCCATAAGGTACGTGGAGCACGTCATAAGGTACTATTCCCCAACGAACGTTGAGAGCCTGAGAATGGGGGCGCAGATAGTGGACTCCCTCAGGAAGCAAGGGAGGGCTGCCATAGAGGCTGAGAACTACGTGGCAGCTATAGGTTTCTACAGGGAGGCCTTCTCCAGGAGCATTTCGACCCTCTTCGTCCCTCCTGACATAACAGATAGGGCCTTTGCAGATGAGTACAGGAGGGAGCTGAGGAACGTCCTCTTCCTCCTCTCCTCATACGCTTACTCCAGAGGTCTTGTTTCCGGACTCTCCCCAGCTTACCTGGAATTCAGCAAGGTGAGGTATGACTACGGTGACTTTAGCGCCTCGGTGGCGCTGATGCAGGAGGCTGTGGCATCTACTGTGCTCTGGAGCTCCCTTGCAGCAACGAAGAGCCTCCCCTCGCAGGGCTGGGAGTCTACAGAGAGAGCAGACGGGGAGAGCCCCATGCCTAGCCCAAGACAGCCCCTCCCTGCTCCCCTGAGCTATGCCTATGCCCTTGTGTTCCTCGCTGCAGCCTTCACCCTTGGCATGATCCTAGCCATGTGGATCGTCCTCAAGATCTCTTGGAGGGCTCCTCCTGGCTAGCTGGGCTGCGAGCACCAGGTCTCTCGCGATCAAATCTCTTAGCTCTCTCCTCCTGAGGGCAGCTGAGGGGTGGTAAGTGAAGGCCAGAGTTACGGGGAGGTCTCTCAGCCTTCCCCCTACCTGCCTCCCCCTCATCTCCCTAACCCCCCTCCACTCTATCCCCATCTCCTGGGACAAGGCCCTCCCAGCTGTCTCTCCCATGGCTACTACTACAATAGGGCGGAGGGCTGAGATCTCGGAGAGGAGGTAAGGCATGCACATCGCGACCTCGTCGCTCCTTGGCCTCCTGTTGCCTGGAGGCCTGCACCTCACGACGTTGGTGAGGAAGAGCTCCTCCCTCCTGAGCCCCGCCTCCTTCAGCAAGGAGTTGAGCAGCCTGCCTGCAGCCCCCACGAATGGCCTCCCCTCCTCGTCCTCCGTCCTCCCCGGCGCCTCCCCCACGAGGACGATCCTAGCCCCGAGTAGCCCTTCGCCTGGCACAGCCCTCTTCCTCCCTAGATGAAGCCTGCACCTGGTGCACTTCCTAATTAGCTCCCTCAGCTCCTCCATCCTGCCCTGTAACGCTATTTAGGGTCCACAGCTCTTAGCCTATAGCGACAATGGAGGAGTTCAGTGTAACGCCTTGGGAGGTAAAGGGCAAGGTAGACTACGAGAGGCTCATCCAGATATTCGGGACCCAGAGGATCACGGAGGAGCTGGTCAGGAGGGTGGAGGAGCTAGCAGGGGAGAGCCACGTCATGCTGAGGAGGGGCATATTCTTCTCCCACAGAGATCTAGACCTGGTGCTGAAGGACTACCAGGAGGGGAGGGGGTTCTTCCTCTACACTGGCAGAGGCCCCTCTGGACCAATGCACATAGGCCACATGATCCCCTTCCTCTTCACGAAATGGCTCCAGGACAGGTTCAGGGTTAACGTGTACATAATGATCACGGACGACGAGAAGTTCCTGGACGAGCCCGAGATGAGCCTCGAGGATGCTAAGAAGTGGGCCTACGAGAACGCGCTGGACATAATAGCTGCAGGCTTCGACCCTGACAGGACCTTCATTTTCTTCGACACCGAGTACATAGGGAAGCTCTACCCTGCTGCCCTAAAGGTGGCCAAGAAGGTTAACCTGAACACTGTGAGGGCAGTCTTCGGCTTCACTGGCGAGACCAACATAGGCCTGGCCTTTTATCCAGCCCTCCAGATAGTGCCCACCCTCTTCGAGAGGAGGAGGTGCCTGATCCCTGCTGCCATAGATCAAGATCCTTATTGGAGGGTGCAGCGCGACCTAGCTGAGAGCATGGGCTATTACAAGGCCGCAGCGATCCACTCCCGCTTCCTCCCCCCACTGACGGGGGAGGGGAAGATGAGCACCTCCAAGCCGGAGAGCGCCATTTTCCTCCACGATAGCCCGAGGGAGGTAAGGCAGAAGATCATGAAGTACGCTTTCTCGGGCGGCCAGCCCACAGTGGAGCTCCACAGGAAGCTGGGAGGGAACCCTGAAGTGGACGTCTCCTTCCAGTGGCTGAGGATATACTTCGAGCCGGACGACGCTAGGCTCACGAAGATAGAGGAGGACTACAGGAGCGGGAGGATGCTAACTGGGGAGCTCAAGGAGTACCTGGTCGAGAGACTCAACGCTTTCCTTGAGCAGCACAGGGAGAGGAGACAGAGGGCGAGGGAGCTGCTAGAGGTCTTCACCCACGAGGGGGAGCTCGCAAGGAGCATGTGGTCGGACTATAAGCCTTAAATAACGCGGAAGAATATAATACGTGGAAAATGATGAGAAGAGCAGTAATGATAGCAGCGCTTGCGATCGTGGCGGTGGCCTTGCTAGGGCAGGCTGCTGCCTTCTCACTTAGGCGAGTTGAGGGCTCTATAGGTATAGCTCCCGTAGACATCATGAAGTTCGAGCCCGGTTCCAATGCGGGCCGGCCAGACGTGGGGGGCTCCCCCATAGGCGTCTCAATTAGTCAGGGAGGAAATGTAGCAGACGTGACCATAAGACCCACTTACCAGACCAGCTGGTACCGCGACCTGTTAAGGATCAGGAACCTCGACACGAGCGCAAGGTATGTTTGTATTCATATTTCCCCGGGAGACAATGCCGCTCTGAGGCCTGGCGACAGGGCTGAGCTGTACGTCTTCCCGAGCGGCGCATCGAGGATCCCCTCTGGTTACCCTGCGCCCACCTTCCCCTTGGGCTTCTTGGCAAAGCGCGACCTGCTCTCCCCCGGCTCCAGCTGCTTTTCCATAGGTGGCGGAGCTACCGTTGAGCTCGACATCCTCGTATACATGGTCGACGATGGGGTCACGAGAGGGAACACAAAGGCCTCGCTGAGGATAGAGAGCCGCAGGTGAAGGTCGTTGCGCCTCTTCGTCCTGGCAATCCTGATCCCTGTTCTGGTCATAATGGCTAGCGCCTCTGCAACAGTAGCAGCGCTAGGGGCGACCTTGTTAAGACATGATGCTGTCCACACTTATGGGCAAGGTAGAGGCACCGCCAGTAGAGCCCTCGCAGCGCTGCTCTTCATTTCTCTGTTCGCAGTCTCTGCCCTCGCCTCTGCGTATTACATTATGAACCTCACTGTCGACATGTCACCCAGAGCTCCCACAGCGAGGTTCCTAGAACCGCCGATGTGTCAGATATCGAGGACCCAGAGCGCCCTCGTGTTCACAGACTTCGACGAGCCCACCTTCCCGCCGCCAGGGTGGGCTATTGATGGTGGCAGCTGGACGAGAGACACGGGCCACAAGGGTCGGAGTGCGGTAAACACTGTAATTTCATCTTCTGGCAAAGGTCATCAGCTGTACTGGACCACCTCTATTAGCTCCTACTCTAGCCTTTGGGCTGCAGTGAAGGTGAGAGGGGATCCTGCAACGAATTACAAGGGGGTAGGCTTCCTTAACTCTGGCAGAACGAGCGTATACGAAATTTCAATCTATGAAAGCTATCTGGACATATGGTCTTACGTGGGGAACTGGCAGCAACATGCTAGAGTCAACATTCAGGGCGGCGTCGTTTCAGGACAGTGGTATACGATAGTTACCAGTTATACAGTCAGCGGCAACTCCATCACTATCAACGCGTGGGCTTACAGGCCTGACGGCTCCCTCGGAGCAACCGCTAGCGCCACGATCTCAGGAAATCGCTTCTTCCAGCCAGCTTACGTCGGGGTCCACTCTTGGGGGCCTGCTGGCCCAAGGTACGACGACTTCGTGGCCTCCCCAACAGATCCTCGGACCATTACGTTCATCGCGCCAGTAACTGTATCTGTCCAATTGATAGACGATAACGGTGTACAGGAGTTCCTTGGCAGCGGTACCACCTTCTCCGTGACAGTAGTGAGGGACATCGTGCTCGGCAGAGGGTTTAATACGAATAGCGTTAGGGTCTACCGTGGGAACGCCCTCTGCGGTCAGTACCAAGGTGTAGTCCTGGGCTCTGACGTATTCAACATATATATCTGGAGCTCCTTCACGACTTGTCCAGCAGGCACTTGTGCTTCTGCTACGTGGTGGGTGCCTGTGAGCGCTGTAGTCGCTACCAACATATCTGCTACCCAGCCCTTTACAGGCAGGCTCATATATCAGGAGCACGCAGGTTCCCTTGCCAGCTACTCAGTTCAGATAAGGCTGGTGGGAACAGCTCCCTCGACCCCCATAGTTATCAGCGACGGGACTGTCACGTCTCCCCAAACCAGCATTGTGTCCCTGAGGACGGACTCTAGAAACTACATAGAGCTGACCGCCACTGTCACCCAGGGTGCTCAGCCACTTACGCTCAGGCTCCTCCTGGAGCTCTGTCCCAGTGCCACTGATCCGCGCGGCGTCTGCCTGTATTATCCCTACGAGCTCGTGCTAACGCCCTAGTCAGGGGAGGAAGCCCCTGCCCATATAGCTCCCAGCGCTCCCCAGCTCCTCCTCGATCTCGAGCAACCTGTTGTACTTAGCCGTCCTCTCCCCCCTAGCTGGAGCCCCAGTCTTTATGGGGGAGCTGAGAGCTACAGCGAGGTCTGCAATGAAGCTGTCCTCGCTGTCACCGCTCCTGTGGCTGACCACGACCCTCAGGCCAGAGCTCCTAGCGAGCTCGTAGAAGTCCAGGGACTCTGAGAGCGTCCCGGCCTGGTTGACCTTCAGCAGGGCAGCG
>JBCNVO010000020.1:0-5533 GCA_039630105.1 Acidilobaceae archaeon
ACTTCTCCTTCAGCTCCCCTGTGGTGCTCCAGTCCCCCTTCTCCATGCCCACCTCGGCGAGGGCAAGGAGGATGAAGAGCTCCTGCAGCGGGAGGCCCCGAACCCCTCATTGGGATGTATGCCAGGGGCTCCAGATATTGCCCTCCTCACGTGCTGCTCCTCTATCCTGTGGGCCCCTGCACCCTGCGAGCTCTGGCTGCTCCTGAGCGTGAGCATAGCCTTTCTGGCGTCCGTCCCCGCCCTTGTCCTCGCCGAAGTAGTTTGCGATGAGCTCTATCAGCCTGTCGTCCCAGGCTGTCCCGGTCAGCCCCTCCTCAGCCCTCTGCCTCAGGATTGTCTCTAGCTCCTTGTCGCTGTATGCTTTCAGGTGCACCCTGAGCCTATCTGGCTCTCCACCTGCGGATCCTCTCCCTCATGTAAGCCATCACCCTGTGGTCGCTTGCCACAAGGAGGAAACTTATCCTGTTGATTCCGTCCTTCGAAGGGATC
The DNA here is from genome assembly GCA_039630105.1 of Acidilobaceae archaeon. Lineage (GTDB taxonomy): Archaea > Thermoproteota > Thermoprotei_A > Sulfolobales > Acidilobaceae > DSZV01. The sequence continues at coordinate 490 of JBCNVO010000020.1, forward strand.
TCCTCGTACACCCTGAGCAGGGTATAGAGTTCGTCCTCAGATATCTTGCTCGAGAGCAGGAGGCTCTGGAACTCGTCGAGCGTGACGAGGAGGAAGGTGTCCCTCCTGTAGAGGTAGTCCACAATAAACTTGAGGGCCTCGAGCGCAGAGCTGCCCCTCACGCTCAGCCCCAGATCTAGATGGCTCGCGATCATGGAGAGGATCTGGTGCAGGCTAGGCGCCCCAAACACGTTTATGTAAGCGTGCTTCAAGAAGTTCCCGCTCGCCCTCGCTATCTCCTCCATGCTCTTCCCCACGTACCATGCTACAGTCGTCTTCCCTATGCCCACCCTCCCAATGGAGCCGTAGATGAGGGAGACGTCGGTGAAACCGGAGAGCTCTGCTAGCCTTGACTTGTAGCGGGAGATCAGGGCAGAGGCCTCAGCGCCCCTCACCAACAGCTTCTTTGGCTTATAGCTCTCGTCGAAGACGAACCTGTCCCTGAATATTTTCACTTTCACCTCACCCCATATCTCCGTTTTATAGTAGATCGAAAGTGAGTTAAAAGGCATTATGCTCCTTTGGCACCACAAGAGTGCAGCTCAGACCGCACTTGTGGGTAATACCGTAGGAGAGCACGAAGACTTCGCCAATGCTCTCCACTACGAGCACCTCCCTGCTCTGCCTCGAGAGGAGGTTCCCTCGGGACGAGACGTACCTCTCAAGCTCCTCCTCCCTCACCACTTCCTTTCCCCTCCCCCTGAGGCTCACCATCAGCTTCAGCCTCCTGCCGCTGGGCAGCAGCGGCTCGAGGGCTCTATATAGCTCCTCTGGCCTCGTCGCCCTCGCTACCTTTGTGCCAGGCACGAGCCTGGACATGAAGGAGAACTCCATGAGTTGGGCTGCTCTGCATATCTCGCGGGGCTGGAGCCTTGCAGAGAGCACTAACAGCACGTCGCGGAACCCGCTCCTCTCCACCTTGACGTCCTCGTCGAGAGGAACCAGGAGATCGTATAGCTCCTCTAGGAGCCAGCTCTCCCGCTGGGGCTTTGCAATGGCTAGAGCCTTGAGGAGCTGGGACAAATGCTCCCCAGCGGACACTCTGCGCACCTCGGGGCCCTTGCTCTGCAGTACTTCCTCCCGAGGGCTATGATGAGCCTGTGGGCCCTCTCTGAGAGCTCTGGGCCAAAGAAGTGCAGGAGGGCCCTCGAGGCTTCAGAGTAGCTGTTGCCCCTAGCCAGCCCCCACCTCTTTGCTATCCTCCTGGCATGGGTGTCCACAGCGAAAACTGGTGTCCCTCGGTAGAAGGAGAGGAAGACGTCCACAGTCTTCTCCCCCACGCCCCTCACCTTGAGCAACTCCTCCCTCAGCTTCCTCGGCTCCTCCCTCTCCAGCCAGGCCTCTCCTCCCATTCTTGCCACGAGCTCTGCCAGGGCCTTTATGGCCCTGGCCTTCTGCTGCCAGAGGCCTGCCCTCCTGATAGCCTCCCCTATCTCCCTCTCGCCCGCGCGCAGCAGGCTGTGGAGATCCACGCCCACGCTCTCGCTAAGGGACTTGAAGGCCCTAATGGAGTTCTTGTCGTTGGTGTTCTGGCTCAACACTATGCTCACTAGCACTGTGAAGGCACCTCCCTTCTCCCTCGCGAAAAGCACTATGTAGTTGTCTGGGCTCTCCTCCTCTCCCAGCTCTGAGACTAGCAGCTCGAAGACTTGTCTGCTGCTTGCTCTCTCTGTTATGCTCAAGTACTCTCCCGCATAAGTGACAGAGGGGGATAAAGAGCTTGGGAGTTGGAGAGTGCATGGGGTTCGCTCACCTAGAGCACACTGCGGACGTGCTGATCGAGGCCAGGGGGAGGAGCTTGGCAGAGGCCCTGGAGAACGCAGCCCTCGGAACATACGAAGTCATGACTGACACCAGCAAGGTAAGAGGGGTAGAGAGGGTAGAGGTGGAGGTAGAAGCCATAGATCTCCCAGGCCTCCTCTACCGCTGGATAGAGGAGCTCATAGTGCTCACTGACGCAAGGAGGCTAGTCTTCAGCTCCTTCAGAGTTCAGTACATAGAGGTAGGGCAGGACTACGTGAAGATGAGGGCTGAGGCGTGGGGAGAGGAGTTCCAGGTTGAGAGGCACGAGAGCAGGACAGTGGTGAAAGCGATGACATACGCTCAGATGCACATGAGGGAAGAGGGGGGCTGTTGGACTCTCAGGTTCGTGGTAGACATCTAGTAACCCATTCTTTCTCTATAGGCCCTCTCGACCAGCCATATCAGGGAGTAAGCTGTGATGCCTGAGAGAGAGAGCGCGATCATGCCAGCGTACACCCCCGCGTAGTCTAGCTTGTGCCAGCTCTCCTCTATGTATGCGCCCACCCCTCCTGTCAACACGAAGCTCTCAGCCACGAACACCACTGCAAAGGCTGTGCTGACTGCTATCCTGAGGCCTGTGAGGACGCCAGGTAGAATGGAAGGGAGCACCACGTAGGTCAGCTTGTGCCAAGAGCTCCCCCCCATATTCTCCACGAGCTCCTCGTACTCCCTCGGCGTCCTCAGGGCCCACTCCATGGTCGAGAGTGCTATGGGGTAGAAGGTTATGAGGGAAATAACAGCTATCTTGCTCCCCTCCACTCCCAGCAGCCAGAGCAGTATGGGGATCAGTGTTATGTGCGGCATAGGGTAGGTGGCAAGTATTATGGGCCTCAGCAGCCTGTTGCCATAGTCGACGCGGGCTGCCACGAGCCCCAGGGAGATGCCAGTGAGAGAGGATATGAGGAGAGACATTGCTATCCTGCGCAGGGAGATCTGGAGGTCTTCTGCCAGTCCTCCTGCTGAGAGCTCCCTCCAGAGCTTTCCTCCTATCTCGCCTGCATGGGGGAGGTAGGGCCTCTGGTACGCTGTGGCTGCTGCCTCCCAGAGGGCCACCAAGAGGAGGAGGGCCAGGAGGAAATATGCTGTCCTCAGCGGCGATAGTAGAGCTCCACTATGCTCTTTAGCCTCTCCCAAGCCCTCTCGCCTCCCTCTGTGACCTCCGTTATCCTTGCAGGCCTGCTCGTGAGCACGTATATAACGTCCCCTACGAGGAGGGCCTCTGCCACGTCGTGGGTTATAGCTATGGTGATCCTCTCCTTAGTCACCTCCTTCAGCAGCCCCCATATGTCCTCCCTCCCTGCAGGATCTACGTTCGCAGTGGGCTCATCTAGGAGGAGGGCTTTCGCCTCTGCCACGAGGGCCCTAGCTATAGCCGCCCTCTTTCTCTCCCCAGCAGAGAGCCTCTTCGGGTACCTGTCTGCTAGCTGGAGCACGCCAGTGAGCCTCATGGCCTCCTCAGCCCTCCTCCTGCTCTCCCCCGAGTTAATCCCCCTGATCTTGAGGGGGAGCTCCACGTTCTCCCTCACGCTCAGCCAGGGGAGGAGCTCGTTGTCCTGTGGGAGGTAGGATATCTCTCCCTTTGCAGGCGGCGCCCCATTTAGGAGCACTTCCCCCTCGCTCGGCCTGAGGACTCCAGCTATTATCTTCAAAAGAGTGCTCTTACCCACCCCGTTAGGCCCTAGCAACACGTTCAGCTTACCTCCATCGAAGGAGGCGCTGAAGCGCTCAAAGATCCTAAAGTCCTTGTAGCCGAACGTGACGTTCCTTAGCTCCAGCTTCACCTATCCAGCACCATCACTATCTCTTCGTAATTCAGAGGCTTAGACACTAGCCCTTTCTCTTGCAGCCAGGCAGAGACGAAATCGAAGTTGTCCCTCGGGTAGTCCCTTATGGAGCCTTTCCAAGAAGGCAGCCACTTGCCCTTCAGCTCCTCTGGCACATAGATCTTGCGCTCTATTATCTCCCTGTACCTCTCTGGGTCCCTCCTGTAGAGCTCTAGCGCCTCGTTCAGCACTGCCCTAAGCTTCCTCGCGAGATCTGGCGTGGCGAGGTCGCCTTTCACCCCTATCACTGTCATGCTCACAGGTCTGCCCAGCACGGAGTCGTCCACGACGACCTTTGCCCCTCTGAGCACTGCCAGCCTCCACCAGGGGTCAGGCAAGACTGCTGCGTCTACCTTGCCCCCCATCACCATCTCGAACCTTGTGGTTATGGGTGGCACGTCCACTAGCTCGAACTCTCCTGGCTTGAGACCAAGAGCAGGGATGAGTTGCGAGGAGACGAACTCTACTATCGTGTTCTTTGATATGGCTATCGTCTTCGGCTTCCCTGAAGAGCCTGGAGGAGCCACCATGGCGAAGACTCCGTCCTCTGGCAGCTCTCCCAGGAGGAGACCAGCGACCTTCACGTTAACCCCTTTCTCCACGCTCATGCCCACGCGTATCATGTCGTAGACCCCTACGTCCACTAGTCCTGCTTGGAAGGCCACGTCCATGTCCCTTGCCGACGCATACACTGTCACGTTAAGCTTTGATGCCGTGCTTCTCGAAGAGCCCCTCTGCCTCCGCGGATGAAAATGGGCAGCGTATCCAGCGTGGGCACCACGCCTATCCTTACTGCCTGCTGCTCCTCCCTCCCCAAGAGGAAGAGAGCCATACCTCCCGATCAGCAGCAGGAGAACGATGCCCGTAAGGGCTATCCTCCTCATGCTCTCTTACCGTTAGCAGTGAGGCGGTTACGACTAAAATAGCGTTTCCCTCAAGGAATTAGCCTCAGCTCGAGCGGTAGTATATGCAGTCTCGAGGGCTGTTTGGGGCAGGACACAGTTCCAGTAGGATGTTCAGCGTGGGTCGTGAGGGACCAGAGGCGGACAATAGGACGTAGTTCTGAGAGTCGAGCCTCAGCGGTACTATGCTGGTCGCTCCGCAACCGCATGACTTCGTTACTGATTGTTATTGGGCTTGAGGTCTGGGTGCCCACCAGTCTGATTTCCGTCGTGTATCCAGAGAGGGAGCCTTGGTGCTGCGAGAGGATCAGTCTGCCGTGGAGGAGCTGGAGGCGGGAAATGTTCACAGCCCTAACGTTAGCGGTAGGTATAATAGAACTTACGACTGTCTGCGTGCCCGCAGGAGTGATTGTGGAGGAGATGGTTGCCCTGAATACATCTGAGCCGACCACAACGCCCGGTAACTCCCACATAGGC
>JBCNVO010000021.1:0-13450 GCA_039630105.1 Acidilobaceae archaeon
CTCCCCTATGAAGACGCCGAAGAGGTAGGCAAAGGCTGCAGTGGCGAAGAGGATCACTAGGTTCTCCAGCGCCTCCCTCCCGAACTCCCTCTCCCCAACGACGCTGCCGTAGTAGGTGAACGAAACTATGAGCGCGATGGCTGCCAGGAGGGAGGCAGCGAAGGCAAAGGTCATGGAGTGGGTGAGGAAGTAGGGCAGAGCGAGGAGCACTACTGCGAATATGTAGGCAATACCTGTGGCGCCGGCAGAGGCGAGCGGGTTCACCCTTTCCTCCATCCCCCCATGCTTTGCCTGCAGGTAGGCTGCACCCGACATTGCTATAGCAGCAGAGACCCCCACGATCAGCCCTGCCACCCCAGCTACTAGGGTAGTGGCAGTTGCTCCGAGGAAGCCTGCGTGGACGCCAGTGATCTCCACTATCGCGTCCGCAAGGCCTAGGGCAACGAAGCCCAGGTACTTCACAGCGCTCTCCTTCTCTGCGAGGCTCTGGAGGAGGGACCTCTCGTGCAATTCCTCCTCCTCGATCATCTTCAGGAGCTGCGCCCTCTTCCCCTCCTCTAGCGAGGGCAAGTACTTCTTATACTCCTCGATGGTCTCTTTTTCGTGCCTCTCCAGCAGCTTCAAGGTGAAGGTGAGCCCGAGGAACCTCCTGAGCCAGAGGTAGTAGGAGAGCCTGGCCTTGTCGAGGGAGCCGCAGTCGCCCGCAAGCTCCTTCCAGAACTCGTAGTGCCTCAACTCCTGCTCTGCAAAGCTCCTGAGGAGCTCCCTTACCTCAGGGTTGCTCTCTCTCTTCGCCAACTGGAGGTACAATGCGTGGTCGAACATCTCGTCCCTACAAAACTCCGCCTCCTTCCTCAAACCTCTCCACCCCTCTGGCGCCGGGGGTGGGATTCGAACCCACGCGCCCCGGGAGGGGCAACGGGTCTCGAGCCCGCCGCCTTGGACCGCTCGGCCACCCCGGCACCCTCCTCAAGCTATATGTTAGGGCTCTTTTATCTTCACGTACTTCCCTTCTGCCCTCTTCAGCACGCCCCTTGTCTCAAGCCTCTCAAGAGCCATGTTCCAGTAGGGGCCTAGCTCGTGAGGATGTATACCATACCACTCCTCGAAGAGCCTCTTGAGCTCCTCCTCGCTTGCCTCGCGCACCTCCTTGAATATCCTTGAGAGGAACTGGGTCACGTCCTCCAACCTAGTCCAGGGATACTGGAACCAGACCCAGTCCTTCACCTCTATGAGGTAGTAGTCAGGCTTGAGTTTAGCTACCGGGCTTATCCACTGGAGCGTGGCTATCCTAAGCTCCTGAGGCCTCCACTCCCTCATGATGTACTCCTTTGCCAGTATCAGGCTCTCTCCAGTGTCCACTATGTCGTCCACTAGGAGCACCTTGTAGCCGCTCATGTCCAGCCTGTAGGGGTACCTGAGGATGGCCTTCTCCGCCATCTTAGCAGCCTCAACCCAGTGCTGGCTCTGGACGCTGAGCAGGTCAGTGACCTCCAGGAAGTCGCAGAGGAGCCTCGCAGGGACATAGCCTCCCCTCGCCACAGCCACTATAACGTCGGGCCTCCAGCCAGAGGCGCGGATGTTCTCTGCAAGCCTCCTGCTCCAGTCAACGATCTCCTCCCAGGAGACTAGCTTGACCTTTACCTTGACCAACCTGCTCTCCCCCTCCTCTCCCCTCTCTGGAGCATAAGAGCTTATCCCTATTCCTCGCGTAATCGGCGCAGGAGCGCAGATTGATAATAGCTGTTACTGGCATGCCGGGGAGCGGCAAGAGCGTGGTCTCCCGGATTATCTCTGAAGTAGCGGGCTTCCCCATGGTCTCGATGGGGGATGCGGTGAGGGAGGAGGCGAGGAGGAGGGGCTTGGAGATCACCAGCGAGAGCCTGGAGGTGCTGGCGAGGGAGCTGAGGAGGGAGAGGGGCGCTGCTGCAGTAGCTCAAATGATAATGGAGAGGTCCAGGCCCCCCCTCGTGGTGGACGGCGTGAGGAGCCTTGAGGAGATCGAGTACTTCTCACGTTTTGCGCCTGTGTGCTTAGTTGCAGTCCACTCCCCCCCTCGCCTTCGCTTCAGGAGGGTTCTGGAGAGGAGGAGGGTAGGGGAGACCCTCACGGAGGAGCAGTTCAGGGCCAGAGACCTCTCAAACCTCCAGCTTGGCATAGGGAGCGTCATAGCCCTCGCAGATCACGTCGTTATTAACGTTGGGGGAGCTCAGGAGCTGGAGTCCCAGGCAAGGAGGGTAGCGGAGGAGATTCTGCGTGGCTCGTGTCGTAGTTGAGGTGGAGGTGAAGCCCACAGAGGAGGAGGGGAAGGTGAGGAGGGCAGTGGAGACCTTCATGGAGCCAGTCAAGGTGGAGAGGGAGGAGAGGGGAGGGAAGGCCTTCCTCGTGGCCAGATCTGACCTCAGGGGGCTCGCGAGGCTCCACTACCTGCTGAGGGCAGAGAGGATACTAGATGCAGCCAGGAGCGCAATGAAGAGGGGGCTCTCCGAAGGAGCCATAACGGTCTACCTCCACAAGCAGGCAGCCTTTGCGGGGAAGGTCAGCTTTGTCTCTGGCGACCACGAGTCCCCACTTGGCGCAATAAAGCTGACCATAGAGACGGACGAGCCCCAAGCAGTCATAGATTGCCTCGCCCCTTCCACCTCGAGGGGGAGACCTCTTTGGGACCGCAGGATAGAGGAGTGTGAGGGGTAGCCATGGTCTCCAGGAATGCTCTTGCGAGAGCCCTCAAGGCCCTCCTAGACCACGGCTTTCGCTTCACTGTGATCGGCGGCACTGTGGTCGAGTACGCCCTCGGGAAGGAAGATCTGGGGGACGACGTGGACCTCTTCGCAGAGCATCCCAGCCCAGTCTTCGACGAGGGGGAGTACAGGCGCTTCGCTGAGGAGCTTGGGTGGTCGTACGGGCAGACCTGGCTTGGGACGCCTCGGATTGTGGCCTCAGTGGGGGAGGAGGTGCCCATAGAGTTCTACGAGAACCTTTACGACTTCTATGTACCAGAGAAGGTGCTGGAGGGGAGCGTGAGAGTAGAGATAGGGGAGATTAAGGTCAAGATGGTTACCCTGGAGCACTACCTCCTCCTCAAGGCTAACTCTGGGAGGGGAGTGGACATGGACAGGCTGGCTGAGATAGCTAAGCTGGTGAAGAGGGGGAGGCTTGCCCTCGACGTGAGGAAGGTAGAGGAGGGGGCGAGGAGCTTTGACGAGGGGGAGGTGCTCCTGCGGAGGCTGAGGGAGGTCTCCCTACTGTGAGGTGCCCAGGACGTTCTTCACTCTAATAGTATATATGCCCCTCTTGCTCGACCAGGCTGCCTCCACTATCGTCTCCCCTGCTGCCACGAGCCCCTCCTCCTCTATCATGTTGCTGGTCCTCCTCAGCCCCTCCTCGTACTCGTGGTCTCCCACTACCAGCGGTTCAGAGGCCCAGAGGAGCCTGACTGCCCTCTCCACCTTCTCGTCGGGCACGCCCACGTAGTACCTCCTCATTGGCCTGAAGGAGGAGACCCTCTCTGAGATCCTCCCGCTCTTAGAGTATACTACCAGCGTAGTGTTGAGGTTCTCCACCAGCTCCACCACTCCCCTTGCAAGCCTGTAAATCTGAGCCGTGGCAGGAGGCCTAGGCGGGGTAATGTCCTGCTGGGCCTTCACTATCACTCTGTACATCCACTGTACCACCCTCACAGGGTTCTTGCCCACAGCTGTCTCGCCAGTGAGCATGAGGGCGTCCACTGCTAACCTCACTGCCTCGAATATGTCCACTATCTCGCTCCTAGTAGGGGAGTGCTTCTCCACCATGCTTGCTAGGAACTCTGTAGCCAGGACTGCTGGCTTGTACTGGAGCCTAGCCGTGTAGACCAGCTCCTTTTGGATGAGGGGTATCTCCTCGAGGCTGAAGTGCATCCCCAGGTCCCCCCTGGCTACGACAAGCCCGTCTGCTGCCTGTGCTATCTCCTTTGCCCTCCTGACTCCCGTGGGGGTCTCTATCTTCGCGAAGACCCTCACGTCCCTCCTGTCGTGATCGGCCAGGATAGAGCGCACTAGCTCAATCTGCTCTGGGCTCCTGGTGTAGCTCACCATCACGTGGCTGAAGGGCTTTGTTGCAACGTACTCTAGGGCTGCCCTGTCCTTTGCCGTGACTGCATGGGTCTCGATCTCCTTGCCGCTTATCACAACCCCCTTCCTGGCCTCGAGCACGCCGTCCCTGATCACCTTCAGCCTTGCCCTTAGCCCTGCCACATCTTCTACGACGAGGGATATCTTCCCGTCTCCTATCAGCACCTGGTCCCCCTCGCTTATGGTCTCGAAGAACTCCCTATGGGGCACAGGAATGCCCTCGGAGGGCTCGTAGGAGAAGACCACGCTCTCGCCTGGTTGGAGCTTCACAGGCTGAAAGTCCCCAAGCCTGATCCTGGGGCCCTCCAGGTCTGCTATGATAGCTACCTGCTGCCCCAGGCTCTTCTCTGCCTCCACGACGACATCGACCATCTTGTCCCACATCTCTGGGCCTCCGTAGCTCATGTTTACTCTGAACGCCTCAGCTCCAGCGCGTACCATGTTCGCAATGACCTCGCTGTCCAGCGAGGCAGGGCCTATCGTCGCAATGATCTTCGCAAGGTTTCTCCTCAATGCTGCTCCCCGCGTGAGAACGAGTCTTCCCTATATAGTTACTTGAGGAGCCTGCTGATCCTGTTCTCCAGGCTCCGCGCTGTGACTATCCCGTATATCCTGTCCACTGGTTCTCCCCCTCTCAGCATCAGCGTCGCAGGCAGATACTCCACGTTGTACCTGTTCGCCACTCCTATGCTCTTGTCTACGTCCACCTTGTAGAAAGCCACCCTCTCCTTCAGCTTGCTAGCCACGTCTCTGACTGTCTCCATGAAGCTTATGCAAGGAGCGCACCAGTTAGCAGTGAAGTAGAGCACCACCAGCTCCTTCTCCTTCAGCGCCTTGTCCAGCTCCGCTGGCACCTCTTCCAGCTTGTAGCCAGAGAGCCTCATGATGCTCTCGTGCTTCGCGTGGAGCCTCCTTGCAAGCTCTACGTAGAGCTCCTTCAAGGCCACCTCCCCCTAAACCCTCTCCAGCCTCACGTCCCCTTCCCTCCCCCACCCTATCACGAGGTCTGCCCATGCCCTCGCCTCCTCCCCACTCCTGAAGTCGCTCCTCTCTGGCATGTGTGGGTCGAAGGCCTTCACCTCTAGCCCAAGGCTCTCCAGCTCCCTCTTCAGCCTCCAGGGCGGGTTCACGTCCTCCCCAACGAAGTTCCTGGAGCCTGGCTTGTAGCCGAGGCCGTTCATGAGCAGCTTCTTAGCCCCCCTCCTCCTGGCCAGCTCTGCTATCCTCAGCGAGAGGAAGATGAGGTAGTACTCGTTGGCTATCAAGGCTTGCCTAAGTAGCCTCGAGACGTTGTTGCTCACGTTGCTCTCCCTCATCCAGAGGTAGAGCATGAGAGTGTCCTTGCCGAGGCAGGGGCCTCCCACGTAGCCTGGGCGGAAGTGGAAGAAGCTGAAGGGCTTGGTCGCGGAGGCCTCGAGGGCCTCGTAGAAGTCTATGTCAGTTAGCCCTGCAGCTGCCCTCACTGCTGAAACGTAAGCCACGTTCAGGAACCTCTGGGCGTTCTCCATCAGTTTGGAGAGCTCTGCCTCCCTCATGCTCGTAGCCTTCGCCACTGGCACCCCAAGCTCCTCCTTGTAGAACTTCACCCCCTCCCTCAGGCTCTCCTCGTCCATAGCCCCCACGACCCTGTTTATCGTAGCCACCGTCCAGACGGGGTCCTCCGGGTTGATCCTCTCAGGCGAGTGAACGAAGGAGACCTTCTCCGCAACGCTGCTCCCTGCCACGCTCACGAAGGGGGCCACGAGCCTCCTGAGGGTCCCGAAGGGGTAAATAGTGACCTCAGAGGAGACGAGCCCCTCCCTCACTACCTCGCCTAGCCTCCTCCCTGCCTCCTCCAACGGCCTGAAGTTTATGTAGTCGTCTAGGCTCCCCTCCTCGTTCTCCAGCATCTTCACCAGCTCCCTCCCCTGGACTTTAACTGGGGTGTTAACTGCGACCACTATGCGAGAGACGTTGCTGAGCTCTGCGTAGTCCGTGGTTGCCCGCAGCCTGCCCTTCACGTGGGGCCAGTTCTCCTCCACGAACTTGTCCCTCACAAGGGGCCTGTTCTCGTTTATCGCCTCCACTACCTCCCTCTTCACGTCAACTACCACTACCTCGAGGCCCCTTAGGGCAGCTAGTACAGCAACGTTCAGCCCCACGAAGCCCCCGCCTATCACCCCTACTTTCCTCAACAGCTGCACCTAGTAGCTCATGGAGGGAGCCCTTTAATATCCCCTGTCTCTTTCAGATCAGGAGAGAAGGTGTCGTTCAAGCCCTTCAATGCCATAATAACGCACCTCCCGGGCCCGCACGTGAGGTGGAAGATAGCTGACTTCATGAGGAGGACCACGGGCTACTTCTACATAGCTGAGTACACCTCGAACGTGATACTGGGGAAGGTGAGGGATCCCATTGCTGCCGCGGAGAGTCTGGCTGCCAGCCTCACCCCCTCCTCCCCCATCCTGCGTTACATCCCAGTGCTCGAGATCAGGAGCCCTAGGCTGAGGGAGGTGAAGGGAGCAATAGTGGAGCTCTTGAGCAGGCAGGGGGAGGGTAGCTTTGCCATTAGGCTTGACGGACACCTAGAGGACGAGGAGGGGAGGCTCATGAGCAGGAAAGATGCAATAGTGGCGCTGGCAGACGGGATAGAGAGGAGGGTAGACCTCGAGAACCCTGACGTGCTGGTCTACGTGAAGATCGTAAGGTTCAGGGGGAGGTGGGTCGCAGCCGTTTACGTGGGCAGCCCGAAGCACATCATCTCTGTGGCTAAGCTTCCCCAGTGACACTGTGTCTCCTTATGAGCTCGTAGAGCCTTTTCGGGTTCCTCGCGTAGAGCCTTATGACTGTAGAGCTCCTCTTCCCCTCCGTGACCAGATCTACAAAGCTCCTCTTCTCGTCCATCCTGACGTCAATGGATTGGGGAAGCGGGAAGGGGATGGCTGTGCTGCTTATGAACGACCTGTACACGATCCCTGCAGAGGTCACTGTGTACTCGGTGGGGTAGTTTATGAAGGAGACCTTCCCTACCCTGTTGGCTGCGAGGAGGAGCGCCAGCTGGTTCACGACGAAGAAGCCCTCCATGTATATCAGGAAGGCCAGGAAGTTCACTATTAGCTCGCTCTCGAAGTAGGTCTTGAGGAATGCCTGCAGGTCTCCCAGCCTCCCCCAGGCTAGGAAGAAGTAGGCAAGCCCTGGCAACAGCGAGAGGTTGAGCCACATCATGTAGCGGAGCTGGGGCTGCATGTCCAGGTAGAGGCCCTCGTCCTGCGCCTGTATCTCCCGCGTGTTCTTCTCCTCGTAGAGCTTCCTTGCACTAAGCACCTGCTCTGGGCGAGCCTTGCCGTAGGGGTTCTTGCTGAAGAGCCTGTTCTGCACATATGTAGCTACGAGTATGAGCACGAGAGCTAGGAGGAAGGTCTGGAGAGTTATGCCCAGAACAGCAGCTATTGCAGCATATATGAGCACGAAGACCTGGCTCTGGACGAGCCTCTGCCAGGGGTTCTCGAGGTATTGGGCCACCTACTCCACCCGAGGAAAAAGGGGAGGACATAGAGCTTAAAATTGGGACTTTAGGTCACTTGCCTAGTCCAGCGTCAATTATCTTCTTGAGGTTTACTGTGTCGAACACGTTGCCAGTTATCTTCAGCTGGCCGCTCATGAAGGCCTTCATCGCGTCCAGCTCCCCTTTCAATATCTTGTTCAGCGTGTCCCTGGACATGGAGAGGGTCGCTATGGGGCTGGGGTGAGAGCCCTGCTTGACGCTAGCAGTCCCTCCCTTGATCTCTATGTAGAACAACTGCCCCTCCACGTTGAACTGGTAGATCTTGTTCCAGGTCCTGGCCTCAGGCACCTTCTGGAGAGCCTTCTGGTAGAGGTCCATGAAGGCCTTCTCGAACTCCTCCATTTCCTGCACCGCCAAAAGTAACTCGTGGGTTTTTATTAATCTTCACCTCCCTCTCACGCGGTGTCGCGCTTGAGAAGAGTTGCCATAGTTGGCACAGGCCACTCCAGGTTTGGCGTAAGGTACGACGCTAGCCTGGCAGAGCTGGCCCACGAGGCGATAAGGGAGGCAGTGAGGGAGGCAGGGGTTGAGGCAAAGGACATAGAGCTCAGCGTGGTAGGCAACGCGGGAGGGTGGAGCAGCGAGCCCTTGCCTGCAGTGGTCGTGAACGAGTACTCAGGCCTCTCTGGCAAGGCCACATTCAGGATAGAGGCAGCGTGCGCTACAGGGAGCGCTGCGATCAAGGCTGCCCACGACGCCATAGCTGCAGGAGACGTGGACATAGCCCTCGTAGTGGGGGTGGAGAAGATGAACGAGAGCCCCACGCCTACTGTGGTGGAGTTCATCGGGAGGGCAGGGAACTACTTCTGGGAGTTCGAGAACTTCGGCCTCACCTTCCCAGGCTACTATGCGCTCTACGCCACCTCCTACATGTTCACTTACGGCGCAAAGGAGGAGGACCTCTGCCAGGTGGCAGTCAAGAACCATTACTACGCGAGCATGAACCCGAAGGCCCACTTCCCCAGGAAGATAAGCGCAGAGGACTGCATGAGGAGTAGGTACGTGGCCTGGCCAGTGAAGCTCCTCGACTCCAGTCCCATAACTGACGGGGCTGCAGCAGTTGTGCTGGCAAGCGAGGAGGTGGCGAAAAAGCTGACAGACTCGCCAGTCTGGATAGAGACTATTGGGGCAGCAAGCGACACGAGCAACATATCAAAGAGGAACACCTACCTCTCGCTCCCCGCTGCGAGGGAGGCAGCGCTGAGGGCTTACAAGAGGGCAAACGTAGATCCTTCAGCCCCTACCAAGGCGCTAGATCTGGCAGAGGTTCACGACTGCTTCACGATAGCTGAGGTGCTTGCCTACGAGGACCTGGGCTTTGCCAAGAGGGGTGAGGGCTACAAGCTGGTAAAGGAGGGGCAGACCTACCTGGGAGGCCTCATACCCGTCAACCTGAGCGGGGGCCTGAAGGCAAAGGGCCACCCGATCGGGGCCACTGGCGTCTCCATGGCTGTGGAGATAGCCAGGCAGCTCCTGGGCAGGGCAGAGGAGGGGAGGAGGGCTACGATAAAGCACGGGCGGGGCTTGGCCCACAACGTGGGAGGCACAGGCCACTACGCTTATGTCTCCCTCTACAGCCTGAGCAAGCCGAGGTGAGCCCCGTGAGCCAGAGGGCAGAGATAGAGGCATGGTACAGGAAGATGGAGGAGTTCGCGGAGGAGATGAAGAGGAGCGTGGGCATCCCAGCCATAATAGACCCGAGGACTGGCACCACAATGTGGTACGACCAGAGGGAGCTCAAGCTCCGCTACACCCTAAGCATTGAGAGGGTGAAGAGGTTCTTCGAGGCACTGGGGGAGGGGAAGGTGTTGACCACTAGGTGCGGCGACACTATCATGTTCCCGCCGCAGGCAGACTGTCCCGAGGGAGGGGAGGCTGAGTGGGTGGAGATGCCTCAGGAGGGGGAGCTGATCACCTGGACTGTCATAAACATCAAGCCCTACACCTTCAGCCACTACGAGGACTACGTGGTAGGGGTAGCGAGAATGAGTAACGGCGTGAACGTTCTGGCCTGGATCAGGAGCAGGGAGCCCTCTAGCCTCAAGCCAGGCACAAAAGTCAGGCTGAAGGTGGTCAGGAGGGAGCCAGAAGGCTACCTCACGTACGAGCTGGAGCCAGAGTAGCCAGAGAGGAGGAGGTCCCAGCGGCCCAGCTTTAGGAGAGGCGCCCTCTCCCTTACTCTTTCTATCTCCTCCAGTTCGATCCTGGCCTCCACTACCTTCTCCCCCACCCCTCCCTCCGCTACAATTACGCCGTTCGGATCTACTACCATGCTCCTCCCTGTGAAGTTAGGGCCGTACTGCACTGGGACTGCTAGGAAGATGCCGTTCTCTATCGCCCTCGCTCTGGCAAGCACAGAGAGGCTCTCCTCCTTGAGGGGCCCCCTGTACCAGGCAGTGGGCACCACCACTAGCTGAGCCCCCCTGAGCGCCTGGCTCCTGAAGATCTCAGGGTACCTGATCTCGAAACATATTGCCAAGCCTATCTTTGCCCCGCAGGCCTCCCTCGGCTCGAACAGCTCGTTCCCGGGCACCATTACAGCACTCTCCCTGTAGCCCAGCGCGTCGAAGAGGTGAGTCTTGCGATAAACCCCCAACAGATCTCCTTGCCTGTTGAGGAGCACAGCAGTGTTGAACACCTTGGGAGGCTGAGGAGATCTCTCGAGCAGGCTTCCCACGACGCAGGAGTTCATGGTCTGCGCAACGCTGCCCAGGAACTTGAACCACTCGCCGCTCAGCTCCTCCCCCTGCTCCCACAGCTCAGGAGCCCTAATCCCTGTGGGGTCAAGGGGAGAGTACTCAGGGAAAGCTATGAGGTCAGGCTTACCCTCGTATCTCTGGAGGAGCCTCTCCACTGCCTTCCTGCTCTCCTCCTTGCTCCTCCCTGCGCCGTACTGGAGAAGGGCGAGCCTCACTTAGCCCCCCTTAGCTCCTTCACTACCCTCAGTGCCTCATCTGCGTGCCTCTCTGCAGGCCTAATGCCCCTTAGGACCTCTGCTATCTTGCCGTTCTCGTCTATGACAAAGGTCACCCTGTCTGCCATTCCAGTGCCCATAACGCCCTTGAAGACCCCGTAAGCTCTTGCCACGTTCCCTCCTACGTCGCAGAGGAGCCTAAAGTTGAAGCCCTGGATCTCTGCGAACTTCCTGTTGTCCTCCACGCTGTCAGTGGAGATGCCGTAGACTACAGCGCCTAGCTTTTGGAACTCGGGGAGGAGGGCGTTGAACCTGAGCCCCTCCTGGGTGCAGCCGCTGGTCATAGCTTTGGGGTAGAAGTAGAGCACCACTATCTTCCCCCTCTCTGAGCTCAGCCTGAACTTGTTCCCCATGTGGTCCAGGACCTCGAAGTCCGGAGCCATATCCCCCTTCGAGACCAAATCGCGTCACCGCCCTCTGAGAGGGAAAGACTTATTTATCTGTGAGCATATAGCTCAGCGCGTGAGTTCTCCCCGCCCTCCTCAGAGGAAAGGCTCTCCCCCCTGACGACCTCCCTCACCACATGCCGCTAAGGCGCGCTTATGCTCGTCCTCGGCTTTGTTTCGGCGTACCCTTTCTTATCCGGGAACCTGACGAACTTCCTTGACAGCTTGCCTCGCTGCTTTGAGAGAGGGCAAGATTTATTTGTCTCACGAGCATGAGCCTGGGAACCGCATGTGGACGCAGCTGGGGAAGAAGATCGGAGATCTGGGAGTCCACCCTAACCAGCTCACCCTCGCGGGCCTTCTCGTATCCCTCCTAGCGCCCGTCTTCGCCTACCTTGGCCAGGGACCCCTGGCCCTCCTCTTCATGATCCTCTCTGCCCCCTTCGACGCGCTCGACGGCCTCGTAGCCAGAGCCAGCGGGAAGGAGAGCAAGTTCGGGGCCATGCTGGACTCGTTCAGCGACAGGGTCATAGACGCCTCTTACATCCTAACCCTAGCTTTCCTAGGCGTGGACTTCCTCCTCTGCTACGTTCTGCTTGCGCTGAGCTTCCTGATCTCCTATCAGGCGGCAATGGCAGAGCGGGCGGGCTTGAGGATGAAGGGGGTGGGCTTGCTGGAGAGGAAGTACAGGGTCCCTGGGCTAGTTCTCGTGACAGCTCTCACCTTCCTAGACCTCAGGTGGGCTGCGGGGGGAGTGGTGGTCCTCATTGTCCTGAGCCTAGTAACGATAGCCCAGAGGATGGCATTGTTAGCAAGGGTTGCAGGATGAGGCTCTCCCTCTGCGCCTCTGAGCAGGTCAGCATTGCTCTCAAGCCCTTCTCCTACGGGCTGCACGGCCACGACGTGGAGGTGGAGGCCTGCTGGTGCTTCGGCGTGGAGGAACGCGTGGACGTGGAGGAGCTCTCCCAGCGCCTGAGGTCTGCTCTCGCGAAGTTCGAGCGCAGGCCCCTCTGGGAGGTGCTGGGGAGGGAGGGGGCGACCATAGAGGACATGCTACTCTCCCTCACGGAGGAGCTTGGGAAGGAGCTCTGCAGCCTCGAGGCTAGGTGGAGGGGGAGGAGGATAGAACTAAACTTTTAGGTTACGGAGAGGTCTAGGGTCAGCTAGGAAAGGCCATGATATTGGAGCTGCTCTTCGCCCAATGGTGGATATTGATAATCGAGGCCCTGGCGCTGGCAGGGGTAGTGGCTCTGCTAGCCTTGAGCGCTGACAGGATCGTGGGGGACGCTCCGAGAAGCCTGCTCTCCCTCAGGTTCAGCATGGGCCTCACCCTCATCTTCATGATCTCTGCCTACGTAGGCCTCATGATACTTGCAGGGAGGCTCCTGGGCTATGGGAGCGAGAGTCTAGTGATCGTAGCGACAGTCATGGCCTTCCTCCTGGTAGCCCTGCAATGGCTGATCAGCCCCTTCCTCATAAACCTTGCATACCACACGAGGCCTCCTGCGAACGCAGAGGAGCAGTTCTATGCCTCCGAGGCCGCAAGGCTGGCAAAGCTGAGCGGGATGTCTCCGCCTAAGTTCGTCATAGCAGAGGTGGACTTCCCTAACGCCTTTGCCTACGGCAGCCCCATCTCGGGGAACTACGTTGCAGTAACTAGAGGGCTGCTCAGGAGCATGACGAGGGAGGAGGTGATCGCTGTGATAGGCCATGAGGTGGGCCACCTGAAGAACAGGGACGTGACCTGGATACTCGCGCTGAGCATAATCCCAATTGCAGTCTTCTTCATAGGGAGGGCCCTCATATACGCTGGAGTGCTGGGAGGGAGCAGCGAGAGGAGGGCCAACCCCGTCTACCTAATTGCGATCGGAGCTGTGTTCGTTGCAGCCGGCGTGCTGTTCCAGTTCCTCATCGCCCACTTCAACAGGCTGAGGGAGTACTACGTCTATGGCCGACTCTGCCATCGTGACGGGCAACCCCAGGGCCCTCCAGAGGGCTCTCACCAGGCTCCACCTCATATACTCGAACAACGAGAGGGTTAGCGAGATGGCAAAAGAGAGCGGCACTGCATCTATGCTGTTCATAGTGTCGCCCCTCATAGAGATCCAGGGGGGCATGTTCTACAACATAGACTACCACTTGGAGAGGCTCAAGACGGAGAAGACAAACCCTGTGGCGGAGCTCTTCGCCTCCCACCCGCCGATACCCAAGAGGCTGAGGTTCCTGGACAGGGTTGCCCTAAAGATCAGCTAGGTCTGGGAAGATCAGCCTTGCCCCGTTGTGCTCTACTTCCACCATTCTAGCCCCATAGACTTTTTCTAGGAGCTCCTTCCTGAGCACCTCCCTGGGGCTCCCCCCAGCGATCACCTTGCCAGAGCTCATGAGGATGAGGTGATCAGCTAGGGTAGCGTAGAGGGGCTCGTGGAGAGTCATG
>JBCNVO010000022.1:0-4087 GCA_039630105.1 Acidilobaceae archaeon
CTGTGCCTCTCCATAACCACCTCCCTCCCGTAGAGCTGGAAGGCAAGGGTGCCCCTCCTGAGCATCAGGGGACTAGCCCCCAGCCTCATGGTCCCGCCCAGCTCCCTCAGGTTCCTCTGGTGGGGGAGGAGGTCCACCACAGGGTAGGGGGTCTTGGGGTTCACTTCCGTGCTGTGGGCCTCCTCCAGCCCCAGCAGGTTCCTGGCTGCCTCTACCACGCTGAGCTGGAGGCCAAAGCAGATCCCAAGGGTGGGCACCTTGTTCTCCCTCAGGTGCTTTATGGCAGCTATCTTCCCTTCTACTCCCCTCTTGCCAAAGCCAGGGAGGATAATGGCAGCCTCTACCCCCTCCAGCGCTTCCTCGACCTTCAGCCTCCCCTCTTCTATGTCTGTGGCCTCTATCCACCTCAGCTCTGGCTTAACCCCCAGGTGAGCTCCTGCGTGCTTGAGGGCCTCCACTATGCTCAGGTAGCTGTCCCTCAACCTCGTGTACTTGCCCACCATGGCTATCTCTGCCCTACTGCTAGGGCTCCTCATCCTCTCCACCAGAGCCCTCCACTCCTCGAGCTGTGGCCTCCCCTCCAGCCCCAGTTTCCTGCTCACGAGCTGCCCAAGCCCCTGCTCCTCAAGAATGAGGGGGAGGGCGTATATGTTGTCCAGGTCGTAGCTGGAGAACACGTGAGATTCGGGCAGCGTGGCGTGGAGCGCTATCTTTTTCCTAGCCTCCCCCTCGAGGGGCCTCCTGGACCTCACCACTATCAGGTCTGGCTGGATGCCTATTCTCCTCAGCTCCTGGACGCTGTGCTGCACTGGCTTGGTCTTCTGCTCCCCTGTCGCGCTCAACTCTGGCGCTAGCGCAACGTGCACGAAGAGCGTCCTCTCCGTCCCCTCCTCCAGCCTCATCTGCCTCACTGCCTCTAGGACGGGGAGGCCCTCTATGTCCCCCACCGTCCCGCCGATCTCCACCAGCAGGAGATCTGTTCCTCCAGCCAGCTCCCTCAGCCTGCCCTTTATCTCCTCTGTCACGTGGGGTATTACCTGGACAGTCTGCCCCAGGTAGTCGCCCCTCCTCTCCTTCGTGATCACTGACATGTAGATCTGTCCTGTCGTTATGTTGTGCTTCTTCGAGAGGTTAACGTCCAGGAACCTCTCGTAGTGGCCCAAGTCTAGGTCAGTCTCCCCCCCGTCTTCTGTCACAAACACCTCGCCATGAGCATAGGGGTTCATGGTACCTGCGTCCACGTTTATGTAGGGGTCTATCTTCACTGCGCTCACGCTGTAGCCCCTCGAGGCTATCAGCGTGCCCATGCTCGCCGAGACTATCCCCTTGCCCACGCTGGAGAGCACTCCGCCTGTCACGAAGATATATCTCATGCCTCTCCAGAACCCCTTCTCCCTCCAGAGCTAATAGGAGGAGAGGATCGGTATATACTGGGGCAATAAGCTCCCCCAAGGTCTTTTTGACTGGTGAGCCATGAAGGGCAAGGATCTGCTCTGGGCCTTCCTGGAGCAGGCAGCAGTGCAGGTCTACGTGGTGACAGCTGAGCACGAGGGAGTTGTGGGGGCCCTCACTGCCTCCAGCGTTATCCCAGTCAGCTTTGAGCCTCCCAGAATGCTGGCCTCTATAGAGAAGAGGGCTAGGAGCTACTCTGCTTTCGTTAAGGCCAGGGGCTTCGTGATCCACCTCATGGCAGAGGACGAGGCGAAGATAGCTGAGATCATGTCGAGCAGGCTCACCCCGCTGGAGAAGCTGAACGCTGTAGGCTACGAGCTAAGCCCATATGGCCCGGTGATCAAGGGAGCTAAGTCCTACCTGCTGCTGGAGAGGCACGACATGTACGATGCTGGAGATCACACCCTCTTCATAGGAAACGTGGTGGGAGGGAAGGCAGGGGGAGTGCTGAGGCCCCTTATCTGGTTCTCCACGGGCTTCACAGGAGTGAGGGCCTAATGGACCCGCAGGAGCTCCTGAAGGCATTCATGAGGCAGGCTGCCCAGCAGGTCTACGTGGTCACTGCAGAACATGAGGGGGAGTTCGGTGCCCTTACAGCCTCAAGCGTGGTGAGCCTCAGCCTCAACCCGCCGCTCATGATGGCCTCTATCGATAAGGGGAGCAGGAGCCACGAGCCCATAGTGAGGGCAAAGGGGTTCGTGATCCACCTGCTGAGCGAGGAGGAGCAGAAGATCGCAGAGATCATGGCAAGTCGCCTCCAGCCAAGGGAGAAGCTGAACGCTGTAGGCTACGAGCTAAGCCCATATGGCCCGGTGATCAAGGGAGCTAAGTCCTACCTGCTGCTGGAGAGGCACGCAGTGTACGAGGTAGGCGATCACAGCCTTGTGATAGGGAAGATAGTGGGAGGGAAGGCTGGGGAGGTAACGCGGCCTTTGGTATATCACTCCCGAGCATACACTGGGATCAGGGTCTAGGATGGAAGCGGAGCTCCTCAAGGCCTTCATGAGGGAGGCTGCACAGCAAATCTACGTTGTCACAGCAAGGCACGAGGACAAGTACGCAGCCTTCACAGCTGCAGCGATGAGCGCCAGCCTCACGCCTCCTAGCATGATCATAATAGTGGAGAAGCGCTCCAGGAGCCACAACCCGCTCGTGAGCTCCCAGGCCTTCGTGCTCCACCTGCTGAGCTACGAGCAAGAGTGGCTGGCCAGGCTCATGGGCGATCACCTGGAGCCACTGGAGAAGCTGAGGAGGGCAGGCTACGAGGAAACAGAGTTCGGGCCTGTGATAGCTGGCGTGAGGAACTACCTCTTCCTGCGCAAGTCCTTCACCAAGGACCTGGGGGACAACACGCTCGTGATCGGGGAGGTGCTGGGAGGGAGGGCAGAGGGGGTGGAGAGGCCGCTCTTGTACAGGAGGAGGAGTTACGTCACCACTGCCTAGGAGATCCAGCGCCTGAAGGCCAAATCTACAGCTCTGTACAGCTCTGCGAGCTTTGGGATCGCCTCACTTCTGCTCACGCCCATAGCCTCCAGGAACGCCAGGTCTATCTCCGTCCTCACCTCGTCCCCCCTGAACTGCTGCGGGATCCTCTTAGGCTCCCTCTCTGCAACCCTGTCGAAGGCCTCTGCAAGCCTTGCGAGCCTGCTCTCGAGGGCCTTTGTGTCTAGCACGGGGAGCAGCTTCCATTGGGTCTGGGTGAGCCTCATCCACCTCCCCCTCGTCTCCTCCCTGCTCACCAGGTACGCGAGCAGCCCCCAGGTGGTGTTGAGCCACAGTGCCAGCGCTTTCTCTGCCTCCTCCCCTCCTCTCAGCCTGACAGGGTGGAAGACGTTTGAGAGGAGCGGCTTTTCAGAGAAGACGGCAATGACGTGGGCTGTGTCGAGCCAGACCCTGTCGGGGAGCAGAAGTCTAGCTGAGAGCCTCGAGAAGAGCTCTGCTGCCCTTCGGCTCCTTGGTCTGCCCTCTGCGTTAGGCCTGGCAAGCATCCTCAGCCTGTTGCCCTCTTCGCCGCCGTAGAGGAGGGGGTACTGCTTCGGTTCCCCCCTCTCCACATGGAAGAGCTGGTGGAAGAGGGTGCTGTGGATCCCCATGCTCTCTACAAGCTCTCCCAGCCTCGTTACGGGCACCTTGACTATCCCTAGGTCCCCCTCCAACACCTTGAGCGCAATCGACAGCGTGCTATCCTCCGGCAAAGCAGCGAAGCGATTAAGGTTGTCGATGTTCTTCAATAGCTCCCCCCTTTTTGCCTTGAACACTGCAGCCCCCTCCGCTCTCCCCCGAGCTATCTCCTCTGCCCTCAGGAGGGCCTCCAGCACTCCCTGCGGCTTGCGGTAGAAGTTCACGAAGACTGTTTCCTCCTCGGGAGAGTGCTCCTCCACCCTCCTGGCTACTACCAGGCACTCGCTCAGGCTCGTGCTCTCCGAGAAGTTGTAGCCCCTCTCCCCGTCGCTGCTCACTATAACGTACTTTAAGTGAAACTTATGTGCCAAGAGAGCCCTTGCCAGGAACCAGGAGGTGCCTGCCAGCAGGTTCCGAGGGAGCACGAAGGCGATCACTCCTCCGGGCTTCACGTATCTGTAGGCCAGATAGAGGAACGGGAGGCCCTCGCCTGCCTGTCCTATCGAGTAGTACT
>JBCNVO010000023.1:0-2588 GCA_039630105.1 Acidilobaceae archaeon
CCATGTTGTAGGAAGCGCTCCAGAACATGTACTCGTACTTTGTCCCCAGCTCGAAGAAGGGAAGGAGCCTCTCCGCCCTCTGGCCCGACTCGTCGAGAGCCCTCCTGAGGGCGGAGACCAGGGCAGCGTACTCCTCGCTCAAGTAAACTGAGGCCCACCTCCTGTAGATCTCCACCCTGTTGCCCTTCAGCCTTTCCCTCTGCCTCTCCGCTATCTCCCTGTAGGACCAGAAGCAGGGGAGCACGCTCGCAAGCCCTGCATAGAAGTCCTCAGAGAGGGCTGTGGAGAGGAGGAAGTTCATGTAAGCCACGTTAGTAGGGTTAGGCTTTGTCTTCACTGCCTGCTCCAGCGTGAGGCCCAGGGAGTTCAGCAGGGACTCGTAGTTCCTCATCTCCCCAGTTACTGTGCCATATGCTAGCTCGAGGGCAACCCTCGAGAGCTCAAGGCTAGGAGCTTTGGATGCCAGAACGCTGAGCACCTTGACCATGTACACCAGGTAGTTGTAGTCCTGGAGGAGGTAGTACTTGAACTTCTCCAAGGGCAACCTCCCCTCGTAAAGCTCCACCACGAAGGGGTGCTCTATGTCCCTCTCCCAGACCTCCCTTATGCTCTCCCTAAGCTGCGCCGTGACGCCCATCTCTGTTCCAGCTAGTGAGGAGGAGGCAAGCCCTATTAGGGTAGCTCGAAGACTATCTTCACCATCTCCCCCTCCAGGCTGAGGAGGGCGCCGAACCTCCTGGCTATCCTTATGGCTGGGAGGTTGTCTGGATCTGTGTATGCCACAAACCTCCTCACCCCATGGCTCCTGCAGAGCTCCAACATCCCCCTTGCCATAAGGGTCCCCAGCCCCCTGTTCCTGTGCTCCCTAGCGACCACTACTCCTACCTCCACTGTGCCCTCCCCTATTGGCACAGCCTCCCCAGCTCCCACTACCTTCCCCCCTGCCTCTGCAAGCGCCACGAAGGCACTAGCCTCTGCAAGCCTCTCCACGTGAGCTCTGAAGTCGCACAGGAAGCCGTGGAACCTCCTGAACACGCTCGCCGAGTCAAGGGACTCGTAGAAGGAGCGGAGGAGCTCCAGGTCCCCTACGCAGGCCCCCCTTACCGAGATCTCCCCGAGGGAGCCCAGGAAAAAGCCGCAGGAGGGCAGCTCCCTCATGAGAACTCTTCTTGGCTTTGAGGAATGCAGCAGTCGCAGGGGCGTCCCCTGAGGGCCTCCCTTATCCTCAGCCTCCTCACCTAGAGCCCACCTGTCAGGTACTGGTGTATCTTTGCAGCCGCGTCCAGGCCGGACTTGAAGGCAGGCCCTATCAAGCTGGGCCCAGTGTTCACGTCGCCTGCAGAGAAGACGCCCCTCCTGGTGGTCATGAAGTTCTTGTCGACCTTTACTGTCCCGTCCGGGTTCAGCTCTATGCCGTAGGCTCCCTTCTCGAAGGGAGGCGTGGGGAGCTCACCTATGGCCTTGAACACCACGTCCACCCTAAGGTCGAACTCTGAGCCCTCCACAGGCACTGGCCTAGGCCTCTTCTCCCCAGGAGCGCTCTCCAGCCTCATCCTAATGAGCCTCACGTACCTGTTACCTCCCTCCTCGTATATCTTCACAGGCTGTGTGAGCTCCATGACCTCCACTCCCATCTTCTCCAACTCCTCGAACTCTGAGGGCCTCATTGGCGCCAGCTCCCTCGTCCTCCTGTAGCTGAGGATTACTCTTTTCACGTCCCCCTTGAACTCTGGGTAGGTGCGGAGAAGGGTGATCACGTCCACTGCAGTTAGCCCCGCGCCCACCACAAGGGCTGTACCATATGGCCTGTAGACGTGGCTCCAGGGGAGGTAGCCGTAGCGGGCCATGTGAACCTCCACTATCCACTCTGCAGCAGGGAGAACCCAGGGTAGGTCCTCCCCCTCCACCCCCAGCTCCCTCGTCTTCCAGGTCCCTGTAGCTATCAGGAGCGCGTCAGAGGAGCTTATCAGTTCGTCCAACATCACGTCCTTCCCTACTTTGACGTTGAAGATGAACTTCACCCCTGCCCTCATCAACTCCTTTATCGACTCCCTTATCCTGTCCTTAGGCAGCCTGTCGTCGGGTATGCCGAACATCATCATCCCTCCCCCCTCCGGGAGCATGTCGTAAACAGTTACCTCGTGGCCATAGCATCTCAGGACCCCTGCAGCCCCCAGGCCTGCTGGCCCAGCCCCTACTATTATCACCCTCTTCCCAGTGCTCTTAGGTACCTCCTTACACTTCAAGAACTTCACTGTTCATCCACACTAACCAATTCATGTTAGTTCTATTATAGTTTAGCGCTGAGGGCCAGCCTTTTCCTCTCAGCCTCGTCCCTTGGCTTCCTGAACACGAAGAGCTTCTCGTGGTATATGAGCAGGAAGTCGCCCCTCCTCCTCTCCCAGAACCTCTTCGTAGACCTCATGTTGTGCTGCACCTTGATCACCTCCTCCCTCAGCAGGAAGCCCCTCGAGAGGAAGGACTTGAGGACGTGGTAGGAGAGGGGGACGTAGTGCTTCCTCACCCTCGTGTCCCCCACGAGCACCCCGGCGTGCCCCCCAGGCTTGAGGACCCTGTATATCTCTGCA
>JBCNVO010000024.1:0-7332 GCA_039630105.1 Acidilobaceae archaeon
GGCTCAGGGGGTGGGCAGTCCAGGTGCTCCCCTTTAGCCTCTACCTCTCATGGCTCATAGTTGCAGTTACTGCCAACATTGCAGTGTTCCTCAAGTGGAGGGGGTGGGAGGGCTTTGGGATAGCTGAGGAGGTTTGGGCAGCGCTCGTGATCCTCTTCGCCGCAGCGATCTCTGTGACAGCAGGCCTCCGCCAGAGGGACTTCGCCTTCCCAGCTGTACTGGCCTGGGCAGTCTGGGGAATAAGGTACGAGAGGGAGCTGGCTCTCTTCGCCCTCTCCCTGACTGCCTCAAGGATCATAGCTCTCGTTGCGCTGATAGTCGCGTTCTTCCTCTTCCTGATCAGGCTCACGCGCCGCTAGAGCCTGCTCTCAAACCTCCTCATTTTGACCTGGATCACTGTGTCCAGCGCCTCCAGCTTCTCTTTCACCTTCTCAGGCATGGTGGGGGAGAGGCTCATGTCCACAATTATTGTGCAGCTAGCCTCCTCGCCCCTAGTGATGCTGGCGCACTTGGAGGCTACTATGTCAGCCTTATGCTCTGCGAAGACGTTAGTGACAGAGGCGAGCGACCCTGGCCTGTCCGTGAGCAGGATGTCGAACTCGTACATGGTCTCGCCGCTCGTCATGACGGGACTCATGATGACCTCCCGCTTCTCTGCATCTGCTATCAACACCATCAGCATCCCAGGCCTGATCTCAAGGGCCTCCCTCATGGTCTGTGGAATGGTGATCCTGCCCTTCAGGTCTACTTTGATGATCTCTGATATCCTCATGGTAGCCACCACTAGGCGTTGCCTTTCCAGAGATTTTATAATAGTAATTACGCATAAGCTTTAAGGCTCCCCCAGTTGCCTCACCTCAGGTGGACTCTTTGCGAAGATTGTACAGAATTTACTACACCACTTACTCAGAGGAGGCGCATGCCAAGGTCCTGGAGGAGCTGAGGAAGTACAACGCAGAGGTGGTCGAGGTGCGCTCCCAGGTGGTCCCCGAGTTCAGGTTCGTGGAGCTCAGGCTGGGGGAGCCGGGCAAGGAGGAGGAGATCAAGGCGCTCGTGGCTGGCATAGTGGGCGAGAGGGTAAAGGTAGACTGGATAGATGCTAGCAGGTGAGGAGAGGTGAGGGTGCAAGACCTCCTCTCCAAGGAGATGTACGATCAGTTCTCTGTGGAGAGGGAAGTAAAGGAGTTCTGGGAGAGGGAGAGAGTGTACGAGCAGCTGAGGAGGAGGAGAGGGAGGAAGTTCTATTTTCTCGACGGCCCGCCCTACGCCTCAGCCAAGTCCATCCACATAGGGACTGCCTGGAACAAGGTCATAAAGGACGTGGTGATCAGGTACCACCGTATGATGGGCTACAGCGTCTGGGACAAGCCTGGATACGACACACATGGCCTCCCCATAGAGGTAAAGATAGAGCAGTCTCTTGGCACGAGGACCAAGAAGGAAATACAGGAGAAGATAGGGATAGACAAGTTCGTGGAGGCCTGCAAGGACTTCGTGAAGGACAACATGGAGGCGATGAGCAAGCAGTTCGCAGAGATAGGCGCCTCGCTCGACTGGAGCGATCCCTACGTGACCTACGACAACTCTTACATAGAGGCTGGCTGGTGGCTGATAAAGAAGGCCCACGAGAAAGGTCTGCTCTACAAGGGCTACCGCGTTCTCCACTGGTGCCCCCGCTGCGAGACAGTGCTTGCAGACTACGAGGTCGGCGAGTACAGGGACCTGGAGGACCCCTCCATTTACGTTAAGCTCCCGCTTAGGGGGAGGAAGGGGGAGCACCTTCTCATCTGGACCACCACCCCTTGGACCATCCCAGCGAACGTCTTCGTCATGGCCCACCCTGATCTTGAGTACGTGAGGGTGAAGGTAGGGGAGGCGGTGCTCATTCTCGCGAAGGCTAGGCTGGAGGAGGTCATGAGAGAGGCAGGGGTCAAGGAATACGAGGTGCTCGAGGTCCTCCCAGGGAGGGCATTGGAGGGGCTCGAGTACGATCATCCGCTCGAGGAGCTAGTGGAGGCGCAGAGAGAGCTCAGGCAGCACCACAAGGTGGTGATGGCGCCTGAGGGGGTGACAGCCTACGAGGGGACAGGGCTAGTCCACGCTGCCTCCGGTCATGGCACAGTGGATTACGAGGTGGCAATGAAGCTGGGCATACCCATAGTCTCGCTCGTGGACGAGGTGGGCAGGATGACAAGGGAGGCAGGCAGATATGCGGGTATGCACTTCCGCGACGAGGCCAACCAGGCTGTGGTCAAAGATCTCGAGGAGAGGGGCTCCCTGTTCCATGCAACTCAGATAGTCCACAGGTACCCTGTCTGCTGGAGGTGCAAGACCCCCCTCGCCCTCAGGGCAACAGAGCAGTGGTTCATAGCAGTGACGAGGCTCAAGAGGGAGCTCATAGAGGAGGCAAACAAGGTGGAGTGGGTGCCTGACTGGGCAAGGACCAGGTTCATGAACATGGTGGAGGAGGTGAGGGATTGGGCCATAAGCAGGCAGAGGTTCTGGGGCATCCCCCTTCCCATCTGGGTTTGCAGGAAGTGTAAGAGGTACTATGTGGTGGGCAGCGTTAAGGAGCTGGAGGAGCTGGGGGGAGAGGTGCCGCAAGACCTCCACAGGCCCTGGATAGACAGGGTGAAGATACGCTGCCCAGACTGCGAAGGCGAGGCAGAGCGGGTGCCCGACGTTCTCGACGTTTGGTTCGACAGCGGCGTAGCCTTCTATGCCAGCCTCGGCTATCCTAAGAGGAGGGAGCCTTACGAGAGCCTGGAGCCCGTGGACTTCATCGTGGAAGGCCACGACCAAACTAGGGGTTGGTTCTACAGCCTCCTCAGGAGCGGGATCATAGGCTTCGGCAAGACCCCTTACAGGAGGGTGCTCGTTCATGGCTTTGCTCTGGACGAGCAGGGGAGAGAGATGCACAAGAGCCTGGGGAACTACGTGGAGTTCGAGGAGCTCATCTCCAAGGTGCCAAGGGACGTGGTGAGGCTCTGGCTCACGAGCTCCACCGTGTGGGAGGACCTGAGGTTCTCCTGGAGGGGGTTGGAGCACACGGCTAAGGACTTCACTGTGTTCTGGAACACCTTCGTCTTCGCCTCCACCTACATGAGCCTTGACTCCTTCGACCCTGAGGAGAACAGTATAGAGAGCCTGGAGCCCTACCTGGAGCCAGTGGACAGGTGGCTGGTCTCTAAGACGGGAGGGCTGTTGGCAGAGTACCACAGGGCTATGAGCTCCCTCCACATTCAGGACGCAGTCAGGGCCCTGAGGAGCTTCCTCCTGGAGGACGTGAGCAGGTTCTACGTGAGGCTGATCAGGAGGAGAGTTTGGGAAGAGAGGGACACGCCTAGCAAGAGGGCAGCTTATGCAACTCTGTACTACGCGCTTCGCACCTGGCTCCTGCTAGCTGCGCCCGTCATCCCATTCCTCAGCGAGTACCTATACCAGCGCTTCGTGAGGCCTGCAGAGAGGGATGCGCCAACAAGCGTCCACATGTTCCTACTCCCCTCTCCAGAGAAGGGGGTTGAAGAGGAGCTGGAAAGGAAGGTGGCGCTGCTAAGGAAGCTGGCAGAGGAGGTGCTGGCGCTGAGGGCAGCGGCAGGCATTAAGCTGAGGAGGCCTGTGAGCAGGGTCATAGTTGTGCCTAAGAGGGAGGAGGTAGGGAGGGCTCTCGAGTCCCTCCCAGAGCTCTTCAGTGAGCTCGTGAACGCTAAGAGGGTGGAGCTGGAGTCCCAGGCGTTCCTTGAGGGCCTCAAGGCATACTCTGTGAAGCCTGTGCTCGGAGAGATAGGGAGGGACTTCAAGAGGCTCACGCCAGAGGTGGTGAAGGCCCTCGAGGCCAGGAGAGCAGAGATAGCTCAAGCCCTAGCGACTGCAGGGTACTACGACTTGGAGCTGGGCGGCGAGAGGGTGAGGCTGGAGAGGAGGCACGTAGAGATCTTGGCAGAGTACCCAGAATGGCTGGCTGTGAGGGAGTCGGAGCTGGCAGTGCTGGCCCTCGACATGAGGATAGGGGAGGAAGAGGAGGCAGAGGGCTACGCCAGGGAGGTGATAAGGAGGGCCCAGCACATGAGGAAGGAGGCGAGGCTGAACATAGAGGACAGTGTGATCCTCTGGGTAAGCGGCGACGAGGAGATGGTGAGCGCTGTGAGGAGGCTAGAGGACTTCGTGAAGAACGAGGTGAGGGCAGTGGAGGTCCGCTACACCGCGCCAGAGGAGGGGGCCCTCGCAGAGGAGTGGGAGGTGGACGACAAGAAGATCCTGCTGGGCGTAAAGAGGGCATGAAGCCCCGCGTGTACCCCAGCGAGCTCCGCTCCTACCACTACTGCCCCCGCCTCCTCTTCTTCGAGCTTCACATGGGGAGGAGGAGGGGTTTGCTCGAGAAGCTAAACCTCCTCCTCAGGACCTTTTACCACATGCTCCTGGAGGCGCTGGCTAGGTCCAGGGGCTTCAAGACAGAGGAGCCCATGGAGCTCGACATGGGGAGCTACGTGCTGAGGGGGAGGCCCGATGAGTACTTGGTGAGGGAGGGGGAGGTCCTGGTGGTGGAGATCAAGACCACGAGGGCCCCTAAGGAGGGAGCATGGCTTGGCGACTACCTCCAGGGGGCAGCCTACGCTATGATGCTCATGCAGAGGGAGGGGGTAGGGGAGGCCTGGGTGGAGGTGCGCTACCTGGACCGGAGCGCGAGGGTGAAGGTGAAGGGGGAGCACCTGCAGCTCGTGAAGTTCGCTGCAGAGGAGGTGCTGGCAGTGAGGGAGGGAGTGGTGCCCTTCGCGAACAGGTCTGAGAGGAGGTGCGCCAGGTGCCCCTTCAAGGAGGAGTGCCTTGAGCTCGGCGACCTGCCCGAAGAGATGGGGGAGTGGGTGACGAGGGACAGGTCCATATTCTAGATGTCCACGTCTATGCTCCTGGAAGAGGCGATCCCCTCCTTCCTCCACCTCGCCTCTATGGTCAGCCGCGGGGACCTGGAGGGGAGTCGAGAGGCGTCGAGGGAGACTGTGAAGGTGGCGCTCTCGCGGGGCCCTATGGGGTCCAGCCTCACCTCCTTTATGAGGACCATCGATTGCCTTATCGCGAGCGACACCTCCTCTGCAGGCTCTGCGCCAGGGTTGTGGAGGAGGAGACCTATGGTCCTCACGCTCCCCTCCCTCCTCACCTCTGCTACCTTCACCTCGAGGGGGGTGGGTAGGGACCTGTTGACCACCACCACGCCAGTCACCACTACCCTCTTTGGGTATATCTTCACCTCCTGGGGAGGGTACTCTATCCTCACCTCTGGAGCGTTGCCTACAGGGAGCTCCACTACCCTGAGCCCGGGCCCTGAGACCTCTGCGCTCTCCCCTGCCGTGATCCTCAGGCTGGCCCTGGGGGACCTCACGAGGGCTGTCACAGTGACCCTCGTCTCCTCCCCTACTAGCTGCGAGAGGCGTATGGGTATGCTCACGCTCTCCCCAGGCTCTAGGGCTAAGTAGCCAGAGAGGTAAGCCATTGAGTAAGAGGCCTTTGGGACGAGGAAGCTGTTCACCATGGTTGCCTCCACAAGCGTTATGGGGTGGGCTGAGTCGTAGAAGAGCCTCAGCACGCACCCGTACATAGAGTTCTTCTTTGCAGATAGGATGGGAGAGGTGTCGTACATAGCTCTGTAGAGGTGGCCGTCCTCCAGCTCCACAGCCACCTGAGGCTTCATCTCCCTAGCTACTGTGACTCCGTCGAGCTCCATCCTCCACCTAAGCGGTGCCTTGAGGTGAGGAGGGACCAGTACTCCCACAGAGAGGTAGCTGAACTTCACCTGGGAGCCTCGAGGCCTCATGGGAGGCAGCCTGATCGTTGCCTTCTTCAAGGCCTGAGCTCCCTCGCCCAGGACCAGCTCGGGGGAGGCAGTGAAGAGGCCCACCACTCCCTCCCCTGCCTCCTCCCTGATCTTGACGAGGGCACCCTCTACCAACTTGTCACCGGCACCTCCCATTCCTCTGTCCTAAAAACACTTAAGAGTTAAGAGTGGAGGGAGAGCGGTGCAGTTAATGGTAGGGATAAAGGAGTTCCTGATAGTCTTCAACCCGATCGCCGCGTTCCTCCTCGCCAGCGCCGGCGGCTTCGACTTCAGGCAGACTGTAGCTATGAGCATCCTCGTCCTGTTCATCAGCGCCACCCTCCTCTACTGGCAGTTCAGGGTCGCTTTTGCCCTCCTGGGCGTGGCTACCCTCTTCTTCCTAGGCCTCCTCGATCTGAAGAACTTCATTGTCTTTGCCCAGCTGGACGTGATAGTTTTCCTCGTGGGCATGATGACCGTCATAGGCATCCTGGAGGAGAGGCACTTCTTCGACTATCTGCTAGACACCCTTGGCTCCAGGATAAGGTCTGGAACACTGCTCTACGCCATGATCCTCTTCATGGCCGCCTTCATGGCGGCGCTCGTGGACGAGGTGACCTCCATAATCTTCATCACCCTCTTCATCGTGAAGGTGGCAGACAGGCTCAAGATGGACCCTGTTCCCCTCGTCCTAGCTGCAGTTTTCACCACTAACGTGGGGAGCAGCGCCACTGTGGTGGGCAACCCCATTGGGGTCATAGTTGCCCTGAGAGGAGGTTTCACCTTCACAGACTTCCTGACCTGGGCTGCTCCGAACGCCCTGCTGGTGCTGCTAGCATCCGTAGTTGCCTCGATCGTGCTCTGGAGGGACTACGTGGCAGAGATGAACGCTAAGATGGGCAAGGCTGGCATAAAGCTGGAGATAGGCGAGGAGATCAGGAGGCTCCAGCTGGTCAATTGGGCCCTCTTCCTTGGCACCATAGGCATGCTGATCCTCCACCACCCACTGGAGGAGCAGCTGGAGGCGTTGCTAGGGAAGGAGAAGGGAGCTATGAAGAACGTGCTGTTGCTAGCGACTCCCATGCTCTGGTCGGGCATAGGGCTCCTGCTCGAGAGGCACAGAGCAAGGGAGATAGTGACCCAGAGGGTGGACTGGTGGACTCTGCTCTTCTTCCTCCTCCTCTTCTCCACAGTGGGCACGCTGAAGTACACTGGCGCAAGCGTGAAGATGGGAGAGTACATAGTGAGCCTTGGCAGCTTGGTAGGGAGCGCTGTGGGCTCAGTGGAGACGGGGACCCTCCTCAGCGTCTTCGTAGCACAAGGAGCCCTCACAGCCTTCCTGGACAACGTGCTCGCCATAGCAGTGCTTATACCAGTGGTCTACTCCCTCTACGAGGCAAAAGACTGGAACGTCTTCACCATGTTCTGGGCCCTCCTGTTCTCTGGGACTATGGCAGGCAACTACACGCCCATAGGCTCCACTGCTAACATAATAGCCCTAGGCCTCATGGAGAAGAAGGGGA
>JBCNVO010000025.1:0-2631 GCA_039630105.1 Acidilobaceae archaeon
TGGGCGCCGCACTTGCCGTCCCAGGGCTTGGTGTTCGCTGTCACCACGAAGGGGAGCGGGGGATTTAGCATTATGGGGAGCTCGGAGTACTCTATGTAACCTGCCCACTCCCCCTCCGCCCTGCTGCCGTTGAAGGGTAGGATGCCGTTGTTCAGGACAACGAGGTCTCCCTCCCTCAGGATAGGGACGTTCCTCCTCAGCGGGAAAGCGCCCGTGGGGGAGTAGGCTATGTTGCCAGCCTTATCTGCGACCAGGAAGTTCTGCACTGGAGCTACGAAGTGCCTCTGGGCCCTCAGCGCCTCTGCGACGTTCCTGGCCCTCGAGAGCTCCCACAGGAAGAGCACCTCGAGGCTTGGCTCCCTACCTGTGAATGCTACAGCGAACCTCTCCCCTCCCCTCTCTAGGACAGGACCGTGGAGAGTCTCGAGCACCGTCACTCTCTCCTCCCTGTAGCTCCTCTCCATAGGGTCCCAGACCCTGATGAGCTCCTCCCTCCCCTCTGCCTTGCGCCAGCCCTCCACGTAGAAGTACTCGTCCCCTCTCCAGGAGTAGTAGAAGAAGTCCACGAAGTCCCCTACCAAGCTTGTGAAGGACCAGGCCAAGTCCCTGTTCATGCCTATGATCACGAGGGGAGAGCCAGCCACTGTCACTCCTGCCACAGCGAGCCCTGGGGCCTTGAGTTTCACGACAAACCAAAGGCTAGGGGCAGTGAGCGCCAAGTGGGGGTCATTCGCGACGATAGGGCTCCCACTTCTGGTATGCTCCCCCCTAACTGCCCAGCTGTTCGAGCCGAGGTAGGGGTAGAGCTCCCTCCAGAGGGCCGTAGAGGCAGAGAGGTAGCCCAGCGTCTCAGCTGAGCTCACGTTCGTGCTGCCCCCCTCTACTGTCTTTGCTCCCAGCGACCATGGGGTAGCGTAGACGCAGAGGGCCTGCGGTGTCGCCCTCCTCCTCTCCACCATGTCCAGGTCTGCTATCACCCTCAGGCCCCACCTGCGCACCATCTCGTTCAGCACCAGGTCGTCGTTGTCCCACGCGAGCATGAGGGCAAAGAGCTTCTGGATAGCCATCACATCCTCTGGCCTCCAGGGCTCAGGCCTCTGGCCCAACAGCCTGTACTCTGGGGGCAGGTCGCTGTGGGAGAGCTGGGCAAGGTAGTCGTTGAAGCCCTGTACGTAGAGCTCTATGAGCCTTGCCACCTGCTGCCCCTCTCGAGAGGCCTTCAGCTTCTCCCAAGACCTCTCTACAGCTATGTGCATCCCGAGCGTCCTCATGAGCTTGTCGCTCTCGAGCGCCTGTGCTCCCACTAGCTCTGCCAGCTTGCCCTGGGGGAGCCTGCGCAGGAGGTCTGCCTGGAAAAGCCTGAGGGAGGCGGAGAGGTAGCCTAGGGCATACGCAACTGCTTCCTCTGACTTCCCATCGATCGTGGGGACACTAGCGCTGTCCCACTCTATCCTCGCCTCCCCTGAGGGCGTCCTCAGGAGCCCAGCTGGGACGTCCACACTGCCAGAGCCAGCGAGGCCGTGGAAGGGGTCCAAGAAGAGGGGGAGGAGCGGGTTAAGCATGGGGGCGAGAAGGGCTGCAGCGAGGAGAAGGGCTGCGGCTGCCCTGGGCACAAAGGACCACATAGGCCATCCCTTCTATAGTGAGACAGAAGAATTATGCTTTAGCTTTCTCTCGAGGGAACAAAGCAGAGCCTCCTCTAGGGGGGCCTCTGGAGGCTCTCCTCCTGGCTGACTTCCCCCTCTTGTCCTTAGGCTTTGTGGAGACGAGGTCCAGGGCCTCCTCTAGCTGTCCCTTGCCCCTATGCCCCTCTACGTACTTGTCTATCTTCTCCACTAGCTCTAGGAACTTTTGGTTTCTCGAGAGCGCCTTCAGGGCGACTAGCTGGTTGCCAGGCACCTCTCTAGGCGCCTCCTTCTCCACCTCCTGCGACAGCCCCGCGACCTCCCTCCGAAGCTCCTCTGGCACATCCTTCCATGAGAGCCCGGCCCTCACTACTGCCTCCAGGGGCTTGAGGTACGTATGTCTGAAGAAGTTCCTGCCAGAGCGCAGGACGCAGAACGCTAAGTAGTTCAGCACCCCAGCATAATAGTAAGCCTGCTCCTTGCTCCTGCACTTGACGTAGCCGAGCATGTCGTATACTGCCTCCTTTTCGCCTCCTCTCGCTACTGAGGCTGTGAACGCTCCTGAGCGCCTGTAGAGAACGTAGTAAGCCTCCTTTTCCAGCTCCACCAGCTGGGTCTTCACCTCCTCTCTCAGCCTCTCCATCTTCTCCCTATCCCCCTTTGTCAAGCCGCTCTCGTTCCAATGCAATAGCTCTTGCAGGAGGGCCTTCAGGTACTTCTCCTCCTTGCCCAGCAATGCCTCGAACACCACGCACCTGTAGGGGCTCACGTTATAGTAGAGGCAGTAGACGTCCACTCCGAGCCTCGCCATGACCTCCTTAGGGATCTCGTAGCTCTTCTCCAGGTTCTGAAGCCTGAGCTTCACAACAGGGCCCTCCTCACGGAGCTCCTCTATCCTAAGGCCAGCGTATGGCCCTGCTCCCCCCCTTACCTCCTTCCTCTCCCCGCCGAGTATCCCCCTTATGTAACCCCCTATCCCCACATCCTCCACGTCGAGGCTCGCAGG
>JBCNVO010000026.1:0-14242 GCA_039630105.1 Acidilobaceae archaeon
TCTGCCAGGCACCGAGTCTATCAGGGGGGAAGAACCGGTGCTCACTGTCGCGTAGGCCCACTGCCACAGCGAATCCTCGAGAGGCTCCCCTGTAACTATTATTGCCTTGAGAGCGTCTAGCTCGTATCCTTTCACATGCTCTAGGTTCTCCTTCAGTAACCTTAAGGCTGTGGAGGTTGTGATGTAGAGCGTTGCGGCATAGTTATCCATCACCTCCAGCCACCTCCCCCAGCTGGGCTGGTCGGGAGAGCCGTTGTAGAAGAGGGCGGTCGATCCCACCATTAGAGCCCCTAGCAGACAATGGCTCACGCCAGTGATCCAGCCGAGGCTCACAGTGCAGAAGACTGTGTCCCTGGGCTTCATTCCCACCCATCTGCTTACTGCATAGACCTGCACTAGGTAGCCTCCGGCAGGATGAGTTATAGGCCTGAAGTCGTCCTCGTATCCTCCGTGAAAGCCCACCACAGGGCTCTCTGAAGAGAAGAGGGAGAAGGGAGCATGATCCCGGCCCAACTCACAATCTCAGGACTATGCCAAGGAGGTGCTGGGATCAGCAGGGCAGGTTCTCGCAGCTCTACTGGAACAGCTGCACCTCATGCGGCCCCCGCTTTGCCATGA
The DNA here is from genome assembly GCA_039630105.1 of Acidilobaceae archaeon. GTDB lineage: Archaea > Thermoproteota > Thermoprotei_A > Sulfolobales > Acidilobaceae > DSZV01. The sequence goes on from JBCNVO010000026.1 coordinate 619, forward strand.
TATACGACATTCCTTACGATGGGGTGCTTGGCTATCAGGGAGTTCCCCCTCTCCGAGGAGTCCGCACCAACTACCATGGAATCCTGCGAACCTGAGGAGGTTCCATGCGCAAGGCATAAGTTGTTCCCTCCAGGTCCAAGGACCTTCGTCCTCTCCCTCTGGCAAGAGGTTAGCAGTTCCAGATGCGGTGGAGTTTGCTGCTAGGGCAATAGAGGACGGGAAGATCCTGGCAGTAAAGGGAGTAGGGGGATACCACATAGCAGCCCTCACCTCTGACGAGGTGGTGAGGAGGCTCAGGAAGCCCTTGGCTGCAACTGGCCGGACCTGGGAGATCGTACTCGAGGCTCGTAGAGCTGCCCCTGGCACTCAGGAACTCTTGACCTAGCCACAGGGCCCATCCTGCTGCTCCCCAAGAGGGGGTCCCTGTTTCAGAACTGGTGGCACCAGGCCTTTCTAATCTGGGATCATGTTGCCCTACACGGGCTTTCACCTCCTGCTGCTCCGGGAACTACCGGACACCCTGATCATGACTAGCACCAACAGTCACGGGAGGACCATGTGCACGAATCTCGAGTCCGTGCCTCCGGGAGCTCGGAGATGCCGTGGACTTCGTGATGGACACGAGCAACCAGGATGCCGCACATGAGTTCGACGACGACGTGGTGAGGTTCACCGACGGGGAGCCAGTGCTCCTCAGGAGAGGGAGAGGCTACTCCCCTGCCTGGATAGAGCTGCCTTTCCCTATGCCGGATGCAGCTGCAGTGGGCGCAGAGCTTCAGACAGCAGGGGGCATAGCTTTCGAGAGGAAGGCTGTCCTAACTCCGTACATAGGCGACGTGGACGAGCCTGCCACGCTAGAGGAGCTGGAGAGGGAGGTGAGGTGGCTCATAGCTACATATGGGCTGAAGCCCTCCTTTGTTGCCCGCGACATGCACCCACGGTATCACAATAGGGCTGTGGCAGAGAGGCTGGCTGAGGAGTTGGGCGCAGAGTTGATCGAGGTGCAGCATCACCATGCTCACGCTGCAGCTGCCATGATAGACGCAGAGCTGAGGCCTGAGGAGAGGGTAGCTTCCGTTACCATCGATGGGACAGGCTTTGGCCCCGGGGGGAGCATCTGGGGGGGCGAGGTCTTGCTCAGCAGCTACGAGAGGTTCGAGAGGGTAGGGAGTATGAGGCCTTTCGCCCTCCCAGGCGGGGACAGCGCTGCTTACTATCCTGCGAAACCTCTCGTCGCCTTGCTCGCCTCCTTCGGCTACTCAGAGAGCGAGGTCATGGAACTCTTGGAGAGGAGGAGCCTGACGAGGTCCCTCCCACATGGCCGCAGGGAGGCAGAGATAACTTACGAGCTGGCCAGGAGGGGAAAGGGCGTGGAGACGAGCAGTCTGGGGAGGGTCCTGGACGCCTTTGCTGCGCTGCTGGGCATATGCAGAGTGAGGACGTACGAGGGGGAGCCTCCTATGCTGCTAGAGGCAGCGGCAAGAGGCGGGAGGATGCTGGAGGCAGAGGCCGAACTACACGGCAGCGAGGTGGTAAGGGTCAGCGTCAGGCCTCTCCTCGACCTCGCCATATATGGAGAGGGAGCGCAGAACGACATAGCGATCACTGTCCAGAGGGCCGTTGGCCAGGCCCTCGGGAAGGTAGCCCTCAGGGCCCTCAAGGGGAGGAGGGGAGTGAGAGTGGATCTAGTGCTGGTCAGCGGCGGTGCTTCTGTTAACGCTCACATAATGAGGGGCATAAGGGAAGCGCTGGCCCAGGAGGACGTCAAGGTCCTTCTCCCCAGAGGAGTGCCCCCCAACGATGGCTCCATAGCCCTGGGCCAACTTGCTGTCGGCTGCTTCTCCCTTGGCCACTGCTGAGGGCAACAGGATAAGCCCTTAAGGACAGGAGGTTCTCCTGAAGGCGGCGGTGTCGCGGGTGGACGCTCAGGCTCTGCTCGTGTTCCTCCTAGCAATACTCGCCATCATATTCCTCCCCTTGGAGAGGTCGCTGGTGGCATTCGCAGGGCTCATCCTCATGGTACTGTTCTCAGCTAGCTACTCCTTCGTTGACGCCTTCAAGGCAGTGGACTGGAACGTCATGATGATCTTGCTTGGCATGTGGATCCTCTCGGGCTACCTCTCCAAGTCGCAGCTGCCAGAGTACATAGTCTACGAGGCTGCCAGGAGAACCCGCTCCTACGCAGCCTTCCTCCTCTCTCTGGCGCTCATAGCCTCCTTCACCACCCTCTTCGTGGACAACGTGCTCGTGATCCTCCTCTTCGGAAGCCTCGCTGTGAGGGCAGCCGTGACGGCAGGGAGGGATCCCCTCACTGCATCTATGATAGTGGGGCTTGCAGCCAACTACATGGGCACAGGGCTCCTCTTGGGCGACCTCCCGCCCCAGCTGCTCCACAGCGTGGCTGGGGCAGAGTTCCTCGACTTCATATGGTTCCGTAACACGCCGGGCAGCCTCTTCCTGCTCACCTTGTCTTTCCTGATCACGCTGGCCCTGTTCTACAGGCCCTGGTTCAGCGGGAGGCAGGCGAGCGTGGAGGTGGGGAGACCGAAGGGCTTCGACACGCTCACAGCCTCTGTGACAGTAGGGGGCTTTGCCCTCTTTGTCCTCCTCGCGTCAGCCAGGCCTCTGCTCGGCGTGGAGCTGGGCGCGATTGCAGTCTCCGTGGCGATAGGCGTTGCTACCCTCCTCGAGACCATAAGGACCTACGGGAAGAGGGAGGTCCCCTCCTTCGAGGACGTGCTGAGGGATATGGAGTGGAGGGTCTTCCTGTTCTACGCAACTCTCTTCGGCCTCGTAGGGGGGCTTAAGAAGGGGGGCGTCATAGAGAGCTTCTCCGAGCTCATCCACTCCTCCCTCCTCGCAGAGCCCGTCCTCTCCTTCGGCGCAGTGTATTGGCTCACAGCAACCATCTCCTCCTTTGTGGAGCACGACGCTGTGATACTGGTAGCGCTAGTGACAGTGAAGGAGGCTGCTCAAGGGTTTGCGCTCGATCCCTGGCCTTTCTACTGGGCCATAGTCTGGGCAGGGACGCTGGGGAGCAACGCCACTATTACCGGAGCTCCTGCCCTCTACCTCTCCCTGCTCCTAGCAGAGAAGGAGAAGGGGAGGGTGAGCTGGAGGGAGTGGATGAGGATCACTGTGCCCTTCACGCTCGTCTCGCTGGCAGTTCACTTCGCGCTATCGCTGCTAGTTCTCCAGTTCTGGTAAAAGAAGGTGGCGGACGCGCTGCGCAAGGCATTTCATGAAACGCGCTGCGTCCTGGCCTCGGGGCCCCGTGAAGTGGGGATAGAAGAAGACCACATAGGAAATGGAGGCAATAGGGTTATGGGGCTCAAGGCTCGAGGCCTTCCAGCCCTCGGGGGTCGCCCTCGGGTGTATGGCCTCGGGCTTTGGGCTCCATAGCCCTACTGCGCCCATTTCCTGTGTGGTCTTCTTCTATCCCCACTCCAGGCAGGGCGCAGCGCGCCTGCGCAGATGTCTTGCGCAGCGCGTCCGCCAACCCTTACTAACGTCAGTCCGAGTTAATAAGGTGATAACCTAGGGTTGATGAGAGAAAAGTTTATATATTAGTACACGTAAGCTATGAGGACTCCTCCAGTCTTCTTCTCGATGGCCTCCAGGTGGGTCATTACGCCTTTGTCTGTCGAGAGGATCAGGATTCCTATGTCCTTGCTCGCCAGGTACTTCCTCATGTGCTCTGGCAGCTTGACAAGCTCCCTGTACTTCACTGAGACGCGGGGCTTCACAGCCCCACAGTCGTTTATCCTACCGAGCAGCTGTACTCTGAACTTGCCCCACCTCCCGTCGTCCACGTACTCGAAATCCCCTATGTAGCCCTCGTTCTTCATTACTGCAAGCACCTGTGCCACGAGTTTTGAGGCGGGAGATATGATGGCCTCGCTCCTCCCCCTTGCCTCAGAGTTCCTTATCGTGGAGAGAGCGTTAGCCAGAGGATCTAGGGTGACCATCCCTCAGCCCCTCTTCCTGAAACCGATAGCATACGCGATCTCCCTGAAGCACTGCCTGCAGAGGTAGATGTCGTACTTCTGGATCACTGCGTCCCTACTCCCACACCGCTGGCAGACCTGAGCACCCATCCCCATCTTCTTGGGCTTCATAGGCTTGAACTTGCCCATAAACACCACCTAGACGAAGTTCACCCCGAAAGCCTGGGAGAGGAGGATCATGGACTCCTCCCTCGTGACCCTGTGCCTCCTCGGTATCCTGCCCTTAGCCCTCCTTCTCTCCACGACCCTGTGGCCAGGCCTCTGGATGGTAATGCACACGTCGAGCCCGAATATGCCTATGGCAGGATCGTATCGAATCCCAGGGATCTGGATGTGCTCTGGGATGCCGAAGCAGACGTTGCCGTGGGCGTCAATGCTGCTAGCCTTTACCCTGAAGCTAACTGCCTCAAGCAGTCTCTTGAGGGTAGCTGCAGCCTCTTCGCCCCTGAGCGTCACAACAGCCCCTATCGCCTCCCCCTTCTTGAAGCCAAAGGCCCTCTCTGTCTTCTTGGCCCTCCTGGGCGCAGGCTTCCTGCCAGTAATGGTCTCAAGCACTTTCATTGCCTTTGCGAGCTTCTCCCCACTCTGCCCCACCCCTATGTTCAGAGTTACCTTAGTTATCCTGGGCTTCCTCATGGGGTTCTCCTCCCATGATCTGACTATCTGCTCTGCCAGCTCGCTCACTTCCAAGCCCCCTCCGGCAGGGAGACGAGAGGCCTCTCCTCCCCTAGGATAAATATGTAGTTCAAGCTGGTCTGGAACACGTTCCTCCTGGCGTCCTCAAGCGTGACGATAGTGGTCTCCTTTCTCCAGCCCTTTGTGACAGACTTTATCCTCCCTACTCTCCCCACTGCCCTCCCTCCCATCACTATTGCCAGCTTCCCCTCGCCGAAGGGCACGTAGCGTAAAATGCTCGAGTCCTTCAGCGAGAGGAGCACTGTGCCCCACGTGGAGTATATGTCCTCCTCTGGCTTCCTTGGGTCCTTCACCCTCACAAGCACGTTCCTCCCGCCGTAGAGGTTGAGCTGTACGTGGCCTCCCTCCACAGTGGTCTTGTTCTCTATCCTGAGAGGCTTCAGGTCGACCTCGCCAGGCGGAATGGGATGGAGCTTGAAGAAGGCCGTAGGGTAGGGCAGCACTCTGAACGCCTCTCCGCTCCCCCTCACCTCTAGCACGTCCATGAAGCCAAGGGGGAACTTAGGATCTCTCCTGACCACGCCGTCTACCTTGAAGTCCCCCTCTGCAATGAGTTTCCTCGCCTCCCTTGCCGTCTTAGCGTACTTCAGCACGTCCCTCACCACGAGGAGTAGGGGCAGGCTAGAACTCTTGCTGTGAGGCCCTGCCCTCGGCTTCACCGTCCAGGCGTACTCCTTTCTGTGGACAGGCCAGAAGGGCGGAGCTACCAGAGCCTTGAGGTGCTTGCTCTCACCCAGCTTGCCCACTCTCCCTCACCTCCTTTTGAGCTTCCTGTGGAGCCTCCTTCACCTCCTCCACCACTCCTGCCCTCCTCTCTATTGTCTCCTTCCTCCACTCGTCCTTCAGGTCGAGGGACACTATGACCACCTTTGAGGGGTGAATGGGGACGAACCTTGGGGTCCCATCTAGCCTCTTCCTCGTGACCCCGTCCACAAAAATCCTGCCCCTCTTCAGGTTCACCCTGACCACAGCCCCCTCCTGTCCTGCAAAGTTACCCCTCACTATCCTCACCTTGTCGCCCTTCCTCACTGGCAGCCTCTTTAGGCCGATCTTCTCCCTCAGCTCTGGGCTAAGGGGCGCTGTCATGAGCCTCTGCCTCCTGTGAAGAGGCGCCTTGCGAAGGGCTGCCCTCACCTTCCTGGGCTGGGAGCTCACCTACATCACCTCACACTATAATGGTGGCGAGCTTGGCAACCTTTGGCCACCTTTCTGCCGCCTCCCTCGCTATGGGCCCCCTGACCTCGCTCCCCCTGGGCGTGCCGTCAGGGTTGATCAGAACAACTGCGTTGTCCTCGAAGGAGACCCAGGTCCCGTCAGGCCTCCTGAAAGGCCTCCTCTGCCTAACTACTACTGCATAAACGATCTGCCTCCTCAGCTGGGGGCTCCCCTTCTTCACTGAGGCAACGACCAGATCCCCAACGCCAGCGTAGGGCACCCTCCTGAGCCTAGTCTTCACCAGGGGGACGTTCACTACCATGACCTCCTTTGCCCCGCTGTTGTCTGCAACGCTGACGTAACTCCCTGCCTGGAGCCCAGCATTGATTTTAGGCCTCGCAGAGGTAAGTTCGTACTTCCTCTTCACCCTGCCTTCACCCCAAGCACAACGAACCTCACTGTCTTAGCCAGAGGCCTCGTCTCCCCTATGACCACCCTCTGCCCTACCTCCACCTTCGCGCACGGCGGGACCCTTGCGTGGATCTTCTTCCTCCTCCTCTCGTACCTCTTGTACTTGTCGTCGTAGCGCAGGTACTCGTGGCCTATGACAGCCATCTTCTGGGCCTTGAACTTTAGGACTACGCCTTCCAGCAGCATTCCTCTGACCCTCAAAGACCCGTGCCATGGGCAGTTCGGGTCGTCGCACCTCTCCTTAGGGGGGTTAACCCCTGGTATCCTGAGCTCCTTCAGCTGGCTAGGCGCGGGCACTGCACTCACCCCACATTACCTTCTTTGCCCTCTCCCTTGGGTCCTCCAGCTCCTCTCCCCTCACCTTTACCCACTCGCCTTTCACGAGGAGGGAGAGAGTGAGCCCCACCTTAAGTAACTTGACCCTCCCCCTCGGCAGCTCTAGCTCCACGCTCCTAGCTGTTTCCCAAGTCACCCTCCCCTCTACACCGAGAAGAGAGGGATCGGGGTAATCCTCAACTCTAGCCCTTAGACCTAAGATCTCGTGGCACAGTATGTTACTGGCCCTCAGCTCCACCCCTCTGCTCCCCCTTTATTGTCAAGATCCTTGCAATGTTCCTCCTCAGCTCCCTCAGCCTCCCTGGGTTGGTAAGGGTGCCCATCTCTGCCTTGTGCCTCAGCGAGAGGAGCTCCTGCCTGAACTCCTGAAGGTTCTTCTCTATCTGCTCCTCCTTCAAGTTCCTTATGTCCTTAGCCCTGAGTTTATGTTTCGGGGCCACCCCTCTCCACCTCCTCCAGCTCCTCCAGGCTCACAGGCTCCTCCTCTTCCTCCATTATCACCTCCTCTATCTCCTCCATTTCAGCCACAGGGAGGCCCTTTGCCTTCACCTCCTCCCTCATCTTGTTCACGAACTCCTGCACCTCCCCTGCCTCCTTTATCCTGACGTGGTCAGGGGGGGTGCCAGGCCTCGTTATTATGACCTCCACCCCTATGATGCCCTTGGGGAGCCTTGCGTATGAGACTGCCTTGTCCACCAGCTCGTCCACCACATGGCCAGCCTTGTACACCTTGCCCTCCTTGTACTTCTCGAACTTGGCCCTCTCTGCCACTATCTTGCCGCTTATCGTGATCTCTGCCCCCAGGGCCCCGTTTGCCATGATCCTCCTCAAGGTTGCGAAGGCGACCCTCCTGAAATGATAGCCTCGCTCCAGAAGCTTGGCTATCCTGAAGGCGTGCACCCTGGCGTCGAGCTCTGCGCTCTCAGGAGGGCCTACTGTGATCTGGGGGTTCTCTAGGTTGAACACGCTCGAGAGGGCCCTCTGGAGCTCCCTTACGGTGGCGCCTCTCCTCCCTATGATCAGGCCTGGCCTCTCTGCAAAGATGTGAACCCTGGTTCCCAGGCCTGTCTTAGTCACGCTCACGTTGCTGTAGCCTGCCTCGTAGAAGTTCTGGGCCATGAACTCGTCCAGCTTTACCCTAAGGAGGGCCTGGTCCAGGAAGTACTTCTTGACCTTGTAGCTCATGTTCACACCTCTGCCACTATTATTTCCACGTGGCTCGTAACCCTGAAGCTGGGAGTGGCCCTCCCGAAGGCCCTCGGCATATACCTTTTCATGGTCATCCCCTTGTGGACAGAGGTGTGTATCACCTTGAGCCTCTCCAGCTCTAACCCCTCACCTGCCATTGTTCTCAGCAACAGCAAAACTTTCAGCATCTCCCTCGCAGCCTTCACGGGTCACTCCCAACAGGCAGCCCCCACTTCTCTGCCAGGCCCCTTCCTGTGGGGTACCTTCCCGTGAGCTCGCCTGAAGGGAACTGCCTCCTCCTTCCTCATCACCCTCTCCAGGAACTGCTTAGCTTCGCTTACCCTCATCCCCCTGATGACTGCACAGACCTCCCTCATCACCTTCGGGTGGACCCTCACGTCCCACCTCATGGCCTTTGCTATCTTGCTCTCGTCAGCGAACTGCACGCTGTAGCTCCACTCTGGCACTTAGGGCACCTCACTTCTGTCCTCCTACATGGAGGCTGCTCTTAGTAGCCTTCAGCCCTGGCTCGCCGTGCTGCACAGTCTTCGTGGCAGGGGCTAGCTCCCCCAGGTAGTGTCCTATCATTTCAGGCGCGATCTTAACTGGTACGTACTCCTTGCCGTTGTAAACAGAGATCGTGAACCCCACCATTTCAGGGAGCACTATCATGTCCCTCACGTGAGTCTTCATGGTGGGGATCTTGTCGAGGGAGCCCTCTGCTATGAGCCTCCTGAACTTCTTTACCCTAGCCAGCAGCCTCTTCTGCTGCGGAGTGAAGCCCCTCAGTATGCTCCTCCTCTGCCTAGCTGGGAGGAGCTTTGCCAGCTCCTGGGGCTGCATTTTCAGCAGCTCCTCCAGCGTCCTCCCCCTGTACTTGAACTTCTTCCACTCTGGCCTGATGAGCTCCAGGTCCAAATACATCCCTAACGGCTAAGGGTCCGCTGGGCTTATATACGTTCCTTGAGCCGTGAGAGAGCCCTGTGGGCCCTCGAGAGGAGAAGGAGGACGTTCTCCAGCTCCACCCGCTCCACTAGGTTCTTCGCCGCCAGCCTCCTGAAGCTTATCGCCACCTCCTCCGCCCTCCTGGGATCAGCGATCAGGAGCTGGGCCATGCCCCTCGCGTGCCTCTCCACCAGCTCCACCGTCTTCGGGTCCGGGGCAGACCTCTCGTGGTGAGGGGTGCCCCTCGCCTTGAACAGCTCGTAGAGCATTATGGCGGTGGCGTTGCTGAGGTTGAGCACGGGGTAGCGGGGGCTCGCTCCTATGGTCACCAGCAGGGTGCACAGCCTCAGCTCCTCCCTCGTGAGCCCCACGCTCTCCCTCCCCATGACGAGAGCTACAGCGCCAGGCAGGTCCCGGGCCAGCGCTGCCGCCTCAGAGGGGGAGACGGCGCTCCTCAGCACGTCCCCAGCCGACGCGAGGGAGGAGGTGCAGAGAGAGGCGGAGATCCCCTCCAGCGCCTCCTCCAGCCTCTCCCTCTTCTCAGCCCTCCTCAGCCTCTCCGCCGACCTGGCGGCGAACTCCTCTGCCTCCCCCAGGTCCGCGACGGGCTTCACGAGGTAGAGCTCCTCCACGTCGAAGTTCTCCGCCAGCCTCGCTATCATGCCGAGGTTTATGGCTCCCTCCGTGCCCACAAGCACCAGCCTCAGCCTCTCCACAGCAGCTCCACCACCAGCTCCTCGAAGAAATACCTCTCGCTCCCGAGCCTTATGCCCTTCAGCCCCGAGGGCTTGAAGGGGGAGAGGGAGGAGTAGACCAGCAAGAGTTCCTTAGAGGAGGAGAGGGCCTCCCTCACCAGCTCCTCCATGACGCCCTCCCCCGCCCAGGCTGCGCTGAGCCACCCCTCGCACCTGTCCTCCTCCCTCCCCACCGGCAGGTAGGGAGGGTTCATCACGACCAGGTCCCAAGGTCCGGGGGAGCAGAGTCCATGGCACCTGGCAACGTGGACCTCGGGGGGGAGGTTCCGCCTCGCCACGCTCACCGCGTAGGGGGAGATGTCGGTGGCGAGCAGGACCGCGGGCCTGAGGGTCCTGTACAGAGCGAGCGCTATCGCGCCCGAGCCCGTGCCCACCTCTGCCACCCTCTCGTAGCTCTTGTCCATTTCCTTGAGCTTCCGCACCGCCTCTATGGCGAGAAGCGTGTCCTCCGCCGGCTCGTACACGCAGGGGTGGAGCTCAAGGCTCATCTCCCCCGCCGCTGTCTCGATACGCTTGAACGACCCTCTCCACCTCCTCCGGGGTGAGCTCCTCCACCCTCTTATCCCCCAGCTCCACCTCCTTCCCAATACAGGCCTTGACCATCTTGCCTGCCCTCTTGTTGCGACCGGAGAAGAGGCACCTGGTCACCTCCTCGAAGGTCTCGTCGCCCCTCTCCCACTCCCTCCTGCGCTCCAGCTCCACCACCGCCCCCCTCACCTTCGGCATGGGGTAGAACATGTCCCTCTCCATCGTTCCCACTAGCCTAGCGGAGAAGTACCTCTTGACGAGAAGGGTGAGCCTCCCGTACTGCTCCTCCCCCTCCCTCGCCAGCATCCTCTCAGCCACCTCCTTCTGGACGCCGAGCAGCATTTTCCTCACGCTGTTGTTCCTTGCCCCCGCAGCCACTATCGCGCTCGACAAATTGTAGGGAGTGTTTGAGAACACCAGTCCAAGGCGCGCAGAGAGGAGGAGGGAGAGCCCCTCCGCGTTCACCAGCTGCACGTTAGGAGGGGAGCTGAGGGCGAGGGCTGTACAGAGCCTCCTGTCCAGCTCCACTGCCACAACCCTCGGGAGCTTTTGGGAGGCGTAGTAGGTGAGTGAGCCCAAGCCGGGGCCTATCTCGAGCGCCTCCTCGTAGGGGAGGCGGGAGAGGAAGAGGTGAACGCCCCTCGGGTCCACTAGGAAGTGCTGGCCCAGCCTGTCCCTGGGCCTAATGCCCAGCTCTCTCATGCGCAGCAGGGTCCAGCGGAGCAGAGATCTCCTCGTGGGAGCCTCAGGAGGGAAAGCTCACTGCGCCCTCCTCTTCGAGTAATACGACCTCCTCATCTTGTCCAGGTAGCCCAGATAGGGGGTCTCCTGGGTTTCGGGGTCCACGAAGAGGCAGTACTTCGCCTCTCCCCGCAACTCCTCCGCTATCTTCTCCGCCAGGGACTGGAGGGGGTCTATCTTCAGCACCCTCTTGACCTCCTCGAAGTTCTCGAAGGGCTTCTGCTTCCTCTTGTCAATGAAGTTCGCGAGGGTCTTCTTCCCCACCCCCTTGAAGAGCTCCAGCACGTGAAGTCTGATGTTTATTGCATCCGCCACGTTGAAGAACTCCACGTAGAACCTCTCCTCCGCAGCTATAATGGTCTTGAGGGCTTCCAGCAGGTTGTTCTTGGCTATGTCCGTCAGCTCCCCGTACTTGAGGGGGGTGTAGGGAACTACGAGGAGAGTGGGGGAGAGGCCTTTCTCCTGCGCGATCTTCGATAGCTCGGCGGGCGAGTCCACTATGAGGGCCCACCCTCCCTCCTCCTGTATGGTGGCGGCGAGCGCCTCGCCCCCAGCCCTGTCCAGGGGGGTCAGGGAGTAGCAGTAGATGAGCCTCTCCGGCCCGGGCAAGCAGGCCAGGAGAACCGTCTGCCTCCTGATCCTCTGCCCCCTCGCGTCCGGGAGGACTATGGTGCGCACCACGCTCCTCGCCAAGGTCACCCGCTGGAGGGGCTCCACGTCCGCCAGAGGTATGCCGTCCACAAACGTGAACCTCCTCACCCCCACGGCTTGAGCGACGGGCCTGTCCCTGTGCTCCCTGTGCTGGTCGTTGTACAGGCCCTGCGGAATGTAATCTAGAGTGACTGCCTCTACCTCCAGGGCAGCCGGGTGTTGACCCTTTGTACTCCCCCTACGAGCCTCCTGCTCATCCAATTCGGACAGCCACCGTTAACTCCTCGTAAAAGTAATTGAGCATGCTTATATCTTCTGTTCCGTGCCACAGGCGTGCTTCACTGCGGACATTATGGCCTCTATGACGTTCTCCTCGAAGCTTATGTCCTTCTGGACAGAGATGACCAGCTTCACCTCCTCCTCCCTCTCCGGGCAGAGGTTCAGCAAGTTAACCGCCACCTCCTCGGAGACCCCTAGCTCCCTCAGCCTCTCCAGTGCCTCCCTCACCCTCTCCAGATCGAGGGAGGGGTAGAGGGAGAGGTACTCCCACACCCTCTCCTGGAGCTCCCTCACCTTGCCCTGCATCCGCTTCTCGAGGACTGCTCTCGCCTCGTAGACAGTGAGGTACCTCTTGGAGACGACTTTTCTCCTCAAGAAGCCTCCCCGACGCTAACCCTTCAGCGGCCTCAGGTGGAGGGGCGGGACGAACAAGGTCTTCTTCTTGTCCCCCAGGTAGACCTCCACCTCGTACGCCTCTCCCCTCTTGCCTATCACCACTCCCGTGAGGCCTTGGTATCTGCGGTGGGGCATGCCGCTGTGGAAGCTCGGGTCTACCTTTATCGCCACCTTGTCCCCCTCGGAGTACTCGCGGAGGAGGACGCTCAGCTTCGGTATCGCGCCCCTGCTCCTCACGTCCTTCCTCAGCAGCTTCCGAGTCCTGTTCCTGAAGCCCCGAGGGGCTTTGACCATCTCAGAGCACCCCAGGAGCGGGAGGCTCCTGTCCTATTAAACCTTGAGATGCGACGCTAGATCAATAGGGGTGAGAGAGTGAGAACCGTAGTCTTCGATCTCGACAACACTCTGTACGACGAGTGGCTGTTCCTGCATGAGGCCTTCCTCAAGATCTCTGAGCACTTGGGTAAGAAGTACGGCAGGGAGGAGGTCTTCAGGCTTCTCATGGAGATATACGAGAGCCACGACAGAACCTACCCCATGTTCGACGCTCTGCTCGAGAGGCTCGGCGCCCCTAAGGAGGAGATGGGGAGAGTGCTGGAGCTCTACTACGGTAGCGGCGAGAACGCCAGACCTTACGAGGACGCAGAGGAGGTCCTGAGGGAGCTGGGCAAGAAGTACGAGCTGGTCCTCCTCACCGAGGGCAGGCCGGAGCTCCAGCGGAGGAAGCTCAGGTCCCTGGGCCTAGAGGGGTTCTTCAGCGAAGTCATCGTCATAGACGAGAGGTTCGGCAGGATCCACAGGAAGCCCTCGCCCCTCCCCTTCCTTCACCTCCTTGCGGGGAGGGAGGCGAAGGAGACTGCGTACGTGGCCGACAACCCCTTCAAGGACTTCTTAGCTCCCAACAGGCTCGGCATCTTCACGGTCAGGCTGAGGCGGGGTATATACGCGAGGTATCCCGACGAGGCAGTGCTCTACGAGATGAGACCCAAGGTGACGGTGGAGAGCCTAAAGGAGCTCAGGGACTTCCTGTGATGTAACGTGAAGAGGGCAACGGTTCTCGTAACCGGTGCGGGAGGACCTGCTGGGATCAACGTGGTCAAGCTGCTGAAGAGAGACGGATTCAGGGTGGTAGCAGCTGACGCCAGCCCATATTCAGAGGGCTTCGCCCTAGCGGACGCGAGCTACGTTATCCACCCGGCTCACGAGCCCCGCTTCGCCGAGGAGCTCGAGGGGATAGCGGCGAAGGAGGGGGCGGACCTAGTAATCGTAACGGTGGACGAAGAGATCGAGGCCCTTTCGGGGAGGGAGCTGGGGGAGAAGTACGTCATGCATCCCCCCTCCACAGTAACGGTCTGCCTCAACAAGTACTTAACGTACGAGACGCTGGCAGGCCTCATACCTGAGATCGTGCCCCAATACTCTACCAGGCCACAGGATCTGGGCTCTGAGCAGATCGTGGCGAAGCCCGTCAGGGGA
>JBCNVO010000027.1:0-10771 GCA_039630105.1 Acidilobaceae archaeon
GAGGCCTGAGGGGAAGCCAATGACATTGCACAGCTTCACTTCAGCCTCCCTTGCCGATCGGGAGAGCCTTGGCACCACTGAGCTTGGCACAACTATGCACCTGAAGCCATAGTCGCGGGCTTCGCGGAGCAGGGCCTCGAAGGACCTATAGCTCGCTCTAGGGTCCAGCAGAGTCGACTCTATGAGGAGAGCTAACTCTTCTCCCCTGCCGAAGGGGATGTCTGCGGGAGAGGTCACGTTGGTCGCCCCTTGAGGCGAGGAGCTAGATCCTTTAGATTACCTGGCCTCCTTCTCTCAACGTAGCGTTTCCATTGGAAACAACGGTGCTATGATTTAAGAGTGGAAGAAAGAGAGGGCGGGGGAGGAAATGGAGCTGAGGATGGAGACGCATTGTCACACGTACGCGAGCGACGGCTCTGCGAGCCCCGAAGTCCTCCTGAAGACTGCAGAGAGAAAGAGGATCGACGTCTTGGCAGTGACAGATCACGGCAGCTTCAGGGGCTCTGTGATGACACACAAGTATGCCAAGCTCGTCAGCTCTCCCGTCTCGATAGTCTTTGCCACAGAGGCCTACACTAGCTGGGGGGACATTCTCGTGTACTGCACAGCCCCCCTCCCAGAGCCCCTGCCCAGAGACCCTTTCGAGCTGAGAGATCTTGCTACTGCCCACAACTGCCTCATGGCAGCGCCACATCCCTTCCACCCCTTCATGCCAGGGGTGAAGGGCAGGCTCTTCGAGGCGCCCCACATCTTCGACATGGTGGAGGTCTGGAACGGGAGGAGCATGGTCATGTTCAACCTGCTAGCCTTCAGGGCAGCGAGGAGGCTCGGCAAGCCCGGCATCTCGGGGAGCGACGCTCACGTCCCCTCTGCTGTGGGCACAGCCCCCTCGCTAGTGTACGCAAGGAGCGCTGACCCAGAGGACGTGCTGGAAGCTATGAGGAAAGGGAGGGTCTTGCCCACCCTCGGGATATACAGCTTGCCTAACCTGTTCAGAGATGCAGCTTGGTCAATTTACAGAAAAATTGGGTAGGGCTTAGAGGACGCCCTTGAGCTTCATGGCCTTGACTACTCTGTCCACTGCCACAGCGTAGGCAGCAGCGCGGAGGTTGTGCTTCCTCTGGTCCAGCTTGCTCTCCCAGAACTTCCAGACGTTGTTGAAGGAGTTCATCATCCTCTCCTCGAGCTTCCTCCTTGCCTCCTCTTCTGTTATCCAGCCGCCCATCCTGTTGTTAACCCACTCGATGTGGCTCATTATGACCCCTCCTGCGTTAGCCAGGATGTCTGGCACTATCACCACCCCCATCTCTGTGAGCATCTTCTCTGCCTCCACAGTGGTGGGGCCGTTGGCGCCCTCCGAGATAACCTTTGCCTTGATGTTCCTCGCATTGCTCTCAGTTATGACGTTCTCGATTGCAGAGGGAACCAGCACGTCCACCTTCAGCTCCAAGATCTCCTCGTTAGATACGTGCCTCTGCGCCTTGGGGTAGTTCACCACAGACCCAGTCTTGTTCTTGAACTCTATCACGTCGGGTATGTGGAGGCCGTCAGGGTTGAATATACCTCCTTTGCTGTCGCTCACTGCCACGACCCTTGCTCCCATCTCCTCGAGGAAGAGGGATGCATAGTAACCTACGTTGCCGAAGCCCTGGACTGCCACAGTCCTCCCTGCAATTCCGCCAAGCACCCTCTTTGCTGCTTCTGCAGCAGTGATCGCAGTGCCGAGGCCGGTGGAGATCACCCTAGTCATGAGGCCTCCTAGCTCCACTGGCTTGCCTGTGACCACGCCGATGTAGAAACCGCGCTTGATCTTGGAGAACTCGTCCACGTACCAGGCCATGACCTGTGGGTTAGTGTAGACGTCAGGGGCAGGTATGTCCAGGTCCTCCCCCACTATGTCTGATATGGCAGCGAAGTAACCTCTGCTCAACCTCTCTAGCTCCTTCGCGCTCAACTTCTTGGGATCTACCCTCACCCCTCCTTTCCCGCCTCCGTAGGGCAGGCCTGCAAGGCTGCACTTCCAGGTCATCCACATGCTCAGGGCAATGACCTCATGGGCATTCGTGTCAGGGTGGTACCTTATGCCACCCTTGTAAGGGCCAAGCGCGCTGTTGTGCTGGCTCCGCCAGCCAAGGAAGGTCTTGACGCTCCCGTCGTCCATCCTGACAGGTATCCTTACCTGCACTAGCCTCTCCGGAACCGCGAGGGCCTCGTATACGTCTTCCCCAAGACCGAGGAGCTCGATAGTTTGTCTGAGCTGCTTCTTAGCCTCCTCATAGGGATCTATATGCACGCTCAACTTGTGCACCGTCCTTATAGAAAGAGTTGGGATTTATATATTTACATATGCTATAAGAAGTAGGATAATAGTGGAGCAGAGAAGGGAGGCGGGTATATAATATCTGAATATAGATTTGCTGATAGACTTATTAGGTCTCCCAGCCGTTCAAGAAGAGGTGACGCCTGTGAAGGTACAGGTAGGGCCAATAGAGATGGACTTCGCCCGCGCTAGGCTCTTCGGCATGGCAGGAGTTGCGATCTTTCTGCTTAGCTTCCTCATCCCCTTCATAGGCATATTAGGCATAGTAGGGCTAATCTTGCTCCTCCTATCCCTCTACTACTTCTCCAAGTACTACTCTAACCCCCCCATCTTTTGGAACTACGTTTACTCTCTGGCTATAGGGCTCGTCGCCACCATAACATTGTCCCTTATCTTCTTCGTGCTATTTAGGTTGCTGTACGCTCTGGTACCACCAGCAGGAACAGTTCCTCCCGACCTAAGCGATCCTGTAGCTCTCCAGCAGTTTGGAATGGCGATGTTAGCTGCTGGCATCCTACATTTCGTTCTCTTCATTATCTTCGCGCTCGTCGCAGGGCTGCTCTTCCTTGTTTCCTTCTTCTTCTACTATAGGTCCATGTCTGCGCTCTCTGCCAGCTCAGGCGTGGGCTTCTTCAGGCTCGCAGGGCTCTCAGCTCTGGGGGGGATGGCGCTGTTCGTGATCGGAGCAGTACTGGCGATCGTTCTGATAGGCATCTTGTTCATCTTCCTGGGAGGATTGGCGATACTGATCAGCTATATTCTGCTCCTCGTCGCCTTCTACATGCTGAAGGAGCCCGCTCCTGCTCCCCAGCCCCCCGCTCAGCAGCCAGCTGTCCCCGCTTAGAGAACTTTTTCGTTTCTGGAGCGCTAGTGTTTAGCTATGTTCTGCTCATGGTTGCCTTTTATTCTATGAGGGAGCCTACTGTTCCTGCCTAGTATGGAGAACTTTTTTGGTGTCGAGGAGCCTTCCTCCTGGTGCCCTGAGTGAGGGTAGACGTGGGGGAGAGCGTTAGGCTCATAAGAGAGAGGAGGCCTCTGGTGCACCACATCATGAACTACGTGGTCATGACAGATGCTGCCAACGCGACCCTGGCCATAGGAGCCTCCCCCATTATGGCTCATGCTGTGGAGGAGCTGGAGGACCTGGCTTCGGTCGCGGGAGCCATATACATCAACATAGGGACCCTCGACACGCGCTGGGTAGAGTCGATGATAACTCTGGCAAAGCTGGCAGGCAAGTACGACAAGCCCCTCCTCCTAGATCCCGTGGGGGCTGGAGCCACGAGGCTCAGGACGCAGGTGAGCTTCAAGATCTTGGAGACTGGCGCTGTGAGGGTGGTGAAGGGGAACGCGGGGGAGATGCTCTCCCTTGCAGGCCTAAGGGGGACAGTGAAAGGTGTGGACTCGGAGGTAGCAGAGGCCCACGAGCCCTTGGCCAAGTTCTCCGCGGAGTACGACGTGGTGGCAGTCTCTACGGGCAAGACAGATTACGTTGCCTACAAGGACAGTCTTGCCTCGATCAGCGGAGGCTCTGAGCTCTTCAGGTTCACGACGGGGAGCGGGTGCATGATGGGGTCTGTCGTTGCATCTTTCATGGCAGTTCAGGAGAGGTTCAGGGCTTCGATAGAGGCCTCTGCAGCGTTCAAGTTTGCAGGGGAGATAGCAGAGGCAAGGGCAGGGAGGAACCCTGCGAGCTTCAGGGCAGAGCTCCTCAACGCCCTCTACAACCTCCCTCGATACGACCTCAGGGTGCTGGAGGAACGTATTAGGTTCCTCTAGCCAGAGAGAGCGGGAGAGCCTTTGGAGCTTCACAGGCTGGTCAGTCTGGAGAGGGCAAGGGGGATCATAGCCTCGCTGGAGCTCCCCTCCCCGCCTGCAGAGAGGGTCAAGGCCTACGAGGCAGCCTGGAGGATAGCAGCAAGGAGCGTAGTTGCGCAGAAGGACATTCCCTCTCTCCCGCTCGCAGCCATGGACGGGTATGCGCTGAGGACCTCCGACCTCAAGACACATGCTGCCCTAAAGCTTAGGGGGGAGGTCAGGCCAGGCGAGGAGCCTCCGGAGCTGGGGGAGGGGGAGGCATACTACGTGAACATGGGGGCGCCGCTGCCTCATGGAGCTGACGCAGTGGCTAGAGTGGAGGCGACGAGGGTAGAGGGGGGTCTCGTGAGGCCCCTCGAGCCGTTAAGGCCTGGGAAGGACGTGATGCCAAGGGGGGAGGTTATAGAGAGCGGCGATACTGTCATATCTACGGGAGAAGTCATCTCTCCCTACAAGCTCCCCCTCCTCGCCATGCTGGGGATCTCTGAGGTAGAGGTGTTCAAGGTCAGAGTGGGGGTCCTTAACGTGGGGGAGGAGCTGGACAGGTTCGACATGCCTACGGGCAAGCCTGTGGTCGACAGCCTCTCCCCCATGGTCATGGGGCTCATGAGGGGACTGGAGCCCGTCTACCTAGGCGTGGTAAGCGACAGGGAGGAGGAGATAGCGAGGGCAGTGGAGGAGAACATAGCCCAGCTGAGCGCCCTGCTCACCATAGGCGGCGCCTCAGCTGGAGAGAGCGATAACGTGAAGAGGGCTCTGGGCAGGATAGGAGAAATCCTCTTTGCAGGCGTCTCAGTCAGCGTGCTGAAGAGGGGAGGGCTTGCAGTGGTGGGCGGGAAGCCTGTCGTGACTCTGCCTGCCCAATGCGTCGCCGCTGCCCTAGTCTACCACGAGTTCTTCCTCCACGTGCTCTCCCGAATGGTGGGGGCAGAGGTCAGGAGGTTCCTCAAGGCCAGGCTGGGGAGGAGAACGGAGGTGAGGCACAAGATGGACTCTGCATTCCTGTTCAGGGTGGAGGGGGAGAGTGCGTACCCACTCAGGTGGGGAACGGGGCTCTGCGGGGAGCTGGCAAAGGCCAACGCTTTTGGCGTCTTGAGCAGGGGGGTCCACGAGGAGGGGGAGGAGCTGGAGCTCCAGGCCCTAATCTAATCCAGGCGGCATCTCCACTTGCAGGACGTCCAGCTCTATACACTCGGCCCTCTTGCCCAAGACGCTGGAGAAGCTGGGCGAAGTCCTGCCCTCGTCCCCGCTCACTAGCTCCTTCACATAGAGGCCTCCTGAGGCCCAGATGAGGCACTCAGCTGTGGACCTGTTCAGCAGCGAGCACTTGACCCCTAGCACCCTCTTAGCCCTCTCCACGTCGCTCCTCCTGTGAAGAACTCTCGAGGGGGTCCTCTGCCTCACAACTGTTCCTCTCAGCTGCTCCTCCAGCCTCAACAGCTCCTCCTCGCTCACGCCCTCCTCCACGAGCACGAGGGCTCTGTATACCTTGGACCTCAGCTTCGACTCCTCCTTGTACACTTTCACCAGCTTCCTCTTTGCCCTCCCGCTCAGCCTCACTTCCACGACTCCTCCCGAGGCCTCCCTCACTGCCCTCTCTGCCTCCCCCTCGTCGACCTCTCTGTTCTTCGGCTCCTTGATCTCTATCACTAGCGGTCGCCCGCTCCCCAGCATTCTGGCGTCAACGTCCTCTCTCCCTGCTGCGTGAATAGAGAGGTCCCCTCCGCTGGCGAGCTGGAGGAGGCTCCAGCACGCTTCTTCTACAGAGTAGTACTTCTTCCCCTCGGGGGAGGGCCAGAAGGCCTGGCTCACGAGCCTACCCCTCTTCCAGTACCTGCCCTTCAGCAAGAGGCTGGCCAGCTGCATCTTCACATCTCCAGAGGGGAACCTAACGAGGAGGAGGGCCTCGGGCTCCCCGAAGTCCACCTCGAAGCCCTCCTTGGCTATCCTCTTCCCCACCTCCCTCTTGATCTCCCGCTTGACGGACTCAGCGAAGGGTATAGAGAAACGCGAGATGAGCTGCTCCTCTGCCCTTGCTATGCTCTTTGCCACCCTCACTCCCACAAGGAAGCTCCTGGCGTTGTTAAGAGCCAAGAGCTCCCTCCCCCTCTCAGCAGCCCTCTCTATGAATTCCTCAAGCCTGTCGTTACACAGTACGCAAGGCTCAGGCAAGAGCTCCTCCCCGAAGAGGGCTCGGTAGAGAGCAGCTGCCTCTGCGCCTAACCTGGGAGCCACCTTGCGGAATTCCTCCTTTGCCCCCTCAGAGCCCTCCCTTATCCGGCGGTGGTATTCCATGACGAGCGCCCTCTTGATCGCAACGCCCCTCTCCTTGTTCGAGAGGCCTAGGCTGAGGGTGGCGAACATCCTGCCCATGCACCTGTCGCAGAGAGCTACGTTCCTCACCAGCTCGCTCGCCAGCTCTAAGACCTCCATTGCCCCTCCCTAGACATAGAGCTGGCTGTCCTCTTGAAGTCTTCGCGAAAGGGGTAATACTATATAGCTCTATGTAGGAAACCTTCAGCTAATTTAATATCCTCTTGGACTGTCCCTGGCAGGGGAACGATCAGTGAGGGTATTGTTCGTTGGCGCGCACCCAGACGACATAGAGCTCGGCGCCGGCGGCACTCTCATCAAGCATTTGAAGAGGAACCACTCAGTGCTCTACACTATATTCACTCGCGGGGAGAGAGGGGGGGAGCCCGTCGAGAGGGTGAGGGAGCTCGAGGAGGTGATATCTTATCTGGGAATCAAGGACTACCTGATCTTTGATTACCCCGACACCCACCTTAACCAGAGGTTCAACGAGCTGAAGGACCTAATCGAGGACCTGGTCACAAAGTTCCGCCCGGACAGGATATACACTCACAGCCTGAACGATGCGCATCAGGACCACAAGACGCTCGCAGAGGCGACGAGGGTGGGCGGGAGGAGGGTGGCGCAGATCCTGTCCTACTGGTCCCCCTCTACCTACAACCACTTCAGCCCCAACTATTTCATAGACATAAAGGAGGAGATAAGGGAGAAAATGAGGGTGTTAGAGCTCTACCGCTCCCAGAGCTCGCGGGTGAAGAGGGAGGTCGTGATAGGGATAAACAGGTATCACGGCTACATGAACGGGCTGGAGTACGCGGAAGGATTCGAAATAGTGAGGTTCAGGGAGATATGAGTCAGGTCGTTCCCATAATCGTTCCTGTTTACAACACCACGCCTGCCACCATATACACAACAGTCCTATACCTCAGGAAGGTCAGCAAGAACCCCATAATAGTGGTTGACGACGGATCCACCAGGAGGGAGACCCAGGAGGCCCTCAGGCTAGTTGAGGAGAAGGGCCTTGCAGTGGTCCTAAGGAAGCCTAACGGGGGGAAGATGGACGCGATAAGGGCTGGGCTGGAGCACGCAGCGAGAACTTATGGCTCTAGGTGCGTTTTCACGCAGGATGACGACGTGACCCCCCTGCCGGAGAGGGGGGAGCTTGACG
The DNA here is from genome assembly GCA_039630105.1 of Acidilobaceae archaeon. Lineage (GTDB taxonomy): Archaea > Thermoproteota > Thermoprotei_A > Sulfolobales > Acidilobaceae > DSZV01. Next base: position 7,620 of record JBCNVO010000027.1, read on the forward strand.
AGATCTTAAGGAGGCACTGCGACCAGCTAGAGGAGGACTTCCCCGTCATGACCTACCCGACGCTGAATCAAATCTATGCGCTGAGGCACTTGGTGGAGAGGTACTCCCTAGGGGAGGAGCTCAGGGAGCTGGGGGAGAGAGTGAAGAAGGTCAACCCCAGTTACGACTTCAAGAACTACCTGAGGGAGCCCAACTTCCTGGACAGAGTTCAACACGTGGAGCACCTGGTCATGACCCTCCACCTCAGGAAGGCGACGGGGGAAGGCATTTGGGTTAACGGGACTGCCCTCCTCTGGCTTTCTGAAGGCCTGGCAGAGGTGCTGAGGCTTCACAGCGGCGAGCACGGGGGAGACGACATAGAGATGGGCGTCATACTGAGGAGGCTCGGGAAGGGCATAAAGTTCTCTGACGAGGTCTCAATGTACGCAGAGTTCGTGAGCAACCCTCGAGCCATGCTCAGGCAAAAGGTCATGTGGAACTACGGCGCTTACAGAGCCTTCTTCACGCATCTCTGGACTTCCTTGCGGGACCCCTTCTACACAGCTTACGTCTCAGCTGTCCCCTTCGCAGCCATTATGTTGCTCCCCCTTGGGGAGGCGAGGGCTTACGTAGCGCTCGCTGCCATGGCTTTCCTCTTGACCCAAATGATCCTCGTGGCAACTTACTTGCCAAGGAGGGTAAGGGAGAGGTTCTGGAAGTCAGTAAAGCTATACGGGGGGCTGTACGCAGGCCTCCTCTCCCTTCTCCTCCTGGTGGCATATGTGAGCCTCTACGGCAACTGGTCCCTTCTCGCAATTCCTGCCATCGGCATCGCCGCCAGCCTCATCTACTTGAACTATGCCATCTACAAGGCTAACGACGGGGAGAGGAGCGAGGACAGGAGGCTAGGGCTGCTAGATCTCCTCATCTACACTGGCAGCAGTTTTGCCTACCTGACCTTCTTCATGCCAATAGGGCTAGGAAGATATGTGGTGAGGAAGGCCTTCATGGAGGGCCTGCTGGGGAGGAGAGAGAGGAGCTACAAGATACTCAACCACTGACCCACTCGTAGGCTTCTGGCACCCTCACATATCGACCTTCCTTGACGCGGAAGCTCACCCTCTCGCCAAAGAGCCAAGACCTCGCTAGCAGGCTGGGCAGATTTACGCCTGCTGCTGCGCTTATGTCCAGGGCTCCCGAGAACCTCAGGTTTATCTCCTGCAGCTTCAGCTCCCCCCTTGAGCTCTCCTTGAACTGTATGTTCAGGGGGCCCGTGAACTTCATGATCTGCAGCAGCCTCTCTGTGTACCTAAGCACCCTCTCCTCCAGCCTCACCTCTCCGATCACTGAGACACCTGCCCTGGTCTTGAGCCTCCTGCGGGGGACTGCTGCCAGCAGCTCTCCCTCCCTGCTCGTTACAATGTCCACAGTCCACTCGTCGCCTGGGAGGTACTCGACGAAGAAAACTCCCTCCCTCTCCTGAAACTCCTCCCTCCTCCCCACAGCTATCCCTCTGCTCCCCCTCCCCTTCACAGGCTTCGACACCACATGCTCAGAGCTCAGCTCTCGAGGGCTAGTGGAGTACTCTGGCACGACCTCTGGCAGAGCTTTTTCCACAGCTTTGTAGGTAAGGTACTTGTTGAGGCAGACCTCGACTGTATGGGGAGGGTGCATTACGTACTTCTCTCCCAGCTCTCTGCTCGACAAGACCTCTATCTCCTCGTCGACTGTGATGACCACGAGGTCCACTCCCTCCCCCCTCGCTACCCTCTCTAGCTCCTCGGGAAACTGGGGGTGGTGGGCAGGGGGGACGACGTAGCTGGCATCTGCTAAGGCGAAGCCCTCGGAGTAGGGGCTCGCGTCCGTAGCAACTACTCGAAAGCCGTCCCTCTTCAGCAGCTTAACCACGTTTATTCCAGCAGGTCCCCCTGCCCCAGTTACGAGGACAGTAGCCTTCATAGCTCGTCACAGGATGCTCGTGAGCTCCCTCAGGCTCCTCACTGTTACCTTAGGCCTCATCTCGTAGAGCACTGCCTCGTTTGGGTACTTAGCGTAGATCCCCCTCTGGACCCTGACAGTGAAGATCCCCAGCCTGTTGGGGGCCAGGAAGTCCTTGAAGGGGTTGTCAGCAACGTACGCTACATCCCTTGCCTCCCTCCCCGCGAGGAGGTAGAGGAAGGGGAGGGGCGAGGGCTTCCTGTGGACCCTGCCGAACTTCTCGTCTATGATGACGACCTCGCTGAAGAACTCCTCCAGGCCCAGGGACCTGAGCTTCCTTCGCTGGAGCTCTGGCTTGCCCTCAGTGAGGAGCAGCAGCTCGTGTCTCCTGCTCAGCGCCCTGAGGACCTCCTCAGCGTCCTCGTAAGGCCTGAGGTTCTCCCCGCTGCCGTAGTACAGCTCCAGCACTTTCTCTATCTCCTCCCTCGGCGCGCCCAGCCTCTCTAGCAGGGCGTCGAATATGGGGAAGGTTCTGTCGTGGCTCTCGTATATGCTCGAGAGGAGCTGGAGGACCTCCCCCCTCCCGTACCTTGAGCCCAGGTACTCTGAGATCTTGATGAAGGCCTCGTGGAGGAACAACCACTCGTCATAGAGAGTGTTGTCCAGGTCGAAGACTATGGTCCTCACTCTCTCACCACAGCTCGCCAATCTCTAAGGTTTAATAGGACAGGAGCCTCCTCCCCTCAAGGTGCCTAGCGTGGTCAAGGCCCCTAGGGGCTTCAGGAACAGGACCCGGAGGCTGCTCAGGAAAGAGGTGAGGAGTAAGGGCGCCATACCTAAGTTGAGCGTCCTCCTCAGAGAGTACTCTGTGGGAGACAAGGTAGCCATAAAGATAGACCCGAGCTTCCACGAGGGGATGCCTTATCGCAGATATCATGGGCTGACTGGCGTGGTGGTGGGCAAGAGGGCAGAGGCGTACGAGGTGGAGGTCTACCTGGGGGACAAGAGAAGATGTTGTTCGCCCAGCCTTTTCACATGAAGCCCCTGAAGGGTTGACTCCGGGGAGGCTCGTTGAGAAGGAGGATATTGTCGAGGAGGTACCTCACGGTATACGAGGCAAGGGCTGTCCTGGAGAGGCGGAAGAAGGACAAGGTGAGGGAGCTGCAGGAGAGGGTTTGGGAATACCTCTCCCTCTTCCCCCCTCTCGACGTTCAGAGGGTGCGGGAGGCATATGA
>JBCNVO010000028.1:0-7181 GCA_039630105.1 Acidilobaceae archaeon
CCCGAGAAGAAGAGGAAGGCTCCCACAATGATTATGGCTAGGAGAAGAAGGGCTGCTGCTATGTGTGAGGGGGTCAGAGATGCTCTCCTCATGACTAATGCCTATCTTATTTGACCTGATTCGGTACTAATAAATATACAATGACAATTAGACGTGGAGCAGCGATTAAGCTCCCTGTTTAGTAAAAAAGAAAGAGATTATGGCTCCCTGGCCACTAGAATGCCCATCTTCTCCAGGTCGTGGCCGAGCTCTTTGAAGGCAAGGGCTGTGCCAGGGTGCACCTTAGCTCCGTAAACGCTCTGCGTCTTGAAGGCCTCCAAGTTGAACCTTATTCCCCAGTCGCAGAAGCCTCTGAAGGTTGCTATGGCCTGCTCGAGGGTCTTGCACTGCTCGAAGTGTGCTTTAACGAACAGATAGACGTGCTCCTTGCTCAGCTTGTTGCTGGCGAGGAGGCCGAAGGGTGTCGCTACCGTCCTCTCGATCACCGTCTTACCGTCTCTGGTCTTCACGTTGTAGGGGGCGAGGTCCTTCGGGAGGAAGATCAGGTCAGAGAGCTGGCTGAGCCTGGAGATCTCCTCTTGACACGGGGGAACTACCACCAGCTTGAAGCCGACCTTGGAGAAGGACTCTGTCACCCAGGGCGCAGGGCCGCTTGGATCTCCGTAGCCCCAGATTATCTTGATCCTGCCGAGGGTGAGCTCGTCCCCTACTCTGCCCACGTCGAAGACCTGAATGTTCAGTATCCTGTCCAGGTCAGCGCTCCTCACTCCCAGCAGCGTGGAGAAGACCCTCCTGAAGACCTCGTGGCTGGCGAAGGCTGTGGGGGTAGCGTATACTCCTACTCCGCCCTCCTTCGCGCCCACTGTCCTTATGTCGCTCCAGCACTTCACCCTAGGCGCTATGTCCTCTGTCACGTAAATGGCGTAGATCAGGGGGAATTGATAGATCAAGACGTTCATCTCGTCATACCTCTTCGCTACCCTCACAGCTGGGTCCCACCTTTCCGTCCTCACCACATACTGGTACACTACGTTAAGTGCCGTGTAGCCTAAGTCGATCCTGCCCTCGTCCCAGGCTGCAGTGGCAGCAGCTGCTCCTCCGACAGGAACTACCGTTATCTCGAAGAACTGGGGATACAGTTTCCTCATGACCTCAGCGAGGGCAGAGTGCACTACGTAACCCACGCCGCCCACTGTGGTAGTACCAATAGACCAGGTGACCTTGTCCTTCGGCATGAGTCCTGGCGTCGGCGTAGGCGTAGGAGTGGGCGTAACCTCAGGACTCGGAGTAGGAGTGGGCGTAACCTCAGGACGGGTCGGCGTAGGGGTTGGGGAGGGCTGCTGGAAGAAGAAGACAGAGCCCACTACGAGCAAAGCTAGGATTAGGAGAGCTCCCACTATAAGGAGACCTCTGGACGAGTCAGCTGCCAAATTTCCACCTCTCTCGTAGGGGGGTTTTTATGTGACCTTAATAAATTTACCCACTATACAGGGAGAAAACATCGCTTATAAACCCCTACTTAACGTGGGCAATAGGTGAGAGCTTGTCTCTGGATGACCGGAGGGGCCTAGTCCGCTATCTATACATATTGCTGAGCTTCCTCCTCGTGGGCTACGTGCTGTACTATGCCTACTTTCTCCCCTTCGAGAGGAGCAGGGGAGCTGTCCTCTACCTGGCACTTGCCTCTGCGCTCCTTTTCCTGAGGACGACCTTCGACGAGGTGAGGCTAGTGAGGAACAGAGCCCTCAACACGACCCTCTCCCTCGCCCTCCTGGCAGTCTCGCTAGCAGGCGGAGCCTTCTTCTTCCTGGAGTACCACGAAATCTTAGCGTACAGGGTAGGGGGTAGGGGGACGCTGGCAGACCTCGTCCTTGGCGGCCTCATGATATTGGGGGTCCTCGTCCTCACCTGGCGTTACGTGGAGAGGGCCATAGCCCTCCTAGCTATCTTTTTCATAGTTTACGCCGTGGCAGGCCCCTACATCCCTGACGGGATCCCCTACCTCTCCAGCCTGCTGAGGCACAAGGGCATGGAGCCTGACTACGCCATAATGTACCTCTCCTCCGAGATCTACCACGGGATCTTCGGCATCCTCACAGAGATAGCCTTCACCTGGATCTCGGCCTTCATAGTCTTCGCCACCATGCTTAAGGTGCTTGGGGGATACGACGCCCTCTTCGCAATAATGCGCTATGTAGCGACAAGGAGCCCCTACCTTGTGCCCCAGACTGGCGTGATAGGGAGCGCCCTCTTTGGCATGTACAGCGGGAGCGCCCCTGCGAACGTGACGGGCACAGGCGTGTTCACAATTCCGCTTAACAAGAGGATAGGGATGCCTGCAAAGTTCGCTGCAGCCATAGAGGCTGTAGCGTCTAGCGGGGGCCTCATAGTTCCTCCCGTCATGGGCGCTGCAGCCTTCCTCATGGCCTCCCTGCTCGGCAAGTCCTATTTCGACGTAATACTGGCTGCAGTGCTCCCTGCCATCATCTACTACTCTGTCGTGGCCATAGTGGTCTTCTTCCTCTCCGTCCGTTACCTGGACGTGGAGAAGGCGAGGAGGTTCCTGGAGGAGACTGAGAAGGTGAGGGGGGTACAGGTGTTGTTGATGAGCATTCCCTTCTTCATAGCCCTGATCACTCTCATCTGGATCCTGGCATACCTCAAGATAGACCCGCTCCCGGCAGCAGCATATTCGACCCTGGCCTTCATGCTAGTGGCCTTCTTCTACAATTACCTCGCGCTCGAGCGGGGTAAACCTTTCCTTAGCTACGTTCGCGACTTCCTAAGCAAGGTACAGAGCGGGATAGTGGAGGCTGCCTTCACCTCTGCAACCCTCGGCGTCATGCTGGCAACGATAAACATAGTCACTGGCGTGCTCACAGGGACCGGCCAGAGCATGAAGTGGTCCCTCATGATGACAAGCGCCCTTGGCCAGAACCTCCCCCTCCTCGTCCTCGCTGTCTGGATCATAGTGGTCCTCCTGGGCTTCGGCGTCTCCACCACAGGCGTTTACGTCATAGCAGTAGGGGTAGCCTTGACCCCCTTCGTGAGGATGGGCTTCACTGGCGACGAGCTGCTCATAGTTCACTTCTTCATCTTCTGGGTAGCAACCCTCTCAGCCATAACGCCCCCAGTAGCCATAGCCTCCATAGCTGCAGCGAAGATAGCTGACGAGAAGTTCATCCCGGTGTCCCTCGAGTCAGTCAAGATAGGCCTCCCTCTCTTTGTCCTCCCCTTTGCCTTCTTCGTCTGGCCCGAGGTGCTCCTCCACAGCTCCTCCACCCTCATCTCCTTCCTGATAGTGCTGCTGGCGAGCGCAGCGCTAGCTACCTCAATCTACGGCCCCCTCCCCCCTGGCCTCCTCTCCCTGGCCTTGAGGGCCATGCTGTTCGCTGTAGCCTTCCTCGTCATGATAGGAAAGTCAATGCTGCCCCCTGCAGCCATGTACGGAGCTGTAGCCTTCCTCTCCCTCTCCACCCTTTACGCAGTGAGCATTGCCTTCGGCAACATGAGGAGGATAGGCGTGGGGGTGAGGGCATAGAGGGTCAGGCCGTGACCAGCAGCTCACCCCTCGCCATGCGTTGCCTCTCCTCATTCCCTCCGAATATGCTAGCAGTTGTCGCTGGCTATTAACACGAGCACGTTATTTCCAGCTGCAGGCGGGGAGGTCCCAGAAGTCACGAGGAAAACCCCCTTACATTGTGGCTCTTCCTATGAGCCCTTCCCCAAGGAAGCTGGGAAAACCCAGAGAACCTCCCTTCTCACACTAAAGTGATTTGGCCCCCCATATCATTGGGAACTGTCCTTGATAGGACACTCTCTGAGGAGGGCCCTGAGGACGCTTCACGAGCAGAGGGAGCACGACCCAGTGCCCATAGAGCTCAGGGGGTGGAGCTGGGACAGGTTCCCAGTCAGGCCCAGGGCAAGGCTTGGGCTGGCCGTGAGCGATATTGCGTACGGCTACAGGTGTGGCTGGAGGCTCCTCTGGTTCAAGAAGAAGTACGGAATAACTCCACAGGTTGGCCCTGCAGCGCAGCTGGGGCGTGAGGTCCACGACGCCTTCCGCAGCGCCATGGACGACGTGTTGAAACTCTCCATTTCCGGAAGGCCCTGGGACATAGCTAGGCTTCTCGCGACTGCAGAGAGGAGGTTTTCATGGAAAGTTGCCCAGCTCTACAAGCGGTTGCTGGTGGTCTTGGCAGGGGAGGCTACGGAGACCAACCTGATTGAGGGAGGGATGGGCGCTGGCCTCCCCTGGGTGTCAGAGTACAGGGTCGATGGCTGGCCTCTCGGGCTCTCAAGACAGCTAAGAGTAGATGCAATGGGAGATGCTGGCATTGTGCTAGAAATTAAAACCGGCAGGAGGGGCAGGTGGCAGGAGGTCGCCATCACGGGCTATGCAATGGCATTCGAGTCCTTCAAGGAAGTCCCTGTGGACTACGGCATCCTCCTCAACGTTAACATGAATAATGGCATAACAGTCTCTGCAGACCCCATCTACATCTCCCCTGACCTCAGGAGGGAGTTCCTTAATGCGAGGGACGAGGCAATAGATGCTCTCCTCAGCGAGGAGGAGCCCCCTGAGACAGGCTGCGGGGAGGAGGAGTGAAGGTCCTGGCCCTTCACGGCTACGGGATCAAGCTGGGGGCAGCCGGGGGAGCCCTGATAGTGAAGAACAAGGAGGGCACGCGGAAGGTGCCGCTGGGGGAGGTGGACATGGTGGTCCTCCTCTCCAGCGGCATCTCTGTCACAAGCAGGGCCCTGAGGGCCATGGTGGCCTCCTCCATAGAGCTAGTAGTTATGGACTCCCGCGGGGAACCTGTGGGCATCCTCTACCACAGCCACTACACTAGGACCACAGAGAGCAGGAGGGCACAGTACTTGGCTTACGCAGAGGGCCGCGACCTCCTCTACGCGAAGTCTTTCGCCAGGTGCAAGCTCCTCTCCCAGGCCTCCACTCTCTGGCGCCTCTCCACAGACTTCGGGGAAAAGACGGGCGCAGAGGTGGCAGAGAAGATCGAAAGCATGGCTGAAGGGCTGGAGGGGGCAAGGGACAGGAAGGAGATAATGGGAATTGAGGCCAGGGCTGCGAACGAGTACTGGTCTGCTCTCTCCCTCCTCCTCCCGCAGGAGCTGGGCTTCGACGGGAGGGATCAAGATGCTACCGACCCCATGAACGCCTCCCTTAACTACGGCTACGCCCTCCTCTACTCCATTGCCTGGCACGCGCTCGTGATCGCAGGCCTCGATCCCTATGCAGGCTTCCTGCACACCGACAGGTCAGGGAAGCCTGTGCTGACCTTTGACTACGTGGAGATGTGGAGGGCCCCCCTCGTGGACGAGGCGCTTGTCAGGGCAATAGCGAAGGGCTGGAGGCCCCGCATGAGGAACGGCTTGCTGGAGAGGGAGGACAGGGCGAAGATAGTGGAGCTGGTGAAGGGGAGGCTGAGGGCAGCCTGTCCTGGAGAGGGGAAGAGCTTCGAGCAGGCCATAAAGAGCTATGCGCTCTCGCTCTCCTCTGCAGTGAGGCGCTCCTCTCCATACCGCTGCTATGAGGGTGGTCGCAGGTGAAGACTGTAATAGTGTACGACATTTCGGATAACGATAGGAGGCTCAAGGTCGCTAGGCTGCTAGAGGCATATGGGCTGTCCAGGATACAGCGCAGTGCCTTTGTGGGCAACGCCCAGCTCGCGAGAGCAAGGGACGTAGCAAGGAAGCTGGAGTCGATGATAGACGAGGAGAGCGACGTAGTGCACGTGTTCTTCCTCCAGCCCCAGGACTGGGGGAGGACTATCGTCATAGGGAAGCCCCATTGGGTGAGGAGCCTTGATGGGGTCAAGCTTGTCTAGCTATCTCTCCCCAAGTCTAGTGAAACAGTACTCCTACTGCCCTACCCTTCCTTGGCTCATGGTGAACTACGACAGCCACGAACAGCCAACTCCGAGCATGGAGGAGGGGAAGAGGAGGGCTCTGGACAAGAGGGCTGTGGCAGAGGAGCTAGGGCTCGAGCAGCCCTGGCGGTTCGAGATGGCCTTGGCGAGCAAAAGGCTAGGGCTCAGGGGAGTGGTGGACATAGTGGCAGGGAGCAGGAGCTACACCGTAGCAGAGGTGAAGGTCTTCGAGAGGAACCTCAGGAGGTCCCATCACTTCAGGGACCAGCTCCTGGTTTACGCGCTTCTGGTCAACGACGTCCTCGGGCCAGTGAGGAGGGCAGTGCTCTACCTAGGCAAGCCAGTTCTGGACATTCCAGTGGGCGAGAGGGAGCTCTCTAGAGCGAGGGAACTGCTCGAGAGGACGAGGAAGACAGTCAGCTCCCCCGACCCTCCCCGCGGGACCCCCTCGCCGGGGAAGTGCCACTACTGCTCCTTCCGCCGCCTCTGCCCATTTTCACCGTGATCTCTCCCCAGTCAGTGAGGAAGAGCCCCGCCTCCTTCCCCTTCTTCATTACCAGCCTAGCTTTCGTCAGCTGGGAGAGCCTGTTCTTTATGGTCTTCAGGCTCAGCCCCAGCTTCTCTGCAAGCCTCCCCTCCGTGATGCCCTGCTCCTTTGCTATGGCCTCCAACAGCTCGCGATCCCTTTCTCCCACGGCACTGCAGGGTAGGAGGAGCTCTGAATATAGCCTTGCAGAGAACTCCTTGTTCTCCTCCTCTGCCCTCAACTCTACCTCCCTCTCCCTTGCCATGAGCTGGGCCACGAGCATTGCAGCGATGGCCAGGACCCTCATTCCCCCGCTCAGGTCGAAGAGGAGCAGCTCGTAGTCCTTCCCTCTCTCCTCCACCATCTCGTACATTTTCCTTACTGCCCTGCCGAAGTCCGTGAAGTCTATGCCGTGGAGCCCGTGGTCTGTTACGTCGCCCCTTATTTGGGACTTGGCGAGCGTGTATGCCCTCTCCACTGCCTTCACAACTCCGCCGCCCTCAGAAGCTACGGTGACAAAGAGGAGCCCATCGCCCTTTTCTGCAGCACTCGCGTACTCTACTCCCTTGTCCCCCTTAAAACCCAGGGTGATTATGTAGAGCCTTCTCTTCTTCACGGCTCTTCGCTTTCCCTGCAAAAGCCGGGATATATTTAAACTTTTCGCTCCGGGTCAGCGATGAGGGTTGATGATAGGAGCGCTGTTATGTTTATGCCCGTAAATATTCTCTTCCCTGTTTTTGCAGGGAAAGTCCATCAGCTCAGAT
>JBCNVO010000029.1:0-2474 GCA_039630105.1 Acidilobaceae archaeon
GAGCCTGGGTCTAGACGGCTACGTAAGGAACGAGGAAGACGGCAGCGTGCTGGTGGAGGCAGAGGGGGAGAGGAGGGCGCTCGAGAGGCTAGTAGAGTATTGCAGCATGGGACCGCCTGCTGCAGTGGTGGAGAGAGTGGAGGTGGAGTGGGGGGAGGGGAGGGGGGAGTTCAGGGGGTTCGAGATAAGGTGGTAACGTTAGACATGAGGGGGAGGAGGTGCCCAGAGCCCTTCGTGGAGATAGTGAGGGCCTTCATGGGCATGGGCTGGAGGGGGGAGGTCAAGGTGATCACAGACAACAAGGAGTGCGCAGAGTTCATAAAGAGCTATGGGGGGGACATGGGCTTCGAGGTGAGCTATGAGGCCAAAGGCGACCTCTTCGAGGTCATGGTGAGGAAGGGCGGGTCGTAGAGAGGTATCCTCACCTCTCCGCAGTCAACGCCCCACTCATCCCCGCCGCGGTCTTTGGGCTCTCCTACGGCTATAACTTCTCAGCCCTCTCCTTCCCCACAGCCCTCGCTAGCAATTTCTTGTCGAGCAGGAGGAAGCCTATGCCGTAGAAGAGAGATGCGAGGGAAACTACCAGGACCAGCCCTTCTGTCCTGTTCACCATGATCTCGAGGGAGGCGAGGCTCGACTCGAGGAGCTTGACCACCTGAAACTCTGTCAGCTGTTCTGAGAAGGCCTGGGAGAGCTCCTCCCTCAGCTCCTGCAAGGGTCTGAAGATGCGGTAGACCTGGAAGATCCCAATGCTGTAGGTGAGCCCTCCCAGCAGGAGGAAGGCTGCCCCCACCCATGTCCCCCCTGCAGGGTACAGAAAAGTCAGCAGCCCCCTCAATACGGGCAAGAGCAGCGGGGAGGCGAAGAGGTAGGGGAGGGCCCAGGAGAGCTCCAACTCTGCGAAATACCTCATCACCTCCTCGACCTCCCTCCTCCCCTCAAGGATCTGGAGCAGGAAGGGCCTCGCCAAGTAAGCGCTCGCCAGGAAGACCATGAGGCCAGTGAGCACAGCTGCAGCCGCGTATGCTATCTTAGCTCTGCGGGGCCACTTCTCCGTTACAGAGTCCCACGACCTTGCCAGGAGAGAGGTTCCCACAATCCAGAGGAGGCACACGATTATTATGGCATACACGTTGAGGTTAACGAAGGAGTACACGTCGTTCAGGGTCCTCCGCAGGACCTCAGTGGCCGCCACGACGTTGGTCGCAGAAGAAACCTCTTCCTTCGCAGAGCTCAGCTCGCTCGCAGCGTAGGCGAAGATCGCGACATAATAGATCAGCGCCATGCCTGCGAGGAACTTGAGTATTCCCCCTGCTGCTCCAAGGAGACTCAAAGTCTCGTACCCTATATTCACAGCTGGAGCTAAAATGTATAGGTACCGGCCTCCTCCCTAGCTCTGAGCACCCATGGAGATAAAGCTGGTGGCGATAGACGTCGACGGCACCATAACAGAGTCCTCCCGGGACCTGAGGCTCAGCCACGAGGGGATAGAGGCAGTGAGGAGCCTCGCCTCTGCCTTCCCAGTGGTGCTGGTGAGCGGCTCCAGCCTCCCCGTCGTAGCAAGCCTGACGTACTACTTGGGCACCAACGGGCCCATAGTGGCAGAGAACGGCTGTGTAGTGCTGTACAGAGACCTGACGGAAGAGCACGTTTGCAAAAGGAGGCCCCCTGAGGAGGCGCTGGAAGCTCTCGAGAAGCTGGGCTTCAAGAGGGCATGGCATAACAAGTACAGGCACTACGACATATCCTTCAAGGTCCCCAAAAACTTCAGCAGGGAGCTGCTGGAGAAAGCTAGGAGGGTCGTGGAGGCCTACGACCTCGTCGTGATCTGGTCGGGCTTTGCCCTCCACGTGCAGGAGAGGGGGGGAGGGAAGGACAGGGGAGTCGAGGCAGTGCTCAGGAAGTTAGGCCTGGGCTGGGAGAACGTGGCAGCCATAGGGGACGGGGACAACGACATACCGCTGCTCTCCAAGGCAGCTCTCTCTGCAGCAACAGCAGACAGCTCTGAGGAGGTGAAGAGGGCTGCGAAGGTGGTGGTCAACAAGCCAGGGGGGAAGGGGCTCTGGGAGTTCGCCCAAATGCTCCTCCTCCCCTTATAAGCTCCCCCCGCCCTCCTTCTCGCGAGCCATGAAGTGCCTGGCAGCCACCCTGGGCTTCGACGCAGACTTCGTGCTGAGGAAGCTCGCTGCAGAGAGACACGACAGGGTGGCTTGCGTAGGTCTGGAGGTGGAGCAGCAGGCGTGGAGCAGGGTAGAGAAGACTTTCAGCCTCATAGGGTACTACTGCAACACCCTGGGAATGAGCTGCGAGCTCACGAAGGTGGCGAAGGAGAACATTGTGGGGAGGCTGAAGGAGGTCCTGGAAGAGCTAGCTAATTCGTGCGACAGCCTCACCCTCTACCTCACTGGAGGCCCTCGGATAGTGGTGGTCTCTGCCTTTCTTGCATCCCTCCTCCTCCCTCCCCCTCTGGCTGC
>JBCNVO010000003.1:0-43822 GCA_039630105.1 Acidilobaceae archaeon
CCTTAAGTTGGACAAGGGGACGCTGAGCGGGTCGTACCTCGTGGCGATCACATGGGGAGAGCCGGTCATTATGGCGACGGGGAGCTCTGTGACGATAAAGAACCCCAACCCGATCAGGCTGGAGCTGATCTTCGAGCTGAAGGAGGTGAGAGCCATCCAAGTTGTGAGGAGGGAGAGGTTAACGCTGGGGCCTCTCGAGGAGCGCATTATAGACGTGGGAGAGTTCAGGGGTAAAACCATAGAGATCTTTATCTTATATTCCTTCTTAGGCTCGGAGAGGGGGCAGAGGGTTGAGCTCGCAGTTAGATAGGGTTGTAGAGCTGACATTCAGGAGGAGGAAGCAGGTCGCAGCCTTGACCCTAGTGCTATCTGTCGCCTCCTCCATAATTGCCATTGCGCACTATTTCGTGCCACTAGTTAGCTATGAGGGATGGCTCGCTTCAGGCTTCGTGGGGATCTCAGCGCACAAGCTACTCGTTGCAGGGAGGGAGGTGAGCATAAAGCCCCTCGAGAGCCTCTCCCTCATCTCCCTGGTCCTACTGGTCCTGGCCATTGCTTCCCTCTTCTTCGCAGCTCTAGCGGTCTTTGGACACGTCAAGCTGAGGGAGAGCCTCTACCTGGAGGGCGCTACGATCTCTGCTTTCTCTGCAGCCCTCGCTATGTCCCTTCTCTTCTCGATTATGGGAGTAGTCGTAGATGAGATATTGCCCGCTCTCCCCCAGAGGGGGTCTGTGAGCACCTCTGCAGGAGTGTTAACCTTCGAGAGGTCAAAGGAGTACAAGTCCTCCCTGTACCTTCTTTTCGAGGATTACGGCATATACATGGTCCTCCTCTCCGCTTCCCTTTTCCTCCTCTCTGCCCTAGTCCTTTACTCTTATTGGAGGCTGGAGGAGACAGAGGTTGAGCTCTCTTCTCCGTAGGCTAATAGGGGACAGGCAGACCCTCGTGACCCTGGCTCTCCTGATCCTAGCATATCTGCTCTTCAAGGGAGCTGGCGGAGGAATGGCTGCGGTCAGCGGGGGGAGCATGGAGCCCTCCCTCCACAGCGGCGACCTCGTCTTCATAATTAAGAGCGATGATGTGAGGAGGGGAGACATAATAGTCTTCCGCTCAGGCGAAGGCTACGTGATCCATAGGGTCGTTGACGTGTACTCGCTGGATGGGAAGAAATGCTACGTGACTCAAGGCGACAACAACTCCTTCCCAGATTTAGGGAGCCAGAGATGCGCAGAGCCTGGGAGGACGTACTACGGGATTCCTGAGGACTTCGTGGTGGGTGTTGTGATAGAGTTCTTAGGCCTCCCCGTAAAGATACCCTATGTGGGCAGCCTTGCCCTCCTCACGCGGGGATGAGGGTGGAGGTCAGGAGCGTTTCCTTAGCGATCACTGGCTCTAGCGCCATAAGGGTGCCTCTCAGGCTCCTCGAGGTCCTCTCCCCGCAGGTGGAGGTGAAGGGCATTATAGTCTCTGAGGGGGCTTATGAGGTAGCGCGGCACGAGGAGGGCCTCGAGCCAGAGGCATTCAGGGAGGTGCTCTCCAGGTACTCGAAGGTTTACAGCGACAGGGACATGACCTCCCCCCTCGCCAGCTCCAGCAGCCAGCCCGATGCCATGATAATAGCTCCTGCCAGCATGAAGACAGTAGGGCTCATAGCTAACGGGATCTCTGCTACTCTGGCAAGCAGGGCAGCCCTTGCCATATTGCGCCTGAGGAGAAGGCTAGTCGTAGCTCCTCGCGAGACCCCTCTCGGGGAGGCAGAGCTGAGGAACCTGCTCAGGCTCAGCACTATGGGGGCCCTCATAGTCCCCCTCACCCTCTCCTTCTACATCAGGCCCAAGAGGGTTGAGGACCTCGTGGACTTCGGGGTAGGCAAGATACTGGACGCCCTCGGCATAGAAGTAGACATGTACGAGAGGTGGAAGGGCGCAGACCGCCTGGGAGATTAACTTATTAACCCCTCCTCCTGGGGAAGGCTAGGAAGAGGATTGCCAGTCTACCACGAAAGAGATCTAAAGAGAGGGGGAGGTAGGACTGTGGGCAGGAACTACAAGGTGAAGAGGAAGGCCCTCATGGGCAGCCTGCCCACAGACACGAAGCTCTCCGAGAGCACAGAGATCAGAATAGAGAGGGCGAGAGGGGGGAACGTGAAGGCCAGGGCAGCGAAGGTCTCCTTCGCGAGCGTCTCTGACCCCAAGACGGGGAGGACTGAGAGGACAAAGGTGGTGAGGGTGCTAGAGGTGCCTGCAAACAGGGAGTACGCGAGGAAGGGAGTTATCGTGAAGGGAGCTGTTATAGAGACGAGCCTGGGAAAGGCTGTGGTGACCTCCCGCCCAGGGCAGGACGGGACTGTTAACGCTGTCCTCTTGGAGAGGAAATGAGCTCGAGGGAGCTGAAGGGGAAGAAGATAGTCATATGGCCTTCCTACCTCGACGAGGGGGCAAGCAGGGGGAGGGGGAGGAGGGTAGCTAAGGAACTTTCCGTGAGGAGGCCCGCTGTGGAGGAGATAGTCCAGGCAGCAAGGCTCCTTGGGCTTAACCCAGAGCTGGAGGAGAAGGCCTACCCCAGGGCTTGGTGGGAGGAGAAGGCCAGGGTAGCAGTGGACAAGAGGGGGTCGAAGAGGGAGGTGCTGAGGAGTATTGCTCTCAAGGTGCAGGAGCTCAGGAGGAAGCACGCCTAGCCCTTCAGCCTCCTCCTGATCTCCTCGTTCAAGGAGCTCCTGAGCCTCCTCGCGTCCCCCCTCACGATCAGCTCCACGTTTCCTAGTCTCTCCCTGATCACATCTGCCAGCTCCAGGTCCAGCTCGTAGCCTATGCACTCCCTCTCGAGCCTAGTTGCTACTGCGCACGTAGTCCCCGTGCCAAGGAAGGGGTCGAGCACAGTCTCTCCCACGTAGCTGTATAGCCTCACTAGTCTCTCTACCAGCTCCTCTGGGAAGGGGGAGTAGCTGCTCCACCTCTGCGAGGGGAGGACGTTAGTTATCTCCCAGACAGAGAGGTACCACTTCTCCCTCAGGAACCTCTCGACATCCACCTTGCTCCTAGCCCTAGCCCCCTCTGGCACCTTTGGGCGGGTGAACTTGCCAGGCTTCCTGAACACCAAGATCTCCTCGAACACGTTGTCGGGGTAGTAGTACATGGGGTAAGGGTGCTGCACCAACACCCCGCTCCTCCTGCTTATCCTCACGTACCCCTCAGGCTTCCGCCACACGATCCTCTCCTGGTAGACGAGCCCCGCCTCTTCTCTCATGAGACGTATTATGTCGGCAACTATGGGGTAGAGCCTCCCGCCTATCCTCACGTCTTGGGTAACGAAAGACGCGACCCTCCCAGCCTGGAGCACCCTCCCTATCTCCCTGCCCACGCGGCTTATCACGTGCAGGAACTCGTCATAGCTCCCGAACATGTCAGGGAAGTCGAAGGGGGCGTTGAAGTAGGGGGGAGAGGTGACGACCAGGCTCACGCTCGAGTTGGGCAGCTCTCTCATGTCCTCAGAGCTCCCGAAGATCACCTTCACGCCTACAGTTCCTCCCCTCCTTTACTCTCCCCCCTCCGCTCTAGGAGCAGAGCAGA
Organism: Acidilobaceae archaeon; assembly: GCA_039630105.1. Lineage (GTDB taxonomy): Archaea > Thermoproteota > Thermoprotei_A > Sulfolobales > Acidilobaceae > DSZV01. Next base: position 3,570 of record JBCNVO010000003.1, read on the forward strand.
TAGTAACACTACCTCTTCCTGAGGGCCTCAGCTAGCCTGAGCCCAGCCTCGAAGTCCCCTGGAGAGGACAGGAGGAGGCCGCTGGGCGGATTGGAGAGGCTAGCTATAGCTTCTGATAGTTTCAGGGCGCCCTCCGCGTCATAAAGGGGTGCCTTGCCGAGGAGGGGGCGGAGCTTCTCCCTGTTCTTTTCTGTGAGGAGCACCAGGTAGGGAATCACCCTCTTCCCCCTCGCGATCTTTGCTGCGCTCTCTAGCTTCCACATGTTGCCCTCAGAGAGGTTGAGCGCTAGGTACAGATCGGCTCCAGCCCTGAGCCTTGCCTCTACCTCCTCAGGGCTCTTCCTGAGGCTTAGGGTGAGGCCCACCAGGAGAGGGAGCTCTAGGCTCTTCGCTGTCCTCACTGCCTCCTCTGGCTCCACGTCTCTTATCACTGGAACGCTGTCCACCACGTCCCCGCGGAGGAAGACTACCCCTTCGACGCCGCAGAGGGAGAGGCCCTTGAGCATGGCCTCGAGAGCTATGCGGTTGACGTCTATCACCCTTATGTGGGACAGCACTTTGAGGCTGGAGATCCCCTTGCTCATGCAGCTCGCGAGGGGGGAGGAGAAGCGGGTGGTGCCGAGAGGGGAATCTGGTATATCAATCCAATCGACTATGCCCTCCAGTCTCCTCAGCCTGTCCTCCAGCGTTTCCCTCCTCTTCACTGGCTCTATCTCGAAAACGAGCTCCAACTCTTCCCCTCCCTCCTCCCCCTCTAGGGCTTATAAGGCTCGTGATAGGAGGCGCCAAGGTAGAGGCCTACCATAGAGAGGACCATGAGCCCCAATATCCTCCTCTTGTGACCCAGCGCCACCTCTTTTGTAGGCCTCCTTACCAGCCTTGCTGCCTCTAGAGCTACTGCTACGTTCACAGGGAGTATAACAGAGAGGTAGGCTATGGCGTTCACGAGGCCAAGGAGGGGAGGGAGGAGGCTCGCCGCTATTGAGGAGCCGTATATGAGGGCTGCCAGCCTCGCCGCGAACTCCTCGCCGTAGACGTTTGCTACAGTCCTCACACCAGACCTCCTGTCCCCCTCTACATCAGGGATCCCCTTTGCTACCTCCCTCCCCAGCACAGAGAGGAAGGCCATGAGAGTGTAGAGCGCTGCTCTCGCGAGAAGCTCCTGCTGATAGCTCTCCAGCCTGAAGGTCGCTAGGAGGGCCCCCACAGCTATTGGGAAGGAAGTGAGGAGGGCCACGAGCAGGTTTCCAAGGAGGAGCACCCTCTTCGCTCCGAAGTTGTAAGCGTTCGCTGCTGCAAGGAAGGAGAGGGTGAGGAGGAAGAAGAGGGGCACAGGCTGGAGAGTGAGGGAGAGGAGGAGGCTCAAGAGAACGTAGGAGGCAGAGGCTGCCCACGCTGCCTTCACGCTAACTTTGCCAGAGGGGAGAGGGCGCCAGGGAGCGTTCACCCTGTCTGCCTCTAGGTCCATTATGTCGTTCACTGTCATGATGGAGAAGGAGACAAGGATCGCTATGAGCGCTATAACTAGAGCCTCGAGGGGGGAAAACATAGTTGGGGGGGAGCCGGATATGACAGAGGCTCCAAGGAATATGGCGAGAGTTCCTGCCAGCGCGTTCGGCACTCTGCCGAGCTCCAGTAATCCTCTGAGGGTGGTCAGCACCTGGCTCCCTCCTCTTGCCAGCTCATAGAGGACTTTTTAGCCTCCGCTGCCCTTAATTACATGATATATAAGGTGTAAGGCTTTGGTGAGGCAGCTCGAGGCCTATGAAGAGAAAGCGATCCAGCTGATCCGATCGAAGGGCTCCATTTTGCAGAGCGAGCTTTGGAAGTCGCTGAAGCTGGACAGCAGGGAGGGCTCCAGGCTTGTGCAGAGGCTCATAAAGAGAGGCCTGGTGGGGAGGGAGGAGGTCACTATGAACGGCAGGAGGACCTTCCGTCTCATAATAGTCCAGAAGAACAGCAAGGAGGGGTCTGTCCTCGTGAGCCTGGAGAGCATAATGGACCTCCCCTGCACAGTGTGTCCATACATAGACCAGTGCGAGCCTGGCAACAGCGTGGAGCCAGCCACATGTGCCCTCATGGATAACTGGCTGAACATGACGATCAGGGGGGAAAGGACGACAAGATCTCGCTGAGAGGAGCATCGCTCCTGAAGCCTGTGGGGGAGAAGAGGGTCGGGGTAGCGTCGTAGCCCCTCTCCCTGAGCCTCCCTATCACCTCCTCGAGCTTAGGCGTCCTCACCTTCAGGGCAGAGGAGATGGCATCAGTTCTCTGGTGCACGAACCTCTGGAGTCTGGCCTCCTCTCTTGCTAGCTCCAAGATCTCCACTACCCTCTCCTGGGAGGACAGGTAGTCCTGTGCCCTTGCCCTGGCCAGCAGGTCTTGCAAGATCGGTAGGTCGAAGAGGTCTCCCCTCCAGAGAGGGCCTAGGGAGCTCCTCTCCTTGCACTCGTCAAAAGAAGCCAAGGAGCCCTCGCATATCCTGAGCATCCCTAGATCTTCCTGTATCATCTTGAGGGACCTGCTGGCGCTCCTCCCCACCAGCACGAAGACCCTCACGTAGTAGTCGAGGTAGAGGGAGAGCAGGGTCCTTATCCACTTGTCGTACCTAGCTGAGCCCTGGCTATGCATCCTAGCAGGGCTCGGGCTGCCACCTCTTTCGACTGGGGAACTTTCTGGAGGTGGCAGCCGTACCTCCTCAGCGCCTTGTTCTTCTTGGAGCCCTCTAGCACAGCAGTGTCCGTAGCAGTGACCATGAGGAGGCCCCCATTGCCCAGGAGGCTGAGGGCAGAGTCAAGGAAAGGGACTGGAGATCCATAAGGGTCAATGTCTATTGCGAGCACAGGAACCCCCTTGCCCTTGAGGTTGCTTAAGAGAGCGTTCGCGTCGCTCCTAGCAGAGCTCACCTTGTGCCAAAGGTCGTTGAGCCCCACGTTCTTCTCGATCAGCTCATGTGCTCGCTTGTCCACGTCCCCGCAATACACTCTCCCAACCCCTTCCCCCTCTAGCGCATATCTGACGCACCTAACGCCTGTCGCAGCGAGGGGCTCCGCTACAGCGAAAGGCCTCTTAGGAGCGTAGAGGGAGGCGTAGGAGGAGAGGAGGATCACGCTCAGGTCCCTGTTGAGCTCCATTGCTGGGTTGTAGAACACGGGCAGCCAGGCAGGTTCTAGCCTCCCGCTGCTCACCAGCCCCCTAGGCTCAGGTATGTAGATCAGGGCCTTCCCTTCCCTCGTGACCACCAGGCCAGAGCTCATGCGAGAGCCTCCTGCTCTGGGAGAGGAGGAAGCCCCTATTATTCAGCGTTACCTCTATGACTCGCCCTCTCCTCCTCGCCATCTCGAAGAGGCTGGGATGGGTCTCATGAAGCCTCCTGTGGATCACTGCAAGGACAGGCTTCTCGGAGGCCAGCGCCCTCTCTATTGCCCGGGAGAGCCCAGCCACTGCAAGCTCCATGGGGCCTATCTCGTCGATAGCAATAACGCACGACTCCCTCATTGCTCTGTATATGGCGTTAGCGCCCACCCTCTCCGCCTCCTCCGTCACGACAGCGTACCTCCCGATCCTGGGCTCCCCGCCCCCCTCTTTGGCCAGCCAGCCGCTCTCGCCCGAGAGCAGGTCAACGATCCTGAAGCCCACCCGCCTGCCGCCCTCTCTCACCTCTGGCGCATATATGCCGCCCACAGAGCAGCCCCTGAGCCTCAGCTGCTCCACTATGGCGAAGAAGAGGGTGCTCTTGCCCACTCCAGGGGAGCCTGTTAGGAAAAGGCCTCTCATTTACTCCCGCATCTCCTTCCTTATGACCTCGATTAACTCATCCCTCGTCAGAACCTCTATGCCTTCCCTCTTGAACCTCTGCGCAGACTCGTGGCTCTCAGCTACAGCGAACACCTCGCTCCTCGTGACCCTGCCGACCTTTACTGAGCTATAGTACTTTGCCAGGAAGCTGCTCAGGCTCTCCTTCCCGTGCTCCACCACAACAGATACCCCCTCCCTCTCCCTCTTCCCCACAATGTCGAAAGCTGTCCTTCTCGCATGTGCTACCTTGAACCCCATCCTCAGGAGAGCGTTTGCAATGAGAGCCTCCCCAGGCGTGTCCAGCTGCTCTGGCCTCCCCTCCCTCCTCTCCTCTGCGAAGACGTCCACTGCCTTGAGTATCTCCTCGCCGAACATCTCCACGAGCTTTTCACCCTTCTCTATGCTAGGATCCATGGTGCCCCTCTCGTACTCGTAAACCGCCTTCCTCGACACCCCGAGCGCCTGTGCCACCTGCCCCAGGCTCATGTCCCTCTCGCTCCTCTTCCTCCTTAGCTCCTCGCTGTTTATCTTGACCTTGAGCATGTCCCCGCTCTGGTACACGTATATGTTCTCCTCCTCGAGGACCCTCTCCAGGGAGGAGGGCGTTAGCGCCATCACGCCGTGCTTCTCGTACACGACTTCGTCCAGGAGCTCCCTCCCCGCAGCCCTCTCAGCTATTGCTAGAGAGCTCGCCCTCAGCGCTGAGGCAACACTCTTCAGCTCCTCTGCCTCTGCCTTGGGGAATCGGGCCAGGTCCTCCAGGACCTTGAGCAGAGATATGCGCCCGTCCTTGAGCCTTATCATCATGTCAATGCTCCGCCGGGAGGAGCTCCTAGGGTACTCTATCACCACGAAGTCAGAGACGTTGTCGTAGACCGATCCTATGGTCTTGTAGAGGGTGTCGCGTGGTCCCCCCTGCCGCATCACACCCCACTCTACGACCACGCTTATAATGTCCCTCTCGTCTTTATAAAGGTTAGCACGGGAGCAGGGCTGAGGGCAGCAAGGCTTCTGGAGATCCTGACTGAGATGAGGGAGGAGATGGAGAGGGAGGAGAGGAGGGTTTCATATGGGGAGGGGGAGAGAAGGGGAGGGGTGATCAGCACTAGGGCAGGGGGGACCTTTGCGATCGTGGGGGACGTCCACGGGGACCTGGAGACCCTACAGACTATCCTCAGGGAGGCAGAGAGGAGGGCAGACTTCCTCGTCCTGCTAGGGGACTACATAGACAGGGGGCCGCCTGAGGGCCAGGTGGGAGTGCTCGAGGAGCTTTACTCCCTCAAGGTGGCAATGGGGGAGAGGGCAGTGCTGCTGCGCGGGAACCATGAGCCTGGGCTCGACATAGTCTCCTTCCCCCACGACTTTCCCTTCGCCCTGCGCCTCTTGTTCGGGGAGAGCTGGAGGGAGCTCTACATGGCATCTGTGAGGCTCTTCGAAGCCCTTCCCCATGCGCTGATCTTGAAGGAGGGGCTGCTGGCGCTCCACGGAGGCCCGCCTGTGGAGCCAGCTCCAGATCCCCTCGCGTACCTAGCATCAGCACGCGAGGAGGGGAGGCTCTTGGAGATACTTTTCAACGACCCGACAGAGGCGCCAGTGAGGGCTGCGCCGAGCCCGAGGGGGGCAGGCTACCTCTGGGGAGCAGCTGTCACAGAGATGGCCTTGAAGACTGTCGGAGCTCGGCTCATTGTGAGGGGTCACGAGGCGCCGCCCCAGGGCTTCAAGTTCAACCACGGGAGGAGAGTGATTACCCTCTTCTCGAGGTTGGGCTCCCCCTACTTTAACCATAGGGCGGCCTTCATGATCTGCGCTCCCGAAGATATGTCTTCGCCAGAGAAGTGCATAGTAACTGTTACTCGTTAGTCCTCTTTATCTTCCCAGGAGGCTCGTAGTGACTCGCAGGACACCCCTGGTCTGCGACGAGCTCGTTAACCATCATGCAAATGGTGCAGAAGGTCCTCTGATACAGGCTGTAGTTTATCTTCCCAGTCTCGTTGTAGTAGGCTAGGAGCTCCTGCGCAGCGTTTCTCAGGATCTCAGTGAGGTACTCGTCAGAGCTGATCTTCTTTATGTACTTGTCCCCTCTCTTGCCCTCTATGTACAGAGTTATGGCAGCAGGTGTAGTTCCAAGTATCTTGGACGCCATGTACTTGCTCAAGTTGCACTCCTCCACAAGCATCTTAGCTATAAGCGACCTTATGGAGGGGAATATGGCTTTGGCTGCGTGTTCGCAAGGCAGCTCTCCCTTCTCCTCTTTCATGATGTCTACCAGCCATATTCTGACCCCTCAGGCTAATATAAGGTAACATATACTACCTCCTCGCCAGCATTTCCCTTAACGCTGCCTTCTCCCTCTGGTTTAGGTGGAGGAGGACTGCTCCGCCCCTCCCCATGCTGGGAGGCCTGATCTCCCCGTCGTAGTAAACGTAGCCAGCGCTTATGGTCTCAGCTATGAGGCTCTCGTGCCAGCCCTGCGCTGCCCTCCTGAGCTCCTCCTCGAAACCCATAGCCCTCTTTATCTCCTCCTCGCTGGGGGTAGCTCCACAGACCACGCAGTTGAGGTCTGGAGTTATGGACATGAAGTTGCAGTGGGGGCAGCGCAGGGGGAGGGGGAAACCGTACCTCTCCCAGAGGGTCCTAAGAGTGGAGAGGAGGGAGGGGTCCTTGAGGGCCTCCCTGTAGAGCCTGGGCGCCGCCTTCCCAGCGAGCTCGGGCGCGCGATATATCAGGAACTCTGTCCTCGCGAGGTCCAGCTCGCTGTCTCCCGAGAGGAGGCGGGAGGCAACGTACTTGTATATCCCCTCCCTCCTCTCCTCCAGCTTCTTGATCACTGAGCTCGCCTCAACCTTCCTGCCCCTCTCCACAAGGTTCTGGACCACCTCCTCCACTATCTCGTAGAGCTCCCCAGGCTCGATCAGCCCCTCCATGTCCAGCCTCCTCACTAGCTCCTCTGAGATCTCAGCTATCGTCCCCCTCAAGTCCTCCTCCTCTTGCTGCCTCCTCCTTCGACCCTTTGCCCTCCTCCCCTCCAAGACGCTCCCGGCAGATAGGGGAGGGCGCGTTTTAAAAGAATAGGTACGTTTCTTCTCGATTATAGCCAGCACCGGGAGCGTAGGGTTCCAAGAGCACTTTAACAGTATATGTTAGTCATGCGTAGTACCGAAAGAGGGGAGCTCGTGGAAAGGGGAAGGGGAGAGGGAGGGGGAGAGCGAGGTTTTATTGTGATAAAACAACTTGCCCATATCCCTGGGGCGTCTCTAGGAGAAACAGAAGATCCAATGGCGAGAGGGCTCAAGATCTGTTCTGTATTTCACTTCGTAGGAGAGAATTATTCTTGGCTCCGGTGATTCGGCGTGAGCGACGAGCTGGAGCTGAAGCTCATACAGGAGTCGGCAGTTAGGCCGGAGGCAGAGGAAGAGGCTAAGGCAAGCCTACTGAAGAGGATCTACAATGAGGTGAGGAAGGCATACAGCGGGAGGGCCCTCAACGGGGGAGAGCTGGCCCCCCTCCCAGAGTGTGTGAAGAACGATTCCCCCTGCTCAGATGATATGCTCTTCACCTACAACGCCATCAGAGTGCTCATGTCCAGGTACATGAGCAGGGGGGAGAATGGGCTCTTCGCCGAGACGCCGAGCATGGTCATGGCAAGGGTCGCCCTCGGCTTGAAGGGCAGAGTAGAAGCTTGGGGCCTCTACAGGCTGCTCGTGGAGGGCTACTACATGTTCAACAGCCCCACCCTCTTCAACCTATACGTGGACAGGGCTTACGGCACCCTCTCAGCCTGTTACGTTACTCCCATATACGACAGCATGAAGGATATAATGGACGCAGGGACTGTGCAGGCCATGACCTTCAAGTGGGGAGGAGGTCAAGGCTTCAGCTTCAGCGAGCTGAGGCCGAGGTGGGACGTAGTTAGGGGGACGAGCAGCTTCAGCAGCGGTCCCCTCAGCTTCATGCAACTCTACGACACTGTGACAGAGCTGGTAAAGCAGGGGGGAAAGCGCAGGGGAGCCAACATGGGAATAATGCACATTTGGCACCCGGACATATACACTCCTGGCTTCGATCCCTACGTGGCTCTAAGGAACAGCCTCCCTCCCCAGCTCACTAGCTTTGTAGACGCAGTGAAGAGGTTCATAGAGCAGGTGGAGGCAGAGGGGTATGAGGTCGACAGGGAGCTCAAGGCCTTCGTGGAGAACCTCGCCAGGCAGGGGTGGTGGAGCAGGGAGGACGCGGGCTTCGTCCAGGCAAAGAAGCCTCCGCTCCAGGACGCCAATCTCACGAACTTCAACATAAGCGTGGGCATAACAGATGCCTTCATGAAGGCCCTGATGGAGGACTCGGACTGGTGGCTCCTGAACCCCAGGCTCTCCGAGAAGAGCGGCGTGTACAGGCTCCACTACTCCCTCTCGAGAGCCTACGGCCTTGGGATACTGGGGGAGCAGCTGGAGAGGGCGCCCTGGCTCCTCGAGAACCCCTACCTTAACATATACGAGGACGTGGCAGAGGAGGCAAAGCTCAGGGGTCTGAGGGAGCTGGAGGCCCTGAGCAGGGCAAAGGGCTGGCAGATCAGCCCCAACGAGAAGAACACACTTGTCTGGAAGGTGAGGGCCAGGGAGCTGTGGGAGGAGATAGTCAGGAACGCCTGGGGAGGAGGAGATCCGGGGGTCATATACTTCGACAACCACAATAAGTGGAACCCCACTCCCTGGCTAGGGGCTCTTAACGCCACTAATCCCTGCTCTGAGCAGGTGCTCTACCCCTTCGAGAACTGCAACCTGGGCAGCTTCAACCTCTCCAAGTACGTAGAGGGCGGGAAGTTCGATCTCGCGAGGCTGGCAGAGGACGCAGAGATAGTAGTGGATGCAATGGACGCAGCGATAGACATCAACAACCACCCCGACGAGAGGCACTACAAGGTGAACCTCATGACCAGGAAGATAGGCATAGGCTTCATGGGGCTAGCTGATGCTCTCGCCAAGCTAGGCTACCCATACGACAGCGACGAGGCAGTGGCGTTCAGCATGATAGTCTCAGCAGCCCTGGAGGCCTTCAGCTGGAAGAGGAGCTGGGAGCTAGGAGCTAAGCTGGGACACGCGCCTGCCTTCGAGTGCAAGAGGTACGACTGGAGGAGGTACGAGTGCGCAGAGATGGGGGAGCCAGAGGAGCTGGTGGAGCTGTTGGTGCCTGCCCTGCTGAAGGCCCAGAAGGTCATGAGGATTGAGGACGGGTGGCTCAAGGTCAAATATCATGAGGGGCTGAAGATACCGGCAGAGATGAGGAAGTTCTCTGGCATAACAGAGCAGAGGGTAGAGGAGGAGGGGAGCCTGAGGCTCGTGCCAGTAGAGGTCCTCAAGAAGGTCCTGGAGGACACCTTTGGCATAACAGAGGATCACATGGAGAGGGCCCTCTCTGCTGGGGAGGAGTTATTGGAAGACCCGAGGCTCACAGTAGCTCTCGCCATAATAGCCCCAGGGAGGCTGTGGGAGCTCATGAAGGAGCATGGCATGAGGCTAGGGGCAAGAGCTCCTAGAAACACTGTGACCACCACTGTAGCCCCCACTGGCACAATAAGTATAATAACGGGCACTAGCAGCGGGATAGAGCCCTACTTCGCCCTCGCCTTCAAGAGGCAGGTCACTGTGGGCACCTTCCTCGAGATCAACAGGGAGTTCAGGGCAGACCTGCTCAGGCTTGCAGAGGAGCACGAAGTAAAGAGGGAGACTGTAATGCAGGTCTACGACATGATCAGGGAGAACAAGGGGAGCATAAGGAGAGCTCTCCCAGAGCTGGAGAGAGTGGAGGCTCCAGAGGGCTTCAGGGAGGGCCTCAGGAAGCTGGCTAGGAAGTACGCTACAGCAATGGACTTCGACCTCTGGTACCACGTGGCGCACCAGATAGCAGCACAGCTCTTCATTGATCAGGCTATAAGCAAGACTGTGAACCTGCCCAAGGAGGCTCCGCTGGAGGACGTTCACATGGTCTACCTCCTGGCATGGCTCGGGGGCCTGAAGGGCTTCACAGTTTACAGAGACGAGAGCAAGGGGGTGCAAGTCATAGTTTTCGGTGGGAAGAGAGGGGAGGGGGAGAGGAGGCTCATAAGGAAGAGGGGCTCTAGGATGGCCCTCGTGAAGAGGCAGCTGAGCAGGGAGGAGGCAGAGAGGGACGCGAAGCTAAAGGAGGTGTTCGAGGTGAGGGAGGAGAGGGGAGAGGAGCTGGTGCTGGGGATAAGCGAGAACTCCACCTGCAAGACCTGCGAGAAGTAACGAGGTTTTTTATTAATTCTTCCTCTCCTCTCCCTTGGTGCACGGCTTGGACCTTGGGCTCAAGGGGAAGCTGGCCCTCGTGACGGGGGGGAGCGCAGGCCTTGGCTTCGCCTGCGCGCTCGAGCTGGCTAGGGAGGGGAGCAACGTCATAATTTTCGCTCGCGGGAAGGAGAGGCTGGAGGAGGCTAAGAGGAGGATAGAGGAGGTCGGGGCGAGAGCCTTTGCTGTGGAGGGGGACCTTAGGAGGAGGGATGACGTGGACAGGCTTTTCGATTACATAGAGAGGGAGCACGGTAGGCTGGACATCCTCGTGTACAGCACTGGAGGCCCAAAGCCGGGGAACTTCTTCGAGGTAGGCGATGAGGACTGGGAGGACACCTACAGGCTCCTAGGGGAGAGCGCCATAAGGGCCTCGAGAAGGGCAGCAGAGCTGATGAAGAGGGGAGGGTGGGGGAGGATCGTTTACATCTCCTCCATCACCATCGTGAAGCCCATAGACAACCTTGCGACCAGCAACGTCATGAGAGCGATCGTCTCTGGCCTGGTCAAGACGCTCGCGAGGGAGTTGGGGAGGCACGGCATAACTGTTAATGGGGTGATGCCCTACGACGTGATGACAGATAGGGTGAGGAAGCTGGTGGAGCTGGACGCGCAAAGGCTCGGGGTCAGCTTCGAGGAGGCCTTGAAGAGGAGGGCCCAGAAGACCCTGCTGGGGAGGAGTGGAGATCCGAGGGAGGTGGCCTCCCTCGTGGTCTTCCTCGCCTCTGAGAGGGCATCTTACATAACAGGGGTCCTCATCCCAGTGGACGGAGGCTACCACCTCTCCTGATGCGGGGGGTGGGATTTGAACCCACGCAGGCCTACGCCAACGGGTCTTAAGCCCGCCCCCTTTGGCCGGGCTCGGGCACCCCCGCCCGAGATCATCTAGGACTCTGAGCCTAAAACTCGTATATCCCCTCTACCCCCTCTGGGGAAGAGGTGCTGCTGCTGAGCCAAACTGTGTCCTCCCCTCCCCTCATGCCAAAGGCTGCCCTGAGGACCTCTGTGACCACCCTCTCCTCTGCCTCCTCAGGCGAGCCAGGGAGGGGGATGAGGGAGCCAGATATCTCTATGGCTGGGGCAGGGAACTTCACCCCTATGAGGCCTGAGTCGACTACCTGGAAGTGGACTCTTATGCCGTACTCCCTCCTCAACCTCTCTGCTGCCCTCAGCGTGGCCATTATGGGCTCCTCGTTCCAGTCGACGTAGAGCGCTAAGTCCATACACGCCCTCCCGAAGAACTATGAGGAAGAATGAAATTATCTGGGGGCAGAGCGAGAATAACTAGTGTAGCACTGGGGCGACCCCAGATATTTAATATTCCCCCGCCCGAGATCAAGGGGAACAGGGATGAAGACGGGAGAGCTCCTTGAGACTGCCCTCGGGATCATAAACGAGCATAATTCCTGGCGGCTTACCAGGGCCATTAACATGATTGCTTCGGAGAACGTCATGAGCCCCTTAGCCCTCAAGGCCTACACGAGCGACTTCATGTTCAGATATGCAGAGGGGAAGCCCTTCAAGAGGTACTACCAGGGCACAAAATATATCGATGAGCTAGAGGTCATGGCGGAGAAGGTCATAGGGGCTCAGCTGGGGACGAGCATGGTGGAGCTGAGGCCCACGAGCGGAACGCTTGCAAACGCTGCAGTGTTCAGAGTCCTGGCAGAGCCAGGCGATGCGGCTGTCATAGCCCCTGTTCAGGCAGGAGCGCACGTGAGCCACACCAGGTTCGGAACCCTTGGCGCCCTGGGGATCAGGCAGGTGGATCTGCCTTACGATCCAGAGAACATGAACGTGGACGTGGAGGGAGCCAGGAAGGTCATAATGGAGACGAAGCCTAAGTTCGCTGTGTTAGGCGGCAGCGTCTACCTGTTCCCCCACCCTGTAGAGGAGATCGCTAGCATGGTCCACGAGGTGGGAGGGAAGCTGGTGTACGATGCAGCCCACGTGTTCGGGCTGATCTACGGGAAAGCATGGCCAAACCCACTGGAGAGGGGAGCTGACGCTATGACAGCGTCTACTCATAAGACCTTCCCAGGGCCCCAGGGAGGGCTCATTGCCTTCAGGGACGAGCCCCTCTACAAGGCTGTCGGGAAGACCGTGTTCCCCTGGTTCGTGAGCAATCACCACCTCCACAGGATACCTGCAACGCTGATCACTGCGCTCGAGATGAACGAGCACGGGGAGGAATATGCTAGGCAGATAGTGAGGAACTCAAAGAGGCTTGCAGAGGAGCTTGCAGCGAGGGGGTTCAAGGTCGTGGGAGAGAGGTTGGGCTACACGAGGAGCCACCAGGTGCTCGTTTACGTGCGGGAGCTGGGAGGGGGAGCTTGGGCTGCGAAGACCCTCGAGGAGGCTGACATAATAGTTAACAAGAACCTCATGCCCATGGATCCGCCTGAGGCAGTGAAGGACCCGAGCGGCATAAGGTTGGGCACGCAGGAGGTCACGAGGCTAGGCATGAGGGAAGGCGAGATGGAGGTGATAGCAGAGCTCTTCTACAGGCTCCTCATAAAGAGGGAGGAGCCGGGGAAGGTGAGGAGGGAAGTTCACGAGTTCAGGAAGGACTTCGCAGAGGTCAAGTACAGCATAAAGGAGGACAGGCTGGTCACAGCGCTGGACCTGCTCAAGTGATCACTCCTCCACAACGCTCACTGAGGTCTCATAGGGGACGTTTTTCATGAGGAGCTCCACTATCTCCTCCCTTGCCCTATTCACGTTGCTTGGGTTAGAGATCCTGGCGTTTATGAGTAATATGACCTCCCTCGATTCCTCGGTCTCCGCTACCCTCAACAGCTCCACTGTTACGTTATCCCTGTCCACATACGTGGCCTTCGAGAGAGCGTCGTCCACCACTCTGAGGAGCTCCTCCACCTCTAGCTTCTCGCCATCATCTTCGAGCTTACCTTTAGCTTTGAGTTTAACGGTTACGAGAGCCTTGCTGAACTTTGTGATTATGGAGCTGTGCAGCTTGCTGTAGGGCACGTATACTAAGTGACCGTGCTCTGTCCTGAGGGACATGTACTCCCCTTTGGAGAGAGCTACGCGGCCCTCGTAGCTGCTCTGCCCTATGTCTATTCTCACGTACTCGCCCTCCTTCAGCGTGCCAGCTATGGAGAAGATGACGAAGGAGAGGACGTTAGCCAGATACTCCCTGCCAGAAAGGATGAGGGAGAGGAGGAGGAATGAGAGTATTAGGAGGGATATCATGGGCCCGTACTCGATCCTGAAGAGGAGAGAGAGGGCTATGGGAAGCACCACTAGGGCCAGGAGTACGCCCGCGACGAGCCTCAGCGCGTCCTCTAGGCTCCTGTCTATGACTCCCTTCAGCCTCAGCCTCTGTAGGACTCTGGAGAGGAGCATGTAGAGAGCCACGGAGAGGAGCACTATGATGACCGCGCCAGCTACCTCGCCACTCCTCTCATACAAAGGCTTCAATAACTCCTCTACCATCTCCACCCCTCAGCGGGTTCCCCCTATGTCAGGCTGCTCAGCGCCTTTATCGCTCCCTCTCTTGGCACGAGAACTATTAGGATTTCCCCTCTCGATATCGCCTCCTCCCTCTCCCGCTCTACCCTGTTCCCCTCCCTGTCCACAATTGCTATCACTTTCCCTACCCTCTCCTCCACCTCTCCTACGCTCATGCCAATGACCAAATCCTTCCTCAACGAGTCTATAACGACTAGGTAGTGATCGCCTAGTTCTGCTATCTTGACGTCGAAGAGGGACTCCAGCACGCCCCTCGCTATTTCCCTCCCTCTCACCACGCTCGCCCCGCTTATGCCCATCTCCACCAGCGCGTCCCCAATACTGCTCTCCGAAAGGACTGCTATGACTTTGGGCACGCTGAGCCTCCTGGCGTAAACGCTCACTGCGACGTTCACAGCATCCGAGGGGTGGAGCGCTATCACAGCGTCTGCGTTGCTGAGCCCGATCTCCCTGAGCTGGTAGTAGTCCAAGGGGTCTAAAGTGTGGACAGCTATGTCGAGAGGGCTCTTCGAGAACTCCCTCGATCTCCTCTCGTCGTCATCTGCGAGGATGATCTTGTGCCCTGCCCTCCTCAGCCCTGCGATCAGCTCGTAAGCCTCTCTCGTAGCCCCTACGACGAGTACCTCCACAATCTCCCCTGATCTCTTGGCAGGGGGCTAATAAGGTCAAAGGGTGGTCTTCCTCCTGTGATAGGTGCCCACGAGCAGGTACAGGATCACGAACTCTATCCTCCCTATGTATATGATAAGGGATACGAGCAGTTTCGCAGGGAGAGGCAGCTCGGGGGAGATTATGCCCACAGAGAGGCCTACGCAGGAGAGCGCTGAGGTCGTCTCGAAGAGGACGTCTAGGTACTCATGGCTAGAGTTCCCGTACAGATCTAGCACAACCTTCAGGAGGGCAGAGGAGGCTATGAGGGTGAGGGCGTAGAGGAACATGTAGGACAAGACAGAGGCCACGTCCCTCTCGTCAAACTCCTTGTCCCCTACCCTCAGGGTCCTGATCGCTCCTGCAGGGGCGAGAGGCCTCGAGAGCTCTAGGTAGAGAGCTTTGGCAGCCACTATAACCCTCTTCAGCTTAAGCCCGGCTGCTGTGGAGAAGGTCGCTCCCCCTACTATCATAGCTACTATTAGCAGGATCTTGTGCTCGTCGGGCTCAGAGGAGATGTCGCCTGCCTGGAAGCCAGTGGTAGTGATTGCAGAGACTACGTTGAAGAGTGCTGGCAAGCCCTCGTTTGCAGTGAGGGCCCCCAGGGGGAGCAGGAAGGCCAGGAGCAGGCCTGTTGCCCTGACCTCGGGAGACCTGAGGAAGGAGCGGAGGTTACCTCTCGTGAGGGCGTACAGGTCAGAGAAGTTGGTAGCCCCTACTATCATAATGATCATGGCAGCTACGAGCACCTCGCCCTGCCCCCTCTCGTACCAGTGGTAGAAGCTGCTCGCCCTCGTAGACATGCCGCCTGTGGCAATGCCCGTCAAGCCGTTGTTGAGCGCGTCGAAGAAGCTCATGCCTGCAAAGAGCAGGAGGGCCACAGAGAGGATGGAGAGCGACACGTAGAGGAGGAACACAGTCCTCACGGTGGAGATTATGGTGGGGGCAAGCTTAGCCCCTATCTCCACTACGTAAAGGCTCCTGACAATGCTGTAGAAGAGGGGGAGGAAGGCGCCCCCTATCACCACTATGCTTATGCCCCCTAGCCACTGGAGGGAAGTCCTCCACAACAAGATCACAGGGGGAGCGCTCTCTGGGTTAACGAAGGAGAAGCCGGCCCCGCTCAGCGCGCTGAGGGACTCGAAGAAGCCGTCCAGAAAGCTCATGCCTAGGGTGGCGGAGAACACGACCCCAGAGAGGGCGGGGAGCAGCAGCCAGTAGAGGGAGATGACGAGGAAGGCGTCCCTCACCTCTAGAGGCGGGCTGTTCCTCAGAGCATAGCTCAGGGCGAGGAGGGGGAGAGAGAGGAGGAGGGAGACGAGGAAGAACGTCACGTCCTGGGGAGAGCGGTTGAAGAAAGCGAAGTAGGCTCCGAGTAGGACAGCAGTCGTTATGGGGAGGAGGGATATCGTTGAGAGCGAAAAGAGCAGAGACCTCAGGTACATCCTTCTGGGCACACCGCTCCTCTCTCTCCCTCCCGTCTTAAAGGGCTGACGAGCAGCGCTAGCTTTATTTAAGTCCCATTTCGTCTCGCTCTCTTGGGCTATGAGATGGGGGACGTCGCTGAGGAGCTGCAAGTGAGGGACGTCATGAGCACGCCAGTCCTCTACACTTACCCCTTTTACACAGTGAGGGAGGCTGCCACTATCATGGTGGAGAAGGGAGTGGGCAGCCTGGTCGTGGTGGACGACATGGGGAGGCTCATAGGGATCCTCACGAGGACAGACATCCTCCGTCACGTGGTGTCAAAAGGCCTGAGCCCAGAGAGGGTGACAGTGGGAGAGGTGATGACGAGGAACCCCATATACGTCCTTGCTGACACCCCCCTCTCTGAGGCTGCGAGGCTGATGGGAGCTAAGGGCATAGGTCACCTGCCCGTCCTGGACTCAAAGACTTACAAGCCCATAGGGATGCTCTCCAAGAGGGACATTCTGAAGATGGCTCCCTTCTACATAGACCTGGTCTACAGGATGAGGAGGGAGGGCGCTGTCAGCGAGTGACCTCCTCTCTGCTTATAAGTCCTAAGCTCCTAGGCTAGGCTAAGGGTCACGCTTTGGGGAACAAGGCCACCACGACAGAGCTCCTGCTCAAGGCAGTGGGAGCTTCGGAGCCCACTGGAGACCCTGCGCACAAGAAGCTGGGAGACCTGCCGCTGGAGAAGATAGTTGAGGTTGCCCTCGAGAAGAGGGCAGACCTGCTCTCCAAGTCCCTCAAGGCTGCAGTGAAGAGCGTCCTTGGCTCTGCCAGGAGCCTCGGGATCACTGTCAACGGAAAAGACCCTAAGGTAGTCTCGAAGGAGATAGATGAGGGAGCGCACGATGAGCTGCTCAGGTCCTACGAGAGCGCATGGAGAGGGGGCTAGATTTAAGCCTCTCCTTGCCTTGCGAGGGGGTGCTCCTAGTTGCCAGTAGATGAGGCAGCGCTTAGGGAGGCGATAAGGAAGAGCGTGGAGCTGGGGGAGAAAAGGAGGTTCAAGCAGAGGGTAGAGATGATAATAACGTTAACAGGCCTCGACATGAAGTCTCAGGAGGCAAAGCTGAGGGAGGTGCTGACCCTGCCGAGAGGGGCAGGGAAGGAGCTGAAGGTCTGCGTCGTTGCAGAGGGCGACACGCTGCTAGAGGCAAGGAAACTGGGCGTTGAGGCATATGGGAGGGAGGAGCTCCAGGCTATGGACAAGAAGGCTGTGAAGAGGCTGGCCAGCAGGTGCGACTGGGTGCTGGTGAGGGCCGACCTCATGGGCCTGGCAGGCAAAGTGCTAGGCCCTGCCCTGGGGCCGAGGGGGAAGGCGCCCACCCCCCTCCCGCCTAACGTGAGCCTTGCAGCGCTGATGGACAGGTACAAGAGGTCAGTGTGGGTGAGGCTGAGGAACCAGCCCCAGATCGCATGCGCTATAGGCACTGAGGGGATGAGTGTGGACGACCTGACAGAGAACGCGAAGGCCGTGCTCTCCTTAGTGGAATCGAAGCTGGGTGCCCAGAGGATAGGGAAGGTCATTTTCAAGAAGACCATGTCCCCGCCCGTCACGGTGAGCGCGAGATGATGAGGAGCAAGGCGAGGGTGAGCAAGAGAAAGCTGGAGATGGCACAGGAGATCAAGGAGCTCTACCAGAGGCACAAGGTCATGGCAATAGCTGATGTCTCGAAGGTCCCCACAGCGCAGCTGCAGGTCATCAGGAAGAAGCTGAGGGACTCGATAGAGTTCAGGGTGGTGAAGAAGAGGGTAGCGCTAAAGGCCCTGGAGGAGCTCGGCGTCGATGCTAGTAAGCTGGGAGACTACGTGCAGGGCACAGTCATGCTGGCCTTCTCTGACGCTAACCCCTTCGAGCTCTACAAGCTGATCACGAAGGAGAGGATACCCATTGAGGCAAAGCCGGGCCAGAAGGTGGAGAAGGAGGTAGTGGTGCCAGCTGGCGAGACCCCCATAACTCCTGGCCCCATGCTTGGAGTGCTGGGCAAGCTGAAAATACCCTACGAGGTCAAGGGAGGCAAGGTCCACGTGAGGAAGGACACAGTGGTGGCGAAGCCCGGGGACGTCATCAGCCCTGAGCTCGCCAGCATCCTCATGAAGCTCAACATCAAGCCCTTCGAGATCGGGGTGGAGCTGCTGGCGGCAATGGACGGAGGAGTCCTCATACCCAGGGACAGCCTGAAGATAGACGTGGAGGCCTTCAAGAGGGACCTGAGCGACGCTGCAGCAGAGGCCATAAGGTTCGCTGTTGGCATAGGCTTCATAGAGGTGCCAGAGGCCCTCCAGGCCCTCCTTGTGACAGCTCACGCGGAGGCAGAGAGGCTGGCTGAGGAGGTAGTCGTGCCAGTCCCTGGCCTCATTGAGCCAGCCATAAGGAGAGCTTTGCAGGAGGAGAGCGCTCTCATAGCTGCCCTCGGGGAGAGGGCGAAGGAGCTGGGGCTAGAGGTGGCAGCTCCAGCAGCAGCTCCAGCAGCCCAGCCTGTCGCAGAGGAGAAGAAGGAGGAGAAGAGGGAGGAAGAGGAGAAGAAAGAGGAGGAAGTTGACGTAGCCTCAGGCCTCAGCGGACTCTTCGGCTTCTAACCCAGTAGCTTTTAAGGCTAGGATCAGTAGGGCTTAGGGGGCGTGTAAAGGATGGTGCAGGAGGCAAAGGCCTATCTCCATGCTGCCTTGGCTCTGTACTATGCAGGCAAGCAGATAACTGAGGAGAGCCTCAAGAACGCCGTGGAGGCGCTCGGCATCGCAGCGGACGAGGTGAAGGTGAAGATGATAGTTGCGAGCCTCGCCGAGGTGAAGCTCGACGAGGTGCTCAAGCAGGCAGTGGTGGCAGCCCCTGTGGCAGCGCCTGCAGCAGCTCCAGCAGCCCAGCCTGTCGCAGAGGAGAAGAAGGAGGAGAAGAGGGAGGAAGAGGAGAAGAAAGAGGAGGAAGTTGACGTAGCCTCAGGCCTCAGCGGACTCTTCGGCTTCTAAGCGCTCTTCCCATAGGATTTAAGCCCCACGTTTCCTCCCTATTCTAGGCGAGCGCTAGTGAGGGTCAGCCCTGCCGAGTACGAGGTGGAGTTCTTCAGGGAGAAGGGCTTCTCTAGGCTAAGGGGCAATGCCTGCCCCGAGCACTACTGGACCCTTAACCCAGAGCTCACAGAGCCTCAGGACGTCCCTTGTGTGGAATATTGGTTCGACAAGATCCCCTCCCGAGAGCCCCTGGGCGTGACAGAGGCAAGGAGGAAGTTCATAGAGTTCTTCAAGAGGAGAGGTCACGCTGAGGTGCCGCCGAGGCCTGTAGTAGCGAGGTGGCGGGAGGACCTATACTTGACCATAGCCAGCATTGTGGCCTTCCAGCCCCACGTCACAAGCGGCATAGTTCCCCCTCCTGCGAACCCCCTCGTGATCAGCCAGCCCAGCATAAGGCTGGAGGACATAGACAACGTGGGCATAACGCTGGGGAGGCACCTCACCATATTCGAGATGGCTGCCCACCACGCCTTCAACTACCCTGACAAGTACGTCTACTGGAAAGACGAGACAGTGAGGTTCGCCTTCGAGTTCTTCACGAGGGAGCTGGAGATTCCAGGAGACCTCATAGTTTTCAAGGAGTCCTGGTGGGAGGGGGGAGGGAACGCGGGCCCCTGCTTCGAGGTGGCAGTGGGAGGGCTGGAGCTCGCCACGCTGGTCTTCATGATGTACAAGTCCCTCAACGGTTCGTACGAGAAGATACCCATCCTGATCGTCGACACAGGCTATGGGGTCGAGAGGATCTCCTGGTTCACCCAGAAGGGCCCCACAGCCTTCCATGCTATATACGGCAGCCTCGTGGAGAAGGCAAGGGACGTAGTGGGCATTGAGAGACCAGAGGAGGACCTCCTCCTCGCTGCAAGGAGGGCGGCAGGGAGGCTGGACCCGGACAGCCCAGAGAGCCTTGAGGCCTACTTCGCAAGAGTGGCTAGGGAAACGGGAATGGAGGTGGAGCGCGTTAAGAAGGCTCTGACTGCTGAGGCAAGACTCTACAGCGTCCTCGACCACACCAAGTCCCTGGCCTTTATGCTTGCTGACGGCATAGTGCCCAGCAACTCTGGGGAGGGCTATTTGGCAAGGCTTGTCGCCAGGAGGACCCTCCGGCAGCTCAGGCTCCTCGGCTCCAGCGCTGGGCTGGGAGGGCTGGTAGCCATGCAGCTGGAGCTGTGGGGCAGGGACTTCCCGCAGCTGAGGGAGAACGCCAGCTACGTACTAGAGGCGGTGGAGCTGGAGGAGGCTAGGTTCAAGGAGCTGCTCGAGAGGAGCAAGAGGGTTCTGGAGAGGGAGCTCTCAAGGAGCAGGAGCATAGGGCTTGAGGACCTGGTGAGGTACTACGACAGCTACGGCGTCCACCCTGAGCTAGTGGCGGAGGTGGCGAGGGGCGTAGAGGTGAAGATCCCACATAACTTCTACTCGATCGTAGCTGCAAGGCACAGGGCCCCCAGGGCTCTGGGGAAGCAGGAGGCAGTGGAGGAGAAGCTCAGGAGCTGGGCCTCCCAGTTCCCCGCTACGAGGAAGCTTTACTACGAGGACCCCTACCTGCGCTCTTTCAAGGCCCAGCTGCTGGGAGCTATGAGGAACTATGTCGTGCTGGACGCAACTGCGTTCTACCCGACAGGAGGGGGGCAGATCAGCGACACTGGCGTGATCCGCATAGGCGAGAGGGAGTACAGAGTGAAGGGAGCTATGTTGATCGGGGAGGTGGTGGTCCACGAGCTCTCTGAGTCCCTCTCTGCCTCAGAGGGGATAGCGAGGGGAGAGATAGACTGGGAGAGGAGGTACAAGATAATGAGACACCACACTGCCACCCACGTCCTCCTGGGAGCAGTCAGGAGGGTGCTGGGCGCCCACGTGTGGCAGGCTGGGGCAGAGAAGACAGAGGAGAAGGGGAGGCTGGACATAACTCACCACAAGCCTTTGGGCAGGGAGGAGATCAGGAAGGTAGAGGAGTACGTGAACGCTGTAGTGAACCAGAGGAGGAGGGTGACGGCGAGCTTCATGGACAAGGGGAGGGCAGAGGAGACCTACGGCTTCTCCCTCTACCAGGGCGGCGTCCCAATGAGCAGAACAATCAGGGTGGTGGAGGTAGAGGGTTGGGACGTGGAGGCTTGCGGGGGCACTCACGTAAGCAACACAGGCGAGATAGGGGGAGTGAAGATAGTGAACGTGGAGAGAATTCAGGACGGCGTGGTGAGGCTCGAGTACGTCGCAGGGACTAGGGTCGCTGACTTTGCAGGAGCGGCAGAGGAGAGGCTGGAGGAGGTGGGCCAGCTAGTAGGCGCTAGCAGGGGGCAGGAGGCAGAGAGGCTCAGGTCTCTCCTCTCCTCGCTAGAGGAGCTCCGCTCTGTGGCAGACGGGTACAGGAGGATCTGGATGGAGGGGGTGAGGAGGGAGCTCGAGAGGGTCGAGGAGGTAGGCGGGGTGAGGCTGGTCGTGACAGAGAGCCCTGAGGCGAGTAGGGAGAGGGTGCAGGAGGCCCTCAAGCTGCTGACTGACGAGAGGGGAGAGGCAATGGTGGCAGTAGTGCTGCGGGGCAAGGAGGGGACGATCCTGGAGGTGGCTGCAGGCGAGAGGGCTGCCAGCGCCATAAACGTGGGAGAGGCAGTTAGAGCTGCCTCCCAGGCCCTGGGAGGCAGGGGAGGAGGCTCGAGGAGCTACGGCAGCGCAAGGCTGCCAGCAGGGCTGGGAGTTGAAGAGATAAGGAGGGCTCTCCTCGGGGCAATGAAGAGATGAGGCTAGTAGTAGATCTGGACGGAGTAGTGTGGGAGGGTGAGGAGGTACTCTGGGAGAACGTGAGGGGGCTCCTACGTCTCCAGGGGGCTGGCGCAAGGCTAGTTTTCATTACTAACAACTCTACCCTCAGGTCGGAGACTTACGCTAAGAGACTCTCTGCGCTCGACCTGAAGGCCTCGCCAGGAGACGTGATCACGAGTGCCAGGGCTGCAGCAGTGTGGACCAGCAGGAGGGGGCTGAGGCGGGTAATGGCGGTGGGGGAGGAGGGCTTGAGGGAGGAGTTGGCCATAGCAGGGCACGAGCTGGTGGAGGAGGGAGCTGACGCAGTAGTGGTGGGCTTGGACAGACAGGCCTGCTACGAGAGGCTGAGCAGGGCAGCTGGGGAGATCAGGAGGGGGGCTCTCTTCGTGCTCACGAACAGGGACCCTACCCTGCCCTCCCGCTCCCGCTTCTTAGCGGGGGCAGGCGCCATAGCAGCCTTCCTAGAGACTGCCTCTGGGAGGTCGCCCGACTTCGTGGCGGGGAAGCCGAACCCCTGGATACTGAGGGTGGCCTTCGGAGGGGGCAGCTTCGAGGACTTGATAGTAGTAGGAGATAGGGTAGAGACGGACGTGAAGCTGGCCTTGGACGCTGGGGCAAGGGCTGCCCTCGTTCTGACTGGTGCTGCTAAGGAGACAGATGGGGAGAGCGCCAGGAGGCTCGAGAGGATGGGAGTAATGGTAGTGAGGGACCTCCTGGAGCTCGCGGGAAGGCTAGGGGTATAGCCTTGCCGTGTATAGTACAGGTGGTGGGGCCGAGCAACACAGGCAAGACGGCGAGCATAGTAGCTGCAGGCAGGAACCTCAGGTCCATGGGGCTCAAGGTAGCAGTGATGAAGCACACCCATCACGAGATTGACGTTCCGCAGAAGGACTCGTGGAGGTTCCTGGAGGAAGGGGGCGTAGAACTTGTTGCTGTAGTCAAGGGGAGGGGGGAGAGGGTGGCGCTCTTTGCCTCAAACCTTCTGCTGAGCGACGTGCTCGCCCTCCTGAAGGCAGACGTGATTCTTGTGGAGGGCTTCAAGGACCTCCAGCTAGGGGAGAGGGTCTTGGCAAGCGCAGAGAGGAGCATAGAGGAGGTGTCCTCAGAGATAGTGAGCAAGGCGCTCCTCTGCGCCCCCGCTGGCAGGGGGGAAGATAACTAGGCGATCTCCCTCTCTCAGCTTCACATCGTTTAGTTCTGAGACCACGGGGGCTCCATTAAGCAGGATTATGTACTCCTCCCTCACCTTCCCGCTCTCGTCCAGCAGCAGCCTCAGCAGCCTCCCCCCTGTTCTCCTGTCGAGGGAGCGCAGGAGCTCCCCTAGGCTCTCCCCCTCCTCGAGAGGAATGCTCAGCTCCCTCTCTGGCAGGAGCTCTGTGAGCCTCCCCAGCACCTTAACTGTGACTGTCATGCCCTCTCCTCCCTGTCAGACCTAGTCACCTCTTTTTAACTTCTGTTGGGACATTATCGCTGGTGTCCTTATGAAGGGCCTCTGGGGGAAGGCCCTCTGGGTCGACCTCTCGAAGGAGGAAACCAAAGTATGGGAATATCCGAAGGAATACGCTACTAACTACATCGGCGGGAGGGGCTTTGCCGCCAGGGTGCTCTGGGACTACCTCCCTCCTCGAGCTGATCCCTATTCGCCTGAGAACCTCCTCATCTTTGCCACAGGGCCCATAACGGGGCTGGCAGTCAACAGCGGCAAGATGGTGGCAGCTACCAAGAGCCCACTCACTGGGGGTTACGGGGACGGGAACGTAGGCTCCTACTTCGGTACCATGTTGAGGAAGGCTGGCTTCGACGCGGTGGTGATCACGGGAAAGGCGAAGAGGCCCTCTTACCTGTACGTGGAGAACGGGAAGTCCTACGTCCTCAGCGCTGAGGCAGTGTGGGGCAGCACTGCATCTGAGTGCGAGAGGAGGCTCAAGGAGGTCCACGGGAGGAACAGCGGAGTCATATGCACTGGGCCGGCAGGGGAGAAGCTAGTGAGATACGCTGTTGCCATCTCCCAGGGGGGGAGAGCAGGGGGGAGGCCTGGCATAGGAGCTGTCATGGGCAGCAAGAACCTCAAGGCTGCGATAGCGCTTGGCGACATGGAAGTGCCCGTGGCAGATGAGAAGGAGACGAGGAGGTTGCTGACAGAAGGGTTCAAGACAGTGAAGGCTAAGGAAGGCTACTCGTTCTGGGAGAGGCAGGGGACTATGGCTACTGTGGAGTGGGGCCAAGAGGCCTCTGTGTTGCCCACCTACAACTTCAGGGAGGGGGTCTTCGAGTTTTACAGGATGATAGATGGGTACTCCATGGAGGCCATGAAGGTAGCTATACATTCATGTCCGGTCTGCGCAATGCCCTGCGGCAACGTCGTGAGAGATCAGGAGGGGTTACTCTCCGAGCTGGACTACGAGAACGTTGCAATGCTGGGCTCTAACATAGGGATAGGCCACCTGGGCCACGTCTCAGTCCTGAACAGGCTAGCAGATGAGCTGGGGCTTGACACCATATCTCTGGGCGCTGCTATCGGCTTTGCCATGGAGGCGAGCGAGAAGAAGCTGATACAGGAGAAGGTGGAGTGGGGAGATCACAAGAAGGCAAGGGAGCTGGTGCAGGACATAGCCATGAGGAGAGGCCTCGGGGGGCTACTGGCAGAGGGAGTGAAGAGGGCCGCAGAGAAGATAGGGGGGAACTCTCAGGAGTGGGCAATGCACGTGAAGGGGCTAGAGATATCAGCATATGACTGCCACGCTGCGCCAGCAATGGCACTAGCATATGGCACCTCCCCGATAGGAGCCCACCACAAGGACGCCTGGATAATATCCTGGGAGGTGAGGACTGGGAGGCACAGCTACGACGAGGCCAAGGTGGACAAGCTGATAGAGTTGCAGAGAATAAGGGGAGGGATGTTCGAGACCCTTGTGGCCTGCAGGTTCCCCTGGGTGGAGCTGGGTTTCGAGCTCGAGTGGTACCCGAGGATATTCAAGGCTGTGACAGGGATGAGCGTAGGCTTCGACTTCTTCAACGAGGTGGCAGACAGGGTCTACTCTCTCATACGCGCTTTCTGGATCAGGGAGCTAGGGGGGTGGGACGTCTCCCTCGACATGCCCCCAGCGCGCTGGTTCAAGGAGCCGCTCACCAAAGGGCCGCTGGCAGGCTCAAAGCTAGACCGCGAGGGCTACATGAACATGCTGATGACTTACTATCGCAAGAGGGGCTGGGACAGCAGGGGAGTGCCGAGGAGGGAGACCATGGAGAAGCTGGGCCTAGGCGACGTGGCAGAGGCGATTTCAGGGATTTAGGGCTACAGCTCTGTCCTTTGCCTCTACAGTTTTCACACCCCACAAACTTAATAGCCTGGGCTATCGCGATACGCTTTGGGCCCGTCGTCTAGCCTGGATAGGACGCCGCCCTGACACGGCGGAGGTCCGGGGTTCAAATCCCCGCGGGCCCATAGACAATTTTATTAGGTTTTGTTAGTTTTCCCCTTTCAGACAGAGGTGCTTGCGCTTTGGGACTTAGCCGAACAGGCCTTGTTGCCGCCCTTCTCGTCCTAATAGTCATTGCAGGGGCTCTCTTCGTCTTCCTGAGGCCGGCACCTGCCCCGACCCCTACCCCCACTCCAGTTGTTACCCCCTCCCCCACCCCTGCACCTACGCCAACCCTTCGAGAGATAGACGTGCTCCGCATATCTCAGAGGGCAGACCTCTCCACCATTGACGTCCAGGCTGCCACCGATTCGCCCACTCTGAACGTGTTCAGTCACGTATACGAGACTCTCGTGATCATGAAGTTCGACCAGGCAGGGAAGCCTTATATCGAGAACCTCCTCGCAGAGTCCTACAGGCAGATAAACGCCACAGTTTGGGAGTTCAAGCTCAAGTCTGGAGTTAAGTTCCACAACGGCAAGCTGCTCACGAGCGCTGACGTGAAGGCTAGCTTCGAGAGAGGGCCCAAGGTGGGGAGCCTGCCGCGCCTCCTCCTAGGCCCGCTGAGCAGGGTAGAGGTTATCGATGACCTCACCTTCAGGCTACACCTCAAGAGCCCCTTCGGGCCTCTGCTGGCCCACCTAGCGCACCCCTCTGCAGCCATAATTCCTGCAGAGGTCGCAGCCAGGTTCCCTGACAAGCCCATTGACGACGTGAACCTCATCATAGGCACAGGGCCCTTCAGGTTTGTGGAGTTCAGGAAGCTGGAGGTGACAGTACTAGAGAGGTTCGACGGTTATCATGGAAAGAAGCCTACAGTCAAGAGGATAGAGTGGAGGCCTGCTGCAGACGACGACTCCAGGATCTCCTTCCTTGAGGCGGGCACTGTGGACATTGCAACCCACGTGCCGCCTCACCTTGCGAAGGTGTTGAGGGACAAGAAGTTCCAGGTAATCCAGATGCCCAGCAGCAGGGTGATATACATTGGAATCAACACAGAGAGGTTCCCTGACCCGAAGGTGAGGCAAGCGTTCAACCTGGCAGTGAACAAGGAGGCAATAGTGAGGGGCATACTGGAGGGAGCTGGCACAGTCATGACAGCGCCGATAGCCCCCTCCGTGTTCGGCTACTCTGCGCAGAGTCCCTACGCTTACGACGTTGAGAGGGCAAGGAGGATAATCAGAGAGGCAGGGCTGGAGGGGAAGGAGTTCGTAATGATAGCCCCACAGGGCAGGTACCTGAAGGACAGGGAGATTGCAGATGCAGTAAAGATGTACCTAGAGGCAATAGGCCTCAAGATCAGGCTCGAGCTTATGGAGTGGGCAGCATATCTGCAGAGGGTGACTAACCAGAAGGACTTCGACCTCTACCTCCTCGGCTGGTCAACAGTGACGCTCGACGCCGACTATGGCCTCTACTCCCTCTTCCGCACTGGCGCATCGTTCAACAGGATGTTCTATTCTAACACAGCTGTAGATAGCCTGCTGGACAGGGCGAGGCAGACGGCGGATGCGGCAGAGAGGGCCTCCCTCTACGAGAGGGCACAGAAGCAGATCTGGGAGGACGCCCCCTGGATATTCCTCCACGTGGAGGACATAATCGTAGGCATGAAGCCTGACCTGGTGGGAGTGGAGGTCCACGCCATAGAGAGGTGGATACTCACCTACGCCATGATTAGGAAGTAGGGGACGGGCAGAGTGTCCCTCCTCAGATACATTTTTTACAGGATCTTGGTAGCTGTGCCGACAGTTCTCTTCATCGTGGCCTTCGCCTTCTTCTTGGCCAAGGTGCTCCCCGGTGACCCGATCACTGTGATGTTCGGCGAGTTGCAGCCCCCTCCAGAGGTGAGGAAGACCTTAGAGCAGAAGCTGGGGCTGGACAAGCCCATCTACGTGCAGCTCGCCTCTTACATTTGGAGGGCAGTGCAGGGCGACTGGGGAAAGTCCGTTCACACAGGGGAGCCCGTGACGAGCTTGGTAGCGCGTAGGTTCTTCGCCACGCTGGAGCTGACGCTAGCTAGCATAGCCCTCTCCACCCTCCTTGGCTTGCTCCTGGCCTACGGGAGCGCATCTAGGCCCAACACCCTCCTCGACGCCCTCGTGAGGTTCGTTTCGATAGGATCATACTCGATCCCTGTGTTCTGGTGGGGCCTCCTGTTGATTCTCGTGTTCTCTGTTCAGCTCCAGATGTTCCCGCCTGGGGGGAGGGAGGGCCTGAACAGTCTCGTCCTCCCTGCTGTAGCTCTCGCCACTGTCAACCTGGGCATGATCGCCAGGTTCTCCAGAGCTGCCATGCTGGAGATATCTACGCAGGACTTCGTTTCCGCAGCAAGGGCAAAGGGTTTGACTGAGAGGCTGGTCATGGTGAGGTACGTTTTCAGGAACGCCCTCGTGCCGATAGTCACCCTGGTGGGCTACAGGTTCGGCGTCCTGATGGGAGGGGCAGTGATCACAGAGACTGTCTTCAGCTATCCAGGCATGGGGAAGACTATCGTTGACTCGATATTCGCTAGAGACTATCCTGTGCTCCTGGGCTGCGTAATAGTCATAGCGCTCACAGTGGTGGTAGTGAACCTCATCATAGATCTCTTGTACGCTTTCCTGGACCCGAGGGTGAGGGTGAAGGCATGAAGGCGAGGCTAAACGCTGCGTTCGTGGCGATCTTGGCTAACGTGAGGCGAGAGCCCCTCCTGGCGTTCCCCCTCTCTGTGATGTCCGTGCTCGCCCTTTTTGCCCTCTTCGCTGGCTACTTAGCTCCCTACAGCTACGAGAGAGGAGATCTGCTGGCTAGGCTTCAGCCCCCTAGCTCTGAGCATCCTTTCGGCACAGATCACTTGGGGAGAGACGTGTTGAGCAGGATAATATACGGAAGCAGGATAACCCTCACAGTCATGCTGACTGTAACGGTCTTCTCCATAATCCTGGGCACCCTTATAGGCCTAGTCGCAGGGTACCTGGGAGGGACCTTCGACGTCCTGCTCTCTAGGATAGTGGACATAGTCATGTCTATACCTGCCATCCTGATCGCCCTTACCATCGTAGCTGTCCTGGGCCAGGGCCTCGGCAAGGTAGTGATCGCGATCGTCATAGCAGAGCTCCCTCTCTACATCAGGCTGGTGAGGAGCCTCGTCATCGTAGAGAAGGAGAAGCTGTACGTGGAGGCGTCTAGGGCTCTGGGAGCGCCAGGCAGCTGGGTGATGAGGGTCCACATATTGCCCAACATAGCAGGGCCCATAGTGGTTCAGGCTACCTTTACTGCTGCTGCAGCAGTGCTCTTCGAGGCTGCCCTGAGCTTCCTTGGCCTGGGGGCTGAGCCGCCTACGCCCAGCTGGGGCCTCATGCTATACGAGAGCAAGCAGTACTTCCGGGTAGCGCCTCACGTAGCCATATTCCCAGGCCTTGCGATCTTCCTGACTGTGTTCTCCATAAACATCATAGGGGAGACGCTGAGGGACAGGCTGGACCCGCGGACGAAGACATTCCTGAGGTAGCTATTAACTCTCCCGAAGATCATAGGGGAGCCAAATGGTGCTGGTGAGCCCTGCTCTGATAGAGAAACACGTCAAGAGCAGTCCCCTCTTGCTCAAGGCTTGGAACCTGCTCCAGGGAGACGCAGAGGTGCAGGAGCTCCTCAAGATGTCCAACGTAAACGCCACAGTCAGGATGCTCTACAACGATCACGGCCCTGTACATGCAGTAATAGTCGCTGGCGCCTCTCTCGAGATAATGGAGCTCCTCCTCGAGGGGGGCATAGTGCCCTCCAGCATAGCCCATGGGACCACGAAGGAGATGGACCACGCCAGGCTGATAGTCATGATGGGGGCCTACCTCCACGACATCGGCAACAGCGTTCACAGGAGCTCCCACGAGTTCTCGGGGGTTCAGCTCTCCTACTTCATTCTCTCGCGCCTCCTGCCAGAACTCTTCCCAGAGGAGACGAGGCTGGTCTACAGGATCAGGAGCGAGGTCATGAACGTGATACACAGCACAGCCCCTGAGATTCAGCCAATAACCGTGGAGGGGAGTATAGTGAAAGTAGCTGACGGGACTGACATGGCAGAGGGGAGGGCTAGGATACCTTATGCGAAGGGCAAGATGGACATGCACGCCCTCTCTGCAATGAGCATAAAGAGGGTGGAGCTGGAGGCTGGAGCCTCCAGGCCAGTGAGGATCAAGGTTTTCATGAACAGCTATGCTGGCTACTTCCAGCTAGAGCACGTGCTGGTGCCCAAGGTTAAGAGCACTCTCATCAGGGAACAGGTGGAGATAGCCCCCATTCTGATCTCGAAGGAGGAGGAGCAGAGACCACTCCCACTAATCCAACCGTAAATGTAAATATATATATAGGTTAGTTACAATAAAAAAGGGGTGCTACCCCTTGGCTAGGAGGGGACTTTTCAAGTCCCGCATAGCAGTGTACGTGGCCCGGGTAGCAAGCGCGATGGTGGAGGCAGAAAACTTCGATAACCGCGTCCTGGCTAAGCACGTTATAGAGGCAGTGAGGAGCGTGGGCTTGCAGCTCTCTGAAAGGAGGGATGGGCTCTTTTATTGTCCTATATGCGGAAAGGGACCCTTCACCAAAAGGGGCTACTACCTCCACCTGACCCGCGTTCACTACGCCCATATCATCTCTCTCGTGGACAGGGAAGTGGAGAGGATGATGAAGACCTCTAAGAACCTAGCATAACGTACTGCAAGCCGTCCTCTGTTTCTAGCACGATCATTGCGACGTCAGGGGGGGCCTTCACCTCCCCGTCGAAGACGTAGACGTCGCTCTCCACGGAGAACCACCTTATCGAGGACAAGTTCACTCTAAAGAAGCCCACCTCCTCCTTCATGTCCTTCTTCCTGACCAGCGCTACCTTGAGAAGGCGGGCCATTCTCGGGTGCAGGATCAAAGTTCTCCCTTCCCTCAGCGCCTCTCTCCCCACCCTCTCCGGCACCTCGCCCAGAACTACTCTCTCGCCGCTCTGCTGCTCCACCACTACGTAGTCTGCCTCCTTCTCCTCCTTCCTTATCCTCTCCAGGAGGTCGACGGGATCCCCCTCCCTCTCAGCCTCTTCCATGAGCCTGTAAACGCCCAACTCCACGTCGCTCACTTTCACGCTATCTCTCTTGAACCTGAGGACTCGCACCTTTGGTATTGGCCTCCACCAGAACCATTTATTACATCTGTAAAACCTATTAGGGTGGTGATAGCGTTGAGAGACCCCACCCTCGACCTTCAGCCAAGGGTGCTGGAGATCAGCGGCGAGTCTGCGTTCACGTACTTAGCCCTTGCCCGGCGCCTCGTGCGCGAGGGGAAGAGGGTCATAAGTTTCGGCATAGGGCAGCCAGACTACCCTACTCCCTCTCACATCAGGGAGGAGGCGAAGAGAGCGCTGGACGAAGGCTTCACGGGCTATACGGAGACAGCGGGGATACCTGAGCTGCGAGAGGCCATAGCGTTCTACCTTAACTCCCGCTACAAGGCTGACGTGGACCCTGAGGAGATCGTTGTGACCACAGGGACGAAGACAGCCATCTTCGTGGCGATAGCTGCATACGTGAGGCCTGGGGACGAGGTTATCGTGATGGATCCTGCGTACCCTGCATATGCGCAGATCACGAAGCTCTTCGGCGGGAGGCCAGTGCTAGTCCCCCTCGACTTCGA
Organism: Acidilobaceae archaeon; assembly: GCA_039630105.1. Lineage (GTDB taxonomy): Archaea > Thermoproteota > Thermoprotei_A > Sulfolobales > Acidilobaceae > DSZV01. The sequence goes on from JBCNVO010000003.1 coordinate 34,111, forward strand.
GCCCGGCACGGGCTTCAGGCTGGACATGGAGAAGGTGAGGATGAGCATCAGCGAGAGGACGAGGATGATAGTGATAAACAGCCCCCACAACCCCACAGGCGCTATAGTGCCCAGGGAGCAGATAGAGGAGATCCACGAGCTAGCTAGGAAGCACAAGCTGATAGTGTTGTCTGACGAGATCTACGACAACTTCCTCTACGAGCCGCAGAAGTTCAAGAGCGTGCTCGAGCTGCCGGACTGGAGGAGCAACGTAGTTTACACGAACGGGTTCTCCAAGACCTTCTCTATGACTGGCTGGAGGCTAGGCTACGTGGTGGTAAGGAAGGAGGTTATCCCGCGGATGCTAGACATAGCTGTTAACGTCTACAGCTGCGCGACGAGCTTTGCGCAGAAGGGCGCAGTGGCAGCTATAAAGGGGAGCTGGGAGCCTGTGTACGAAATGATAGAGGAGTTCAAGAGAAGGGCAGAGATGTTGTACAAGGTGCTGTCTGACTCGGAATACGTCGAGGCATACAGGCCAGAGGGAGCCTTCTACATGTTCCCGAGGGTCAGCAAATTCTTGAGAAAGAGCGGCATGAACGCTGAGCAGCTAGTGAAGTACTTGCTCTACGAGTACGGGGTGCTGGTGCTGCCAGGCTCTGCCTTCTCTGAGAGGGACTGGGATCACATAAGGTTCAGCTTTGCCACGAAGATGAGCAACATCATAGAAGGGGGCAAGATAGTGGTGGAGGCTCTCAGGAACTACAGGACGATGTCGTGAGGCCTCTGCTCCTCCTTGCCTGCGGCAGTAACCTTTACGAGTTCCCCCTTCCATGCCTCCCCTATGTTTTGAGCTCCTGCATAGCCCAGCGCAGCCTTAAGCCCAGAGGTCAGCTCTGCCAGCACAGCTATTACGCTGCCGCGGTAGGGCACCAGTCCCTCCACCCCCTCCTCTATTGCCTTAGAGGGCTTGGAGTACCTGTCCTCTGCGAACCTCCTCTCCATGGCGCCCCTGCTTGCCATCCCTCTGTACTGCTTGTACAGCTTCCCTCCCACCCTGACCTTTGCTCCTGGAGACTCCTCTGCAGCAGCGAAGAGCCTCCCTAGCATGGCAGCAGAGGCCCCTGCCACTATGGCCTTTGCCACGTCGCCTGCGTTCCTCATGCCCCCATCTGCTATGATCGGGATCTTTCCGTGAGCCCCCACTTCCTCCAGCGCCCTCCGGGCCTCCACTACTGCTGTCAGGGTAGGAGCGAATGCGCCTGTCACCTCTGCTGTAGAACAGATGCTGCCGCTCCCTATGCCCACCCTCAGCCCTGCCACGTTCTCCACCTTTGTCAGCACGTCCAGCACTCCTACACGGGAGCCTAGGTTCCCCACTACTACGTCCGCCCTCACCTCCTTTGCCAACCTTGCCACGCTGTTCAGCACGTTCACGTTGTGCGCATGAGCCACGTCCACCACCAGCACATCTGCACCTGCCTCGTCCAGCAGCTTAGCCCTCCTCTCGTCAAAGGGACTAATAGCAACCCCTACCCTCAGCCTGCCGCTCTCGTCCAGGAGTGGGAGAGGTTTGTACTCCCTCAGCATAGAGAGAAAGGCTGAGGCTTTCGAGAACCAGAAGTCCTGCGCTCCGACAGAGCTCACCACGATCGCAGGGGGGTTGGAGAACACAATCGCTGCGCCTACTCCTGCCTCCTCCATCCTGAACATGAGGGAGTCCAGGGGCTCCTCCTCCTGCGCCTTCATCACCTCCAGCCAAGGGGAGGGGGAGGCGCTCTTGACCATCCTGACGTGAAGGGCCTGGTTCTCTGCGCTCGTGTTCCTGTGGACGACACCGAGAGCGCCCATTCGCGCCAGAGCTACCGCCATCCTCCACTCCGTCACTGTGTCCATGGGGCTGGAGAGGAAGGGGAGGTAGAGCTCCACGTTCTTCGAAGCCTTGCTTGTCAGGTCTACCTCTGAGGGCTCTACTGTCGCAAGCCCCGGCGCTATAGCCACGTCGTCGAAAGTCAGGTATTCCCTCAAATGGGCCACCGTGGAGAGGGGGAGGATGTGCCTTAAATTCATAGGTATCTGAAAGCGGAGCAGTCGCCCCCCTTCTCTATGCACTCTATGAGGTCAAGGATCTCGCCCAACCTCTTCACCTTGTACTTGGCTGCGCCGCTGAGAGCGCCCTCGTCCCTGAAAGCCACTGGGTGTCCCGCAATCCCCATTGCTGCCCTGTCGAACTCTGAGTCCCCCACGTACATGGTCTCCTCCAGCCTTTGACCGAGGGCTGAGACGAGGAGTCGGAGGGCCTTGTCCTTCTGGGTGCCTACCAAGGGGAAGCCGCCAGGGAGGAGCAGACCGTTCTTGTCAAAGGACAGCTTGTTTGACATCCATATGTCTGCCCCCACAGCATCTGCGACCCTTGCCACAAGGAGGTCTATGCCGCCGCTCACCAGCGCTATCCTCACCCCCCTCCTCTTGAGAGCCCTCGCTAGCGCGATCGCCTCCTCCTCCACCCTGACCTGCGAGAGGGCCTTCAGCAGCTCCTCCCTCCTAAGCTTGCCCCCTCTCGCCTCAATCCAAAGCCTCGTGTCCATCTCCATCCACTTGACGTAATCTATCAGCCCCTGAGAGAACATCCTGCGGATCTCCTCTGCCTTCTCCTCTACCCCGAAGTGGGAGTGGAGGAAGCGCCAGCTGCTCTTCACCTCTACGAGCACGCCGTCCACGTCGAAGGCCACCAGCCTAACCCTCAACTTCCACCTCCTCCGCCTTGCCCCCTCGCAATACCCACCCTCTGACCTCGCCTGGACAAGATATAATCCAAACGAGGGGCCAATACCTCATCCCTCTGAGGTCTGCAGCGCTGGGGACTGCAGGGCAGATAGGGTGAGTGTGGGCCAGCGCTATTACCTCCATCCCGTGCCTCTCTGCCGATATGTGAGCCTGCACCACGTGCCACCCCTTTGCCTCAAACTCGAAGGGGGAGGACCTCACGTTCTCTGCCCAATACGCGTAGAGGACCTCCCCCCCTTTTCCTATCAGGAAGAGGGCCCTCTCAGTCCTAGCTGCGCTGAGACGGAGGAGGACCTCCTTAAGGGCTCCGAGGACCACCCTAGTCAAGCTCGACCAGCCTTGCCCTCATGGTCTCCGTGTCGACGAGAGCGTAGCTCGACCTGTTCAGAACTCCCCCTCCGTCTCCCGGGTTCAGCAACAGAACTCCCCTCCTGTAGGTGAGTAGGGGCTCGTGAGTGTGGCCGTAGAGCACAGCGTGCCACCTGCCAGACTCTGCCAGCGCCCTCACTATCTCGACCGTGCTGTCTGGGTCCCCGAAACCGTGGACCAGCAAGAACCTCTTCCCCCCTATCACGACACTCCTAGGCGGGTCATGAATGGAGGCGCCGAAAGCCGCAGCTAGCCTGCTCAGCCCCATTCTCTCCCCGTCGTTGTTACCAAAAACTCCCTCGAACCTCGCCCCTAGCTCGAGGAAGGGGCGGAGGGTGAAGGGGGCTATGACGTCTCCCAGGTGGATCACTGCAGAGACCCCCCTCTCCTTGAAAGCCTGGGCTGCTCTCGCTGCTCTCTCCAGCGAGTCATGGGTGTCGCTCACTACCCCGACTAGCAAGGCAGCTCCCCCTTTAGCCCTCCTCTGGGCAAACCTGCTCCCTGCTTCTAAAATAGAGCGCTAATAGTATCAGGACAGTGAGGGAGATCACAGAGAGGACGCCCACTATGAATGCCTGAAGGAGGTCCACCCTCACCACCTACGGCAGGAACCTGATAGGAGTAAGGGTAATGAGCGATATGACGAGCAGCAGCGTCGCTATCCCTACCGTGGAGGAGACCAGCAGCTTTACCCTCTCGCCAGCGACCCTCGCCACCAGGTCGCCCAGGAGGTGAGCTCCGTCAGTTACGAGGGCTCCGGCAGGGGTGGGGAGGAAGATAGGAGCAGCGTTAACGAGGGCGAGAGCGACGTTGATCGTCACGAGGGCGTTGAGAGTGGTAAGGGCTAGGAGGGCGAGGAAGCCTCCCTTGTAGAACTGAGAGATCCGCACCCCTATCTTGTCCCTCCCCTCTGGCTTCACTAGCTGGAGCTCCCTGACCTCTTCTCCCTCCACTACCTTCAGCCTCAGCGTGACCTCCCTCGAGAGATCTCTAGCGCCTTCGCTCTCGAGGGCTCTCACGAAGTCCTCCACAGTCGCTGTGCTCCTCCCGTTCACCTCTATCACTACGCTCCCCCCTCTCAGCCCTCCTAGCTCAGCTGGGCTACCTGCCTCCACCTCAGAGATCAGCACGCCTCCTGCCAGGTAGCTTGAGCCGAGGAGTATGAGAGGGGCGATGAGGAGGGCGAGGAGCACGTTAGCTGCAACTCCTGCAGAGTATATCTTGGACCTAGAGGCCAGGGAGGACCTCTTCAGCTCCTCCTCATCTGGCTCAACGAAGGCTCCAGGGATGAAGGCAAGGAGCACGAATCCAGAGTCCCTCACCTTTATCCCCACGGCCCTGGCCATGAGCGCATGGCCGAGCTCGTGGACCATAACTGCTAGGCCAATTGCTATCAGGATAACTATTAGGTTTATGTCGAGGGGAACAGTGACGCCGGGCAAGAAGGGGACGAAGCCCTCTGTGACGGCAGACGGTCGTGGGGAGAGGTATCTGGACACGAACATGTTAATTGCAACAAAGTAGAACAGGACCTGCAGGAAGAACATGAGGGCTATCGAGGGCCAGCCGAGGAGGCTGAGCGCCAGAGCCTTGAGCCCGCGAGGGTATGCCTCTTGCGATATCCCTGACCTCCAGATCAGCAGAAAGGGGTAGACTTGGAGGTTGTCCTTCTTCCCCCTGAGCGTGAACCAGATCGCTGCCCAGACGATCCCTGTCGCAGCGAGGAACAGCAGCAGGCTCTCTGCCAAGCTGTAGCACCTATGCTATGTCACAGCTTGGGACTTAAATCCTTCCTATGATCCTTCGAAACGCTGAGTTCTCCCTCGAGAGCCTCTCTACAGCCTCCTCCACAGTCTCCTCCCCAAGCTCTGCCTTCAGGAAGACGCCGGTCCTCCCGTGCTCCCTCCTGCGGGTCAGCACCCTCACCCTCTCCCGCACCGTTTCGGGAGATATATCGAGGAGCCTTGCCACATAGTCCTCCCTCCCCTCCACGGGCGACTCCAGGTGGCCCCTCTCCGTAGGCTCGATGAGGAGGAGCCTCTTGTCCACGCCTGGCACCCTTCTCCCCCTCTCGAGGTCCTCCAGAGTGCACTCGCCGCCCCACTTGTAGAACTCCCTTTCCCTCTTCCGAAGGGGGGCGAGAGGGTAGCTCACCACCTCCCTCTCGTCCCAACGGAGGTAGAGGTAGACTTTGGGGACATATGAGGGGGTTGCCTGAACTATCTCTCTCTTCACGACCCTGAGGCCTGCCCTCTCCAACATGAGCTCCACTATAGTAGGGTTAGGGACGTCGAGGATCGCCACGTCTACGTCGCTCTCCTCCCTCACGTCCCCCCTCGCTACGCTCCCGTGGACTACAGTGTTGGCGTAAGACGGCAGAAGAGCCCTCATGAGCCTCCTCGCAGCCTCCCGCTTCTCTGCGAGCGCCCTCCACCTTGAGGGATCGTAAACTACTTCAGAGGCCCAGCTTCCTTGCCTCCTCATCTACCTTCGCCAGGGAGGGGAGCTCAGCGAACTTCTCTGCAGAGAGGGTTACCTCTACAGCCCTCTCGTCAGGCAGGTAGGACCACTCGTAGGCCAGCTCCCTCCTCAGCGGCTCCTCCTCGACGTAGTAGAGGACGTCCAGCCTCACGCCCTCTGGGCTCCAGCTAACGACGAGGGAGTCCGCCCGGAACGGGGAGCCCTCGAGGGCCATGAACTCGATCTCCAGAGACGAAGCTGAGGGGTCGAGCTCAAAGTCCACCATCTCAAAGCTGCCCTCTGCGCCAAGGACCTTCAGGAGCTCCTCGGCAGCCCTCCAGGCCTCAAGGCCGTAGAACACCAGCTCTGCAGCCACGCTCTCCGGAAGCTTCTCGCGGGAGACCCTCATGTTCTTTGCCAGCTTCACTAAGTCGCTGCGATAGCTCGCAAAGGTCTCGAGGAGGGCTCTTGCCAGCTCCTCGGGAGGGACGTTCAGCTCCCTCGCCACCCCCCTCAGCCCCTCTGCAACCTCCTCCGATAACTCTAGCCTCAGTCCTGCTCCCCCTTTGTGTTAAAGCCAGGGGTAAAAGACGATCTGGCGGAGGAGCATTGAAGGGGCAGGCAATAAGGGAGAGGTACGAGGCGACCTGCGACAGCTACGACCAGCTCTACAGGGCAGAGCAGTACGAGAAGTACTTCGTGGCGCTTAAGGAGGCGCGACCGAGGGGCGTGGTGCTGGACGCAGGGTGTGGGACTGGACTGCTTGCAGAGTTCATGTACGCGTACAGGTTGCTGGACGACGTGGAGAAGTACCTCTGCGTCGATTACAGCAGGTGCATGTCAGAGATAGCCCTCAGGAGACTAAGGGTCCTCTGCCCAGAGAAGTGTGTGGTAGTTATGGGGGACCTGGAGAACTTGCCTCTCCCAGAGCAGAGCGTAGACGTGACCTATTCTTTCACTGTGCTAGATCTCCTGGACGAGCCAGAGAGGGGGATCCAGGAAATGCTGAGGGTGACGAGGGGGAGGGCGATAGTTAGCCTCATGAAAGCGCTAGGCCTTAAGGACAGGCTCGCCTCTAGGCACAGGCTAATTGGGAGCACAAGCAAGGACGTCATCCTTGAGCTGCGCCAGCCATCTCCCTTGCCTCCTTGATCGCCTTCGGCACCTTCTCGAGCACCTCCACAGAGGTAAGGTTCTCCCCAAACTCTTCCGCAGCCATCTCCCCTGCCCTCCCAGAAACGTAGAGGGCAGCAGCTGCAGAGTTGAGAGGGTCTACAGGGAGGGAGAGAGCTTCCCTCCTCGCCATGAAGGCTGCTATAATGCCTGCCAGCATGTCGCCTGTACCCCCTGTCGCCATGGAGGGATGACCGGTCTTGTTGAGCCTACACTTGCCCTCGGGAGAGCACGCTGCGTCCAGGGGCGCCTTCACCACTGCAGTCGCCCCATACCTCTCTGCCACCCTCTTGGCCAACCCTAGCGGGTCTGCAGAGAGGGGGTCTACCTTCTCCCCTAACAAGATGCCAGCCTCGCCCCTGTGGGGAGTGAGGACTGCTTTGCTCCATAGGAGGGGACGACGCTCTGCCACTACCTTCAGCGCATCTGCATCTATTACGAGGTTCATCCCTCTCAATGCCTCTGAGACGTGCTCCACCAGAGCAATGGTCTCATCGCTGTACCCAAGCCCCGGCCCCAGGACCACAGAGTGGACTTTCCCCTTCAGCTTCTCCAGCACTGGCTTGAACTCTTCTACCCCTCCGCGGGTAATGGGCACTAGGTGGGGAGAGTTTAGGGCGGCGCCAAGAGATATCTCGCGGGGAGCGGCGAGGTAGACCAGGTCTGCCCCTGCCAGCGCAGCGGCCCTCGCAGCTATTATGGGAGCCCCCACGTACTCAGCAGACCCGCCTATTACCAACACCTTCCCTCCCAGCCCCTTGTATGCTTCCTTTGGCCTCTGGGGTATCCTGGCCTCCACGTCTCCTGGCCCTGCATACAGGGCTGCCTCTGGGGGGAAGCCTAGGCTCGCGACCAGGACGCGACCTGCATGGAGGGGGCCTCTGCCGAGGAAGAGCCCCCTCTTTGGCTCATGCATGGTGACTGTCACATCTGCTATTGCTGCTCCCTCTGCCACATCCCCAGTGTTCGGGTCTAGACCGCTGGGAATATCCACAGCGACCCTCAGTCCGCTTGACTCGTTGAAGGACCTCAGCGCCTCCCTCACAGGGCTCCTCAGGGCTCCCCGCACCCCCACGCCCAGGACTGCGTCTATCGCAACGTCTGCCTCCCTCTCCTCCAGCCACCCCGGGCTATGCGGGAGGAGGACCTTCACAGACCTGGAGAGGAGGAGGTAGCGGAGGTTCTTCCTCGTAGCAGCATGAGAGGCAAGCTGCGGGTCCCAGAGGAGGTGAACCGAGACCTTTGCCCCCCTGGATGCCAGGTGTCTCGCTGCAACTATGCCGTCTCCGCCGTTGCCCCCTTTCCCTGCGTACACTGCCACACTTTTCCCCTCCACGCTCCCCAGGAGGCACTCTACTGCATCTGCCACAGCCTTCCCGGCGATCTCCATGGCGCTCTCCAGGTCAAAGCCCCACCAAACGCTGTTCAGCTCAATTGCCCTCATGTCCTCTAGAGTAACGGAGTCCTCCAGCTTCCCCTCTGCGAACAGGCACCTCATCGCTCATCCATAACAAGATAAATCCTCGGTAGGAGATATATGCTTGGAGACGGCCTTGCAGGTAGCTGCGCCTGCGGTAGAGAGGGCAGAGAGGGTAGTCTTGCCCGCTAGAGAAACTGCTGTGATCGTGGTGGACATGCAGAACGACTTCGTGAAGCCGGGCGGGAAGTTGCTGGTGCAGAGCGCTGCTGAGACTATCGAGCCGATCAGGAGGCTGCTAGACAAAGCTAGGGGCAAGGGGGTGAAGGTGTTCTACACCCAAGACACTCACTACGAGGGAGACCCTGAGTTCGCCATCTGGGGGGAGCACGTGAGGTATGGGACGTGGGGGTGGGAGATAGTCGAGGAGCTCAAGCCCACCGAGGGGGACATAGTTGTGAGGAAGACGAGATATGACGGCTTCTACGGGACCCCTCTGGAGGACTTGCTGAAGGTGTATGGAATAAAACACCTTGTCATAGTGGGCACTGTGGCTAACATATGTGTTCTCCACACAGCTGGCAGCGCTGCCCTCCGCTGGTTCAAGGTAGTGGTGCCAGAGGACGGCATAAGCGCCCTGAACGACTTCGACTTCCAGGCAGCCCTGAGGCAGATCAGCTTCCTCTACAAGGGCACGATAGTTAGGAGCGTCGACAACATAGAGTTTGCTTGAGAGGAGACTTTTTGTGGCCCGACGTCCTTGTTTCCCTCACGCATACTGGCGCCACATGGAGGATTTTTCAGGCGCCGGCCTGCAACAGAAAGAGTTGGCGAGGGGAGAGCGGGGCACGCGCTAGGGTTCGAGACCTCTTTGCTATATGGGAAGATCGAACTGGGCCAAGAACGGCTCCAGCACGAAAGCTGCCAGCAAAGTTATGGCCAAGATGTACAGCATCTGTACCTCTATCTTGGAAACCCTTACTGGGGCGTCCTCTGCGCCCCCCTCTGCCTTCAGCGATATGAACTCGTTGTATATGTCCCTGATCACTCCTAGGGCTGCTGGGAGAGTTATGAAGGCAACGAGGGAGAGGAGCGGCAGCTTGTCCAGCATGATCATTGACAGCACAGATATGAAGGTGACAGAGATCATGACCACTATGAGAGACGCCATCCCCTTCCTGCCCAGGACTACGGCAAGAGTCCTGAAGCCTGCCCTCCTGTCGTTATCTATGTCCCTTATGTTGTTGGTAGAGAGCACGGAGGCAGTGAGGAGGCCTGGGGGCAGGCCCAGCACTATGGACTCCCATGTGACAGTCCCAGTCATCACGTAGTATGTGCCCACGAACATGAGGAAGAAGCCCATGAAGGTAGCGGGCTCCCCCACTGCTCTGTACTTCAGCGCGAAGGGAGGGGCGTTGTAGAAGAGCGCTAGGAACATCCCTGCAAAGCCGAAGAGGAGCACGAGGGGCCTGTCGAAGAGGAAAACTAGCGAGAGGCCCATCAGTATGGCAAAGGCTCCAAGGGAGA
>JBCNVO010000030.1:0-8790 GCA_039630105.1 Acidilobaceae archaeon
TGGACCATCAAGGCCCTTGCGGAGCTCGTGGAGAGGATGGGGGAGAGACCTGGCTAGAGAGGGAGGAGCCGGGGAAGGTCGAGGGAGGAGCTGCTCAAGGTGAGGGGCGTGGGGGAGAGCTGCATGTTTTCTCATTCTACAGGGGAGTGGCCGGTCTTTGCAGTGGACACTCACGCCAGGCGGGTAGCAAAGAGGTGGGGGGCTCACGATGGATAGCAGCTACTCCGAGACTTCGAGGCCCTCTGCTTTTCGGTCCGGAGCTCTCGGAGAGGTCCCATAGACTTATCATAGCCCTCGGGAGGAAGTACTGCAAGGCAAGGGCGCCGAGGTGCGTAGAGTGCCCGCTGAGGGACATTTGTCCCAGCTACTCAAGGCCGTCGCGATAGCGAAGCCCCAGAGGGAGAGATGGCTGCTGGAGGAGCTGTATGACCTGTTGATCCCTCTCGACGAGGATGCGAGGGTGGAGAGAAGCGGGTTCCGCGACGTATTGCTTGTCCTCTCCTCCAGGCTCCGTCCCCACGAGATCAGCAACGCTGCCCAACAGCTGGAGTTCTCCTTCATGTCGAGGTTGGTACCGAGCACTAGCATCGTAAGGGCGGGGAGGAGAGAGGAGCTCTTCGAATCCCTCGAGCCTCTCTTGCCCAGTGGGAGGAAGCTCAAATTGATCGTGAGCCTAAGGGGGAGGGGGAAGGAGGTGGTGGCGGAGGGGGAGCTCGAGGCGCTCGTGAGGTTCAGGGGAAACCTCCTCTCGAGGCAGAGCCAAGAGGTCCTCGTCGTGGAGAGCCTAGGGGAGGTCTTCGTCATATCCTTCGGTATTACCCGAAGGTGTGGTCTCAGCTGCACTGTCGTGGTGCCGAAGGAGCCTACTGCTTTTTAACTAACTTTCGACCTACTATAAATCGAAAGTAGGGGGTAGAGCGAAAGTGAAAATATTCAGGGAGAGGGCGGTTTTCGACGAGAGTTACAGGCCGAAGAAGCTCCTCGTGAGGGGCGCGGAGGCCTCCACGCTGATCTCCCGTTACAGGTCTAGGTTGACAGAGCTGTCGGGCTTCATCGACGTCTCCCTCATTTACGGCTCCATCGGCAAGGTGGGCATAGGGAAGACCACGCTCGCCTGGCACGTAGGCAAGAGCATGGAGGAGGTAGCTAGACAGGGCGGGAACATGCTGAGGTACGTCTACATAAACGTGTTCGGCGCGCCCAGCCTGCACCAGATCCTCTCCATGATAGCTGACCAGCTGGACCTGGGGGTGAGCGTGAGGGGGAGCTCTGCCCTGGAGGCCCTCAAGTTCATAGTGGACTACCTGTACAGGAGGGACACCTTCCTCCTCGTAGCGTTGGACGAGTTCCAGAGCCTCCTGCTCTCCAGCAGGATATCAGAGGACGACCTCTACACGCTGCTCAGGGTGTACGAGGAGATCCCCCCGAAGGACGGCGTGAACAGGATCAGCTTCCTCCTGGTGGCTAGCGACCATAGGGTAATGGCCTACATGAGGGAGAGGATCCCGCAGGTGGAGAGCCAGATAGGCTTCAGGGTGCACCTGAAAGCGTACAGCAGCGAGGAGCTAGAGACGATCCTGAGGCAGAGGGCTGAGGAGGGGCTAGAGCCGAACGTCTGGGACGACAGGCTGATAGAGCTCATCGCAGACTACTTCGGCGAGGACAAGGGCGGGGACGGGAGCGCCAGAAAGGCTATACTCACGCTCAGGAGCGCAGCAGAGCTCGCAGAGGTGCAGGGGGCCCACAGGATAGAGGAGCAGCACGTGAGGAGGGCAATATCTGAGAGCGCCCTCGCATACATGCCAATAGAGGAGTTCAGGGGCCTCCCGCTGCAGGAGCTCTTCATCCTCCTTGCCCTCGCCGAGGTGGGCATGGAGAAGGGGGACTGGAGCACCACAGGGGAGCTGAAGGAGAAGTACGAGGAGGTGTGCCAGAGGTTCGGCCACGCTCCGAGGGCCCACACTCAGTTCCACAGCTACCTGAGGGAACTGAGCACACTAGGCCTCATACAGCTCAAGCCCTCGAGCAAGGGCATGAGGGGGAGGACCAGCCTCATGAGGTTACCGCCAGAGATCCCGCTGGACAGGATGAAGGAGGTGCTGGAGTCCATTATAAAGGAGAAGGGAGAGGGGGAGTGGAGCTAGAGGAGATCTGCGCTGGGAAGGGAAGGGTGAAGGTGCTCAGGATACTGCTGAAGGAGGGACATGCGACAGTTACGAAGCTTGCCAGGGAGAGTGGCCTGAACCACGCGAGGCTCCTCCAGCACCTGAGGGCTCTGGAGAGGATGGGGCTTGTGGAGGAGAGGAGGTATGGCAGGATTAGGCTATATGAGATAAGGTACAAGGACCCAAGGGTAGGCGCCCTCAAGGAGGCCTTCGAGGTGCTGGAGAGGCTGTAGGTTGGTCTGTGGGATAGTCCTCAGCGGGGGGATGTCCAGGAGGTTCCAGGTCCCTGGCGAGCCCTGGAGGGACAAAGCCCTATACGAGCTCGACGGGAGGCCAATGATATCCTTTGCCCTTGAGAAGCTGAAGGGGCTCGCCTCGGAGGTGATCGTGGCAGCAGGGAGCCCGGGGAGGGCAGAGCTATACACTAGAGCGCTGGGGGTCACAGCTGTGGCAGACGACGACCTCATGAGGGGCCCCCTGTCAGGCCTTTACGCCTCCTTGAGGCTCTGCGATCACGATCTATTCATTGCCCTGCCCAACGACATGCCCCTTCTCGAAGTTAGTTACCTCGGGGAGCTCCTGGCGCTCGCGAGACATTACGACACAGTGTCTCCAATTTTCCCCAATGGCCTAGTGGAGACGGCAGTGATAGCAGGGAGAGTTGACACTGCTTTGTGGGTTCTAGGCCTCCTGAGGGGGATGAAGAGGGGAAGGGTGGCAGACCTGCATAGGGGGGTCCCTAGGCTCTACCTCTCGAACCCCGTGGGCAGAGTCCGGCCCCAGAGCTTCCTTAACGTGAACTCCAGGGAGAGCCTGGGGGAGAAGGTAGAGTACCCAGAGGGACCGCTGAGGGGGGACGTTAAGATAGAGAGAGAGTTCGGCGAGGGGGAGGCTAGGGAGGGGAGGGCGCGGGCTACCCTCTGGACAACCCTGTTCAGGGGAGAGTACTTGCAGGAGTTCTCCCTCTACGCCTCCTCAGGGGTCTACATGTTTGCTGGCTATGTGCTCCAGGACTCCCCCCACGAGTACGAGAGGGAGCTGGGGAGGATAGTGGTAAGGTCTCTTAAACCATCCTTATAGGCTCTCCTTCCCCCTTCCCTCTCGGTGCAAAGATTGCTATATACCCAGCCCCCTGCAGTGGAGGTCTATTCAGGAGATCCCTTCTCCTCTCCATGCAGGGCGATCGTGGTTCCTATAGCGCAAGACGAGGGGGGAAGACCTCGACCTGAACTGGACAGAGAGGGAAGGCTAGCAGAGAGCATATCCCTTGAGCTGTTCAAGGGAGATGTGGGGAACCTCCTGGAGGTGACATTCGAGGGCAAGGTGGTCATTTACGCTGGAGTGGGGAAGGGGGAGCTGGAGCAGGTGAGGAGAGGAGCTGCTGCGGGCACGAAGAAGGGGGGCGACAAGGGAGACTGCCTCTACCTCCACCTTTCCCACCTTTCCAGGGAGGCTGCCTCAGAGGCCCTCTTGGCTTCCCTCCTCGCTTCCTACAAGCTCGACCACTTCAGGAGCTCGAGGGAGAGCAAGGTCAAGAAGATCCTAGTAGGTAGGGAGGACCTAGACCTCAAGAAGATCTCAAGCATTGCAGAGGGAGTGTACCTGGCTAGGGACGTAGCAAATGTGCCGCCTCACGAGCTCCCTCCGGCAAGGCTGGCTGAGAAGGTGACAGAGCTGTTCAAGGGGGTGGCAGAGGTGGAGGTCTTCGACTTCCAGAGGCTCCTGCGCGAGGGCTTTGGCGGCATAGTCAACGTGGGGATGGGCTCAGAGGAGAAGCCAGTGCTGATAGTGGCGAGGTACAGGGGAGCGGAGGGGAGACCTGTGGCCCTTGTGGGGAAGACTGTGGTCTTCGACAGCGGTGGTATAAACCTCAAGCCCAGCGACTCGATAGTGTACATGAGGTCTGACAAGGCAGGGGGAGCAGCTGTCCTTGGGATAATCTGGAGCGCTGCGAGAATGGGGCTCAGGCTTAACCTAGTGGGCCTCGTGCCTGCAGTCATCAACGTGCCGAGCGGCACCTCCTACCTGCCCAGCGACGTCATAAGGATGTGGGACGGAACTAGGGTGGAGATCAACAACACTGACGCAGAGGGGAGGCTGATCATTGGAGATGCCATAGCCTACGCAGCGAAGGCTCTCGAGGCAGAGGAGATAATAGACCTTGCAACGCTAACGGGAGCCATAGTGGTTGCCCTAGGTCCTCTCATGGCAGGGCTCTTCACGAGAGACGCGAGGCTCAGGGAGGCGCTGCTGAGCTCCTCTGCGAGGACTGGGGAGAAGCTGTGGCACATGCCCCTGGAGGACGACTACAGGCCCTGGCTGACCAAGAACGCCCTCCTGGGGGACGTGGCAAACTCTGCCCCCAGCAGGGCGGGGGCCGCCATATATGCAGCCCTCTTCCTAGAGAGGTTCGCCCACGGCAAACCCTATGCCCACTTGGACATAGCGGGCCCTGGCATGGCCTACGAGGCCTCTGGGATAGCCCCTGCATACTGGCCTGACAAGAACTTGGCTCCAGGCTACGGTGTGAGGCTGATCCTGGACTACCTGATGAGCAGGGGGTAGCGGTGGGCTTCAGCTACGCGATCAGGGCGCTCGTCTACCATGCTCCAGCAGGCTGGGAGGAAGAGCTGGAGGAAGTAGCTGCAAGGTTGGCTGAAGCTAGGGAGAGAGTGGAGAGGGAGATAGGGGTAAAGGTTTGGAGCCTCCGCATTACCCTCCCCCAGGCTTTTGAGAGGAGGGAGGAGGTGGGGGAAATAGGCGAGGTTCTGATCTCGCTAGGGAACCTTCCTGCCTCTCACCCAAGGCTGGAGGAACTCGTTGCCCCTGCAGCAAGGGAGGGTTTCTACGCAGGCATTTTGCTGGACGAGGTGAGCTGGAGCACTGCCATAAGGGTGTCCCAGCTCATCCACAGGCTCTCAGAGGAGAGCCCAGACCTTGCCACCAAGGTGGGGGTTAACGCCCTCGGGGAGCCTCTCCTTACGCCCTACTACCCGCTCAGCCACTCCCCTGGCGAGAGGGGGGTGAGCGCTGCCCTCCTTTACCCGAACTACCTGAAAGAGAGGTACCAGGAGGGGGGCCTCCAGGCAATGAGGATTGCAGTAAGCGAGGCAGGGAAGGTGGCAAGGAGCGCTCTTGATATTGCTGCAGAGCTGCTCAACGCGAGGACTCTAGGGGTAGATCTGAGCGTTTCGCCCTGGATGGAGGAATCTTCCTTAGGCCTCGTGGAGGCCATCGCTGGCGCCAGGCTGCCAAGGCCTGGCTTCGCCATGGGGGTGAGGGCAGTGAACGAGGTGCTAGAGGAGGTAGCAAAGGAGATGAGCGCCATAGGTTTCAATGAGGTGCAGCTCCCGCTCGGCGAGGACTCGCGGCTGAAGGCAAGGGCGAGCGAGGGGGAGGTGACGGCGAGGGACCTGCTCCGGCTCTCTGGCGTCTCCCTCGCAGGCCTCGACATGGCGGTCGTGCCAGCTAACGTGAACGAGGTCGCAGGCCTGTTGCTGGACGCTACTGCCTATGCAAGGGCTAAGAGGAAAGTGGTGGGCGTGAGGATCATACCTGTGGAGGAGGTGGAGCCGGGGGACGGGGTGCTCCTCTCCCGCTTTGGCGAGGTGCCAGTCATACCCATATAGGGACCTGGAATGAGCTTCGTGCTGATCGTAGACTTCGGAGGCCAATACGCCCACCTCATAGCGAGGAGGATAAGGGAGCTCGGCGTCTACAGCGAGCTCCTGAGCGCCTCGGCAGGCCTCGAGACCATCCTCGACTTCGCTGGTCGCTCCCAGGGAGTGGTGCTGAGCGGAGGGCCGCTGAGCGTCGCAGAGGGGAGGCACGACGAGATCGCCAGAGCTCTGCTGAGGCTTAGCAAGCCCTTGCTCGGCATATGCTATGGCCACCAGCTCCTGGCAAAAGTGCTGGGGGGCGCTGTGGGCAGATCTCCTGCGCCCGAGTTCGGGCCGACGAGGGTGGAGCTCTCCCGCGACGAGCTCTTCGAGGGGATGCCAGAGAGGGTAACTGTTTGGATGAGCCATAACGACGCTGTGCTGGAGGCGCCTCCTGGTGCTAAGGTTCTGGCGAGCACTAAGGGGAGCCCTGTTGCTGCCATGAGGTATGGGGGACACTGGTCAGTGCAGTGGCACCCTGAGGTCTCCCACACTGAGTACGGCAGCGAGCTCTACGACAACTGGCTGAAGATCATAGGGGCAGAGCGGGGCTGGAGGCCTGAGGACATGGTGGAGCAGCTGACAGAGATGGTGAGGAGGGAGATAGGAGACTCGACCGCAGTCTCTGCCGTGAGCGGCGGCGTGGACTCCACAGTAGCTTCACTTATAGTGAGGAGAGCCATTGGCGAGAGGCTGGTGCCAATCCTGATAGATCATGGCCTCCACCCTGCAGGCGAGCCCGAGCTCTCTGTAGCGCTCCTGGAGAGGGTTGGGCTCAGGCCCCTGCTGGTCAGGGCTCAAGGAGAGTTCTTCTCAGCGCTGAGAGGAGTAAGGGAGCCTGAGGAGAAGAGAAGGATCTTCGGTCGGCTCTACGCTGAGATATTGGAAGAACATGCAGAGAGACTCGGAGCTGAGTTCCTGGTGCAGGGCACCATCTACCCTGACGTGATAGAGAGCGGTGGGAGGCCAGGAGCTAGCGTGATCAAGACGCACCACAACGTGGCAGGGATGCCGAAAGAGTTAAGGTTCAAGCTGGTGGAGCCTCTCAAGTGGTTCTACAAGGACGAGGTGAGGACCATAGGGAGGAGGATGGGGGTGCCAGAGGAGATACTTACGAGGCAGCCAGTGCCAGGGCCTGCGCTTGCAGTGAGGGTGGAGGGCGAGGTAACGAGGGAGAAGGTGGAGCTGGTCAGGAGGGCTGACGCAATAGTTAGGGAGGAAGTAGAGAGGGCTGGCATAAGGGGGCTTTGGCAGTACTTTGCCGTCCTCACCTCCTCTAGGGCCACGGGAGTGAAGGGGGACGAGAGGGCATATGGTTACGTGATAGCAGTGAGGGCTGTGGAGAGCGTAGATGCAATGACTGCCTCTCCAGCAAGGCTCCCCTGGGAGCTCTTAGAAAGGATAGCAGCCAGGATAACAGGGGAGGTGACAGGAGTAACGAGAGTGGTGTACGACATTACTAGCAAGCCGCCTGCAACAGTGGAGTGGGAGTGATCAGTCCTTCAGCTCGTTAAGGTCAATGGTTATTATGTGAGGCTCCTCCCTCTCCACTTCCCTCTCCTCGCCGACCTTCATCTTCTTGATCACAGCGTTCCAGCTCGCGCCGCAGGAGTCGCACACGAAGGAGCCCATGACAGTGACAGTGAGCCTCCCGTATTTGTCGGGGAAGGGCGAGGTGAGGGTCCAAGTCCTCAGGGGACTCTTAGCTTTCGTGCCACAGCTGGGACACCTAAAGGGATCAGTCCTAGCCATTATCGATCCTCAATTTCTTCTCCCGCTCCTGAGGATATAAGCTGGGATGCCTCTTCTTCGGTCGAAATACAGAGGTGGAGTCAGTTGAGCACTCGCATAGCTGAGATCAAGGGCATGCTGGCTCTTGACTCCAGAGGTTCCCCCACCGTCAAGGCCAAAGTAATTACTGAAGGTGGGGCGATCGGCGCAGCTATAGCTCCCAGCGGTGCGAGCAAGAGCGTGAAGGAGGCAGTGGAGCTCAGGGACGGCGGCGCAAGGTGGGCAGGGAGAGGGGTGGGGATGGCCATTGCGAGCATAAACGAGGTTATAGCGCCAAAGCTGAAGGGGGTAGATGCAAGGGAGCAGAGGCTCGTTGACAGAGTCATGATAGCCCTCGACGGAACAGAGGACAAGTCGAGGCTCGGGGGCAATGCCATAGTTGCAGTAAGCATAGCAGTGGCGAAGGCGGCTGCTGCGCAGCTTGGCATACCCCTCTACTCCTACCTCGGCGGCGTGAGGTCTCACCTTCTACCCACTCCTTTCATGAACGTGATAAACGGCGGGGCCCACGCAGGGAACGAGCTCAGCTTCCAGGAGTTCATGATAGTGCCGGTAGGGGCAGACGAGTTCTCCGAGGCTCTGAGGATCGCTGCAGAGGTGTACTATGCTCTCAAGAACTACTTGAGGGATAAGTACGGGAAGAGTGCTGTTAACGTGGGCGACGAGGGAGGCTTCGCTCCTCCCATGAGGAGGAACGAGGAGGCGCTTGAGGCTCTCATGCAGAGCGTGAAGAAGGCTGGCTACTCCGATTCGCACGTGCTCCTGGGCATAGATGCCGCAGCGAGCCAGTTCTTCTTGGAGGGAAGCTACAGAGTGGACGGAAGAGAGCTCAGAGCAGGGGAGCTGAGGGAGCTGTATTTGGACATCGTGGCACGTTACCCCATAGCGTACCTGGAAGACCCCTTCGAGGAGAGGGACTTTGCCTCGTTCTTAGAGCTAACCAGGAGAGCAAGCAAAGTGCTCATAGTGGGGGACGACCTCTACTCGACTAACGTGAAGTACTTGAGGAGGGGGCTGGAGCAGTCGTCGACGAACGCTGCCCTGCTGAAGGTCAACCAGGCCGGGACGCTCTCAGAGTCCCTGGACTTCTACGAGCTCGCTAGGAGCTCTGGCCTGAGGGTCGTGGTCAGCCACAGGAGCGGTGACAGCGAGGACAGCTTCATTGCAGACCTCGC
>JBCNVO010000031.1:0-9819 GCA_039630105.1 Acidilobaceae archaeon
CCGCAACTTTCCGCATGAGGCTCTTCTTCAGCCACTCGCAGGAGAGCCCCTAGTGGGCCCGCGGGGATTCGAACCCCGGACCTCCGCCGTGTAAGGGCGGCGTCCTAACCATGCTAGACGACGGGCCCCTTACCCCCTCGCGCAAGAAGAGGGGCTCTTAAATTTTCCCCCCTCCTTTCGACTCCATGGACACGATTCAGGCTCCTCAGACCCGTTTCTCCTCACCGCTCAGCCTCAGAGCGACAGTCACAGCCCACTATAATAGGTCCACAGAGGTTAAATGGGGGAGCATGAGGCTCGCCTTCCTCTCGGGGGGGAAGGACTCCTACTATGCCATGGTGAGGGCAGGAGGGGCAGACGTGGGGCTCCTCGTCCTCTACGACTTCCCCCGCCCCAGCCCCCACATAATCAATCTAGGCAAGAGCCTCGAGTCCCTCTCGCTCCTGGGGCTGCCCATAATAGCGATGAGGGCAGAGAGAGGGAAGGAGATGGAGCAAAAGGCCTCGCTGCTCTCGAGGCTAGGGGTGAAGGAGATAGTTGCAGGGGACGTTTACGTAGAGAGCCACCTGAGGTACATGGAGGAGCTGGCAGGGAGGGCAGGTGCGAGGCTCCTGGAGCCCCTCTGGGGGAGAGATCCGGGGGAGCTGCTGCTGGAGGAGATGGAGGCGGGCATAGTGGGTCTGGTCATAGGAGCAGAGAGGAGGCTGGAGGGCTGGCTGGGGAGGGAGATAGGCAGGGAGAACGCTGAGGAGTTTGCAGAGTATGCAGCTAAAGTAGGCGCAGACCCGCTGGGGGAGAGGGGGGAGTACCACACGCTCGTCCTCCAAGGCCCCATGCACAGGCAGAGGGTGAACTACAAGCCCCTCTGGAGGGAGGAGCACGACGACTACCTGATCTTGAGGGTGACATAGCGTGAGAGGGAACCCTGAGGTGACCCTCTTCCTCCTCTTCATAGCCTCCACCCGCACCTCCCTCATACCTGGGATCACTGTCGCCGGCCCCACGCCCCAGGCAACCCTGTTCACCCCTGCCCTCGACGCTGAGTACCTGGCGACGGGCAAGCCCAGGACGCTCGACGTGGTGCCCATGACGCCAGAGGGGGTCCCCACGCCTGCTCTGATCACGAGGGCTATGCTCCCCCTCGTGGGGCTCCCTCTGATCGTAATAGATGCAGGATCTTACGCTTCTCCCCTCATTCCCCACATAGCCCTGAGGAGCAAAGCTGTGGGGGGGAACATAGCAGAGGGGAGGGCGCTGCCAGAGGGGAGGGCAAAAGAGCTCTTCCAGGAGGCAAGGCTGCTGGGGAACATGCTGGGAGGGGCAGGGCTGGTCGTGGCGGAGAGCATGCCTGCCGGGACCACCACTGCTATGGCAATCATGGAGGCGCTGGGCTTCAGAGCAATAGGGAGGGTGAGCAGCAGCTCCCCCCAAAACCCCAGCGCTCTCAAGGAGAGAGTAGCTAGGGAGGCGCTTAGGAGGCTCAGCTCAGGCGAGGTGTTCTCTGCAGTGGAGGAAGTAGGAGATCCTTTGCACATCTCCATAGCAGGCCTCGTGGCTGGAGCCAGAGAAAGGGGCTCGAGGGTGCTGCTGGCTGGGGGAACGCAGATGTGCGCTGTGCTAGCCATCCTGAGGAGGCTTGGGGGGGACCTCTCTGGCCTGGCTGTAGCCACCACGAGGTGGGTAGTGGAGGATCCCTCAGCCGACATGAGGGGGCTGATGAGCGAAATAGCGCCGGGAGTTCCTCTGCTATACAGCAGCCTCAGCGTGAAAGGGCTGGCTCCAGGCCTTGAGGCTTACGAGAGGGGCTATGCGAAGGAGGGAGTTGGGGCAGGGGGGAGCCTGGTGCTCGCCAGCCTGAGGGGAATATCGGAAGAGGAAGTCAGGAGGCTCATAGCTGAGGAGTACGCGAGGCTGAGAGGGAATGTTTGAGCTCTCCCCCTCTGAGGACCTCCTAGTCGCAGACCTAGAGGAGGATTACCTGTTCCTCACGACTCTGCCCTTCCAGCCCAGGAGGGCGAGGACGCTGGTCTTCAAGAGAGTAGGGAAGGACTTCGACTGTCCTGAACTCCCTTCGTTCTACGAGAGGGCGAGGGAGGAGGCTGGGAGGAGGGGCGCTCTGGTCTTCCTCACGGCAGCGGACGTGAGGAGCTACCTGCGCCTCTCTGCCAAGGACTTCGAGGTCCTCGCCACGATAGGCCTCAGCCCCCCTGTGTGCCCAGGATACAGGGGTAGGGGTGTTGGCACAGTGAACCTGGCAGTGCTGACAAGAGCTCCCCTCTCAGAGAGCGGCCTAGTGGACCTCCTCAGGACTGTTGCAGAGGCGAAGAGCATGGCTATGGCAGAACTCCTCCTCCGCTGTCCCTCCAGGTCGCCGGGCACAGTCTCGGACGCGATAGCTGTGGGGAGGCCTGCCTCGCTGGAGGGGGAGGAGCACTTCGCGGGCATGGGGACCCCTCTTGGCTCTGCAGTCTCTGAGGCCATATACATGGGGCTTGTGAGGGAAGGCATGAGGAGGCTGGGGGCGGAGGGGGTGGTAGCCAACGCCCTTGGGCTAAGGCTGGAAGAGATGGTGGACGAAGCCTTCAAGCTATACTCCCTAGCCCCAATCCCTGGAGCCCGGGAGGAGGAGGTGAGAAGGGAGCTCAGGGAGACCCTGCGCAAGCACCTCTCTGACCCTAACGTAGCAGCGCTCCTGGTAGCTGCAAGGGAGCTGGACCTCCACGCCCTAGCAGGCTCCCTTCCTGGGCTGAGCAGGGAGGAGGCAGAGGGGGACAGTGTGAAGGTGGTAGCGGACGAGCTCCTCGCCTTCGCTCTCTCCCTCTACCTGGCAGGCTTCAAGGGGCTATTGGCCACGTACTGGGTAGAGAGGCTGAAGAAGGAGAAGATGAAGGAGCTCCCCCTCTTCGAGGACGACGTGCTCTCAGCCCTCCTGGCCTCTGCCCTCAGCCAGCTATATGAGAGGGGGAGGGCTTGAGGTGCATAGTAATGGCGGGAGGTAGGGGCGCGAGGATGGGGGGCGTGGAGAAGCCCTTGCTGGAGCCCTGCGGCAAGCCCGCCTTGCTAAGAGTCCTCGAGGCTGCAAAGCCCTTCTGCAGCGAGATAGCCGTGATCACCTCTCCCAGAGCTCCCATTACTGCCGCCCTCTGTCCCTCCCTTGGCGTGAAGTGCTTGAGCGGAGCTGGAGATTACGTGGCAGATCTAGTCATGGCCCTCTCCCCTCCCTTCCCCATTCTCGTGCTCCCCTCTGATCTCCCCTTCCTGGACTCGGAGACCCTCGGGAGGTTCCTCAGGCTGGCGCAAGATCTCCCTTTCTCTGTCTTGAACCTGGTAGGGGAGGAAGGGCCTAGTGGCATATCCCTCTTCAACTCGTGGGGAGGGGAGTGGGCAGATGTGAATATCGAGGGGGAGGCGCTCCTGGACATGGATACGTGGGAGGACTACTGGAGGGCTGTCGAGCTGTGCGGGTCCACGGAGGCAGAGCTCCAGAAGGGACGATAGACTTCAGCGCTCCGCTCAACCCGCTCGGCCCTCCTGCTAGGCTAGTGGAGATACTGGAGGAGCTGGTCAAGTCCCGCAGCTACGCGAGGTACCCAGATCACGAGTACAGGGAGCTGAGGGAGGCTCTGGCAGAGTACTATGGCCTAGACGAGAGGGAGGTCATACCCCTGAACGGGGCGGCAGAGGCGCTTAACCTGCTGGTGGACCTCCTAAGGCCTAAGGTTGTTATAACCTTCGAGCCCACCTTCGGCGACCATAGGGCCTACCTTAAGGCTCTGGGAATGCCCTGGATCACTCTGCCTCTGAGGAGGTACAGGGGGGAGTTCAGGCTGGAGGTAGAGCTCCTCTGCTCCATGCCGCGAGAGTTGAGGGAGGGCTCCCTCGTCCTGCTCTCCAACCCCAATAACCCCACTGGCCACCTAGCCAGTAGGGAGGAGCTGGAGGAGGTGATAGAGTGTTCCCACAGCCTGCTAGTGGACGAGGCCTTCGCAGACTTCGCAGAGGGGGAGAGCATGTTGGGGAGAGGGGCTTTCGTGGCTAGGAGCCTCACGAAGGTCCTGACTATCCCTGGCCTCAGGGCTGGTTTCCTCTATGCGCCTCGAGTGGCAAAGAGAGTAGATGCAGTCAGGCAGCCCTGGAACGTGAACGCCCTGGCTGCAGCTGCCATAGCCAGGTTCTTCAGGGAGGGGGACATGAGGGAGTTCGTGAAGGAGAGCGTGGAGGCCTTGAGTAGGGAGAGGGAGTTCCTCTCCTCAGGCCTCTCTTCTCTCAGGCTGCAGGTATTCCCCTCCAGAGCCCCCTTCCTGCTAATGGAGCACACCCTTCCCCACCCATTCCTAAACTCCCTTCTCGTAAAGCATGGCGTTTACGTGAGGGACGCCAGCTCCTTCCACTATCTGACCCCATATCACAGCAGGGTCTCTGTGAGGCTGAGGGAGGAGAACGAGAGGCTCATAGAGGCGATGAGGCTTGCAATGTCTGAGGGACTTTAGGGACCTACTGGCCCTGCTCACCTCCCTCCCTCTAGGGGGAGGGAGCCTGGAGGGGGCAGCGAGGGCCTTCAGCTGCGTCCCGCTCGTGGGGCTAGTGGAGGGGATCTTGGTCTCCCTCCTCCTCTTCCTCCGCCTCCCGCCTGAGCTCTTCGCCTCCCTCTTCCTCCTATCTCACGTGCTCATAACTGGGGGCATACACCTTGACGGCCTTGCAGACTATGGTGACGTGATCGGCTCAAGGAGGAGGGGGGAGGCAGCCCTCTCTGTCCTGAAGGACCCCAGGAAGGGCGCCTTCGGAGTCCTTGCCCTAGTCCTCTGGGCAGCCCTTGGCTTCTCCTCAGGCCTCCTCCTCCAGGAGCTCTTCTCTCGCCGCCCCCTCCTCGCCCTCTCTGCCGTGCTAGCTAGCTACGTGCTGGCTGCAGAATCAATGTACGTCCTGCTCCTCCATTCTAGGGAAGAGCCCTACGAGGGGATAGCGAAGGCCTTCAGCTCTGAGGCAAAGAGAGGGGGACTTAGAGCCAACCTCGTCCCTCTTACCATTGCCCTGGCTCTCCCAGCCCTCCTCTTCCCCCTCATTCTGCTCCTCCTGCCCACGGCACTGCTCCTGAGCATTATGTTTGCAAAGGATGCAGAGGGCAGGCTCGGCTTCGTGAACGGGGACGTGGCTGGCTTCACCTACGAGCTGGTGAGGCTCTCCTGCCTCTTGCTCTCCCTCCTGCTGGTGTAGGGAGATGCTGGAGCCCTTCAGGGCAGAGCCGTGGATGACGACCTCTGCGCTCTTGCTGGCCCTCCTGCTCGACCTCATATATCCAGAGCATAGGGGCGTGCTGCTGAAGATCCACCCTGTGCGCACTTCCTACCTCCTGGCGCTCAGGCTAGCTAGGCCTTACGGCAGCAGGCCTCTGGGGTTCCTTGTCTGGCTCCTCGTCATGACCTCCCACCTCCTGCCAGCAGTCTTGCTCCTCTACGTTTCCTACCGCCTCCACCCCCTCCTCTGGGTGCTGAGCGCAGCAGCGATCCTCAAGTTCTCCCTGGCGCTGAAGCTACTGCTCGACATATGCGAAGGGGCGAGGAGGGAGATGTCGATGGGCAACCTGGAGGGGGCTAGGGCTTACGTTCAGATGATAGTGAGGAGGGACACGAAGGCCCTCGGGGAGGCCCACCTCTCCTCTGCCTGCATAGAGAGCACAGCAGAGAGCCTTGTGGACGGCTTTGCCTCTCCCCTCTTATATTACGCGCTCTTCGGCCCACTGGGAGCGCTCGCGCAGAGGATAGCGAACACACTCGACGGCGCCCTGGGCTTCAGGACGCCAGAGTACTTGCACGTAGGCTGGTTCTCTGCAAAGGCTGACACAGCCATTAACTTCTTCCCAGCAAGAATCACGGCGCTCCTCATCACGCTGAGCGCACCTGCGGGGGAGGGGAGCGTGAGGGAAGCTCTGAAAGCCTGGGCCTCGTACAGAGGTCGTACAGAGAGCCTCAACGCAGGTCACCCCATGTCTGCCATGGCTGGAGCGCTGGGCATATGGCTGGAGAAGAGGGGGTACTACGTGCTCAACGAGGGAGGGAGAGCTCCGGCAGCCGAGGACGTGAGGAGGGGTCAGGGGATCGCGCTCGCGGCGGCCTCTCTTTCGCTGCTCGTCGCTGCGCTCCTCCTGTGGGCTCTGGGCTGAAAACACATTTAGTCGCCGGACAACCTGGCCCGGTGAAAAAAATGCGCAACGTAGGAGTAGCGGTGGTCCTGGTAGTGATCGTGCTGGCTGCCTGGACGGCGTACTCGTACAGGGCTGTCAGTAACGTTGCTGTGGAGGACTTGAGGATAGTGGGGGCATCCGTGATCTACTCCCCAGGCCTCGTGCCCGTTCCCCGCTCCTTGGAGATACTTCTGGAGCTCCAAGTGGAGAACCCCTCTCCCTACGGGCTCAGGGCCTCTGACCTCGAGTACGAGCTGAGAGTGGAGGGCAGGTCAATAGGGAACGGCTCTGCGCAGGGGTTCCTCATAGAGCCCGGGGAGAACATCGTGAGGATACCGTTTCTCCTCGACCTCACCAGGAGCTCTAACGTTATAGCAACGATCATCGCCGTTGTTTCGAAAGGCTACGCGGAGGTGGAGGTGAGGGGCAAATTCACGGCGAGGGCAGAGATCTTCGGAGTGACCGTGCCGCTCCAGGCCCCGGTGACCTTCGAGAAGAAGGAGAGGGTGGCCATATCGTTCAGGTAAACATACAACCATAGAGCTGCGCCCAGCCCAGGGACCTCCATGACATGGGCTCCGAAGAGCGTTCGGGAGAGGCTCGTGAGTCCCCTCCTTCTGGCTCCCCTCATAGCGGGAGCTGTTGCTGCCTTCATATGCGTTGCCATGCTCACTCGGCCAGTCCTCAGCTGACCTCCTGGTGGAGCCAGTGGAGACTGCCTGCGCGCTGGAGGAGCTAGAGGGGGAGATAGTAAAGGCCTCCAAAGGCTGCGAGTGCACCTTGCTGTCGGGCGGCGTGGACACGAGCGTCATCGCTGCCCTTCATCCCCAGAGGGAGCGCTTGAGAGCCATAACAGTGGACATGGGAGGGCCTGATGGCACCTACGCTGCCCTCGCGGCAAGGAGGCTCGGACTTAAGGAGCACCTGATCGCCAGACCCTCGCTAGATGAGTACCTCCGCGCAGTGGACTGGGTGCTGGTCAATTTCAGAACCATCGAGCCAGTGGAGGTGACCTGCGACGTAGTTCACTACCTCTCCATAAGCCTGGCGAGGGCTATGGACTGCGACTGCCTGCTCTCAGGGGACGGGGGAGACGAGCTCTTCGTGGGCTACACGTTCCTCTTCAGGAGGCCTCCAGAGGAGGTGCTCAGGTGGGTCAAGGAGAGGGCTGGGAGCTCCCGCCTGCCCACAGTGGAGGTGGGGAGGCTGCTCGGCATGGAGGTGAGGACACCTCTCTACACTGAGGGGACTAAGAAGATAGCCCTCCGCCTGCCCGTAGCTTGCTTCACAGATGGCAACCAGGGCAAGCTGATCTTGAGGGAGGTGCTCAGGAGGAGAAACCTCGAGGAGCTGGCCAGCAGGCCCAAGGCTCCAGTGAACGTGGGCTCTGCGTCAATGGAAGTGCTCAAGTTCCTCTCTGCGGGAGCCTCCTCAGAGGGGCTGGACTTCCTGCCGCCAAGCAGGGCCCATGCTTGGCTTGTCCACAGGCTCCTCTCTCTAACTGGCCTCCCTCCCAAGACTGGAGACTGTCCAGTCTGCGGGAGGAACATGAGGGGCTACAGCTGCCCTTTCTGCGGAGCATATGTGAAGGAGGGCAGGGTAGTGCTCCACTACTCAGAGGAGGAGCCTAGATAGGCTCGTCAGCACCTTCCTCCCTTTGCTCGTGACGAGCACTAAGTCCTCTACCCTTATTCCGTGAAGGCCTGGCAGGTAGAAACCTGGCTCCACTGTGACTACCATGCCCTTCTCGAGCAAGGTTTTCGAGCCTGGCCTCAGGTAGGGCTCCTCGTGTATCTCAACCCCCACGCCGTGTCCTAGGCCGTGGTTGAAGTACTGAGCTAGGCCCCTCTTCTCTAGCACAAGCCTCGCCTCCTTGTCCGGCTCCCAGGCTTCTGCTCCCGGGGCTATCCTATCTATGGCTGCCTCCTGTGCCTCGATCACGAGCTCAACCCTCTGCCTGAACTCCTTGTCGCTCCCTCCCCACCAGAGGGTCCTCGTGAGGTCGCTGTAATAGCCGCCCTTCACAGCGCCCAGGTCTATGAGGACTGGGCCGGGCACAGTTAGCCTGAGCTCCTCCGGCGTGTGGTGGGGGAGCGCTGTGTTCTGGTAGAAGGCCACTATCGTGGGGAAGGCCTCGCCCCAGGCGCCCTGCCTCCTCATGAACATGCCTGCCATGCCTGCTAGCTCCAGCTCAGAGACCCCTTCCCGAAGGGACTCGACAAGCTTCCTCGCCGTCTCCTCCGCTGCCCTGAGGGAGGTCTCTATGAGCTCCACCTCCCAGTCCTCCTTTATGCTCCTGCGCTTGTAGATCTGCTCGCTCGCGTCCTCCACCTCTAGCTTTTGCTCGAGGGCCTTGACTATGCTGGCGGGAGCCCAGGCCAGGTCTAGGCCTACTTTCCCAGGACATCTCTCCACAACCTTAACTATGGCCTCCACGAGGGTTCCCGGAACGAGGTCCTTCTCTGGCACGCCTCCTCTCAGCACCTCCTCCCCCCCTCTCGTGAAAGCCTTCACCTCCACCTCCTTTGGCACCCTAGTGATAGCCCTGAAGTAGTCCAGGAGGGGAACAAGCACTACGTCGCTGCAGCTCTCAGAGATCACGAGCGCTCCCGAGGGCTCCCTTAGGCCTGTGGCGTAAGTGATGTTCGTCTTTCCTAGGAGGACGAGGTTGGAGAGGCCCTTTTGCTGGACTATCTCTTTCAGCTTCTTGAGGTTCCTGTAGAACATGTCATACTACCCTGACCCTGTTCACCTTCTTGTTCTGCCAACTGTGTCTCCGGAGCCGGGGGCTCCTGCCGAAACCACAGGCGGCGCAGTACCCTTTGGCCACGTTGAAGGCCCTCCTGCCGCACCTCCTGCAGACGATGTGGGTCTTGCTCCTCCCGTGCTTCCCCATGGAGAACGTGCCCTTCACCTCCCTCACCTCGGGCCGGGGCTCACGACGACCACGTTGTCCCCTCTAACCAGCACCAGCCCTAGCGCCCTGTTGCCCTCGGGGCCCACCTCCTCTGCGCTCTCCAAGATCAGGTTGAGGTGCTGGTCGAAGCTCTTGAGGGTGCCCTTTATACCCTTTCCCCCCTTCAGTTTTATGAGCACGTTGTTGCCCACATAGCTCTTGAGCTCCTTGAAGGTGCTCGGACTCAGCTCGCTCATTTTTAGCTCCACCACCCGTGAAGCCTGAGGATTTATATGTGTTCCCTTTGTCTCGCTGCGAAATGCTCAGGGTAGTACTGGGCCAGCGCCCTCTCTATGCTCACCTGCGGCGAGGTCCCGTGGGCCTTGAAGGAGACCTGCAGGTAGCGCTCCCTGTCGTTCTCGAACACGTCCGCTATCTCCAGCAACTTCCTCACCATCTCTGCGTACTCCTGCTCGTCCACCTCCTTTGCCCTCTCGTCCCCCTCCGCATCTATGAGCTCCTCCGCCTCCCTCCCGAAGAGCCAGCTGTTCACCCCGTCCTCTATGAACTCCACGCTCGCCCCGTCCCTCGAGGAGAGCACAGGCACGCCGTTCGCGAGGGCCTTCATTTGGCTGGTGCCGCTCGCCTCCAAGCCTGGGAACGGCGTGAAGAGGAGGAGGTCAGAGCCGGTTATGAAGTAGAAAGCTATGTTCCTGTCGTAAGTGGGGTGGAAGTACAC
>JBCNVO010000032.1:0-11535 GCA_039630105.1 Acidilobaceae archaeon
ACCATTCTAGCCCCATAGACTTTTTCTAGGAGCTCCTTCCTGAGCACCTCCCTGGGGCTCCCCCCAGCGATCACCTTGCCAGAGCTCATGAGGATGAGGTGATCAGCTAGGGTAGCGTAGAGGGGCTCGTGGAGAGTCATGGACGACAGTGACCCTCCCCCTCAGCTGAGCCAGGATCCTCGCCATCTGCTGGTTTGCCAGGTCCAGGTGGGAGAAGGGCTCAGTCTAGCAGGAGCACCAAGGGATCCCTTGCCAACGCTCCTGCCATCATGACCAGCTTGTGCTCGCCGCTGCTGAGGGAATGAACCTCCTCTCGGGCAAGGGAGGAGAGGCCGAGCCTCTCCAGGCCCCCCCTCCCCCTCCTCCCCCTCACGCCCTCGAACAGCCCCCTCCTGTCGAAGAGGAATGCCTCCACCACGTCCACTGAGGTGGCGTAAGGGTCTACCCTCAGGTACGCTGGCACGAAGCTGATCAGATCGCTCGCCCTCTCCCTCCCGCAAACGCTCACCCTCCCACTGCTAGGCCTCCATATCCCCGCTATCACCTTGAGGAGACTTGTCTTCCCTGCCCCGTTAGGACCCATGATCGCTGTCAGCCCTCCGTCCATCTCAGCGCTGACTCCCCTGAGGATCTGGCTCCCCTCCCTCTCCACCCACACTTCGAAGAGCGCTACCCTGCAGCTCACAGGCCCCCCACCTCCCTTGCCTTTATTGCTAGGTAGAAGAGCAGCGGGGCCCCTAGGAGGGAGGTGATCGCAGTCAGGGGGAGCTCAGCCCCCCCAGCTCCCAGGAGCCTGATGGTCACGTCAGCTCCGAGGCCTGAGACTGCACCTATGAGGGGTGCGAGCAGGAGGAGCCTAAGGAACCCTGCGCCCCCCGCGAAGCGGGCAAGCCATGGGGCAATTAGGCCTATGAAGCCCACTGGGCCTGCCAGGGTAACGAGGGAGGAGACTATGAGGGAGGTAGCAATGGCTACTGTTGCCCTGACTGCTGTCACGTTAACCCCGTGCGCTGAGCTAACCTCCTCCCCCAGCAGCAGCGCCTCCAGCTGGCGGGAGAGGGCCAGGATCGCCAGAGTGCCAGTCGCGGTAAGCAGGACCACAGAGGCGGTTAGGTCGGGCCTTGCATATGCCACAGTGCCGAAGAGCCACGCCACAGCTACAGGTATCCTGTCCCCCAGCAGCATGATCAGGATCATGGTAATTCCAGAGAACATATAGGAGAGGGAGACGCCGGCGACCAGGAGCGAGAGGTTCGAGAGGCCTAGGGCGGAGGCTAGGAGGAGCACTAAGGCTAGCGTGGCTATGCCTCCGAGGAAGGTGGAGAGGTACCAGAAGGCGACGCTGCTCGCCCCTAGCGCCAGAGCTGTCACAAAAGCTAGCGCAGAGCCAGAGGATATGCCTAGGATGTAGGGATCTACCAGGGGGTTGTTCAGCAGGCGCTGGAGGGCAAAGCCCGCCACAGCAAGGCCTGCCCCCACTGTTATGGCTGCGAAGGTCCTCCAGAGCCTGTAGCGAAGCACTGCCCTCTCGACGCCCTCGCCCTCAGCCAGCGTTTCGAGGAGCTCTGAGGGGGAGAAGGAGCCAAATGGTCCTAGGGCGACAGAGGCGTAGGAGAGGGAGAGGAGGAGAAGGAGGGAGGCAGAGAGGAGGAGGTAATACATCTTACCTCTCCAAGCTAGCCCTAATGACTGCGATCACGTCCTCTGGCACCTTGCGGCTGGCTGCCCTCTCCACGTCTATGTTCTCAGGCGAGAGGACGAGAGGGACTGCTGTCACGTTGAACAGGGAGGGGTGAACAGCCAGCATGACTAGGTATATGGACATGAAGGTCCTTGGGGAGGGCCTCACGTAGGCGTCGTTGTAGCTCCCTTGGGTCTCGAACACCTTGTCGTCCCTTATTGCAGGGATCTCCCTCGCGCTGTCTCCGAGCGCAGAGCGCAGGACTGATATGAAGGCCTCCCTCCCAGTCCCGTGACCCCCAGTAGCGATGACCACCTCTGGCTTCCTGGCGAGGAAGGTCTCAGGCGACACCACGGGCCATCCTCTTAGATCGGAGAACACGTTTGTCCCCACGATGCTCAGCACGTCGTGCTGCCAGCTCCCCGCGCCTACGGCATATATGGGCTGGGTCCACACTACTGAGGCTATCTTCGGCCTCTCCTTTACCTGGTTAGAGAGCGCTAGGGCAAAGCCCGCAGCCATCCTCATCTTTGCTGCCGTCTCGTAAGCCTCCACCACGTTCCCCGTCACCTCCCCCACTATTATCGTGCCCTGGATCACGTCGTTCAGAGTGTCTTGTGGCAAGACCACAACGGGGATCTTGTACTGGGAGAGGACGTCCTTCAGGGCTATGTGAGCCCTGTTAGCTACCCCTATCACCACGTCAGGCCTGGCCTCGAGTATCTTCTCCACACTGGGGTTTACGAAGCCTCCCACAACTACGATCTCTCCCCTCTCTGCCTTCTGCTTTATGCTAGAGGGGAAGTTGGAGAACCGATCTACCCCTACTACCCTGTCGAGGGCGCCCACGAAGAACACAGTCTCCGTAGCGCTAGGAGCTAGGGTCACTATCCTCATAGGCCTCTTGGTGATCACTATTGTGTCCCCGGCGCCGTCAACTATCTTTGCAGGGAAGAGGAGCCTCTGGGAGAGCGCGTCTATCTCCCTCTTGAGCTCCTCCAACCTCTTCGCTGCTGCATCAGCTTGCTGAAGGAGGCTCCTGTTCACTGAGGCTATGCTAGCTTTCATGGCGCTGAGCTCAGCCCTAGCCCTCCCCACCTCCTCTGCCAGCGCCCTGAGCTCCTGGGCAGAGGCAGTCCTCGTCAAGGCCTGCTCCACGCTCTCTATCCTCCTCGACAGCTCCCCCAGCCTGGCAGCCACGCTGCTGATCTCCCTCGCCCTCTCCTCCTCCCTAGCTGCCTCCCGCTTCAGCTCCTCCCTCAGACTCTCCACCTCGCCCCTGAGTTGGCTGAGGGAGTAGTACAGGGCGCCGAAGGTGATGAACACTATCAGCAGCATGCCTCCCATAGCCACATATGCTGCCCTCTGAGCCAAGCCTGGACACCGTGTCCAGATCCCCTGGGTTATTTAATTTTTCGTAAAGAGAGCGGGGAGAGCAGTGGGCACAGAGAGCTTCGACAAGGGCATGACGCTCGAGGACACTGTAGAGCTCTGGCTCAGGCTGAGGGGGCTCAGCTTTGAGAGGAGGAAACGGCTCCAGACGGCGATAGGCCTTGTGGAGATCGACTTCCTCGTCAATGACGAGAGAGGCAAGGTACTGGTGGAGGCGAAGAACCTGGGCAGGCCTGTGGACAGGGACATAGTGCTGAAGGCCTGGAACACGGCCCAGGCAGTGGGGGCCTATAGAGCGATAGTTATCTCCTCCTCTGGCTTCACAGAGTCGGCAGTCAGGCTCAGCAGGACGCTGGAGAGGGTTCAGCTGCTCAACCTGGAGGAGCTGCTAAGGGAGATGGAGTCGAGAAGGGGGGAGGCCATAGTCCTTCAGAGAAGGGTGGAGAGGGAGAAGGCAGCTAGGTGGGCTGAGGGAAAGCTGACAGAGAGGTTCCTCTTCTTTATAAGGAAGGAGAGGGTGGGGGAGGTGGAGGAGGTGCTCCTCCCCCTATACCTCGTGCGCTGCAGCGTCCCAGCAGGGAGGGAGAAGAGGAGGGACGTGAGGCTGCTTGTCTCTGGCCTCACCGGCTTGCCCATAGCAAGGAGGGGCTCATCGATCGTGGAGGTGGGGGAGGAGCTGGCAGCGCTCCCAGATGATGTGCTGCAGCTGTACAAGAAATATGCTGGGAAGAGGGTGAGCAGAGCTGAGTTCGCGAGGGAGCACGGGGAGAACGCCTGGAACAGGTTCTTGCGCCACCTGAGCCAGTCAGGGCTGGCAGCAAAGGTCTCCGAAAGGCCGGCTGTTGTGGAGATAAAGGACGTCCTCCCCCGGCTGGAGGAGATGGAGGAGGCAGCGGGGAGCTTGTGGGAGGGCGAGGCAGGGGGGAGGGAGATGGAGCACCTCCACTCCCCTGGCAGCGTAGCCCTCCTCCTCGAGAGGCTCCTCGGCGCGAGGAGCAGAACGATCTTCCCAGTGTACGCTCCCGCTGCCCTCGTCAAGCTCGTAGATGAGAGAGGCAACTACAGGCACGTATGCGTGGCAGCCTGGGAGGAGGAGCCAAGGCACTACGTTTCGAGCTATTTCTCTAAGGGCTAGTGGCGCCGGGGGAGGGACTTGAACCCCCGACCACCGGGTTAACAGCCCGGCGCTCTACCTAACTGAGCTACCCCGGCTCCGCCCAGGAGAGAGGAGAGAAACCTAAAAACTTCTCTCTGCCTCGATACCGGCGATCTTCATGACAGCCTCTGTCCCCAAGCGCCTCACTGCCTCTCTCAGCCTCCCCCTGATCATGTAGGTGATCCACACGAGCCCCAGGGTGACGAGGAGGGAGAGAGCCGTGAGGGAGATCTCTGTCCAGGAGAGGTATTGGAGGGCAGTGAGGGAGGAGAAGGCTTGGAGCATTACTGAGAGGCTGAGGGCCAAGTGAGAGTACCCATAGGAGAACACTAGCAGGGAGCCGACGGCAGCCCCTGTGGCGAGGGATAACATGCTGGCAGTCAACACGAGGCCCTGCCCTAGAGCCCAGAGGAGTAGGAGGAGAGAGGAGGCTAGGACCACTAGGGAGGTGCTGATCCTCAGCACTGTCACGTAGCTGTGGGAGGCCCTAAGGGGGCCCTCCAGCTCTCGCGCTGACTCCATGACCTTCTCGAATGCCTCCAACATCCCTGCAGAGTTGCCGCCCTCTGCCAGCTGGAGCACCTTTGCGCCTATGCCCTTCATCTGCGCCTCCACGTCCACATCGAGAGCCCTGCCCATCCTGCTGAGCCACTCCAGGTAGGAGACGAGATAGCTCATCCTCTCAAGGACTACCCTCCAGCTCTCGTCCCCCTTAGCCCTCTCGTAGGCGAGGGCAAGGGCCTTGTAAAGCTCTGGCACCTCGTAGAGCATCTCTCCCTCCCTCTCCTGTCCCCAAAGACTAATAATCGCCTCTATAGGGTTATTTACGGTTATATAGTAGACACAATCTAAGTTTATTAGTCTAGGACCTTCATCCATAGGGCGTGCAGGGGGGATAGGTGAGGTTAGGTGGACTTCAACGAGTCTGTTAAGAAGGCAAAGAACTTCCTCCAGGAGCTGGAGGCCCCCTTTGTTGGCAGGCACGAGGAGGCCCTCGTCATAGTCCTGGCGCTCCTCTCCCGCGAGCACGCTGTTCTCGTGGGAGAGCCGGGTACGGCAAAGAGCGCCCTCGTGAGGAGGGCTGCCACTCTGCTTGAGGCCAAGTTCTTCAAGTACCTACTCACCCGCTACACTGAGCCCAGCGAGCTGTTTGGCCCCATAGACATCAGGGAGCTGAAGAGGGGCCACTACGCCAGGGTGACAAAGGGGAAGCTGTCAGAGGCTGAGATAGCCTTCCTGGACGAGATATTCAATGCTAGCAGCGCAGTCCTCAACTCCCTCCTCAGCATAATGATGGAGAGGATCGTTTACGACGGCTACACAGAGATCAGGACTCCCCTCTGGAGCCTCTTCGGCTCCTCAAACAGGGTGCCAGACGAGCCGGAGCTCGAGGCCCTATACGACAGGTTCCTGGTGAGGGCATACGTGAAGCCCCTCGACCAGGACCACTGGGACAGCCTCCTCACTGCTGCGTGGAAGCTTGAGGTGGGAGAGGTGGGGGAGGCTGTGCCTGTGCTCACCACGAAGGAGCTGGGGGAGCTCCATAGGCACGTGCTGGAAGTTAACGTTAACTCGGTGAAGCCGCAGCTCATAAAACTCCTCCTCACCCTCGAGAGCAAAGGCCTTCACGTGAGCGACAGGAGGAAGGGGAAGATTCTGAAGGTGATAGCAGCCCATGCTCTGCTCAACGGGAGGAGGGCGGCGAGCGAGGACGACCTCATAGTCTTGAAGTACACAGTGCCAAAGGCGCTGGAAGACTTCGAGAAGATCAACGTCATACTCATGGAGGAGCTCAAGACTAGGGAGAGGGTGATCAGGGAGCTTAACGAGCTGAAGATCTCTGTGAAGGTTGCAGCCAACAAGGTTCAGAGCGCTCCCCCCTACGACCCTCGCCTCACAGACTATTACAAGAGCCTTAACGCGGCGAAGAACAAGATATTGAACCTCGTGAAGGACTTCGACAGCGACGAGGAGATAAGGAGGCTTGCAGACGAGCTCATGAGTGACATAGACGACCTGTTACACCTGATCACTGCCCGCCTAAACGTCTAGGTGCAGGTCATGGAGGAGAAGGAGAGTGTCATAGAGGGCATTGGCCCCATAGACGAGGTGAAGGAGTACAGAGGGAGGAAGATACTCGAACTCGCCCGCAGGCTCTCCGACCAGCCTTTGCCGGAGAGCTTCACGCCAGAGCTGGCTGTGGACGTCTTCTACATATTCAAGCTCCCCCTCCCCCTCGTGAAGGAGAGGGGAGACCACTTCAGGCGTACCCTCTCGATAAAGCTGCTTGCCAGTCAGAACATATGGAAGGTGAAGCCCTACACCGTAGCAGACAGCGTCACCAGCGTAGTTGCAGCTGCCTCCCTTCTCGAGAAGCTGGCTAGGCTCATGAGCGTCCAGACCCCCCAGGGCTCCCGCAGCGGCGCCAGGCAGGAGAGGGGAAGGGAGAGCCTGAGCGAGGAGCAGATAGCCAGCGCCGTGGAGCAGGTGGCGAGCGAGGTGAAGGTAGCGAAGGACGTGAAGAGGCTTCTCACTGGGCTGGGGGCTGGAGTGGGCACCTCCCTCTCCTTCGAGGACACGCTCGAGGAGATGCTGAAGCTATCCAGGGAGACTGACATATCCAAGGTGCTGGAGAGGCTTGAGGGGATCAAGCTCCCTGCCCCGAAGGGGAAGTACGAGAGGTCGAACATGGGGTGGATAGAGGGGATAGAGCTTGGCTCAGACCTCGAGAGGGTCTACCCCTCCCAGCTGGCGCTCCCGAGCTACTACTTCCTCAGCCTCTTTGCTGACTCCCAGCTCGTCCTCTACAGGAAGGTCACCTCTCTCAGTAAGGGTCCCATATACGTCCTCCTGGACAAGAGCGGGAGCATGGTGGGGAACAAGATAGACTGGGCTAGGGCAGTAGCGCTGGCGCTCCTCAAGAGGACCAACGCTGAGGGGAGGGGGTTCTATACAAGGTTCTTCGACTCCGTGGCCCACCCCCCCGTGAGCCTTGCTCCCAACTCTAAGCCCTCTGAGGTGGTGAAGGTGCTCTCATACCTGGCGAGGGTCAAGGCGGGAGGGGGGACTGACATAGCTAAGGCGATAACTGCAGCCTGCGACGACATAACGAAGGAGAAGGGGAGGGTCAGCGACATAGTGCTCATATCTGACGGCGAGGACAGGGTGGTGCCCGAGCTCTTGAGCAAGACGCTGAAGAGGGCTAACGCGAAGCTCCACACCATAATGATACAGGGGCAGAACAACTACCTCCGCCAGATCTCCACGAGGTATATGACAGTGAAGAGGCTGGAGACGAGTGAGCTCCTCAAGGTAGTTGACTTCGATTGAGCTGGGAGAGCTGGCTTAGCACGTAGCTCCTGATCTCCTCTAAGGAGGGGAGGGGCCTGACCAGCTCCCCCCTCTCGATGAACTTCACCAGGAGGGGCTCTGGCTCGCGCCCGTCCCTGCAGCGGGGCCTCTCGTTACTGTTGAAGGGGGCAAGGTACTCCTCCTGGAGGCTACACCTGTAGACCTGGAGCGCTACCGGTATCTTGCCCCTCTTCGCCCTGGGCTCCCAGCCCCCTACTCCCTTGACCTCCACGATGTCAGCGCTTATGTCCACGCTAGGAGCTCCAGCTATCGAGGTGCCCACGCCGAACACGTCTGCCACCTCCCTCAGCTCCTCCACCTCCTGCTCGTCAAGCCCCCCGCTCACCACTATCTTCACGTGGTCGTACCCTCTGCTCCTCAGCGCCCACCTCACCTCCTCCACTATGTCTCTCATCCTCCCCCTCCTGCTCCCTGGCGTATCTAGCCTCACCCCGTAGAGCTCCTTGCCGAGGAGCTCTGCAGCCATGAGGGACTCCACCCTCTCGTCCAAGAACGTGTCAGCCAGAGCCACCACCGGCGTCTCGTGGGAGAAGGTTTCAGCGAAGGCCTTCCACGCCTTCCTTTGATCCCCGAAGACCACTATGAGGGCGTGGGGCATTGTCCCCCGGGGCTTTAGGCCCAGGTACTTTTCAGAGAGCATCCCACTAACTGCGTCCACTCCGCCTATGTAGGCAGCCCTGTCTGCAGAAACATAGACTGCCGGGTGGAGAGCCCTGAGGCCGAAGAACAGTACAGGCTTCTCCCCAGCCTTCACCTTTATCCTGGCTGCCTTGGTTGCCAGACTGGAGGCAAAGCGGAGGAGACCTACGTAGGCAGTCTCGAAGAGGGCCATATCAGAGAACCTCCCCTCTATGAGCATGAGGGGGTACTTCCTCCTGAAAACCGTCCCCTCTGGCATTGCATAGACGTTCAGGGGCTTCCCCCTGAGCACAGCGAGTGCCTCCTCCAGCCCAGCGAAGACTGCCCACTCGTAGCCCTTTGGCAGGGAGTAGCTGTGGACCTGCATCCTCACCTCCACGTCAGAGAAGCCGTACTTCTCCACGAGCAACTTGGTGCGGAAGAAGTAAATATCCGTGGCCTCCCCGCCCAGCACCTCCTCCTGCCTCACTATGTAGATCTGGGGCTCCTTCAAGCTCGTTCCCCCCTAATCCACAGGAGAGCCTAAAATTAGGCGAGCCGCGCCACGACAAAATCTTAATTATCGTTCGTGAGCGCTTACATCCGGTGCTGCGCATGAAGCCCTCAGAGGTCAAGGTCAAGATCAGGAGGAAGATGCCCACTGCCACCACGCTTATCAGGAAGGTTGCTGACGAGCTCAAGAAAGCAGGCTACAAGCGAGTCTACCTAGAGCAGGTGGAGGGAGCGCAGGAGGTCAAGGTCATAATAGAGCTCTCTGGCAAGGCAAAGAGCAAGGAGATGAAACTCTACGCAGTCTAAGGCGGACGGAGGGCTACAGCGAGGGCGCCGTAGAGGACTGCGTCGTGCTCAAAGGTCGCGCGGTAGAGGGGTGGCACCTCTAAGATACTGTATTTTCTCGCATATTCTGCGATTTTCTCCCTCATGAGCTCCTCGTTGTTGAGGAACACGCTGCCCCCAAGGAACACTGCCTCCGGGTCGTAGACAGCTATCAGGCTGGCAATGCCTGCAGCGTGGACAGAGTTGAGGTAGTCCACCAATCTTAGCGAGAAGGGATCGCCCTCCCTTGCCAGCGAGTACAGCAGCTCTGGACTCATCTTGCCCTCCAGAGCTATCCTTGCCCCCTCAGAGCCCTCCCCCCACTCCCTTGCCTTCCTCTCTGCAAGCCTCCCCACGTTTGCTCCACCGCCAAGAGCTTCCCAGTGGCCATAGCCCCCGCAGCCGCAGCGGAGGTCTGAGTGGAGGTCTATGACCAGGTGGCCCCCCTCGTGGGCGTTTCCCCTCCTGCCTAGGGCTAGCTTCCCATCGACTATAGCCCCCACCCCTATGCCAGTGCTTATCGTGACGTACACAAGATCCCTCATCCCCCTCCCCTTCCCCAGCACGTGCTCTCCCCAAGCTGCGGCGACGCAGTCGTTGTAGAGGAGCACAGGCACTCCAAAGGCCTTCTCCAGCGGCTCCCTTATGGAGAACCTCCCTATGGGGCTGTTTGGAGCTGCTATCACCCAGCCAGCCCTCATGTCCAGGGGCCCCATGGAGGCCACGCTGATCACGTCGAACTCGCCCTCTGCGAGGCTTGCTATCGCCTCAGCGACTGTACCTGGCCCTCCTGCCCTGGGAGTGAGGGCTTCCCTCCTATAGATCATGTGAGTGTCCTCGAAGAGTGCCACCCTCAGCTTCGTGCCCCCCACGTCTACTGCCAGCACCCTCACTAGCCCTCCCCTATCCTCGTTCCAGCGCCCGCCTGGCCCCTAATAACGAGGAGAGGAGGTAGGCAGCAGCTCCCGTGGCCAGAGAATAGTACACGAGGGGAAGGGCTATGCCGACGGGGCCCAGGAGCTCCCAGTGAACCCTCAGCCCTAGCTCCCCGCCCCGGGAGAGGAGGTAGGCTATGAGGTAGCCTGCCAGCCCTGCCTCTACCCCCCTGAGGAAGGAGCTCCTAGGAGGATCGCGGCCGAAGCCGAGAAGGGCCCCTGCTACGAGCACTGCAGCTGGAGGCCCCCAGGGGGGAGGGAGGAGGTAGAGGGCTGCAGCAACGAGGAGGGCAGAGAGAGCTACCTTGAGCCTCTCCAGCACGAAATCCTTCAATTGTCTCACCCCTGCTGCGTAGGATACGATATAGCTATTTATACACATCGAAGGGCTGCGCGAGGGAGTAGCGCGAAAGCTCATGTGCTGCGCCTCGCCCCCTCTTTATCCCAACATCTTCATAGAGCTAGGGGAAGTTCCTCTCTGCTCTCAAAGCTGTAGTCATATTAGCGTAGGGAGAGAGCAAGCAGGCGGGGCTGGGAAATGCAGGAGGAAGTGCGAGTCAAAGTGTTCCAAATGATATGCAAAAAGCTAGAGGAGATTACAGAAGAGCTGAGGATAGACACGTCTAGAGGGAGGGCCCCAACCGACAGCGCTCCCTCCCCTCTCGTAGTGCTCGAGGAGATGACGAGAGAGTGCAGAGAGCCGCAGGCTCCCTCCCTGCTCCTCTTACAAGAGTACTCTCTAGGGGAGGGCGAGGGGAGGGTTGACATGCTGCTCGCTGGCAAGGTGGTGCTAGAGCTCAAGTCGAGGGACGAGGAGTTCCCGAGGGCAGTGGAGAAAGCCATGAGAGAGTACCTTCCCAAGCTGCCCAATGCCTCCCACCTCGTCGTCACGAACGGGAGGAGCTGGGAGATATACGAGGTGAAGGGCGCCTCCCAGCTAGTGCTACTGGAGAGGGGTACCTTGAAGGAGGTGGAGGCAAGGCTGAAGAACGCGTTATTGAAGGAGCTCTACCTGAGCGGCTTGCGTGTCCCCCTAGCCCCGGCTGAAGTGGTGGAGCTCTACAAGAGGGACCTGGAGAGCATGGCGAGCAAGCTGCAGAGAGCTGGAGGAGGCGCTCAGCAGCGCGGGACCGTGCCAGTCGTTACTCTCTTGAGGCATACGTGGCCCTCATGAAGAAGCTCTACCCCTACAGGCGCAATCTGGAGAAGCTGAAGAGGCTCTACGTTCACCACACCTCTCCACATGATGGTGTCACCTTTGCTGTTTGGCTGAACCAGCTGGGGAACCCTGTGGACGTGGCCGGCAGCACCGCCCCTCCCCTCAGGCCTCGCCATGGCCCTCCCCCTACCTCAACTGGTGGAAGATCTATTACGCGAGAGCTCAGGCTGAGAGGAGACGGGACATAGAGGAGGTAGCTACAAGGATCGCCAGCAGGGCAGCGCTGGTAGACTGGAGCAAGGGAGGGGAGGAGGAGATATTTAGAGCCCTCTACGAGTCCCTGCTAGATCCGGAGGACAGGAGGAAGCTAGGGGAGTACTACACC
>JBCNVO010000033.1:0-15759 GCA_039630105.1 Acidilobaceae archaeon
TACAAGGGTACTCTGAGCTGAAGGTCTACAAGTACAACGCTGAGCAAGGAAAGTACCTGGAGGTCTCCTTCACCGTGAAGGACGGTAAAGTGATCCTAACTCTGACTCCAGGAGATCCCATCTTTGCCGTAGTCGCGAAGGAAGGAGGTCCTCTGGGAGGACTGCCAGGAGCAACGGGGGCCGGGGGTCTGCCGCTCCTCCCGCTGCTGCTCCTAGCTCTCCTCGTTGCCGCAGCTGGTATAGTCGTGGTAATGAGGAGGCGCAAGTAACCCATCCTTTTTTCCTTTTTTACCGCAGAGCCCCTTGCTCCTCTGGTGAAGAGGGTGCTCCTTACATCCCCGCTGTGGCGAGCGAGGTCACGCTACCTATCTCGCGTGGCGGCAGCACTCGTTAAATGAAGAGGAACGTGCATAGGGCAAATCGCTGTTAAGGTTATAAGCCCCTTCAGAGCACTTCAACAGGACGCCGCGGTAGCTCAGCCTGGTAGAGCGCTGCCCTGGTAAGGCAGAGGTCCCGGGTTCAAATCCCGGCCGCGGCTCTTCTAATAAGCCCTGCTCTCCTTAGCTCAGCGGAGAGCCTTGAGCAAGCTCAGCAGGAGGCACCACCTCTCCAAGAGGGAGCTGAGGGCGCTGAGGGAGGAGCTGTCCAGCTCGTTCCCAGCCCTCCAGCTGGAGGCAGAGCATGCAGAGCTGGCCAGGCTGGGCGAGAGGGAGGTCTACATAATGAACGGCCTCCTGGCCTTCTTCAGGGAGAGCAATAGGCTGGTGCCGAGCCTCAGGCTCCTCCTGAGCAAGGGCTTCTCCTGGCTCCCCGCAGCGGGGGTGGACAGGGGCGCCACAAAGGCTCTCCTGAGGGGGGCAGACCT
Organism: Acidilobaceae archaeon; assembly: GCA_039630105.1. Lineage (GTDB taxonomy): Archaea > Thermoproteota > Thermoprotei_A > Sulfolobales > Acidilobaceae > DSZV01. The sequence goes on from JBCNVO010000033.1 coordinate 866, forward strand.
CATGGCGCCCGGGATCAAGGCGGTGGAGGGGAGCTTCGAGAAGGGGAGCATCGTAGCGGTGTTCGACCTGGAGAGCAGGGCTCCCGTTGCCGTGGGGGAGGCGCTCGTGAGCTCCTCCGAGCTCCAGGTCATGCAGAGGGGGAGAGCCCTCAAGATCCTCCACAGGGCCGGAGACGAGATCTGGGAGGCCTCACAGGTAGTCTAGGGCTACCTTCGCCTTCTGGCTCCTGGGGAAGAGCCTGATCGACTCCGCGTTCTCTGGCATCATTATCTCAGGCGGCGCTTCGAAGCCCATCCTCTGCCAGGACTCCTTTATGCTCCTCCCCAGGCTTAGGAGCGCGGAGGGCTCGCCGTGGTTCAATATGACGGTCCTGGGCTTGGGCCGGAGGTGCCTGACGAAGGAGAGGAGCTCGCTCCTCGTGGCGTGGCCTGTGAAGCCCTCCACGGAGGTGACCTCCATGTTCACCTTGAGGGTCTTCAGAGATCCGTCCACGGGCACCTCTACCTCCTTCTCCCCTTCTGCTAGCCTCCTAGCAAGCGTTCCTGGAGCCTGGTAGCTGACGAAGGCGAGCACGTTACTCTCGCTCTCTGCCAGGTTTGCGAAGTACTCTAGCACAGGGCCACCCGTCATCATACCGCTGGTGGAGATGATTATGGCAGGCCCCTCTGACCCAATTGCCTCCTGCCTCGTATCATCGTCGTTCACGAAGACAAAATTTGGGGCAACGAACGGGTTCTCCCCCTGGTACATCATGAGATCTCTTACTGGCTTTGCCAGCAGCTCAGGGTACTCCGTGTAGAGGGCTGTGACCTCGTATATCATGCCGTCCACGTAGACAGGGATCTCAGGGATCTTCTTCTCCTTCATGAGGGTGTAGAGCACATACATCATGTCCTGCCCTCTCCCCACAGCCATGACTGGCAGCAGCAGCTTGCCCTTGCTAGAAACGATCTTGTTGACCAGGCCCACCAGGTCCTCCTCTGCCTTCTCCCTAGGCTGAGGCTCCTTTGCGCCATACGTGCCCTCCAGGATCAGTGCCTCTACCCTGTGGAACTCCTCTACTGCAGGCGGAAGGAGCCTCCTAGCTTTGTCTGTCTTGAGCCTGTAGTACTTGAAGTCGGCAGAGTACAAGATGTTGTAGAGCCCCTGCCCTATGTGCAGGTGGACCATGGCAGAGCCGAGGATGTGGCCTGCGTTCACGAACGTCAGCTTGACGTCAGGAGCTACGTCCACCACAGTGTCGTAGTTCACTGTGATGACCCTGGTCATCATCTGCGATATCTCCTTCATGGTGTATAGGGGCTCCTCTCCCTCCTTCTTGAAGAGCCCCACGAAGTCTGCGAGCATGAGGAGCATGATGTCCCTAGTGGGGGGAGTTATGAACACTGGACCCCTGTAGCCGTACTTGTAGAGCAGGGGGAGGGAGGCTATGTGGTCTATGTGGGCGTGGCTTATGACCACTGCGTCCAGCTCCTCCATCCTGAACTCTGGCACCCAGAAGTGGGGCATAGCATCTAGCCCCGAGCCAGAGGGGGACATGCCTGAGTCCAGGAGGACCTTGCTCTCCCCCGTGTCCACAAGTATGGCAGACCTGCCCACCTCTGAGAAGCTGCCCAGGCCAATGAGCCTCACATGCCTGGTGCCCACCACCACGTCCCTGTATATCCTGTCGCCTATCTCCATAAGCGCTTTCCTCCTCCTCTCAGAGGTGACAGTCATGTGCCTCAGTATCGAGTCGAGCACCTTGCTTGCCATGGGGGGCTTCCTGTAGACCTCTAGCCTCCAGCCAGTCTCTGCAAGCACCTGCGACCTCAACGCCGCGCCTCTCCCCAGGAGCTTCCCTGGCTTGTCTGCAAGCACCCTCACCTCCCCAAGCACCTCGTCGAACTGGATGTCCCTTGGGTCTACGCTCACGTCCACTGGGATCAGGTTGAGGAGGAACTGGAGCGTGGTCTCTCTGGGTTTCCTCACTCTGGGGTCTGTCCTAACCACAACCCTCTTCTTGAGTATCTTGGCCAGCTCCCTCACCTTCTCCTCCCCCTCCAGGATGAACCTGGGGTTCCTGACGTAGATGGCTATCTCAGGCCCCTCGAACTCTATGCTCGAGACCTCGGCCCCCTCCATGTGTCTCAGTATCTCCCTGATAGCCCGGTTCCGCAGCTCTCTGCCTGTCTCGAGCGGCTCTGCCACCGATATCACCTAGGAACAGCCTAAGGCCGTATTTACTTAGAGGAGGGAGCTGAAAGGTATAAACTTTTCTTCATATGAACCTCTCTTTATGATCACAACGTCCACTCCGTCGCCCGAAGCCACGTCCCTCATCATGGCAGATCTCACTGCTGAGACCACAAGCTTAACCGCCTCGTCTAAACTAAGATCCTCGCGATAGCCCTCCTCTAGGACCCCGTAGGCAACGGGAGAGCCAGAGCCTGTGGAGGCGAACCTCTCCTCGGTGAGCCCCCCATATGGGTCTAGGGCATAGAGCCTTGGCCTGTCGTCATATCCTCCCACTAGGGCCTGAACAAGGAACGGGAAGAACTTGTAGGAGAAGAGGATGTTGGAGAGCAGAGTTGCTATGCTCCTCACGCTCATCTTGCTCCCAGTCTCTAGCTCGTAGAGCCTTGCCTCCTCCCTCAAGAAGTCCACGAGCGCCTGGGCATCTGCGACGAGGCCAGCCATGGTCATGGCTGAGTAGTCCGTGATCTTGGCTATCTTCCTCACCCTCCTGCTCGCTATGAGGTAGCCAGCTGTGGCCCTCTTGTCTGCCCCGAGTATCACTGCATCCCCTACTATGAGCCCCACTGTGGTGGTGCCTGTGGCAAGCGGTTTCAGCTGCAACATTCCTCCCCCCTGAGCGAGGGTCTCTAGAGCTTTAATACTATCTTCAGAGTGAGTTGGGGAGAGGGGCGTGAGCGTCCACATAATCGACCTGCCCAGGAAGATAGTGGTGGGCAACGGCGTGATCGCCCAGGCAGGCAGGCACTTGAAGGAGCTGTACCCGAGAGGCGGAGGGGCCCTCGTGGTCACAGGCCCGAACGTGAAGAAGGCGGTCTATGGGGAGCTGGCAGAGAGCCTGGAGGGGAGCGGCCTCTCCTCCTGGAGCAAGGTGGTGGAGGAGGCCTCGCTTGAGGTGGCTAGCGAGGTAGCGCGGGAGGCCCTCCAGGACAGGGTGGACGTGATAGTTGGGCTAGGCGGGGGGAAGTCCATAGACGTGGCCAAGTTTGCAGCAAAGGTGGCAGGGAAGGCCTTCGTGAGCGTCCCCACAGCTGCAAGCCACGACGGCATCTCCTCCCCCTACGCAAGCCTGAAGGGCTTCGAGAGGCCTATATCGAAGCTGGCAAAGCCTCCGGACGCGATAATAGTGGACATCTCCATAGTCTCCTCTGCTCCCAGGAGGTACAACGCAGCTGGATTCGGGGACCTCCTGGGCAAGTTCACTGCCGTCAGGGACTGGAAGCTGGCACACCTACTGAAGGGGGAGTACTACGGGGACTATGCGGCGAGCCTAGCGCTCATGAGCGCTGACCACGTAAGCACCTACCACGAGGAGATCGCTGCAGGCACCGCCGAGGGTTACAGGGTCTTGCTGGAGGCGCTAGTGAGCAGCGGTGTTGCCATGTGCATAGCTGGGAGCACAAGGCCTGCAAGCGGCTCAGAGCACCTCTTCGCCCACGCGCTGAACCTGATAGCAAAGAACCCGCCACTGCACGGCGAGGCAGTGGGGGTGGGCACCATAATCATGGCAGAGCTCCACAGGCTTAACTGGAGGAGGATCAGGGCCCTCCTCAAATCCGTGGGGGCCCCCACTAACGCTAAGGAGCTGGGGGTCAGGGAAGAGGAGGTGGTGGAGGCCCTCATGAGAGCCCCCGCGATAAGGCCAGAGAGGTACACTATCCTGGGGGACAAGCCACTTGAGGAGAAGGTAGCTAGGAGGCTTGCAGAAAAAGTTGAGGTAATCTAGAGGATGTGCTGCGGGATCTTGGGGTACTTCTTCCAGAGCTCTGGGTCGTGGCCTATCACGGGCTTCGTCCTAGGCCTCCTGAGGATCAGCTTCAGCATCTTCATGCCTGAGAGGAACTCCTCGTAGTCTGCAAGCAGCCACCCCTTGCTCTCCAGCTCTATCTCCAGCGGGAGGTGCGCGAAGTCTCCAGTGAAAACGTAAGTGTTGCCCTCGTTCGTGGTAACTTTCATCATTATGCTGCCCGGCGTGTGCGCCCCCACCCAAATGAGCTCGATGTCGGGGAGGAGCTCGAAGCGCAGCTGATCCAGCGGGAACCAGTTCGCCCCCTTCAGCTGCTCCAGGTCTATTGGCACGTAGCTCCCTATCTTCCCCATCCAGTAGAGGTATAGCGCGTGCTGGAGCTCCTTCTTGTGGACTATGAGGGGAGTCCCGATCTCTTTGAAGAGGTATGCTTGACCTATGTGATCTAGGTGCATGTGGGAGAAGACCACGAATGCTATGTCCTCCGGCTTCAGCCCCAGGAGCTTCAGCTGGTTCTCCAGTCTGTTGCTCTCCTCGAACTTCACTATGGGGAAGAGGGAGAGCACAGCCTTAGGCCAGACCTTCGGGGCCCCAGGGTGAGGGCCTGTGTCAAAGAGCACGTAGCCGTCCTTGTGCTCCACAAGCGCTCCAGAGACAGGTATCTCAATCCACCTGTGCTTCTTCTCGAGCTCTTGCAGGTCCCCTATCTCCTCGTACATCATGGGGTTAGGCAAGAACCAGCCAGGCTCCCCTGCTAGAGTGCCGAAGTCTAGGAGGTATATGCGCTTTACTCCCGTCTCCAAAGAATTCGCCTCGCTTATATGTGGTCGTCAGAAGCCAAATATCCTTTAAGTCCTCGTCTCTACTCTAGAGCGCGCAATGATAGGCCTCATAACGGACTACGGCAGCACCCACTACGTAGGGGTGCTCAAGGGGGTCATAAAGAGCATAAGCCCCTCAGCAGAGGTGGTGGACATAGAGCACGGCGACTGGAGCTTCAGCGTAGAGGCAGGGGCCTACGTGCTCCTCTCCTCATATGGCTGGTTCCCCAGGGGCTCTATATTCGTTGTGATAGTAGATCCGGGCGTGGGGTCAGGGAGGAGGGCAATAGCTGTGGAGGCAGGAGATTACTTCTTCGTAGGCCCTGACAACGGCGTCCTCTCCCCTGCTGTGAGGGAGGAGGGGCTGAGGAGGGCTGTGGCCCTCTCCTTCGAGAGGGTCTCTGCCCTTGCTGGGCCTCGGCTCAGGAGCAAGAGGGAGCTCTTGCTCAGCTACACCTTCCACGGCAGGGACCTCTTCGCCCCTGCCGCAGCCCTCCTCCACGAGGGCGTAGAGCTCGAGTTGTTGGGCGAGCAGGTGCAGGAGATAGCAGAGCTCTCCCTCGAGAGGAGGAGGGAGGTGATATACATAGACAAGTTCGGAAACGTAGCCCTAGGCCTGAGGTCCCTCCCAGAGGCAGATGCCTGGAGGGTGATCACGGAGGAGGGATCGTTCCAGGCCAGGAGGGGGAGGACGTTCTCTGACGTAGCGAGGGGGGAGCTGGTGATCTACTTGAACAGCGCAGGTTTTGTGGAGATAGCAGTCAACCAGGGGAGCGCTGCAAAGGTGCTGAGGGTGAGGCCTGGCGACCCTGTCAAGCTGGAGCCTATACCTTCTTCACCTCGAGGCCAGAGAAGAGAGGCCTGAACCTGTCGTAGAGCTCGCACCTTATTATGAGGTCTCCCCCCTCCCTTATCACAGAGAGCCCAGCGAGGGGGTTCTTTGGGGGTTCTGGGAGCCCTCTGGGCGTCTCCCTGCCCACGTACCTGAAGCGCTTCCCCTCCACCTTGTACCAGTACCTGCCGTAATACTCGTAGCTCCTCCTGACGCCTGCCACGTACTTGTAAGCCTTGTGCACAGGCTTGAGGTAGTACCTGGTGCCCTTCACTGCCCTATTGTACTCGTAGAACCTGACCTTTACCTCTGCTAGCACCTCGTCCAGCGCCCTCCCTCCCCTCAGCACCCTCACCCAGCAGGGGGGCTCGATCGGCTCTTCCATCTCACGGCTCCCGCTCGACTCGTCGCAGACCTCTCATAGCCCTAAATATGAGAGCTGGCCCAAGCTATAAGCTAGGAGTAGAGATGTTGGCAGAGCTCTTCGATAGTTTGGAGCCAAAGACGCCGGGCCAGAGGGAGCTCAAGAGGGCGCTGCTCTCCCAGAAGGACCTGGTGGGCGCCTTCGGCCCCACTGGGACAGGGAAGAGCCTTTTCGCCATAACCTATGGCCTGGCTGCAGTGGAGAGGGGTAAGTTCAGGAGGCTAGTGATCTCGAGGCCAATAGTGGACGTGGTCACAGGCAAGGAGATCACGCTGTTCAGCGAGCCGAGGAGCTACGTGGAGCACGCCTCCCAGTACCTGGCGGACCTGATATCTGGCTTCGCAGATCCCTCTTCCCTCCAGCAGCTCCCCCCTGGAAAGCTGCTGCTTGCAGACCCTCACTTCCTGAGGGGGAGGACCTTCGACGACTCGATCATTGTGCTAGACGATGCCCAGAGCGTGCCAGCAGAGACGATAGTGGAGATCATAACGAGGATGGGGAGGAACAGCAGGCTGATCGTGGCTGGAGACCCGGTGTTCCAGAGGCCGCTGGAGGGGAGGGACGGGGCTACCCTGGCTAGGGAGATCCTGCTCGGGGAGGAGACTGCGGTGGTCGTAGACCTGGGCCTGAAGGACATGGTCAGGCCTGGGGCGCAGAGGGGGGCAAAGCTCCTGCTGGAGCTGGTCATGAGGAAGAGGCCGCTGGGGGAGGAGGAGAGGAGGGTAAGGGAGGTAGTGCAAGCCCACGCCCCCGACGCTGAAGTGATCACTGTGGCTAGCCTTAGGGAGGCAAAGCGCAGGTGGGAGGTGGAGGGGGCGCCTGACTTCCTGCTGGTCGCGAAGGAGGGCTACCTGGGGAGGCTGATAGGCTCAGGAGGGGAGAGGATACAGGCAATAGAGAAGGAGGCTGGAGCAAAGGTGAGGGCGGTCCAGCTCACCCTGGACTTCAGAGACTTCATAAGGGCCCTCCACCCAGTGAGCTGGATACACAAACACATAGTGGACGTGGACATAGCAGGGAGCTCTCTCGTGGTCACAGTGAGCAAGGGAAACGTGGGGCCCATGGTGGGTCAGAGGGGGAGCTACGCAAGGTTCCTCTCAGAGGCCTTCTCAAAGCTCATGGGCCTAGAGGTGAGGGTGGAGGAGAGGGGCCGCTAGTCCTCCTCGTAAAGGTGCACCACTACCCTTGCCTTTATCTTCTCAGAGGAGAAGGGGGGCAGGCTTGGGCCAAGGTCTACTGCGAAGACCACAGTGTTGCCCAAGTCGTCGCTGAACCTCACCTCGGCCATGTAGGTGTGCTGAGGGGCTCCTGACTCCATCATCCTCATCATGGACTCGTAGATCCTGGATATGGCCATCTGGAAGGAGACTGGGCTGGAGAAGTCCTCTGGCTTCAGGGTTATGGTGGCAAAGCTCTTCATTACCCTCCCCACCTTCGCGCTCCCCTCGTAACTCCTTGTCATCTCCTCCATCTCGATCCCCTCTCTGCCAGCTCTCCTGCCCTATTATTTTCCATATAAGCTTTTCAGCTGTGCCTCTGCTGGAGAGCAAGGTGGAGCGGGTTGGAATTGACAGATCAATTTACGGTCCTAGGATCGACCGTTCTCTAGTGGAGAGGCTGAAGAAGGTAGAGGCAAAGTGGCGGGAGAGGTGGAGTTCTGCAAAGCTGTTCCAGGCAGAGCCTGACGAGAGGCCCAAGTTCTTCGTTACCTTCCCCTACCCTTACGTTAACGCCTACCCCCACCTGGGGAGCGCCTTCACAATACTGAGGGTTGACGTCACTGCAAGGTACAAGAGGATGAGGGGCTACAACGTCCTCTTCGCTCAGGGCTGGCACGCCACAGGAGGTCCCATAGTCTCTGCAGCCCTGAGGGTGAGGGAGAGGGACCCCAAGGTGCTGAGGGACCTCAAGCTCATGGGGGTGAGCGAGGTGGAGAGCTTCGAGAGCCCAGAGCACTGGGTGAGGTACTTCAAGGAGGGCTGGAAGAGGGACCTCCAGCTCTACGGCATGAGCATAGACTGGAGGAGGGAGTTCTTCACCACCTACCTTAACCCCTACTACAGCAAGTTCATAGAGTGGCAGTACTACAAGCTGAAGGAGAAGGGGCTCGTGGCGATAGGCGAGCACCCCGTAGTGTGGTGCCCAAGGGAGGAGAAGGTCGTGGGAGATCACGACAGGCCCGACGAGTATGCAGGCATAGGGCCCACCGAGGCCACCATAATCAAGTTCTCCTCTGAGGACGGGCTAGTGATCCCAGTGCTCACCTACAGGCCTGAGACCATTTTCGGAGCTACTAACGTGTGGGTCCATCCGCAGGCGAACTACCTGATAGCAAGGGTTGGGGGGGAGAGGTGGGTGCTGGGCGATTACGGGGCTAGGGAGCTGGCAGATCAAGGGCTCGAAGTTGTCGTGGAAGGCAAGGTCTCTGGGAGGGAGCTGCTCTGGAAGAGGGTTAGGAGCCCTGCAGACGGGAGGCTAGTTCCAATACTGCCCGCAACCTTCGTGGAGCCCGACATGGGCACAGGCATAGTCATGAGCGTCCCTGCCCATGCCCCCTACGACTATGTGGCGCTGAGAGATCTGCAGGAAGGCTGCGAGCAGAGGTGCGAGGAGGTCAGGGCTCTTGAGCCCATAGTTATCATAAGCTCCCCCTCCTTCAAGGGCGTCCCTGCAAAGGAGGCAGCGGAGGCTAAGGGAGTCAAGAACCAGCAAGATAGGGAGGCTCTGGACGAGGCCACGAAGCTCGTCTACGGCGAGGAGTTCTACAAGGGGGTCATGACAGTGCCAGGCTGGGCTGGCAAGCCCGTGAAGGAGGCAAAAGAAGAGATCGCGAGGTGGCTCGCTGAGAAGGGCGCGGCCCTCGAGATCCACACGCTGCCTCAGCGCGTTTACTGCAGGTGCGGCGCCAGGACTCACGTGAAGAAGGTGAAGGACCAGTGGTTCTTGCTATACGGCTCCCCCAGCTGGAAGGAGCTGGCAATAGAGGCCCTCAGGAGCATGAAGGTGTGGCCTGAGGAGGCCAGGAGGGAGATGATCAGGATAGTGGAGTGGTTCCGCGACTGGGCCTTCACCCACAAGGGCGAGCTAGGCACAAGGCTCCCCTGGAGCCCTGACTGGGTCATAGAGAGCCTAAGTGACTCCACCATATACATGGCCTACTATGCCTTAGCTAAGTACCTGGAGCACCCTGAGGACTACGGCATTAGCCCAGAGAGCCTTAGGCCAGAGCTCTTCGACTACGTCTTCCTGGCCAAGGGGAGCGCAGAGGAGGTCTCCAAGATAACGGGGCTCAGGAGGGAGCTCATAGAGGAGATGAGGAGGGAGTTCCTCTACTGGTACCCTGTGGACCTCAGGATAAGCGGGAAGGACCTCATGTACAACCACCTGGTGTTCTTCATTTTCCACCACGCTGCCATATTCCCGAGGGAGCTCTGGCCTCGCGGGATAAGCGTGAACGGCTGGATAAACGTGGGAGGGGAGAAGATGAGCAAGAGCAAGGGCAACTTCATCCTGCTCAGGGAGGCAATAGACTGGTGGGGCACAGATGCTACTAGGTGGGCAGAGGTGATGGCTGGGGCTGACTCCACGCTCGACGACCCTAACTTCGACCCAGCCACTGCTGATGCAGCAGTGAAGGAGCTCAACTCCTGGCTCGACTTCGTCTCAGAGAACTACGGAAAGGGGAGGGAGGAGAGGAAGAGGGTTGACGAGTGGTTCGAGAGCGTGTTGAACGAGAAGATAGAGAGGGCTACCCAGCTCATGGAGGACACGATGTACAAGAGCGCCCTCGCAGAAGGCTACTACGACCTCCAGGCCAAGTTCAAGTGGTACATGAGGAGGGCAGGGAGCCCGCAGAGGGACGTGCTCAAGAGGTACATAGAGGTCCAAACTCTGCTCATAGCTCCCTTTGCCCCCCACGTGGCAGACGAGGCTTGGGAAATTATGGGCAAGGAGGGCTTCGCCTCCGTGGCTCCATGGCCTAGGGCAGAGAGGGAGAAGATCAGGGAGGAGCTCCACAGGGCAGAGGAGATAGTGAGGGGAGTGCTAGAAGACGCCAGGGAGGTGCTGAGGCTTGTGAAGAGGGCAGAGAGGCTGAGGGTAACTGTGGCGGCAGCCTGGAAGTACCAGCTCTGCTCTGCCATGGCCCAGGAGCTCCCTGCAGGGCAGTCCGAGGCTATCAGGAGGGCCATAAGGAAGGTCTCTGGCGTTGAGCCTAAGCAGCTAGCCCAGGCAGCCCAGAGAGTTGCAGCCAACGCTGAGCTCCTCCAGCTGCTAGTGCCCAGGTCTCTCGAGATAGAAACGCTCAGGGAGGCGGAGGAGTTCCTCTCGAGGGAGCTGGGAGTGGAGGTGAAGGTGGAGCTGGAAGAGGAGAGCAGCTCTCCCAAGCGCGGCCTAGCCTTGCCTGCAAAGCCAGCTCTTTATGCAGAATAGCCCTCCCTCACCCTATTTCCTGGGGAGAGCATGGGGCTAGACCTAGGTGACATCATACCTGAGGCTGCGAGGAGGGAGGTGGAGATCTCAGCCCTTAAGGGCGAGATTGTTGCCCTGGATGCCTACAACGCTCTGTACCAGTTCCTTGCAGCCATAAGGCAGCAGGACGGGACCCCCCTCATGGACAGGCAGGGCAGAGTGACGAGCCATCTCAGCGGCCTCTTCTACAGGACCATAAGCCTTCTGGAGGAGGGGGTTAAGCCAGTCTACGTCTTTGACGGGAGGGCTCCTGAGATCAAGAGGAAGGAGCTGGAAGAAAGAGCTAGGAGGAGGGCTGAGGCAGAGGAGAGGCTGAGAGAAGCCAGGGAGGTGGGGCTGGTGGAGGAAGCCAGAAGGTACGCTCAAGCAGCAACCAGGCTCACCCAGAGCATGGTGGGGGAGGCGAAGGAGCTGCTTAACGCTATGGGCCTCCCCTGGGTCCAGGCTCCTGAGGAGGGGGAGGCCCAGGCAGCGTTCATGACGAGGAGGGAGGTTTACGCAGCTGGCAGCCAGGACTACGACAGCCTGCTCTTCGGGGCTAGGAGGCTGGTGAGGAACCTAACGTTCAGCGGGAAGAGGAAGCTGCCTGGGAGGGAGGACTACGTGGAGGTGAAGCCTGAGGTGATAGATGCAGAGGCCCTGCTGAGATCCCTGGGCATAACCAGGGAGCAGCTGAGAGCCATAGGCGTCATCATGGGCACGGACTACAACGAGGGCATAAGGGGCTATGGCGCTCAGAAGGCGCTGAAGCACGTGAGGTCCGTAGGGGATCCGCTGAGGGCGCTGCAGACGCTGGAGGGGTGGCAGGAGGACCCAGTAAGGGTTTACGAGTACTTCCTTAACCCCCCAGTTAACGAGGCCTACAGCATAAGCTTCGGGAGCCCTGACGAGAGGAAGATAAAGGAGATCTTGATCTACCAGCACGACTTCAGCCCAGACAGGGTGGAGAAGGGGCTGGAGAGGCTGAGGAAGGCGATGAAGGAAATGAAGGGAAAGCAGAGGAGGCTGGACAGCTGGTTCCAGGGCTAGCCTATGCAGAACTGGAGGAAGTCTGCCCTCATCTCCTCCACTATAGCCCTCTCCTTCTCCCCGATCACCTCGAGCTCCAGGGAGAGCTCCAGGTTCTCGAACCTAATGTCGAAGACTCCCTGCAGGCCGGAGACGCTCCTCAGGAGGTCGACGAGGGGAACGGGCTCTGAGATCTGGAGGCTCCCCGCTCTCTTCCCTCCCCTGTTCAGTGCTAGAGTGGCAGCCCTTACGCTGGCTCCCAGGCCTGAAAGCTGCCTCAAGGCGATCAGCATGCTCTGGAGCGGCACCTCCTTGACGGGCTTAATGGAGACCTCCCTCCCTGGTGCCTGGAGGAGGATAGAGGCGCTGTCTGCACCTCTCCCTGACCATCACCGGTATCTCTAGCGGTGGCTCCTCTATGCTCCCGCTCCTCCCCCTCACCACAACAGAGCCCTCTCCAGGCGCTCGTCAGCTCCACTTGTATGATTGCTCTGCCAGGCATGAACTTCCCTCTCTTCACTGTGCTGCCTACAGTCACTTCCACCTCTACAGGCTCGTTGAAGTCCCCTATCTTCTCCACCTCCACTATTACAGGAATGCTCTCCCCTAGAGCTGCCTTCTAGAGCGATGCCTGTCCACCTTCAGCCTGAACTTGTTGCAAACCTTCTCCTCCCTCACGGACGCTCGACTTAGCCAGCACGTTAAGGTACGAGGGGTACTTTCTCTTGAGCTCCCCCACCGGAATGCTCTCCTGCGCATACTTGATTATGTAGTATTTCCTGAGCTTACAGCCCATTCCTAAATCCTCTTCCTTCACCTCTCCCAGCTGCTCGAGAAGTTGATGGGCAGCTATCGCTCAGGGACCACTATGTCGTGGGCTAGGTCTATGCTCTCCAGCCACTCTCTGTTCGGACCCCTGAGAAGAGCCTCTCCTCCTCACCTCGTCCCTTCTCTTTATCCCATCATTCCTTTCTCGAGACACCCCTCTGAGGGCTCCTCTCCTTGAAGACGTCCTTCGTCACCATAGGCAGCAGGGGATCAGTGAGGAAAGTGTTGTATATAGCAGAGGCGGAGATCTCTTGGAGAGGCTCTGCCCTCTTGCCGAGTGAGGCCTGTGGAACAGTGCCTCACACGAATCAAAGCTGTCGAGCGCCTTCCCCTTGTCCAGTAGCAGCCTCTCCACTGTTCTCTTCCAGTGGAATCGATTTGGAACGACTGAACTCTCTCCACGACCGGCTTATAGCGACTCTCCCTGCTTGGGTAGGCCACCGAGTCGAAGTAGAGGGTGCCTGCAGTGCCTTCTTCAGAGATATCATTTCCTCCAGCTCTGCCTCCTTGCTCTTGCAAATGTCTCTCATTAGCTCCTCCTCTCGCAGGGGCACTAGAGCCTCCTTCTTCCCCTTCTTCCTGCTCAAGTCCCCAGCAGCTTGTCCAGCTCCTCTCCCATCTCCTCGGGATGCATTCAGGAAGGCTGCCTTGCCCAGCCTCTGCCACATCTCAAGCCTCGGAAAAGAGAGGAGGCCCTCTAATTGCTGTTTGCTCCTCTCCACCAGCCTTCCACTCTTGTCGATGTGCTTGAAAAGCATGTCTCCAAGCCGCTCCTCTGCTGCCTCCTCTCAGAGGTTTCAGCACTACCAACAAAGTGTAGTCCTCGTCGTGCTCGCCCCATCTCTTGGATCGTGGGGGCTCTCCGGGATCGTAAGTCAGCCTTTTGTCTTTGAACGAGAACTTCCCCTCCCTCCCCTCCCTTAGCTACTTTCTCCCTTAGCAGGTCAGCCACCACATCTTCCCTCTCCCTCAGTATCTCCTCTGCCCTTACCGCCAGCTTCTTCTCCCATGTTTGGGAACGGTGGTGACCCAGTATACGTAGTCGCTTGTCCATCTTCTTTGCCCTCAGCGTGTACACGGCGTACTTGCCCCTCTCCTTTTGCCGAGCACGTCGTCAGCTCGTTAGGCCAGACCCTCTGCCTCTCCATGTAGAGAGGCTCCGCCACTGCAGCGATCATCTTTTTCCTGTTGGGTACTCGCTGAGTCTTCTGTTATGCTGTGGACGTACATGTAGGTGCTCAAGAAGGCGAAGTTGAAGAGGTTCTTCGCTATTTCCCTGAACAGGGGCGCTGCTGCCCAGGGGTTCCTTCTGGGGGTTTCGTGGAGTGGGGACATTCCCATAGCATCAATCCTCTCCTTCGTCTCTGCCAGCACCTTACGGAGCTCTCGCCGCTGGGTTCTGATCGGGGAGGAGGAGCTTCCTCATCGCCCTCCAGCACGTCCATGTGGTAGGGCATTATGAGCGAGGTCTCCTTTTGCAGAGGCTCCTTAGGACCGCTGCTCGTTATCCTTATGGCGTCCCTCGTCTTCTGCAACCCCTCATAGCTGGTTACAGCGCTCCTCAGAACCTCCAGGGAAGTAGGGGTGGAAGGGGTAGCTCTGCAAGACCTGCTCAGATACGTCCTCTACGTAAGGAGAGAAGTCTCTCAGCTTCGAGAGCTCCCTCTTTGCCCTCGTGGCCCCCTCTTGGTCTATGCTCTGGAACATCCTTCTCTTCAGCACCTCCCCCAGCTCCTCCACCCGCACAGGCACGATAGTGGCGTTCCTCCTCAGCTCCATGAGGATCTCCTTCACAAGTTCCCTCAAGAACTCCTCGTAGCCAGGACTTTGACACTATCTCCTCCCCCCTTATCTCTCCAGGGACGTCTGAGCACCACGACAGCGCTCGTCTCATGCACAGCTTGGGCCAGGAGGCGGAGGCTCCCACCTGTCTCATGTAGCTGAGCAGTACGCTCTAACAGCAGACGGCACCTCCTTCATGAGCCTGTAGTGCACGCCAAGCTCGTCGACGAGAACGAGAGACCTCTTGCCTCCCAGCATCTCCCTTATCTTCTCCACCCGAGGAGAGCAGCGTTGAGGTCGTGCTCCCTCACAGCCTCATAGCTTCCAGTTTTGTAGGCCATGTAGCCCCAGAGCGTCTTGATCACCTCTTTCCCTGCCTTGAGTGGCTCAAACGGAGTGGGGGAGAGGGAGCTGAAGGTCCCGTCTATTACCACGACCTCCGCTCCACTTAGTTCCCCCTTCAGTCTCCGGTATTGCCTGCTTCACTACTCTGTCGGTGCTCTTGCCAGGTGGTAGAGCAGGAGGAGAGTGTGCCGGTCTTCCCTCCCCCTAGCCCCGAGGGGGGACGAAGAAGCCTCCCCTCCCTCTGGAGAAGGAGGTTTGCTACAGACTTGAGCAGCTCCCTCTGCTCCCTTGTTACGTAAGTCTGAGCTATGAACTCCCGCGCATCCAGGTAGATCCTGTACCTGGAGTCCCCCGCCCTCTGCCTCTCCTCCACTATGCCGAGGGAGGGGGCGAGAGCTTCC
>JBCNVO010000034.1:0-19323 GCA_039630105.1 Acidilobaceae archaeon
CCTATGAGCACCATGGACAGGAAGGGAGCCACGATCACAGAGAAGAGCACATATTTGTCCCTGAAGAGGGAGAGTAGTTCCCTCTGCACGACAGCGAGGGTCCTGCTCATCTCCCGACCACCCTCACGAAAACTTCCTCGAGGTTCTTCGCCTTGTACCTCGCTATTATCTCCTCCGGCCTCCCTGCTTCTATCACTCCCCCCTGGTGCATGACTATCGCCTCGTCGCAGACGTACTGCACCTCCAACATGTTGTGACTTGTGTAGAGGACCCCTGCTCCCTTCTTCCTTGCATATGATGTTACAGCCTCCCTTAAGTATAGGGAGTGCACCACGTCCACTCCTCCAGTGGGCTCGTCTAGCACCATCAGCTCAGGTTCCAGCATGAGCCCTGCTGCGAGGAGGAGCCTCCTCTTCATCCCTGTGCTGTACTCCTCCACCCGTCTGTCGAGATCTTTCCCCAGGTTCGATAGCTCTGCGCCCCTCTCCACAGACCCCCTGCCGTAAACCCTCGTCATGAAAGAGAGGAACTCCCTTCCCGTCAGCCCTCTCGGAAGCCCTGCCTCCTGTGGCAAGTAGTATGACATACTCCTTAGCTCCGTGCTCCACTCGCCCCTCCCGAAGACCCTCACAGTCCCCTTGTCTGGCTTCAGCAGCCCCATGACGATCCTCAGGAGGGTAGTCTTCCCTGCCCCGTTAGGGCCCACTAAGCACACTATCCGCGAGGGGGGAACCCTCAGGGACACGTTCACGAGAGCCCTCACATTGCCGAAACTCTTGCTCACCGAGTCCACTTCCACCAGCATGCTGACCAGGTAAATAGTGACAGGCAATTATTAACTCCCCTGACCTGTAAACAGGCGGTGAAGGTAATGCAGAAAGAGTTCCTCAAGCCTGTGGACGAGAAGAAGCTCTCCCAGGCCCTCCTGGCTGCCTAAGCTGACGAGTGGCTCGCAGGCTACTACTACATGTTGACTGCCCACTCTGTCATGGGTCACGTAGCGGGGGAGATAGCTGAAAACTTCATGAAGGAAGCAAAGGAGGAGCTCACTAAGCACGTGCCCATGATCGGGGAGAGACTCATGAGCCTGAACGTGGAGCCTCCGCGCGACTTCCGGAGCCTCTGGGAGGTCTCCCGCTGCAAGTACCCAGAGCTGCCCCAGGACCCCTATGACATAGACGGTTGGCTCATTGCAGCCATCAAGGCAGAGGAGTGTGCCATAGAGGGCTACAAGGAGCTCTACGAGCTAACTCATGGCAAAGACCCAGTTACGGAGAGCTTGGCCAGAGATCTGTTGACAGACGAGGTCAGGCACAGGAGCGAGCTGATGAGCCTGCTCAGTAAAGAGGGAATGAAAAGGTTACTCGGCTAGAGGTCCTATGACCTCCTCTCCCACCATTTTGTTTATTCTCTCCACTTCCTTGTTCACGTAGTCCTGTATCTCCTCTATCTCTTTCTCCGCGAGCCCCCTGAACCTCCCCTGCGCTGAGAGGTAATGCCTCACGTGCTTCCTCTTGGGCACGCGGGTGGTGACCTTGAAGTCTCCCCTCACCGACTCCCAGTTGATCCACATAGCAGTCTCCACAGCAAGCTTGCCCATCTTTATGCCATATCTGGGCTCGAACCTCCAGCCTGTCGGGCAGGGCTGGAGGACATGGAGGAAGGAGGGCCCCTCTGTCTCAAGAGCCTTGCTGAACTTCTGGAGCATGTCCATGAGGTAAGCCACGTTTGTGGTTGCCACATACTCTACCCCGTGGGCAAGTACTATGTCTGCTATGGGCTTCTTCCTCTGGGGCTTCCCACGGAGGAGCTTGCCTATGGGGGTCGTGGTTGTCCAGGCATGGAGTGGGGTGGAGCCACTCCTCTGGATCCCTGTGTTCATGTAGGCCTCGTTGTCGTAGAGCATGTAGACTACTCTATGGCCTCTCTCGATCATGCCGCTGAGCGCCTGGAAACCTATGTCGTACGTGCCTCCGTCTCCTGCGATCACTATGACGTTTATCCTCTTGTCCTGCTCTATGAGCCCCTTCCTGGCCATAGCCCTCAGCGCTGTCTCCACTCCGCTAGCTGCTGCAGAGGCGTTCTCGAAGGCCACGTGGAGCCAGGGCACCCTCCAGGAGGTGTACGGGTACATGGTAGTGGAGACCTCTACGCAGCCTGTGGCGTTAACGACTATGGTGTTCTTTCCTGCGACCTTCAGCAGGTGCCTTATTATGGTGGATGCAGTGCACCCAGCGCAAAGTCCATGTCCTGGCGCGAAGAGCTCCTCCCTCGGCAGGTCCCTCAAGGTCCTGATCTTCATGCTTCCACCCCCCTCACGCCCCAGTAAATGGTCTCCCTCATCCCCTTCACCCTCGTGCCTTTCTCAATCATGTCTATAACGTCCCTCTCTGTCACTGCCCTCCCCCCTATCCCTGCTACGAAGCTCACCACGTCAATCCCGCTCCCGTAAAGGCTGGCCATTAGCTCTAGTGCTAGAGGCCCCGATATGGGCGTTCCATAGCTAACTGCCCTGTCTATGACCAGGAGCTTCGATGCTCCCGAGACAGCCCTCCTCAGCTCCTCTGCCGGGAAGGGCCTCCACAGCCTCAGCCTAAGGGCTCCCACCCTAGTGCCCCTCGCCCTCTTCACTGCCTCTATCACGTTGCCGAAGATCCCTCCGTAGGTCACGACGAGGACATCTGCGCCCTCAGCCTCGTAGCCCTCCACAGGCTCGTAGGACCTCCCTAGCACCTTCTGCATCTTCTCCTTAGCCTCTCCTATAATCTCCCTTGCTGCCTTCATGGCCTCGACCTGCTGGTACTTGAGCTCGTAATACCAGTCGGGGCCCACAAGCGTCCCAAGGGTGATAGGCCTCTCCGGGTCCAGCCTCTCCCTGCGCCTTCTCGGCACAAGCTCCCTCACCTCTCTCGGGTCCTCTGGGAGGAAGAGGGGCTCGTAGGTGTGGCTCATCCAGAAGCCGTCATATGCCACTATTGCTGGCAGGAGGACCCTGGGGTCTTCTGCTACCATGTAGGCCTCTATTATCGAGTCGTAGACCTCTTGGGCTGTGGAGGCGATCGTGGTGATCCACGAGGTGTCCCTTATGTTCATCAGGTCGCTGTAGTCGCACCAGATGTTGATAGGGGCTGAGACTGCCCTGGTAGCTATGGCCATAACTATTGGCAACCTCATGCCAGAGGCTATGGGCAGGACCTCGTGCATGAACTCTAGGCCTTGGGCAGAGGTGGCTGTGAAGACCCTTGCGCCTGCCGCAGACGCGCCCACCATAGCACTTAGGGCAGAGTGCTCGCTCTCCACGTGTATCATCTCTGCATCCAGCTCCCCTGCTGCTATCAGCTCAGAGAGCTTCTCCACCACACCTGTCTGAGGCGTTATGGGATACGCAGCGATCACGTCCACGTCTACCTCCCTCACTGCATAAGCAACAGCGTAGTTCGAGTTGAGCAGGACCCTCTTCATCTACCTCACCTCCTCCATCATCTTGATTGCCCCTACTGGGCACTCCTCTGCGCATATCCCGCAGCCCTTGCAGTAGTCGTAGTCTATGCTCAGGGAGAAGCTCCAGCTCCTGTTCCCCACCCTGTACTCCCCGTCTATTATGCTGAAGATCCCCTCTGGACAGTATGCCCAGCAGAGAAGGCAGCGGATGCACTTGTCGTTGTCTAGCACAGGCCTGTATACCCGCCAGTCGCCCGTCTTCCTCCTCGCGCTGTTCCCAGGCTCTAAGATCAGCCCTCCTATGGGCAGCTCCCTCCAGCTCATCCCTCCACCACCTCCGCAGACCTGTAAGCCTCCTGGAGTACTGTCACGTTAGCCAGGAGGGGCTCGCTCAAGAGGGGGCTCTTGAGGAGGAGCTCCAAGGAGCCCTGCCACTGGAAGCCGAAGAGCACCTTCAGCGTAGCCCTCGCGAGGCTCTCCAGGCTAGGCCTCTCCAGCACCCTAGCAAGCGCCCCTAGCATGGCCACGTTAACTATGGGGACCTTGAGTATCTTGAGAGATATGCCAGTCGCGTCCACCACTACTACTTTCTTCCTCACCGTTTCCCACACTTCCTTGGGGCTCCGCTTGCTGTTGATTACTAGCACACCGTTCTCCTTTAGGCCCGAGAGGTAGAGCTGGGGCGGCAGGCTCGGATCTAGGACCACGACTACGTCAGGGTTCACTATAGGAGACCTCACTACCACAGCCTCCCCCTCAGATATCCTCGTGTATGCCCTCACAGGAGCCCCCCTCCTCTCTGGCCCGAACTCAGGGAATGCCTGGGCGTAGAGGCCCTCGAGGGTAGCAGCTTCGGCGAGGATTATGGAAGCAGTTACTGCTCCCTGGCCCCCTCTTCCGTGCCATCTTATCTCGAGCACTCTCAACCCCCTAAATTTAGATGTAAGAAACTTAAAAATATAAAATCATATACGAATTCTCGCCCTTTCAAATTCTATGCCTGCGCCCAGGGGCTTAGTGGCGTCCATGCCCATCTTAGTCGTGAGCCCCTCCTTTGCGCTTGGGTCTAGAGTGGAGCCCCTGGCCCCCTTAACGAGCACTAGGTCCTCCTCTGCCTGGAACCTCGTAGCGAGGGCCCACTCCACCTCCTCCCAATCGTCCACGTCTATGTCCTCGTCCACCACTATGACCATTTTGAGGCTGGGATGAGCTGCGAAGGCAGCCATTATCGCGTTCTTCCCATCTCCCTCGTGAGCCTTGGTGAGGGAGACTATGGCGTGGAGCCACCCGCCGCTTGCCTTCGTTAGCCTTACTCTGTGCACCCTCGGCACCACCCTCGAGACTGCCTCCCATATGGCTGCCTCCCTCGAGAAACCCATGAGAATGGAGGACTCAGCGCCTCCAGAGAGTATCACGTGGGTGGGCTCCTCGCTCAGGAACACCTTCTCCACCTTGAGCACCGGCTGGGGGCGGAGCTTGTCGTAGGTGCGAATCACGTCCACATACATCCCCTCCTCCTCCATCTCCCTGGTGAGGTAGCCCTCTATGAGGGCAGAGACGCCTGCTGGAACAGGGTTTCTGTGCAGGGGGCTCTCGAAGGCCTCGAGGTTGCCCAGGACCTTGGCAGCTATCCCGAGCTCGAAGAGGCCAAAGCGGGGGGAGGTGGCTGCTGCTATCTCCACTGCAGGGTGGACGCCCACCAAGATCGAGACGGGGAGGTCATGGCCTTTGCTCGTGGCTCTCTTGTAGAGCTCCCAGAGGTGGCGCGGCACGATCCTCACTACCCCCTTCCTCTCCCCCAGCACGTTTATCCTGTGGATGCTGGCGTTACAAGCGCCTTCCCAGCAGGCAATGAAGAGGGAGGAGGATATGTAGAGCCCCCTCTCCTTCTCGTAGAACCTTGCTGCGGGGAGGTTCAGCAGGCCCCTCTCTGCCTCCCTCAGCTTTGGAGCGCCGCCTATGCTCAGCTCCCCTGGGCTGCTCATCGCTTCCAGCAGCTTTGCATAGGCCTCCCTGTCCTCCCTCACCCCCATGGCCTTCCTGAGCTTCTCCCTTGTGTCCACCATGTTGGAGACGCTCTCCCCCTCAGCCCCCTCCACCTGGAAGGAGATCGCTGGCCCCTTCCCCTCCCACTGGGCAATGACCTTCGCTACCTCCAGCTCCCTGCGCAGAGCGCCAGCTATCCGCTCTACTGCAACGTTCCTCAGGAACTCGCTCACAGATCCCTTCACGTCTCTCCCTCCAGTATATATCTTGCTCTCTTAAGCAATAGCTATGATTCCCCCGAGGGAGCTATGAAGAGGGGCCTGAGAGTAAAGGGAAGAGCTCCGGACATGAGGCGCCTCCTCATGCTGACTTTCGTAGTCTGGTTCCTGTTCGTGGCGGTAGCATCCCTCCAGCCCAGGGAGGGGAAGGGGCTGGAGAGCATAGTGGAGGTCACTGATCCTAAGAGGCTCGAGGCCAGCATCCCGAAGAGCGGCTTTTCTATAGTGTTCTTCAAGTCCTACGGCTGCCCAGGCTGCGCCAAGGTAGAGCCTGCCCTTACGAAGTACGTGGAGGAGAACGGCAGCATAACTTTGGTGGTGGCCAACCTCAGCGAGATGTCGAGAACCGACTATGCGAATACCTTGAGCCTCATGAGGGACTATAATGTGCCTGGCACCCCTACCCTCCTCCTATACGCCAACGGCTCCCTCGTGGCACGAAAGGTAGGGGACTTCGGTCTCGGGGACCAGTACGAGGGGCTGAAGAAGTTTGTTGAGGAAAGCCTGGCAAATGCGCCCAGGGAGCCTCCTAAGGAAGAGGCAGGAGGGGCCCTCGAGCTCTTTGCCTTCCTGTCAGGCTCCCTTCTCCTCGGCCTCTTTGCAGCCGTGTCCCCCTGCAGCCTCCCTGTGCTCCTCGCCTATGCCTCTGCAGAGAGAGTAAGGGTGAGCGGGAGAGAAGTGGTGAGGAAGTCTGCTGCCCTCTGGGCTGTAGCAGCTGCTGGGGGGCTGCTCTTTGCAGGCGCTTATAGCTTGAGCGCCTTCCTACCCCTTAACCTCTACGCCCTCCTCGCCTCCTTCGTTGCCAGCCTGCTTCTCGCGTGGGGAGCCCTCACCCTCTGGACCTCTAACCCGACCCTCGTGGCCTTCCCCCAGCTCTCCAGGGCTGCCCCCCTCCTCGGCATCCAGTGCTCCCTCCCCTTCCTGCTCACGCTGATTGCTATAGCAGGGAGCTCGCCTTTCATGGCATCTCTGGGAGGGCTCCTCTTTGCCCTGGGCTTCTCGCTACCGTTCAGCGCACTCTCCTCAGCCACCTCGCTGGCTCAGAGCATGCTGAGGTTCATGAACAGCAGGGCAGCAGTGACCCTCCAGGGCCTTGCGCTCCTGGCAGCTGGAGCATACGTGCTGTACTACCTCTACCCCGACTTCTCCCTGCTCCAGATCTAGCATTTATTTGCCCCCTCGATCTCAAGATCGCGGTGGTCTCTCTTTAGGGCACTCCTAGAACGCATCGCCCTCGCGCTAGATCCAGAGGACCTGAGGGTGCTCAGGGCCCTCGAGGCGTTGAGGGAGAGCTACGAGTACGTCCCCCTAGAGCTCCTTGAGCTCAAGCTGAAGATGCCCCCCTCCCGCCTCTCCCGCTCCCTCGAGAGGCTGGTGGAGACGAGGGTTGCGAATAGGACAGAGCTGGGCTTTGCCCTCACCTTTCGCGGCCTGGACGTCCTCGCGTTAACGCACCTCAAGAAGAAAGGGTACTTGGGGAGGCTGGGGGAGAGGATAGGGGCAGGGAAGGAAGGCGACGTCTTCCTCGTAGAGCTCCAGAACGGCGAGCTGGCAGTTCTCAAGCTCCACCGCGGCGGGGTCAGGAGGTTCAGGAAGATGAGGAGGCACAGGGGCTATGCTGCAGAGCTGAGGGGCGACAGGCTGAGACTAGCCCTCCTCACCTGCGAGAGGGAGCACTGGGCCCTCGGGGAGCTGAGCAGGAGGGGCGCCCTTGTGCCGAAGCCTATAGCCAGGAGCAGGCACGCCCTCCTGCAGGAGTACGTGGAGGGGGTGGAGCTCTACAGGCTCAGGGAGGCGAGCGAGGGGGAGGCAAGGGAGCTCCTCCTCACAGCA
Organism: Acidilobaceae archaeon; assembly: GCA_039630105.1. Classification (GTDB taxonomy): domain Archaea; phylum Thermoproteota; class Thermoprotei_A; order Sulfolobales; family Acidilobaceae; genus DSZV01. The sequence continues at coordinate 7,539 of JBCNVO010000034.1, forward strand.
CTGGGAACGATAAGGAAGGCCTACCTGGAGGTCGGTATAGTGCACGGAGACCTGAGCGAGTACAACGTGCTGGCAAGCGAGGGGAAGTCCTACGTGATAGACTGGCCTCAATACCTTCACCTGGGGGAGCCAGGGGCGGAGGAGGCCTTGAGAGGAGACGTGGAGAGGCTCGTCCGCTTCTTCTCCCGAAGGTTCTCCCTCCGGGTCAGCCCTGAGGAGGCGCTCTCCTACGTGAGGGGGAAGAGGGTTGAGCTCTGAGAAGTGTATGGGAGTGGACCTGGAGAGCGGCGCCCCAGGCCAGAAGGGGGCAAGATATGCGCTGGTCGTGGTGGACGGGGAGGGGAAGATCGTTTACAAGGCAGAGGAGGCAAGCCTTGCCAAGCTGATCAGGGTAGCCTGGGAGCACCTGCCTGCCAAGATAGGGTTCGACAACGTGTACGAGTTGGCAGAGGACGAGAGAGGCCTTGTGAGGGTCCTCTCCCTCTTCCCGCCCAGCTCTGTCGTAATCCAGGTCACATTGTTGGAGGGGCAGTTCCTAGACGTGAGGGAGGTGGCTAGGAGGGCTGGAGTCCTAGAGGAGGGGTCAAAGCTGAGCCCTGCCAAGACAGCCTATGTCTGCGCCCTCCTCGCCTGCAAGGGCTACGGGACAATCGTGAGGAGCGTGGAGGAGAAGACAGTTGTCCAGGTCTCAAAGCTCCGTTCCCCCTCGCCCGGCGGCTGGAGCCAGCAGAGGTACCAGAGGAGGGTGAGGGCAGTTATCCAAGGGGTGGCGAGCAGCATAAGGGAGGCGCTGGACAGGGCTGGCGTGGACTACGACTACTTCTACAGGGAGAGCAAGGGAGGGCTCGAGTCTGCCACCTTCACTGTTTACGCTCCAAGGGAGGTGGTAAAGAGCATAGTCAAGGAGGAGAGGGGTCAGGACTACGTCGTGAAGGTCAGGCCTGTTTACAGGAGCAGGCTCTTCCTGACGCAGCGGAGGCCTGAGAGGGCCCTCATAGTAGGGGTCGACGCTGGCACCACTACTGGGCTCGCCATATTGGACGTGGAGGGCAACCTGCTCCTTGCCTCCAGCTCCAAGGGGCTCGACAGGGGCACCATAATCGATCTCGTGCTCAGCCACGGGAAGCCCATAATCGTTGCCACCGACGTGGCAGAGGCCCCTGAGACTGTGAGGAAACTAGCGTCTCAGCTAGGAGCAAACCTCTTCCTTCCCCCTGCAGATCTCGGCGTGGCAGAGAAGAAAGAGCTCGTGGAGAGGTTCCTAGGAGAGCCTGCAGAGGACACTCACCAGAGGGACGCGCTCGCCGCTGCGCTGAAGGCCTATGCGAGTATTAGGAGCAAGCTGGAGCAAATAGAGAGGAAGCTGGACGACCTGAGTTTCGAGATAAGCAGGGAGGAGATCAAGAGGTGGGTCATAGAGGGGCTGACTGTAGCTGAGGCCCTGGAGAGGGCGATAGAGAGGGCTCTGGAGGAGAGGAAGGAGGTGAGGAAAGTGGTGAGCGCCCCCCAGAGGAGCGCGGACCTCAGCTCCTACGCTATAGAGATAGAGAGGCTCAAGGCGCAGAAGGAGGCGCTGGAAAGGAGGGTTAGGGAGCTTGAGGGGGCTCTCGAGCAGCAGGAGAGGAGGCTGAGGGAGGCTTGGAGGGCTGCAAGGGCTGAGCTGCTGAGGGACAGCGAGATGGCAAAGATGGAGCTGAGGCTGAGGGAGCTCGAGAGGGCTCTCGAGAGCGCTAAGGCAGAGGGCGCAAGGGCAGCAGAGAGGTCCAGGCAGCTCATGAAACTTATGCTCTCCATGGCCAAGGGAGAGCTGATCCCCGCGAGGAGGCTGCCTAGCCTCACTGCTAGCAACGTGAGGAGGAGCGAGAGGCAGATGGGAGAGTTGAGGCCTGGGGAGATCATAGTCGTGGAGGATCCGGGCACTTTCGAGAGGGAAGCGATAGCCCTCGTGAGGGAGGCCTCAGCAGTGTTGCTCTCCCATCTCGACTCCCCCCTCGCGAATGCCCTAAGGAACTCCCGCATCCCTGTGCTCGAGAAGGCGAAGTACGTAAAGGTGGTCCTCGAGGAGGCAGACCTGGCGCTCCTCCATCCCTCTGTGCTGGAGGACGCTGCAGCAGAGAGGGAAAGGATGGAGAAGAGGAGCTCCCTCGACCTGGAGAGGCTCGTGGAGGAGTACCGCGGGAGGCGTCAAAATATTAAGCCCTAGTCCATGCATATAAGGGAGAAGGTCTTGCTCTCTAGACTGGAGGAGGGTTTCAAGTTCTACTACGTGCTCCACCCCTCCCCCACCGTAGTGCTCTTCACAGTCTGCCCTAACGAGCGCGTTAACGCCATGCCTGCCTCCTGGAACATGCCCGTCTCAGAGGAGCCCCCTACCGTTGCTGTGGCAGTGGACAGGGAGTCCTTCACTTTCCAGTGCCTTGAGCACCGCAGGGAGGCCACGATAAACGTTCCCCACTCAGGCCAGGCGTCGCTAGTCTATGCACTGGGCAGCGTCTCTGGCAGGGAGGTGGACAAGGTGGCGAAGTTCGGCCTGAGGCTCGAAGAGAGCAGGTACGTGAAGCCTCCGAGGTGGGCAGATGCAATAGCCTCAATGGAGGGGAGACTTCACGCAATGATGGACGTGGGGGAGGTCAGGCTTTACGTTTTCGAGATCTTAGCAACCTACGTGAGGAGAGACCTGTACACCAGGTGGGGGTGGGACACGAGCAAGGTCAGCCCCCTTTTGCACGGGGCAGGCAGGACTTTCTACGAGGTAGGGAAGATGCTCAGGGCGCAGGTCAGCCCGTCGTGATGCTATCACCCCTCAGCTTGGAGCGGCGTCCTCATCCCTGCGCGTCAGCCAAATGCCTTCCTCTCACCCCTCGGAGTCGGGAGTAGACATCATTCGCGCAGCGCCTCCTCCACCTTCCTCCTCACTATCTCCGACACCTTCCTCCCGTCTATTCTCCCCCTTAGTTTGTTCATCGCTCTGCCCATAATAAGGCTGATCGCCCTCTGCCCCCTAGCCTTCACCTCTGCCAGGTTCTCCCTCACCACCTCCTCCACTACCCTCTCTGCCTCCTCCTCGCTCATTGCCCTCAGCCCTAGCCTCTCCGCAGCCTCCCTGCAGCTTATGCCCTCCCTCCCCACTGCCTCCAGGATCGCCTCTGCAGCCTCCTTGGAGACCTCTCCCCTCGCTATCATCTCTACGAGCTCCTCGATCCTCTCGTCAGGAAGGGCCTCAATGTCCACCCCCTTCCCCCTGAGGCCCCTCAGCGTGACCACCACCAGGGAGGCAATGATGCTCGGCTGAACTCTGTTACCATAGCTCTCCACCAGCCTCTCTATCAGGTCAAGCCTCACGTCGTTTACAGCCTCGAGCGCAAGCTCCTTCGAGATGCCCATTTTTGCAAACCTCTCCAGCTTTGCTGAGAGGGGCTCAGGCCTGATCCTCTCGGCCTCCTCCAACATCTCCCTCGTCACCCTCGCGGGCGGTATGTCGGTCTCAGGGTACATCCTTGCAGCCCCCGGCCTCGGCCTCATGAACCTAGTGCTCCCATCTTCGAGCGCTGCCCTCGTCTCCTCTGGCACGCCCTGGAGGGCGATCTTCGCCCTCTCCAGCACTGCCTCGAGCGCCTTGATCGCCCTCTCCCTCTGGTCAGCCACGAGCACGAAGGCGTCCTCCTCTGAAGCTCCGAGCGCAGACCTGATCGCCCTCAGCTCCTCCTCTGTTATCCCATATCCAGGCAGCTCGTCGCTGTGGATGATCCCGCTCACCCCTCCGTAGAACCTGGCATAGTCTGCCAGCTCTGTGCCGAACCTCCTCCCCTGCGACACCTCCCTCCCGAGCAGCCCACTCATACCCTTCAGCCTCATGCCCATCACTGCCCCCCCTGCCTCGAGAGCCTTCCTGATCACCTTGCTCTTTGAACTTGCCAGGAGGGAGGTGAGGTCCTGGGGCTCTGAGTGAACCTCGGAGAGGCCCCTCCTCCTCATCTCTTCCCTGATTTCTAGCAGGGAGAGCTGCCTCCTGACCTCCTGCTCTATTACCTTTGGTATGAGCTCCAGCCTCTGAACCCCCTTTATCTCCACCTTCGCTCCTCCTGCTATGCTTACGTTCAGGTCCTGTCTTATCGTCCCTATGCCCCTCCTCACCCTCTTCGTGAGCCTGAGGAGCCTGCCTATCGCCAGCGCCACCTCCCTCGCCTCCTCTGGGGAGCTGATCACTGGGGCAGTGGCGATCTCGATCAGAGGCACCCCCAGCCTGTCCAGCCTGTAGATTACCTTGGCTCCCTCCTCCCCCATCTTCCTCGCCGCGTCCTCCTCCAGACATATGGTCTCTATTGGCACCTCCTTACCTCCCACCTCTAGCGAACCCCCCAGCGCGATGAGAGCTGTGCGCTGGAAGCCTGTGGTGTTGCTGCCGTCTATGACTATCTTCCTCATGACGTAAACCTCGTCCACTAGGGAGGAGCCCAGGGAGAGCGCTACGCCAAGCGCTATGGCCAGGGCCTCCCTGTCAAGCTCGTGGGGAGGCTCCTCGTCTGCCTCCACTAGGCAGGTGTTTGAGGTCTCGTACTCATAGTACCTCCCCCTCCTCCACTCGAAGAGGGCCGCCGGATCTACCTCCCCCATCTCGCTCCTCGTGGGCCTGAGCCTCCTCACCAGCGCCTCCCCACTCTCCTCAGAGAGCTCTGCTGGGCAGTGGCAGAACAGCTTCCTCCTCGTGAGGAGCTGCTGGTGGATCTCGAGGCCTACCTTCAGCCCCACTGCCCTGTAGTCCATGGTCTCACCCGTAGAGCCCCACGTCGTGGCCGTAGCTGATTTCCCCAGCCAGGTTTGCCCTCATGATCTTTGCCACCTCCCCCAGATCCCTAGCCCTCGCTAGGGCCCAGGATAGCTTCACGTAAGCCGTCTCTGCCAGCATGTCCTCCACAGGGACTGCCCCAGCCCTCAACATCATCCTGCCCGTGCTGTATACGTTCAGGTTCACCCTGCCGTATATGGTCTGGGTCGCCACCACCACTGGAACCCCCATCTCCCTGGCCCTCTCCAGAGCCCCTATAGCGTCCGTGGAGATGTGGCCCAGGCCTGTGCCCTCCACCACTATGCCCCTGAACCCCCTGTCGAGGAGGGCATGGATCACCTCCCCTATCGCGCCAGGGAAGTGCTTGACTAGGGCTACCTTCCCCTCGAAGCCGTTGTCCACCACTAGCTCCCCTCCCCTCCTCTTGTAGTTCCTCTCTATGATCTCGATCTTCCCGTCGTAAGGCCACACCCTCGCGAGGGGCCTAGCGTTTACAGATCTGAAGGCATCCCTTCTGCTCGAGTGCATCTTCCTCACCCTCACCCCCCTGTGGGCAAGGGCGTAGGAGTCGCTGCTCTCCCCGTGCATCACCACGCTGACCTCTGCGAAGGGAGCTCTTGCAGCAACGAGGGTGGCAGCAACAAGGTTGAAGGAGGCGTCGCTGCTGGGCCTGTCGCTGCTCCTCTGTGCCCCAGTCATCGCTATGGGCACTGGGAGGCCCCTGTGGAAGGCAAAGGAGAGGGCTGCGGCAGTGAAGCTCATCGTGTCTGTGCCGTGAGCTACGACTATCCCATCGTAACCCCTTTCTATGGCCTTCGCAGTCTCCCTCACTATCTCCTCCCAGAGCTTGGGCTTCATGTCCTCGCTCAGAATGGAGAGGATCTGCCTTGCCTCCACCCTCGCATACCTTAGCATCTCGGGAGAGCTGAGGGCGAGCTCCTGCGCTGTCAAGTATGGCCTCACAGCGCCAGTCTCGTAGTCCACCCTGCTCGCCACAGTGCCTCCGCAGCCCAGGACGAAGACCCTCCCCTCCCCGAGCTCCTCCTTCTCTACGAGCGGCACAGGGCTGCCAGGCGAGCCCCTCTCCGCCCTCCCCACCCTCTCCAGCTCCCCCTCCCTCACAGCTATGCCCACGTTGTACCCGTTGTCGAGCTTGAGGACCAGCACCTCCCCGCTCCCGTAGCTGGGCATCACCACGCCCTCCAGAACTCTCCCCTCTTTCCTCACCCTTACCCTGTCCCCTGGCTCTATGCCCACGCGACGCAGGAGCTCCGCCAGCCCTCCCGAATAACCGTGGGCGCTCACCTGCGCTCCCCCGAGCAGAGCTAGCTTAAGGATTAAAAGCCCTGGGAGGGGAGAAAGGAAGGGATCTGGGATGCCCACGCACGGCTCCATGACTAAAGCAGGGAAAGTGAGGAAGGCTACCCCCAGGATAGAGCCTAAGCCCAGGGTGAGGCCTTTCCCCAGAGTCAACAACAGAAAGAGGTACCAGAAGCTCCTGGAGAAGCCGGTCACGCAGAAAGCAAGGGCCCTCTAGCCTCCCTCCTGACAGCTAACCTGGAGAGGAGAGAGTAAACAGCGAGGAACAGGATAACTGCGAGCGCTACCCTCCACCACACCAGCCCTCCCTCCTCCCCGAGCGGGAGCAGGTTCAGGGAGAAGGCCTTCTCGAAGGCCATGTCGCCGAGCCAGAGCAGGATCACTGTCAGGACGAGCGCCAGCACGAGGTTAAGGCTCAACGCTATGATCACAATGATCAAGGCTGGCACCAGTATGGCAGCGAAGAGGATAGGGTAGCCTGCAAGGAGGAGGACAAGGGCCACCAGGGGGGTCAGGAGCAGGAGGGCAACGAAGGCTGCCACCCCTATCACGCCCATCACCAGCAGCACTAAGAGGAGGACCAGGTAGGCCAGCGATATCGCCACGAGAGCTGCCAGGAAGGCCCGGATCCCCATGTCTTTCCCCAGGGGAGATCCTCATAAGCTATTAAGCACTAGAGGAGCTCCCACATGGGGTACTGCCCTTGAAGGTATACCTGTCTCTAGCGCCCTATGGAGCCCTGGCGCTGGGCGAGGACGGGAGCCTCCTGGACCAGGAGGCCTTCCCGAAGAGGGTGGACGACGCAGTAGAGGAGGCCCTCGCGCTCGACAGGGGCGAGGTCCCCCTGAGCCTCCTCAGGCTGGCAGAGAGGCACAAGGGCCAGACCTTGGTGGTGGAGGACGAGGCCACTGCAGGGGCCCTCGCGAACGCAGGGATCTCTGCTATAGTGGAGTACGGAGCCCTTCCCTTCAGGGCAGCGAGGGAGAGGGCAGGGGAGCTCGCCCTCTCTGCAGGCCTCTTCCCCTCCCAGGAGGAGCTCTACAAGTGGATGTTCGAGCTGGAGCTGGAGTACACGAGGAGGAAGCTGAGGAGGGCTGCTGCGAAAAGGGACCTGCTGGCAGTGCAGGGCATAAGGGCAATAGACGACATCGACAAGATCATAAACATGCTGGCCACAAGGGTCAGGGAGTGGTACGGGGTCCACTTCCCAGAGCTGGACGAGCTGGTGAAGGAGCACGAGGAGTACGTGAGGCTTGTCTCCGAGATAGGCCACAGGGACAACTTCACGCAGGAGAACCTCTCCAGGGCTGGCATGAGCGAGGAGAGGGCGGCTAAGATAGCGAGGGCTGCAGAGGGGAGCGTTGGCGCAGACATGTCGGAAAGCGATGTGGAGGCCGTGGCAACCCTGGCAAGGATAGTGAGGGACCTCTACGACCTGAGGTCTGAGCTGACCCAGTACGCCTCAGACGTGATGGAGGAGGTAGCTCCCAACGTTACAGCCCTCGTAGGCCCCCTCCTCGGAGCTAGGCTCCTCAGCCTTGCAGGGAGCCTCGAAGAGATGGCGAAGATGCCTGCCAGCACTATACAGGTGCTTGGCGCAGAGAAGGCCCTCTTCAGGGCTCTGAGGACAGGCGGGAGGCCTCCTAAGCACGGCGTGATATTCCAGTACCCTGAGGTCAACAAGAGCCCCAAGTGGCAGAGGGGGAAGATAGCGAGGGCCCTCGCAGCAAAGCTCGCGATAGCAGCCAAGATAGACGCTTTCACTGGCAGGAAGGCAGGGGACAAGCTGAAGGAGGAGCTGGAGGGGAGGATAGAGGAGATAAAGAGGGTCTACGCGCAGCCCCCAGTCAGGAAGGAGGCAAAGCCCCCCAGGCCTGAGAGGGGGGAGAGGCCCTTCAGGCCCAAGAAGAAGAGGAGGAGGTGACCCCTGTGTCGGAGGTAGTCAGGATAGAGGAGCACAGGGAGTGGAAGGGGGTTTACGTAGCAGAGCTTAACGACGGAAGCCTCAAGATAGCTACCAAGAACCTTGTGCCAGGCCAGAGAGTTTATGGAGAGAGGATCTACAAGGTAGGGGGAGCTGAGTACAGGGAGTGGAATCCATATAGGAGCAAGCTTGCAGGGGCGCTGCTCAAGGGCCTTGCAGAGTTCCCGCTAAGGGAGGGCCAGAAGGTCCTCTACCTCGGCGTGGGGAGCGGCACCACAGCAAGCCACATGAGCGACGTGCTAGGGCCTAAGGGCGCCATATTCGGCGTCGAGTTTGCTCCACGAGTAGTGAGAGATCTCCTAGTAATGGTCAGGGAGAGGAGAAACGTGTTCCCCATACTCGCGGATGCAAGGTTCCCAGAGAAGTTCAGGCACCTTGTGGAGCTGACCGACGGGCTCTACGCAGACATAGCCCAGCCTGAGCAGGCAGCCATAGTGAACAGGAACGCTGCCCTCTTCCTGAAGGAGGGAGGCTACCTCCTCCTCGCCATAAAGGCGAGGAGCGTCGACGTGACCCTCGAGCCAAGTGAGGTCTACAGGAGGGAGATAGCTACGCTGAGGGAGGGCGGGTTCTCCATAATCGACGTGGTCCACCTGGACCCCTTCGACAAGGACCATGCTATGATCTACGCTGTGTACAGCAGATGAGCGAGGAGAGGCTAGGGGAGTACCTGCAGAGGAAGTTCAGGGAGGAGGCCAGGAGGCTCTCCGCTCTCCTCCCTGCAGAGAGCCTTACCCTCCTCGAGCTCTCGAAGGGGAGGAGATATGTGAGGCTGAACTCTGGCGACCTCCACGAGCTGAGGGAGGAGGAGGTGGGGCGCCTCCTCTCCTCTGTGCCCCTCTACCTCTGGCTTAACGTGAGGGTGCCGCTCCTCCTCCGCTACAGGAGGGAGGAGGACGGCAGATCCCTCTACCTAGTGGAGGGGGACATATGGCAGAGGAGGCTAGCAGAGATCATGATCTCAGGCAAGTTCTCTGCAGAGGGGAGGAGGGAGCTCTCGCTGGACGAGTTCAGGCAGATCATAGCTAGGTACAGCTCCCTCGTTTTCGTCGCCCTCGAGGCCCAAGGCGAGGGAGGAGCTGAGATTTAAGGCTAAGAGCCTGAGGAGCAGCGGAGAGGGACAATGAAGGAGCTGATCAGGGATATCCTGGCAAGGGGACAGGAGCTGGAGGGGAAGGAGGTAAGGGCCTGCGGCTGGGTGTACAGGATAAGGGACCTAGGGGGGCTGCGCTTTGTGATCCTGAGGGACAAGAGCGGGACGCTCCAGGCCGTGTTCAAGAGGGGGGAGACCCCCCAGGAGGTCATGAGCTCAGCCCTTGAACTGAAGGAAGAGTCTGCAGTTTGCGTCAAGGGGAGCCTGAGGAGGGCGCCCACGAGGGAGGGCTACGAGCTAGCTGCCAGGGATCTCTCCCTCCTCTCCTCCCCCCTGGAGCCTCTCCCGCTGGAGGTAACGGACAGCCTCAAGGCCACCTTGCCCACAAGGCTCAAGTACAGGTGGCTAGACGTGAGGAACCCCAAGGTCTCCTCCATATTCAAGATCAAGGCCTGGGTTGCAGACAAGTTCAGGGAACACTTCTCCAGCCTTGGCTTCACAGAGATCTTCACCCCCAAGATAGTTGCTACAGGCACGGAGAGCGGGGCTGACGTGTTCCCAGTGCTATACTTCGGGAAAACTGTTTACCTGGCGCAGAGCCCCCAGTTCTACAAGCAGCTAGCGGTCATAGCAGGGCTGGAGAGGGTTTTCGAGGTAGGCCCTGTGTTCAGGGCAGAGCCGCATCACACTATAAGGCACCTGAACGAGTACCACTCGCTCGACATAGAGGTGGGCTTCATAGAGAGCTACCACGACGTTATGGACTTCGTGGAGGGCTTCTTCAGGAGGCTAGCGCTTGAGGCCCACGAGGTGAGGGAGTTCCTGGAGGAGCACGGCGCAGAGCCCCTCAGGGTGCCAGAGAGGGTACCCAGGGTTACCATGAGGCAGGCCTACGAGATCCTTGCAGAGTTCGGGAAGAAGGTGCCTTACGGGGAGGACCTAGATCCAGAGGGGGAGAGGCTGCTGGGGGCATATACTAGGGAGAAGCACAGGTCGGACCTGATCTTCGTCACAGAGTACCCCTGGAAGGTGAGGCCTTTCTACACCATGAGGAAGGAGGAGGAGCCAGCCTGGACTTATGGCTTCGACCTGCTTATGAGGGGGCTAGAGGTAGTCACAGGCGGGCAAAGGGAGCACAGATATGAGAGGCTGAGGCAAAATCTGCGGGAGAAGGGGCTGAGGGAGGAGGACTTCGCCTACTACCTGGACTTCTTCAGGCACGGCACGCCGCCCCATGGAGGAGCAGGGATGGGGCTCGAGAGGATAACCATGCAGCTCTTGGGGCTGGCTAATATCAGGGAGGCGAGGCTGCTGCCAAGGGACACAGAGCGGCTGACGCCGTAGGCCTTCTTTCAACTCTATGACCTGGATTCCTTGGGAGCTACCATAATCGCACCATTCTCGCCATAATAGACTTTCAACTCCATGACCTGGATTCAGGAAATCAAAGCAATGAGAAGGAGCTGCAGATGGACAGAAGAATTGTTAGCTTTCAACTCCATGACCTGGATTCATTACAGAGTTCTTTGGCAAGTATTGGAATGACGAGAACTTCCTTTCAACTCCATGACCTGGATTCGTAGAGCAGATACTGGGGGAGGTGGAGTGACTTTACTCTCTGACACTTTCAACTCCATGACCTGGATTCAGCATATCTCAACTCTCCCCACGAGTCTCCCTCCCCCAACCTTCTTTCAACTCCATGACCTGGATTCAACAAGCATAAGACATTTTAGGCCCGCCTTCCCTTGAAAGACTTTCAACTCCATGACCTGGATTCGGAGTTCTCGAGATTCAGGGAGTCAAAGACAGGCGTCATTGAACTTTCAACTCCATGACCTGGATTCCAGGCGCTGTTTTCGAGCTCTACCTCCTTCCCCAACTTGACCTTTCAACTCCATGACCTGGATTCAGCTGGGGATGGCTCGCCTGAAGGGTCACGAGTTGAGGCCCTTTCAACTCCATGACCTGGATTCCGAGTTCTTCGATAAGGAAAATGTCTGGAACGAGGGACTAGAAGCTTTCAACTCCATGACCTGGATTCGTTATAGCCAGTTTTTGCGAAGCTGCAGAAAAGAGAAAAAGACTTTCAACTCCATGACCTGGATTCTCCTGAACTCCGTCTTGACCCACGGGTGGTCGGCGAGCCGTACATTCAACTACATGACCTGGATTCACATTCGTACTGAACAACTTCGAAAAATACTCTTCCATAGTTCCTTTCAACTCCATGACCTGGATTCCTCTTCCAATGGTCGACGAGATAGTGAACTTAGTTAAGCAGTTACCTTTCAACTCCATGACCTGGATTCATCCTATCGTTCTTATCTGCTATGAGAACGCTAGCAAACTCTAGCTTTCAACTCCATGACCTGGATTCTCGTCATATATCAACGTCGTGTTCAGGTTCCCTGCCTACGAGCCCTTTCAACTCCATGACCTGGATTCGTAATGTGGATCGACAAGTTCACGAAAGAGCAGTACAACGCTTTCAACTCCATGACCTGGATTCCTGGAGCTCCTCCAGCCCAGAGCGCTTGGCCTTCCTCGCGTACTTTCAACTCCATGACCTGGATTCCAGGTAGCTGAGCTCCTCAAGATG
>JBCNVO010000035.1:0-6571 GCA_039630105.1 Acidilobaceae archaeon
CCCCATATGGATGGTGGACAGGATCCTCTCGGAGTTCAAGCTTAGAGACAAGGTGGTCCTTGACCCCTTCTGCGGCTCCGGAACCTTCCTAGCCAGAGCGTTTTACAAGAAGCTGAGGGAGGGGGAGGATCCTAGGAGCGCGTATGAGGGCCTTCTGGGCTTTGACGTAAATCCTCTGGCGGTCGCAGTGGCGAGAGCAGTCCTTATAATAACTTACGTGAAGGCTGAGGGGCGGCAGCCCCATGCCTCTCCACGCGTATACCACTTCGACACCTTCGCAGCATGGCTCGGCGCAGAGTCTCCCTCGTTACGCGAGGACGAGTATCTCCAGGCGGCGAGGGCGCTGGGAGACTACATAGAGGCGAGGCTGATGAGCGTAGAGAGGAGGACAAGGGCTGACACGAGGGAGGTCCTGAGGGCCCTTTCCGAGCTAGAGAAGGCTCTCTCCATAGGTATTGCCTTATATGCAAGGCAGGGGTCGAGCCCCGAGAGAGAGCTGAGGGAGCTCCTCTCCCAGCTCCTGGCATGCACAGGCAAGATCTCCTCTATCTTCAGAGAGGCTCTAGAGAACAGTGACTTCGCCTGGAGAATGGCGAAGCTGGTGGAGAAGTACGGCGATGGGATTTGGGCAGTAGTGGCAACCTCTGCAGTCGCCCTTCGTCTTCTCAGGCAGGTGGCAGGACCAGAGATAATAGTCACTAACCCTCCCTGGATACAGCTTACAGCCATGAGGACAGACTATGCAAAGAAGATGAGGGAATACGTTCAAGGCAGGCTGAAGAAGGTGCGCGCCTCAGAGCAAAAGTCGCGCACCATAACCTACGGCTCCGACGTCTCTGTAGTGGCGCTGGGTCTAGCAGCAAGGATGGCAAGGGAGGGGGTGGGCTTCGTCATGCCGTCTGAACAGATCTTCTCGAGCAGGCTCTCTGTGAGGGCTGGCATAGTAGCTTCCTATGCTGTGCTGCAGGACTCCTGCCCCGACTGCGGGATCAAGCTGATCCACGTCAAGTACGATGCCTTTGGCCACGGCGTGGAGCCGACGCTCGCCTTTATCTTCAAGGGGAGGAGAGAGGGAGGACTCTTCGTGGCAGAGCTGGAGAGGAGTGTCGCGAAGGGGGAGGACCTCTCGAGGGCAATCTGGAGGGAGACGAGGCTGGGCTCCAGTTACAAGGAGTACCTGGAGCCAGGCCTGAGGTGGGCACGCAGCGCCAGGGAGGACATAGCTGCAGAGCTTTCGGTCAAGGAGGTGAAGATAGGCGGCTACGTGAGAGGGATAGCTGGGGGGGAGAGGAAGAGGGGCAGGGAGCCCTATGCAGGGCTTAGGGTGGATAAGTACGAGCGCGAGGGAGACAGGATCAGGATCAGGCTCGCCAACCTCAAGAAAGAGTATTCCCTCCCAGATCGCCTTGCGACAGAGCTAATGAAGAGGCACGGCGTAGGCATATACGACCTCCACTACGGCGCCCTGCCTTATGTGCCAGAGAGGATCAAGGTGCTCCTCTCCACGAGGGGGAGCAGGGGCCTCCAGGAGTTCATATCGGAGCTGGTGGAGCAGTTGCAAGCAGACCCAGGGGGGAACCTCGAGGAGGAGGACAGGGAGAGGCTGCTGAGGCTGAGGGAGGAGCTAAGGGCTCAGCTTCAGGAGCCAGTGGAGGGAAAGCCCTACGTCGCCTACAGGAACAAGGGTTTCCTCGCGGCGTACGTGACAATGGGCAGAAGGGGAGAGGCGTTCTCTGACAGGATAACCCTCGCCAGGTGCGAGAGCGAGGAACAGGCCTATTACTACGCTGCCGTCCTGAACTACCTAGCGTATCATGTTATCCTTTCCGAGAGGAGCTTCGCGAGGGACCTGTACCAGAAGCCGCTGGAGGTGGTGGCGAGGACGGGGCTCTCCTGGAAAGAAGTACCTGAGGAGCTCAGGAGGAGGGTAGCGCAGCTATCGAGGGAGCTGGAGGAGTTGGCGGTGGGCAGAGAGCTAGGGAGCAGGGGGGGCTCTTTGAGAACCCTCGCGGAGCACGCCAGGTTCCAGGAGCTCATGAGGGCACTGGACGAGCACATAGAGAGGCGCGGAGGGAGGGAGCAGCTGGAGGAGGCCCTAGATCTAGTGTCCACGAGACCCAGACAGCGGCATGGGAGAGAGTAGGAACAGCGGTCGCGAGCCTCCAAAGTAGCCGGCGGGGCAGCAGAAGACTTCTGGCGACAATACCGTACGAGCGAGGGACAGAGGAGTAGAAGGCTTCTGGACGGGAGGGAGAAAAGCTATAATATGGCTATAATGGGAGGAGCTCAGAGGGGTCAAAGGTTATGCACGAGGAAGTACGGCTCAAAGTGTTCATGACGATTTGCGATATGCTGAAAGAGTTCGCAGAGAGGTTAAAGAGGGAGGGCTCTGCCGACAGTGTTCCCTCCCCTCTCGCGACGATAGAGGAGTTGATGGAAGAGTGCAGAGACCCCCAGGCTGCCCCCTTCCTCCTCCGTCAGGAGGTGTCCCTGGAAGGAGGGGGGAGGGTGGACATGCTGCTCGCCGGCAAGATCGTGCTGGAGCTGAAGTCCAGAGAAGAGGAGTTCCCGAGGGCAGTGGAGAAAGCTAAGACAGAGTACCTCCCCAGCCTACCCGATGCTTCTCACTTCGTCGTTACGAACGGGACGAGCTGGGAGATATATGTGGTGAGGGAGGACACCTCCCAGCTAGAGCTGCAGGCAAAGGGCACCTTGAATGACGTGAAGGGGACGCTCGAGCTCATAATTGAGCGGGCGCTCCACCTGAGCGGGGTCGGGAAGTTCTCCCTCCGGACCTCCATGACGCCTGAGGCTGTAGTTCAACTCTACAAGAGGGATATAAAGGAGATGAGGAGAAAGCTAAGGGAAGTGTTGGAGAAGGCAGCTCAAGATGACCGAGTAAAGCCTCTCTTCGAGGCATACGCGTCGCTCATGAGGAAGCTCTACCCATATGACGATCCGGAGAAGCTGAAGGAACTCTACATAGAGCATACTCTCTTCCACATGATGGCTGTCTCCAGCCTCGCAGCAGCACTGGGCAAGCTAGGAAACCCTGTGGACGTGGCGAGTGGGGCAACCCTCCCCGAGAAACTCGCAGTGGTCCTTCCATACCTCAACTGGTGGAAGATCTACTACGGGAGGGCTCAGAAAGAGGAGAGGGAAACGATAGAGGAGGTGACAATGAAGATCGCTAGCAGGGCAGCCCTTGTGGACTGGAGCAAGGGAGGGGAGGAGGAGATCTTCCGGGCTCTTTACGAGTCCTTGCTAGATCCCGAGGACAGGAGGAAGCTAGGGGAGTACTACACCCCCATATGGATGGTGGACAGGGTCCTCTCGGAGTTCAGGCTAGGGGGCAAGGTTGTGCTAGATCCCTTCTGCGGCTCCGGAACCTTCCTAGCTAGGGCTTTACACGAGAAGGTGGAGGAGGGGGAAGATCTACAGAGCGCGTACGAGAGCGTAGTGGGCTTCGACATTAACCCTTTGGCTGTGGCAGTGGCGAGGGCAGTGCTCATAATCTCCTTCCGCAATATGAGGGGCAGCAGCCCCGATAGCCCTCCCCGCATATACCACTTCGACACGCTTGCAGCCTGGCTAGGGGAGGAGGTCCTCTTCCCCCAGGAGCCAGAGTACGAGAAGGCCGCAGAGGCCCTTGGCAAGTACGTGGCTGGGAAGCTCATGGAGGTGAAGAGAGAGGAGATGAGCGCAGGGAAGGTCCTGAGCGCGCTCTCCGACCTGGAGAAGGCCCTCGCCATAGGGCTCTTCACGTATGCAAGGGAGGGAGGCTCAGAAGAGCACCTCAGAGAGCTCATATTGAGGAACGCTGTGGGCAGAGGCCTGCTGTGGGAATTGCTGCTAGAGGCGGTGAGGGAGAGCTCTTTTGCAGGCCATTTGGCTAACCTGGTGAGAAAGTACGGGGACAGAGTGTGGGCTGTAATCCTCTCCTCTGCTGTGGCCCTCGAGCTGCTCAGGCACGTAAAGCCAGAGGTAGTGGTCACCAACCCGCCCTGGATCCACCTATCGGAGTCAAAGGCTGAGTATGCAAAGGAGATGCGCAGGAGGCTCATGGAGAGCCTGAGGGAGGCGGGGGTGCACGAGGAGAAAGTGAAGGTCATACCCCAGGGCTCCGACGTCGCAGTAGTAGCGCTAAGGGAGGCCATAGAGCTGGCTAAGGAGGGGGTGGGCTTCGTGATGCCAAGGGAGCAGTCCTTCTGGAGCGAGACTTCTGTCAGGTCAGGCATTATTGCCGCATATGCAGTCCTGACCTCCTCCTGCCCAGAGTGCTCCATAAAGCTGATAGAGGTGGAGCACGACGTCTTCGGCCACGGGGTAAAGCCTACCCTAGTGCTCGTCTTCAAGGGCAAGAAAGGTGAGAGGGAGCTGTTAGTGGCAGAGCCAAAGGGCGGAGTGGGGAATAGCGGGAGCCCCCCGAGCTGGAGGGAGAGGAAGCTGAGCATGAGCTACGAGGAGTACATGAAGCCTGCGCTGGAGTGGGCCTGCAAAGGCACTGAAGAGCTCCCTGCGAGCCTCGACGTGGAGGATGTGGGGATAGGGGGTTACATAAGGGGGATACTCGGCGGGGAGAGGAAGGAGGTAAGGGGGGGAGCAGGGCCATACGCTGGCCTTAGGATAGAGGAGCTCCGTGAGGAGGGCCCTGTCGTGAAGCTCAGGCTTCAGAACCTGGAGAAGAGCTACGAGATCCCTAAGGAGGTCATGGCGAGGCTCGGAGTGGACGTCTACTGCCTCTACTATAACGTGAGCCCCTACAGATGCGTGGCGTTCGAGGCATTGCTGGGCAAGGAGGAGAAGTACCTGAAGGCCCTTCTGCAAGAGCTATTGCATTGGAACGAGAGCGGCTTGACAAAGGGGGATAGGGAGAAGATGGAGAGGCTGAGAGAGGAGGTGAAGACCCAGCTGGTGGAGCTGGGGAAGGAGGCTTACTACGTTCTCTACAGGCGCTCAGGAGCGTTCACAGCCTCAGTAGCGAGAGGAGGCGAAAAGGAGGCAGTATACGACATGCTTGGCTACGTCAAGTGCAGGAGCAAGGAGCAGGCTTACTACTATGCTGGGGTGCTGAACTACTTAGCGTTCTGCGTCCTGCGCTCCGGCAGGAAGTTCTTCAGACACGCGTACCTCAAGCCCCTGGAGGCAGTAGTGAGGGCCGGACTCTCGTGGAGGGACGTGCCAGAGGAGCTTAGGAGGGAGGTCGCGAGGCTCTCGCAGGAGGTGGAGAGGGAGGCGCCCAGAGAGGTGCCTGGCAACCAACTAGTCGCGCTGAGGGCGCTCTCGAGAAACCAAAAGTTCCTAGAGCTAGTGGAGAAGATAGACAAGTACGTAGAGGGGCATGGGGGCAAGGGACAGCTAGAGGAGGCCCTGGACCTCGTCTCCACAAAGCCTAAGGACAAGAGGGGAAGTTAGCCAGGCAGGAGAGCCTCCAGCAGCCCCCTAGAGGAGGCTCTGCTTTGTTCCCTCGAGAGAAAGCTAAAGCATAATTCTTCTGTCCTCATGCACATAGAAGGGATGGCGATGTGGTCCTTTGTGCCCAGGGCAGCCTGTAGCCCTTCTCCTCGCTCAGTACCTTCTCGCCCCCATGCTTAACCCGCTCCTCCCCCTCTCTGGACCCCTTCCGACTGCCCTGCTGCTCTGCAGTGTGGACGTCCCAGCTGGCTTCCTAGGACGCCCTTAGGGGAGGCGAGGATAGAGTGGGACAGCGTGAGTGTCCCCACGATTCATGGGAAGTCAGAGGTAGCAGTTGGATGGCTGAGGCTACCTCTGCCTCCCTCAGGCTTTTCCAGGCAGACCTCTGTGGCTCCCCCAGGGCAAGCTGGCAGAGCTAGTGGGAGCACAGAGTGCTGAAATGCAAGCTCATGAGGGCTGCTGGGATGCACATAGCTGTAGAGAGGTCTTGGGAGAAGCTGAGGTCCTTGAGAGGGGCAGCAGGTGGCAAGGCTCACAGAGCTCTACGTACAGGGCTTCAACGACTACCTTGCCAGCTCTCCCACAGCGACCTGCCCCCAGAGTAGGCCTGTCGGGCGAGAGGCCTGAGCCCCTGGAGTGAGAGGATGCTGTGACTGGCTATCCAGAAGCTCTTTGCCCTCATGCTGCGTGGGACAACGACGACCTGGTGCTGAACGAGATGGTGTGCAGGTGGGGGCTGAGGGGCGATAGCAGACCTGGAGATGGCGGAGAGGAGGAGGGCGACACCGGGAGCCCCGCTATGTGCCCCATGGTCGCTCGGGAGCAAAGACAGTAGAGGGGGGCAGCACGAACGTGAACCAGCTGAGACGGTCGGGCAGGACCTCTCTGCCTCTACGGCCTCTTGCAGGGGAGCTCTACCCCTACCTCGGCTCGAACAGCTGGGCAGTTAAGGGGGAGCATACCAGAAGTGGGAGCCCTATCGTCGCGAATTACCTCCACTGGCCTCTCACTGCCCCTAGCCTTTGGTTTGTCGTGAAACTCAAATCCCAGGGCGGTCCGTGGCAGGAGTGACAGTGGCTGGCTCTCCCCTCGTGATCATAGGCATGAACAGGGACTTGGCCTGGTCCTTCACAAGCTTGGTAGGGGACTTCGTGGA
>JBCNVO010000036.1:0-2981 GCA_039630105.1 Acidilobaceae archaeon
CAAGTTGGCTACGGAGAGGCTACCGCTAGTAATTGGCGGCATCCTGGTACTCGTCCTGCTAGTTGCTGGCGCCTTCTTCTTCCTCTCGCAGCCAGCCCCTGCTCCTGTCACTCCCACCCCCACCCCTACCCCAACTCCTACTCCAGCTCCTGGAGTCACTCCCACCCCAACTCCCACCCCTACGCCTACTCCCACAGTTTTTGAGGTAAAGATCTTTACGGGGGGGACTGCAGGCGTCTACTACCCGCTCGGCACGAAGCTGGCTGACATGTTGAACAGACACTCCAAAGGCGCCATCAAGGCCTCTGCTTCCACGAGCGGCGCCAGCGTTGCTAACGTGAGGGCCCTCGCTGCAGGAGACGCGAACCTCATCTTCGTGCAGAACGACGTGGCTTTCTACGGCTTCCAGGGCATCCACATGTTCTCAGGCCAGGGAGTGGACAAGCTGAGAGGAGTGGCAGTGCTCTACCCAGAGATAATACAGATAGTGACGAGGGCTGATAGGGGCATTAAGTCCCTCTCAGAGCTCTCTGGCAAGATAGTGGCTATAGGCGCTGCTGGCAGCGGCACTGCTGTGGAGGCCGAGCTGATACTGAGGGCTGCAGGCCTATGGGGCAAGGTCAAGGTGGAGTACAGGGACTTCGCTGCTGCCTCTGAGGCCCTAGCGCTAGGTCAGATAGACGCTGCTTTCATAGTTGCAGGCATCCCCACTGCTGCAGTCCAGACCCTGGCAGCCAGGACTCCCGTGAGCCTCGTTCCCATACCTGAGACGCTGATCGCGGATCTCAACAAGCAGGGCTACAGGTTCTTCATTAAGTTCACAGTGCCCAAGGGGACCTATAACCTGCCTAGCGACGTCCCCACAGCAGCAGTTCTGGCCATGTTGGCAGTGAGCTCAGATGTGCCCGAGAGCGTGGTCTATAGCATCCTCGACATAATGTACAGCAACCTGGACGAGCTCAGGGCAGCTCACGCTAGGGCAGCAGACATAGCGCTCGCTAGAGCACTCGACGGGATGCCCATACCTCTCCACCCTGGCGCAGTGAAGTTCTTCCGCGACAAGGGCATAACTGTGCCCCCTGCCCTCATTCCATGATCTACCTGCTCCTCCTCTTTTTGTTACCCTTTCCTGTTCTCGAGGTGGAGACAGGTACGAGTCTTTCTTACTACATGCTCCCTGCCTTAATAGAGATCTCTTTCGTCCACAGCTCGGAGAGGTACGAGGTGAGGGAGCTCCTCATCGCCACGCCCCGCTGCCTCTATCTCGTCAGCAGCAACCTCCGCTATGGTCCCGGCGCTTCCTCTTCCCTTATCGACGAGCAGGAGTTGAGGGAGCGGTCTTGCATTGGTAGGGAGCTGACCTTGAACTTAGCTCATGCGGACCAGCCCCTCCTCGAGATAAACGGCAGAGAAATACCTGCCGAGGTCGCTGTAGTGAGAGTGATATGGCTCCCCCTTCGGGAAATAGTTATTAGGACACTGCTATGGGAGAGAGATCGGTAGTCGAGTTGAATAGGGCGAGCCTGGTTGCAATACTAGGCGTGATATTTGCCCTTTACGAGCTAGTGTACGTGCTGCAACTCCACTACTTCCTCTACAACATATCCAGAGAGGCTGGGCTCCCTCTAGAGGTGCTCAGCTGGTCCCTCCAGCCCCTCCAGTCCATGGCCCTGCTCCTCTCCTTCGTTGTGGTCGTGGCAGTGATCGCTAAGCCCTCCAACTTCGCTGGGAGGCTCTCCCTAGCCTACGATATAGCCATAGTGATCATGGGAGTAACTGGCATCTCGTACATGGTCGTAGTGTTCCCAGAAATAGCTCAGTACGGCTATGTGAGCCTAACCCTTGAGAGGCTTGTGTTCCCAACCCTTGCCCTCATCGCTCTCGTCGATGCAGCGCGGAGGACTGTGGGCATCGTGCTCCCCCTCATAGCTATAGGAGCCCTCCTCTTCGCCTTCTATCACGAGGACTTCAACGTGAGGGTTGTGGTCAACCACTTCTACTACACAGGAGAGGGCATATTCAGCACCCCTCTGCGGGTCATGGTGGCTTACGTGTTCGCCTTCATCCTCTTCGGCTCCTTCCTGATCAACCTGGGGGTGGGCAGGTTCATCACGGAGTTCCTCCTCGCCCTCTTCGGCCCCAGGGTCAAGGGCGTGGCGAAGCTGGCTGTCATAAGCAGCATGTTCACAGGCACAGTGACGGGGAGCAGCGTTGCAAACGTGCTCGTAACAGGGACCTACACCATTCCTCTTAGCAAGAGGGCTGGTTACCCCGCTCACGTTGCTGGAGCCGTGGAGGCCTCTGCCTCCACTGGCGGACAGATCATGCCGCCGGTGCTGGGCGCTGCTGCCTTCGTCATGGCAGAGTACCTGGGGAGACCTTACAGAGACATAGTGATCGCTGCCTTCATCCCTGCCATCCTCTACTTCTTCTCTGTTTACGCCTTCATAGACAGGATCAGCATGAAGTATGGCCTCACCCAGGTGAGGAGGGAGGACCTGCCACCTCTGGCGCCCATGATGGGTAAGCTGTACCTGCTGGCCCCCCTTGGGATCATAGCGCTCCTGCTCCTCCTCGGCATTGAGCCCCAGTACGCAGCGGTGGGCTCCCTTGGCTTCCTCATACTCTTAGTGATCATCGACTTGCCCTCAGTCTCCCCCACCTTCAGGGGTCTGATGGTGATCACCATCACCTTCCTCTTCGTCGTGGCGAGCTGGGCCAACTTCTCTACTGGAGCCACCCTCTTCTTCGTGGGCGTCTCCCTGGTGCTGTTCT
Source organism: Acidilobaceae archaeon (assembly GCA_039630105.1). Classification (GTDB taxonomy): domain Archaea; phylum Thermoproteota; class Thermoprotei_A; order Sulfolobales; family Acidilobaceae; genus DSZV01. The sequence goes on from JBCNVO010000036.1 coordinate 2,776, forward strand.
TCATGGTCTTGGCTGCAGTCATGAAGGGGAACCTGGGAGAGAGCCTCCTCGCAGCCTTCAGGGATGCAGCAGAGGCAACTGCTACAGTGTTCATAGCAGCAGCCCTCGCAGGGATCATCCAGGGATCCCTTACCCTCACAGGCCTTGCAGCCACAATAGGTTTCCAGATCCTTGACTTGGCAGGAGGAAACATCCTCGTAACAGCC
>JBCNVO010000037.1:0-18838 GCA_039630105.1 Acidilobaceae archaeon
TGAAGAGCTCGCTCAGGCCCCTAATGTTCCTTCCGTTCCTCCCCACAGCCTTGCCGAGTTCCCCCTTGCTAGCCAGGAAGAGGAGCTTGCCGCCCTCCTCGACTATGCAAGAGATGGGGGTCACGCCAGTTACCTCGCTGAATATAGACATGAACTTCAGCTCGTCTACAGTTATCCTGTCCTCGCTCATAGCTCACGCCTACTCTATCATGTCAGCAACCTCGACGCTCCCTGCTCCACCACGGCTATGGCAGAGACAGAGGCGAGCTCCCTGCAGCCAAGCCTAGGTCGACGCTACCTCCCTGGAAGACGACCACTGGGACGTTAGCTATACTCGCCCTCCTCTCGATAGCCTCCCTCAGGTCCTTGGGACCTTTGAGGCAATTATGACCATTTTGGCCTCCCTTTTCATCAGGGCCTTGAGCCATTCTGCTGCCCCCCAAATAGTACTTGCCTGTCTTCACCAGGTTCTTTATCTCCCTGTCAAGGGGTACCTGAGCCACTGCTCCCACCTCTCCTTATCTCCACGCTCGCAACCACCTGCCCTGTGCCCACCTTGGGCGGGAGACCTGCTATAATGCTCTCTGTTACTCCTCTTAAGCTTTCCTCCTCCCCTGCTGCTGCAGCGTCGTACAGCTGGTGGACTGTGACCTCAAACGCTGCCCTTGCCAGAGCGCTCGGCTTCTCCCCTGCGACCCCCAGCCTCCCTATCTGCCTGATGGTGCCGCTCCACGTGATCACGTCTGCGACCAGCATGACGTGCCTTATGTCCACGTCGAGCCCAGAGTCCTCGAGCACGTTCATGATCTCCTCTATTATAGCGTTCCTGGCAGCCTCTATCCCCAGCACTTCCATGATCTCGAAGACGTTGTTGGTGGTGGTCCTCGTGTAATCTACTCCCTCTACCTCAAGCACCTCTGCGAGGTTGCTCCCCTCAGTTATGATGACGTACTCCCTCACCACGTTCCCGTCCACGACCTTCTCCTCAGCAACCCTAATGCTGGTCCTGTTTATCTTCTTTATGCCCTTGATGTAGAGCTTCCTCAGCTTGGCCTCCACCTCCTTCAGGGCCTTGAGGTCGTAGAGGGACTCCTCCGGCACGGCCTTCTCGGAGAGCCCTAACCTAATGACGTTGCCCTCAAGCGTCGCGTCTCCCAGGCCAGTCCTGTTTATGGCGTTCAGAACGTCCTCTGGGCTCACCCCCTTGTCCTCTAGCATCTCTGGGTCGAGAGCTATCCTAAGCTCTCTCTCCCCTATCATGTACTCTATGCTGCTCATGACCTTCTCTAGCGTAGTGTACTCTATCTTCCTTGCCACCTCCCGCGCCTTCTCCTCGCTGTGTCTGTGCTCCTCGTCCAGGTACACCTCCATGATAGGGGTAGAGGGCTCCCTCTTTGCATCAACTATCTCTATCAGCCTGGGCAGGCCGAGCGTCACGTCGAACTCCATGAGACCTGCGTAGTGGAAGGTCCTCAGCGTCATCTGCGTGCCAGGCTCTCCTATGGACTGGGCAGCAACAGTGCCCACTGGCTCCCCTGGCTCTACCATGGACTCGATGTACCTCCTCACTATCTCCTCGACCACTTTCTGCTTCCGGGGCGGCGAGAGGTCCTTTGCCTTTTGCAGCTTCTCCTCCAGCTCCTTGTAGAGGCTCTCTGGCAAGATCTCCCTTGCTGCCTTCAAGGTTGCCTCGAGGGACGTCACCTCTTCCTCACCTTCTGAGCCCTCTCCTTGTTGACTACCCTGTCCACGTCCACAGCCTTGCCATGGTAAGTCCTAGACGGGTCGACACCATCCTCGCCGTACTTCAGCTGTATTACGTTGCCCCAGGAGTCCCTCACTGTGCCGTCGTAGCTCACAGAGAGGTCCTGGAGGGCGTTGATCAGCCTGCGCTGCATGTAACCGCTCTGCGAGGTCTTCACTGCAGTGTCTATCAGCCCCTCCCTCCCTGCCACAGCGTGGAGGAACATCTCTGTGGGTCTAAGCCCATCCCTGAAGTTGCCCTTTATGAACCCCCTCCCCTCTGGGCTCTTGTCGTCCTCGGCGAAGTGAGCCAGAGTCCTAGTCCTGAACCCCCTCGTGAGCCTCTTGCCCCTCACGATCTGCTGGCCCAGCATGGAGGCCATTTGCGTGATGTTTACGTCGCTCCCCCTGGCGCCCGTCTTTGCCATGACGAATATGTCGCTGAAGGGATCCAGGTTCTTTATAGCTACCTCCCCTGCGCTGCTCCTCAGCCTCTGGAGCCTCTCGATTATCATAAGCTCAAGGCTCTCCTCCAGCGTCCTCCCAGGAATGGGCTCCAGGGATCCCTCCTCGTACTTCTTAATGAGCTCCTCTATCTCCTTCTTCGCCTCCTCTGTGAGCCTCTCTATGTTCCCCTTTGCAGCCTCGCCTATCTCTATGCTATGGTAAGCGATCGTGAGGCCCTTCATCTCAAGGGACCTAATGAACATCCTGAACAGAGTGTCCAGGAGCTCCCTTGCCTTTGCATCTCCGTACTCTAAGGCCACTACATGAAGGAGGTTCCCTGGCTGCTCTGCCCCTATGGCGTTCTTGTCGAGGACTCCAGAGAGCAGCTTCCCTCCCTTCACTACTATGTAAGAGTCGTTCATGCAGTTCTCGCTCTCGCACTTCAGGGCTCCAGTGTTCACCTTGGACTTTCCTGCGAAGTCCAGGTCCTCGGGGAGGAAAAGGGAGACCAGCTGCTTGCCCGTCCACATAGGTCTTGGTCTAAGGACGGCGGGCTCGGGAAGCTCCACTGACACCCCAGCCCTTGCCAGCAGCCTTGACGCCTCCTGCTCCGTGTAGAGCTGCGTCTTGATGGTCATTATGTATGCTCCGCTGATGTAGTCCTGTCGCCCGCCGATTATGGGACCCCCGTACCTTGGCGTGAGGATGTTCTTCTCCACTAGCAGCAGCTCCCTTGCCTCGCTCTGGGCTTCCTCTAGCCTGAGGACGTGGAGGTTCATCTCGTCCCCATCGAAGTCTGCGTTGTAAGGCGGGCAAACGAGCAGGTTTATCCGGAACGTCTTCCCTGGCATCACCTTCACCACGTGGCCCATGATAGACATCCTGTGGAGCGTGGGCTGCCTGTTGAAGAGCACTATGTCCCCGTCCAGCAGGTGTCTCTCTATCACGTCTCCTGGCTCCAGCTCTTTGGCCAGCTGCTTGTAGTTCTTCTGGTACCTCAGGTCTATCTTCCTGTCGGTCTTTGCCTTGTGCAACAGCACAGCTCCGGGCCACTTGTAAGGGCCATTAGCTACGTACTTCCTTGCCTCCTCTATGTTGTAATCAGTGACAGTCATCTGCACAGTGAGCGTCATAGCCACGTCTATTGGCACCCCCACCTCGTTCACGCTGATGTAAGGATCGGGGCTGATCACTGTCCTTGCAGAGAAGTTGACCCTCTTGCCAGAGAGGTTCCCCCTGAACCTCCCCTCTTTGCCCTTGAGCCTCTGCGCCAGGGTCTTGAGGGGCCTTCTCTTCCTGTGCGAGAGCTGGTAGGTGTTGGGGAGTTCGTTGTCTATGTAAGAGGCTACGACGTGCTGGAGGGTCAACCAGGTGTCCTCTATCATGCCTTGCGGAGCCTGCGCCTCCTTGAGGCTCTTCAGCTTGTCGTTCTGTCTCACTATTTCTGCAAGAGCATGAGTCAGGTCGTCTTCTGCCCTCAACCCTGTCTCCAGCGTGATCGAGGGCCTGACGGAGAGCGGCGGCACTGGGAGAACTGTGAGCACCATCCACTCTGGCCTAGCCCTCTCAGGGTCTATCCCGAGGAGGAGACAGTGGTCGTTGGGAACTCTCTCCAGCCTGTCCCTGATCTCTTGGGGGGAAAGCCTCACCTCGCCCTCTGGCTTCCTCTCGAAGAAGATTATGGGTCTCGTGTACCTTATCTCGAACTGCCTCTTGCCGCAGTGGGGGCACTCTTTAACTTCAGATGCCTCCTTCACTATGCTCCTGACCATTGTCTCTGCGAGGGTAGGCCATTTGGTCCTCAGCCTCGCGTAGATCCTCTTGAGGTACTCTATCCTCTCAGGCGGGAGCCTCAGCTTCCCGCACTTCCAGCATGTGGCCTGCAACACGGCATGGATCTTGTCGCCCAGGTGGGGCAGGAGGACAGGCATTGCCAGCTCTATCCTCCCGAAGTGCCCTGGGCACTCCTCCCTCGTGTTGCCGCAGACAGGACACCTCTCCCCCGGCTCTATGGCTCCGAACTGGGGGTCTCGAAGGCCTCCTATGACAGGGGAGCCGTCGGCTTCGTATATGTCTGACCTGATCACGTTGACCTTCGCCATATTACGGATTTCCTGGGGGGAGAGCAGCCCAAACCTGATCTTCTCTATTACGTACGCATCCCTGAACCTCTCGCTCAACTCACTCGCCCTCCCTAGCCCTCTCCCCAAGCACTGCTGAGAGAACGGATATTTTGTCCGACACCTTGATCTCTGGCTTTATGGCCATGCTGAGGAGCTCCTGGAGGAGCAGCTTGAAGGCATAGGGCACCTTCACAGGCCTCATGTCCCCCTCTGCGCCATGGATGGGGCACTCGTACAATCCCTTCTTCCTGTTGTACCAGCCTATGTGGCCGCACTTGTTGCAAACGTATATAGTGTACATATCGCTAGCCTCCATCATCCTGTCCCTCAACGTCATGGCAGCGCCGTGGCCCACAAGGCTGTCCCTCTCCATTTCGCCGAACCTCAGACCTCCCTGCTTTGCCTTGCCCTCTGTGGGCTGCCTGGTCAGGAGCTGCACTTTGCCCGTAGACCTGGCGTGCATCTTGTCGGAGACCATGTGGTAGAGCCTCTGGTAGAATACCACTCCCATAACAATGGGCCTCTCTATAAGGTCTCCTGTCCTGCCGTCGTACATGACCTCCCTTGAGTCCGGATCGTAGCCTGACTTGAGGAGCTCCAGCCTTATCCCCTCAATGCTCTCCTTGTAGAAGGGGGTGGCATCTACGTACCTCCCCTTCAGCGCGCCCAGCTTCCCCGCCATCTCCTCTAGAAGCTGCCCTACTGTCATCCTCGACGGGATAGCGTGCGGGTTGAGGATAGCGTCGGGAGTTATCCCGTCCTCGCTGTATGGCATGTCGTAGGCCCTCAGCGTCATCCCTATGACCCCCTTCTGACCGTGCCTGCTGGCGAACTTGTCCCCGATCTCTGGGATCCTGAGGTCCCTCACCCTGACCTTCACTAGCTTGTTCCTCTCCACAGTCCTCATGAGCAGCACAGAATCAACTACGCCAGACTCCCCGTACCTGAGCTGCACGCTCGTGTCCCTGTTCGAGACGAGAGAGATCGAGACTACCCTCTCCTCCCCCATGAACCTGGGCGGGCTCTCCCTCCCTATGATGACGTCTCCTCCCTCCACCTCCACCTCAGGGTATATGATCCCGTCGGGCGCGAGCTTTCTGTAATGCTGGTCTCCCTTGTGGTCGTAGAGCTTTGGGGAGGGCACTCCTATCTTGTCGCTCAGCCCTCCTGGGTAGTCCTGCTCTTGAGCTATGTAAGTCCTGAAGAAGTAGGCCCTTGCAAGCCCGTAGTCTATGGAGGTCTTGTTGAAGATGAGGGAGTCCTCTATGTTGTACCCAGTATAGGCCATGATGGCCACCACCATGTTCTGTCCAGAGGGCCTGTCGTTGTAGCCCACCACCTCCAGGTTCCTCTGCTGCACTATGGGCCTCTGCGGGTACTGTAGCACGTATGCGTGAGTGTCGTTCCTGAACTTGAAGTTGGACGCATATAGCCCGAGGGCCTGCTTTGCCATAGCAGACTGGTAGGTGTTCCTGGGGCTCTGGTTGTGCTCAGCATAGGGAACTGTGCTGGCCCCCACGCCCAGAATGCCTGCAGGCCAGATCTCGAGGTGAGTGTGTCTCTCGTTCAGGTCCTGCAGGAGCTCTGCTATGAAGGCGTTCTCCTCCTCGTCTGGATCCAGGAACTCCACTATCCCCTTCTCCACAAGCTCCCAGAAGCTGACCTTCCCTGCAGAGATCCTCTCCACCCACTCCTTCGTGAGGGCTGGCTCCCCGTCCTTGACTATTATGACGGGCCTGAGGAGCCTGCCCTCGTCTGCGTTCACGTATACCTCGTCAGCCACGCCCATCCTTATGTGAGCCACGCTTATCTCGAAACACCTGTGATCCTCTGCTCTCCCTTCACAGAGCTTGTTGGCCCTCCTCCTCTCCCTTATCTCCCTCGCCAGCCTTTCGCCGTCCACGTGGTACCCGAGAGGTCTGCCGTTCAGGAAGACCTTGGAACCTCCGAGAGCTATCTCCGACACAGCGCCCTTCTCTACAGCTTCCTTCAAAACTCTCTCTATAGGTATGACCCCGAACTCCTCTATCAGCATCTCCTCCACAGCTTCCTCGTTGACGCCCACGGAAATGTACGCTGTGAGCGCTAGGTTCTTCACAAGCCCCACGTTAGCCCCCTCGGGCGTCTCGAAGGGACAGAGCCTGCCCCAGTGAGTGCCGTGCAGATCCCTTGCCTCGAAGTGCGCCTGGCCCCTGCTAAGCGGCGATATGACTCTCCTGAGGTGGCTGAGGAGGCTAGTCCAATTCGTCCTGTCCAGGGACTGGCTTATCCCAGTCCTGTCCTGGCTCCAGTTGCCTGTGGATATGGCAGTCTTGAGCCTCTCAGATATTATGTCGCTCCTCACCAGCGCCATGAGCCTTAGCTTCCCCCTGTGGCTCATCTGAGCTAGGTGCTCCTCGAGCTGGGACTGAAGGGTCTTCACGAAGACGTCCATTGCCTCCCTGAAGATCTCGGCTATGAGGTCTCCGGCAAGCCTGATCCTCTTGTTCGAGTAGTGGTCCTTGTCGTCCTCAGGCCTTTTGCCCAGGTAGAGCTGCAGCACCCTGTTGGCCATCTCAGCCAGGTAGTACGCCTTCTTGATCCTGTCCTCAGGCCGCGTCCCTATGTGAGGCAACAGCTGGTTGTCCAGGAACTCCTCTGCCCTCTGGATCCTTAAGGGAAGGGGCTGTCCGGGGACGAGCCTGTTGCCGAGGAACTCCAGCGCCTTCATCCTGTCGGGAGCCACGTCAGCTTTCGCGAAGCTCTGCATGAGCTCGTTGTGGATCTCTGGGTCAGAGGAGACTGCAAAGGCTATCTCTGCATCCCTCTCCAGCCCAAGGGCCCTCATGAGGACCACGAAAGGTATCCTGTAGTTCAGCTTGGACACTGTGACCTCCAGGCTCCCGTCGTGCATCCTGTCGACTATGACCTGCCTCCTCACCCCCAGCTTCGTGGAGACGACCTTCGCAGAGTGGGTGATCTTGGCTGTGCCAGTTATCGCCTTCCCCACAATGATCCTGTTTACAGCCAGGTCCTCCTGCGCCACTATCACCTTCTCGTTTCCGTTGATTATGAAGTAACCTCCTGGGTCCTTCGGGTCCTCCCCTATGGCAGTGAGCTCCCTCTCCCCCATCCTGCTGAGCGGATCTATGACTGACTTTACCATGACCGGTATTTCTGCCATCTTCAGCCTCTTCCTCTCCGTCTCTATGCCGTCGTACATTAGGGAGAAGTCGGCGAAGAGTGAGGAGGCGTAGGTTATGTCCCGCGACCTGCACTCGAAGGGAGTTACAGGGTGAACGTATGCCTCAGCCTCCCTCACCTGCGGTTTCGAATATGCCTCCTCAAGCCTGCTCGGGACCTTGATCACTATCTTTACATCTGGCTCCCCTCCTGGGAGCACCTCCTGCTTGCCCTTGTACCTCCAGGAGACGCCTATCTCGCCCATGGACTCTACTATTTCCTTAAGCCTCTTGGAGACGAAGACGTTGTAAGAGTCGAGGTGCTGCCTTGCCAGCCCCATAGTGTTAACATAGGTTCTGAAGACTACCCAGAGGTCCTCTGAGCTCAGGCTACGCGATCTCATTTCACGCCCTCCTTTCCAAAGCCACGACGATCCTATATGCTAGAGAAGTGCCGCCCGTGGGAGATCGCCTCCTGATCTCTATCATGTCCCCCGGCTTTGCGTTTAGGAGCCTGACTATAGGGTCGTTGACGCTGATCTGCGGGAGCTGCCAGGGCTTCACGCCCAAGCTCTTGAAAACTGCCACTGCCTCCTCGACGCTCAGCTTCCTATGCTCGGGGACTAGCCTGTGCTCCAATATTTTCTTACTAGGCCCTTTCGCAGACACAACGGTCCCTAGGACAACCTCCCTCCCAAGCTTAAATAGCTAAGAACTTTATCCTAACGCTCCCTTGCGGTGACCCCTGTGGAGGTGGCCCCTCCGAGAACCTCTAGGAGGAGCGTTCACAGCCACATAACAGGGCTAGGGCTAGACGAGAGGGGGAGGGCAAAGAGGGTAGGAGGAGGGCTCGTAGGGCAGGAGAAGGCTAGGGAGGCTGCAGGCATCGTGGTGCAGCTGGTCAAAGAGGGGAAGCTGGGCGGGAGGGGAGTGCTGATCGTAGGGCCGCCGGGGACTGGGAAGACTGCCATAGCCTTCGCCATATCCAAAGAGCTAGGGGGAGACACTCCCTTCGTGGCAATAGATGCGGGGGAGGTAGTGGGCTTGCCGAAGAAGACGGAGGTCCTCCTCCAGGCCTTCAGGAGGGCTATGGGAGTGAGGGTGAGGGACGAGAGGGAGGTGGTGGAAGGGGTAGTAGCAGATCTCAAGTACGTGAGGAGGCAGAGCCCCTTCTCCCCCTACCCGGTCCTGGGAGGGGCGAAGTTGACTCTCGAGACCAAGCAAGAGACCTCCACTTTCAACGTGGGACCTGAGATAGCAGAGCAGCTCATGAGCCTTAACGTGAGGAAGGGAGACGTAGTCACAATAGACGTGGAGAGCGGGGCTGTGAGGAAGCTGGGGAGAGTGAGGGAGAAGGCGGAGAGGTGGTACGACCTAGGCGTAGAGAGGGAGATAGAGGTGCCCCCTGGGCCTGTGAGGAAGAAGAAGGAGTTCGTGAGGGTGATAACCCTTCACGACTTGGACATAAGCGTTGCGGCCAGGAGGGTTGCCTTCTCAGGCCTCCTAGCTCTCTTCGAGACGGAGAGGGAGATAGGCGACGAGGACAGGAGGCAGGCGAACGAGATAGTCAAGAAGATGCTGGACGAGAGGAGGGCTGAGCTGGTGCCGGGAGTCATCTTCATAGACGATGCCCACATGCTCGACCTGGAGAGCTTCTCCTTCCTCATGAAGGCCATGGAGAGCGACTTCTCCCCCATACTTATACTTGCTACGAACAGGGGGATCGCGAAGGTGAGAGGGACAGACATAGAGTCGCCTCACGGAATGCCCAGAGATCTCCTCGACAGGCTCCTCATCATAACGACCACCCTCTATACCCCAGAGGAGATCAGGGAGATCATCTCCATAAGGGCTGACGAGGAGGAGGTGGCCCTCTCTGAGGAAGCTCTGAACCTCCTCACCAGGCTCGGGGGGGAGAGGAGCGTCAGATATGCAGTGCAGTTGCTCGAGCCTGCTCGAATGATTGCCCAGAGGAGAGGCTCTACGAAGGTGGAGGCAGGCGACGTGGAGGAGGCCTCGAGGCTCTTCGCGGACCTCAAGCGGAGCGTGGAGATAGTAGAAAAGTATAAGGATTTTATGATGTGAAAATCGGTGAGCTCTTTGAGGTTCAGGTACGAGGGCGAAGCTGAGGTATCTGCGAGCTTCCAGAAAGCCTTGGAGTTCGTCTCTGAGCCCAGGCTCTTCGCGAAGGCCCTCCCTGGCTACAAGGGGAGGGTGAGGATGAGCGGGGAGGAGTTCGAGATAGACCTAGAGATCTCGGTGGGTCCGCTCAGCGGCGACGTAGTGTTAGGCGGGAGGAGGATAAGGGAGGAGAAGGGCGTAACGTACAGAGGGAAGGTGACGGGGCTCAACAGCACCTTCGACTACGCTCTCAGGGTGGAGGTGGAGGAGGTCCCGGGAGGGAGCAAGATCAGGTGGATCATAGAGGGGACAATGAGCGGCCTCATTTCCATGGTCGGGGAGGCTGTAGTGGACAGGGCAGCGAGGAAGATAATGGAAGAAGTGGTGGAGAACACGAGGAGGGAGCTAACTAGAGCCGCCGGCGGGATTTGAACCCGCGACCACCGGCTTACCCGCACGCCGATACGAGGCCGGCGCTCTACCGCTGAGCTACGGCGGCCCCTTTTCATGAAGATCCCCTGTGCTTATATCCTCGAGCCCAGAGGATCTCCCATTTTAATGTCGCGCCCCCAAAAGGAAGGAGGAGCGCAACTTGGAGAGGTTCGTGCACCTGCTCAGCAAGGAGGCAAGGAGGAGGCTGATAGAGATAATAATAGAGAAGAGGGGAACGAGGGAGGCCTCGAGCGTGCTGGGCGTCACCCCTGCCTCCATAAGCAAGTATCGCTATGCAGAAATGCACCCAAGCGACAGCACGCTCATGAGGGCCCTAGAGGCAATGGACGAGGAGGAGCTGAGGGAGGCTGCAAGGACTGTCTTCGAAGACCTCTACTCCGGCTTCCTCGAGTTCGCAGAGTGGGCTGGTCAGAGGGGAGTCCTGGAGAGGGAGATGGCAGAGAGGCTCTCTGCCCTCAGCTCCAAGATCTCTGGCTCCCTCCCTAAGAGGAGCAGGATAACAATTGTGTAGGAGCCCCGGACGGGTGTGGCGGGCCCGCCGGGATTTGAACCCGGGACCTACGGGTTAAGAGCCCGCCGCTCCACCAGGCTGAGCTACGGGCCCACGCGAGTGAGAAGAAATTCCTAGGTTATTAAGCCTGTTGTATCTCCTCCCTGATCGTGGCAGACAGCCTCTTCACTCCCTCCCTTATCTGCTCCACTGTGGGATAGCTGAAGTTTAGCCTCATGGTGTGGGAGCCATCGCTAGTGACGAAGAAGGCAGCGCCAGGCACGTATGCCACTCCCTTTGCTATTGCTCTGTAAAGCATCTTCTTTGTGTCCACCTTATGCTTGAGGCTCGCGAGTATGAAGAGCCCCCCGATCGGCCTTGTCCACTCTGCTAGGTCGCTCATGTTAGTCTCTAGGGCCTCTAGCATGAAGTCCCTCTTCGCCTTGTAGAGGTTCCTAGCCTTCTCTATACACGTTTCCACAAGGCCTCTCTTCACAGCCTCCATGGCCACATACTGGGAGAGGGTGCTGGTGTGCAGGTTGAGGTTCTGCTTGGCCAACTCGAAGTAGTTTATGAGGTCCTTGGGGCCAAGGGCCCAGCCTATCCTCAGGCCTGGCGCTAGGATCTTGCTGAACGTCCCTACGTATATGACCCTGCCCTCCTCGTCCAGGCTCTTGAGAGTGGTGGGGCTCTTGCCCTCGAAGACGAAGTAGCCATATGGGTCGTCCTCGATAATGAGGAAGTCGTACTTGCTCGCCAGATCCAGCAAGTACTTCCTCCTCTCCAGGCTCATCGTGGTGCCGCTGGGGTTCTGGGCTGTGGGGTTCACGTATACCGCCTTTATCCTGGTGCCCCTCCTCAACACCTCCTCCAGCTGGTCTACCCGCATCCCCTCCCCGTCCACAGGAATGCCCACTGGCTTCGCCTTGAAGAACTTCATGGCGTGGAGCGCTGCCAAGTAGGTGGGCTCCTCCACTACGATCACGTCCCTCTCGTCGAAGAGCACCTTTGAGGCAAGGTATATGGCCTCTTGGGCTCCAGTGGTGACTATCACGTCGTCGTCCTCCCTTATCTTAATGCCGTGCTTAACTGCGAAGGCCTTCAAGGTCTCTATGAAAGGCGTCACGCCTTTCGTGGGGGAGTACTGGAGAGCTCTCTCCCCTACGTTGTATATCACGTCCCTTGCTGCCTCGCTGAGGGCCTCCTTCATGAAGACTGCAGGGTCAGGTAGCCCTCCGGCAAAGCTGATCACGTCCTTGCCCTCTGTGAGCTTGAGGAGCTCCCTTATCTCAGAGGCTGCCAGCCTCGAGGTCCTCCCAGCCAGGAATTTCATATATCTACTCATACACAATCCCTCCTAAAAGTGTCTGCTGAAGTTAATATTATATCACCATAGCCTTCTGCTCAGCCCCAGGCTCACGTCCGTCTTCTCTATGGACCTCTGCGGCTCCTCCTCTATCCTTGTGAGAGCCCTCAGAGCGTCCACGTTTTCTGGGACCACTATGGACTCCTGGTGGATGGCTTGGAAGAGCATGACCTCGTCGCCGTCCACATGTATCGAGTCCTCGAAGACCACTAGCTCTGGCACGTCGTACCTCATCCTTACATCCCTGGCTGCCTCCACCACCCCAGCAGTGCCCGTGATCCCTGACCTCTCTGCGTTGACGAGCATTATCCTGGGGGTGGACTCTAGTATAGAGATCACGTCTGCCTTCGTAACGCTCTTCTCCAGCTTCAGCGTTACGTGGTGCATGTGCATGAGGGTAGTGGGGATCGCTACTGCGAACGTCAATATGTCCACGGGGATCACTGCCTGAACGTCAAGGGCGTGATGGCTCGGTGCCTTTGGAGGGTCTAGCTCTATGGAGTTTATAGGCCCCCTCTTCACCTCCCTTGGGTCTGCTCCCCTCCTCACTATGACTGCCCTCACCCTCTTCACGCCGACCTTGCTGTTCACGCCACAAATGATCCTCAGGAGGCCTGTAGTGTTGCAAGAAACCACCCTTGCGCTCTCCTTCCCCAGGGCTTGGGAGTAGTTGCAGAGGGAGCTGAAGGAGACCTGGGCTATGTCCTTCTTCTCCCCTCCCTGGTAGATCTGCTTCACGCCCGCTGCAGCATATACAGGCTTGTACTGTGCCCCCACGCCGCCTGGAGTTGCATCCACTATTACGTTAACAGAGGCCAGGAGGTCCTTGAGAGTCCCCTCGACCCTCACGCCTGCTGCCTCGAATGGCTTTACATCTGCCTCGCTGGGCACATAGACCTTCATGCCCATTGCTCTGGCCTGCTCCACAGAGTAGTCGTAGCTCTTCTTCACTATGCCCACTAGCTCCATGTCGTCCTGCTTCATGACAGCCATAGCTACCCTCTTGCCTATAGTTCCGTAGCCGTTGAGGCCAACCTTGATCCTCAAGGTCCTTCCCCTGTTAACCTCAGGAGATCAATTTAAACTTCTCGTTCGACCTCGCGAGGGCCTCTAGCCCTGGCAGGACGTTCCCAGCAAGGAAGTAGAGCAGGGCTCCCCCGCCGGTGCTGATGTGACCTACCTTAGCTCTCTCCTGCTCTGGTAAGGAGGCTGCCATGGATATGAAGTGACCTCCTCCGAACACTGTGAAGGCCTTGCTCTGGAGGGCTGCCCTCACGAGCGCCTCTGTGCCCGCCCTGAACCGCTGGTCCTCTATGACGCCTACAGGTCCCCTCATGACCACTATCTTAGCCCTCTCTATCTTGCCCCTGTAGTCCTCCACAGTAGCCGGCCCAATGTCCTTTGGAGCTCCAGCTATGCTGTGAGCCTGCGAAACGCTGACCCCCTCCTTCGTCTCCACTGCAAAGTCTTGGGGAGCGAGCACGTTGTCGTGCTTCCTCACCAGCTCTTTTGCCTCCTCGAAGAGCTCTGGGGGGATCCTGGCCATAACCCTCGCAGCCACGTCCCTAGGTACCTCCACCCCCTTTGCCATCAGGAACATCACTCCCACCAGCCCTCCTGTGAGCACCTCATCTGCGATCCCTGACTGTACTACGTGCTTCACTACCTTGAACGTATCGTCAAGCTTTGCCCCTCCCAAAACGAACACCTTGGGCCTGTCGGGCATCTCGACCACCCTGTTCAGGGCCTTGAGCTCCTTCTCCATTACCCTTCCAGCAACGCTGGGGAGCTTCAAGGGGAAGCCCACTATTGTGGCCTGAGATCTGTGGGAGGTGGCAAACGCGTCGTTGACAAAGTAGGAGAAGAGTGGGGAGAGCCTGCTGACCAGAACGCTGTTCGCATGCTTCTCAGGAGGCGCCTCCACGTTGTCCTCTGCCATGAAGCGAGTGTTGTCCAGTACCAACACCTCCCCAGGCTCAGCCCTCTCTATAGCTGCCCTGGCTGCAGGCCCTGTCACGTCCTCCACGAACTTCACCTCCTGCCCTATGACCTTCGAGAGGGCCTCTGCGTGGAGAGCAAGGCCTACGTAGTCCGAGTCCAGCGGCCTGCCCTGGTGGCTCATGACAACTACTGCTGCCCCCCTCTCTGCCAGCTCCTTCACTGTCACGGAGTGCTCCACTATCCTCGACACGTCGAGAAGCTTTCCAGTCCTCGGATCAACTGGGGAGTTGAAGTCCACGCGGAGGAGCACCTTCTTCCTAGAGAAGTCTACGTCGTCCATTGTGGCTATCTTCTTCCCAGAGTAAGATATCAAGGGCTACCCTGCTCCAGCTCTCCAGCTAAACATTTTAAATGTTGAGCTGCGCGATCACCTGGAGAGACCTTGATAATCAGGTGGTGCGGCCACTCCTATTTCATTGTTGAGGTTGGAGTGAAGATAGCCATAGACCCCCACGACGGGGAGAGCATAGGAGCTGGCATGAGGACCTGCAGGGAGGGAGCAGACCTGATCCTCGTCACTCACGAGCACTACGACCACAACGCAGTGCAGGTAGCGCTCAAAGAAGGCTCCCTTGTCTTCAGGCAGAGGACAGGGGAGTTCTCTGCAAAGGGGGTGAGGGTGAAGGGCGTGAGGCTTTTCCACGACAAGGAGAAGGGCGCGAGGAGAGGGGTAACTGTAGCATATGTCCTTGAGGCAGAGGGCTTGAGAGTGGTTCACCTGGGCGACCTAGGCCATATACCTGAGGCAGGCCAGGCAGAGGAGATAGGGAGGCCTGACGTGCTCATGGTGCCCGTTGGGGGCACCTTCACCATAGGCCCCAGGGAGGCCCTCCAGGTCGTAGAGCTGCTCAGGCCTAGAATAGCTGTGCCCATGCACTACTGGCTCCCCGGCTCCTTCCTCCCCCTCCTGCCCCTCGAGGAGTTCCTGAAGCTTGTCAAGTGGAACGTGAGGAGGGTAGAGGGGGCGCTGGAGGCGAGGAGGGAGAGCCTACCAGAGGAAACGCTCATAGCTCACTTCTAGGCGCCGGGGGCGGGATTCGAACCCGCGCGTCCCCATAGGGACAACGGGTCTCAAGCCCGCCGCCTTAGACCGCTCGGCCACCCCGGCGCCGAGAAACGAGTAGGACAAGAGGTTTAAAAGGGCTTAGCGGGATATCTGCTTTATCTCTATGTAAACGTCCTGGGGCACCTGGATCCTCATGAGCTTCCTCAGCACCCTCTCGTCAGCCTCTATGTCTATGAGCCTCTTGTGAACCCTCATGTCCCAGTGCTCCCAGTACTTAGATCCCTCGCCGTGGGGGAGCTTGAAGACTGGCATCTCGAACCTGGAAGTAGGCAAGGGCACAGGGCCCTTTACCCTCACTCCCGACTTCTCAGCCAGGTCCTTTATCTGGAAAGCTATGTCGTTGAGGCTCTTTACGTTTGTGCTCCACAGCCATATCCTTATTTTGAACATTGGCTACCCCGCTTACTTCGCCTTGACCTCTATCTTGGCCTTGGTCACGTCAGTTACTATCCCTATTCCTATGGTCTTGTTCATGTCCCTCATGGCGAACCTGCCGAGAGGCGGGAACTCGCCGAACTTCTCCACCACCAGCGGCTTCACTGGCTTGAACTTAACCACTGCAGACTCTCCAGGCTTCAGTATCTGCGGCTTCTCCTCCAGCACCTTGCCCGTCCTGGGATCTAGCTTTGCAGTTATCTCTGTCATCCTAGCGCTCACGCTAGCAGTGTGGATGTGCACCACGGGCGTGTAGCCTAGGGCTATGGCGGTGGGATGCCAGACCACGAAGATCCTGGCAGTGAACTCGTCAGCTACAGTGGGCGGGTTGTCTATGCTGCCCACCACGTCCCCCCTCTTCACGTCCTCCTTCGATATGCCCCTCAGCGCGAAGCCCACGTTGTCTCCAGGCTCAGCCTTGGGGAGGTCCTGGTAGTGCATCTGGATGCTCCTCACCTCTGCCACTATGCCTGCTGGCATTATGACGACCTTGTCCCCCACCTTCATCACTCCAGTCTCAACCCTACCTACTGGCACTGTGCCAGCCCCAGAGATGGTGTAAACGCCAGAGACGGGCACCCTCAGGGGCTTGTCCAGGGGCTTCTGCGGGGGCTTCAGCTGATCCAGTGCTTCCACAATTGTGGGCCCAGTGTACCAGGGCATGTTGGGGCTCCTCTCTATGAGGTTCTCTCCCAGCCAGCCGCTCGTGGGGATGTAGGGCACAGCGTCTACGTTGTAACCTATTCCCTTCATGAACTTCTTCAGCACTGCCACCATCTCGTCGTACCTCTTCTTGTCGTAGTTGACCTCAGCTGCGTCCATCTTGTTTATGGAGACGATCACCTGATCGAGCCCGAGGGTCTTTGCTAGCAGGAGGTGCTCCCTAGTCTGGCCCTCCAGGCTCATGCCTGCCTCGAACTCGCCCTTCCTCGCAGAGACCACCACGAGGGCTGCGTCTGCCTGGCTAGCGCCAGTGATCATGTTCTTCACGAAGTCCCGGTGGCCTGGGGCGTCTATGATGGTGAAGTAGTACTTCTTAGTCTCGAACTTCACGAACGCTGGGTCTATCGTGATTCCCCTCTCCCTCTCCTCCTTCATCTTGTCCAGCAGCCAGGCGAACTTGTTGTCCTCTTTGCCCCTGCTCTTAGCTAGCTCCTCTGTCTCCTTGAACTTCTTCTCGTCGATGAAGCCCAGCCTCCAGAGCAGGTGGCCTACTAGCGTGCTCTTCCCGTGGTCTACGTGGCCTATCACTACCAGGTTCAAGTGAATCTTCTCTGACATGTTTGCTCACCTGCAAGAAAGCGAAGGCTAGCCCTTTAAAACTTACCTAGAGCTCAGCGCTATCCTCTCCATCTCCTCCTTCTGCCTTATGGCATAGCTCTGCGGGTCTCCCCTCGCGGCCTTCACGATCTCCTCTGCAAGGCACTCCTCTATTGGCTTGGGGTTGTTGAAGGCTGCCTCCCTCGCGCTCTCAGTTATGAACCTCAGGGCTAGGTCTACCCTCCTCTGCGGGGAGACGTCCACTGAGACCCTGTAGGTTATCCCGCCGTACATGATCCTCGTGGTCTCCTCCCTAGGGGCCGCCTTCTCTATAGCTCTGACCAGCACCTGTAGCGGGTTCTCGCCCGTCTCCAGGTAGACTAGGTCGAAGGCAGTCTTGACTATGTTGTATGCCAGCTGCTTCTTCCCCCCGCTCCTCCCTGGCCTCATGAGCATGTTCATGAGCCTCTCCACTATTGGCACCTCTGCCTTCCCGAACCTCCTGTGCTCGTGCCTCCCGCTGGTGTGGGGGAGTATGACTGGTTTGAGGCTTATGTACTTCTTAAGACTCGGATCCCTTATCTCCACGCCTATGTAGCTCCACTTGCCGAAGAGCAGCGGAGCGCTGGAGCTTGGCTCTATCCCAGATCACCTGAGGAGGGGGGAAGCCAGTGCCTTAAAAAGCTAGGCCTTCGACGCTGCGCCCCTCTTTCTGCCAGTCCTCCTTGCAGATATATGGCCTACCTTCCTGCCAGGAGGGGCGTGCCTGGAGACTGTGGAGGGCTTGCTCTTCCTCTTGTGCCTCCCCCCGCCGAAGGGGTGGCTTGCCACTATCATTGCAACTCCCCTGCTCCTGGGCCACTTCCTGGCCTTGACCTTCCACTTGTGGTAGGCGTTGCCTGCCTTCACTAGAGGCTTCTCTATCCTTCCAGCCCCTGCAGGCACCCCTATGGTAGCTCTGCAGTTAGCGCTGAGCTCCTTCTGCTCCCCGCTTGGGAGCTGCACCATGACCTTCTCCCCGCTCTTGCCTATGAGCATAGCATAGCTCCCAGCCTGCCTAGCTATCCTCCCCCCGTCTCCTGGCCTGAGCTCCAGGTTGAATATCATAGAACCCTCTGGGATGCTTCCAAGGGGCGCTATGTTGCCCACCTCTGCCTTTGCCTGAGGTCCCACCTCCACCGATTGTCCCACCCTCACGCCCTCAGCAGCGACAGTGAGGAACTCTGTCCCGTCCTCAAGCCTCACCCTTGCCAGAGGGACGTATCTGCCAGGGTCGTGGAGGAGCTCCTTTACCTCCCCTTTCTTCGTCTCCTGCGAGAGCGGCGGGTACCTTGCAGGCCCAGGGTGAACGTGGCCTGGGCTCCTGAAGTTTATGTTGCCCCTGCCTGCCCTCTGCTGTATCAGGCTCTTGCCCAAGGCTACCTCCCCCTGCCCCTCCTCCTTTGGGGCTATTAAGCTTGAGAGCGGAGCCAGGCAAGGAAGGCTATCACGTGATCTGCGTGGAGGCTCCTGGGGCCTACTGAGATCGAAGCCCTCGCGTACCTCCTCGCCAGAGCTAGCACCTCTGGCGGCATGTCCACGTGGGAGCCCAGGATCATGGCTTTTCTCCCAGCTATCAGCCACCTCTCCTTCAGCGCGTTCCTCCCCCTCTCCTCCAGGAGGACCAGCTCGTACTGCTTAGAGAGCTGGTAGAGGAGCTCCTCTGCGCCCTGCTCCCTCACCTGCACCCAGTCCCCCTCCCCTCTCTTCAAGGCCCTACTGATCTCTGCCATTATCTCGAGCTCCGTGAGCCCTATGCAGCAGGAGGGCGGGGCTACTATGACCTTTGGAGGGCCAGGGGGCCCTAGGAGCAATGCGTAGAGCAGCGAGGAGGGCTCGAGGGAGAGGGCGAGGATGCTCCTCGCTATCACGTCCAGCCTCCCGCTTGCCCCTGCATAGCCCCTCAGCGAGAAGGGCCTCGTCACGCCAGTGCTGGAGACGATCACGTAAGCGCTGCTCATCGCTCTACTATAAAAGTTTCAGAGGGTAAAAGCAGCTGGGCGGCCGTCGTCTAGCCTGGACTAGGACGCCGGCCTTCCAAGCCGGAGGTCCCGGGTTCAAATCCCGGCGGCCGCACTTCCTGCACGGGTCGCAAGGGGGCAACTCAGTCCCTGAGCGCTAGGAAAAGGTTGG
>JBCNVO010000038.1:0-52487 GCA_039630105.1 Acidilobaceae archaeon
GGGAGGAGCTCGAGACATGCGTAGAAGAGGCAAGGAAGGCCTGCCCTGTTGACATAATAAGGTGGCAGAAGGTCTAGCGCTCCAAGTTCCTCACGTAGAGCTGGGAGCCCAGGAAGAGGAGCAAGAGCGTCCATATGGAAAGCTTGGCCAAGCTTATGCCAGCATCCGCCTGAGGCACGAAGTCTGGAACGAACACTTGTCTGTACACGCTTGTGGCCAAAGATATGGGATTGTTCTCTATGACCACGTAGAGCTGTTCTGGGAACCTCTGCCTTATCACGCTCTCAGGGTAGAACACGTTTGAGAGGAAGAAAGCCAGGAAGTAGAGGAGGCTCCTGATAGTTGCCTGAAGCTCCAGGCTCTTCACGAGGGTGGAGGCTGCGATCGAGAGGCTCGACATGGAGGCAACTATCATGAGGGTAGCAAGGGTCGCAGCGAGTAATCCCTGGGGAGGGGGAGGTCCGAGGAGCACGATCAGGAGGACAATGAATGGTGCCTGGTATATGACACCCCTCACCATGCCTGCAGCTATCCTCCCTGCGACCAGCTCGAGGCGGGATATGGGGAGGCTCAGGAGGTAGTGGTGGAAGCCCCTCCTCAGCTCCATCATCACCTCTCTCCCTATGGTGAAGGCTGCTGCGAAGGCTGCTATAGAGGCTATACCGGGGGCGAGGAAGAGGAAGTAGTCTGGCAGCAGCTCCTTCCTGACAATGCCACGAAATATGAGGGCAAAAACGAAGAGGTCTGCCAGGTTCATCGTAACTAGCGCTGCGAGCCACCACTTGTACTTCCAGAACCTCTCCAGATCTCTGTAGGAGAGGACCGCTATTGCCCAGGGCCTCACCTGCCATATCCCCCCTCTATCTTTTTGTCAAGCAGGAGGAGGGAGGAGAGGATGGCTGCAAAGGCAAACCCTGCAAGGAAGGACAATATGACTTCGGGCGAGGAGACAGAGCTCCCCTGGTACTCTGCAGGAATTGCAATTAGTCGAAGGGCATCTACCATGTGGCTGACAGGGTTCACCTTCGCAAGATAGTAGTAAACAGCAATGCTGCTTATTGTAGCAATGGGGTAAAAGATGGTGCTTATCCTCACCAGCAGGGAGTCCGAGACCCCCATCAGAATGTCTAACCTATCGCTGGATCTGAGCAGCAGGGCTACGCTCATGGCTATTCCTGAGAGGCTAGAGGCGAAAACGAACGAGGCAAAGGCGAGGGCTAGGACTGCAGTGAGGCTGCTCACTCCGAGCACTACCACCACCACGACCAGCATGGGGAGGGAGTGGAGGAAGGCCGACAGACCGCCACCTATGGCCCTGCCTATTGCGAGAACCCTCCTCCTCACAGGGAGGGAGAGCTGGTAGTCCACCAACCCGTCCTCGAACTCCTCCACAATGTCGTGGCCCTTCACCATAGAGAGGGAGAACAGTACTGCCATGAAAGCTCCCACCACATAGAACTTGTAGTAGTCTAATCCCCCCACAGATACCATGTTTGCAACCAGTAGACCGAAGACTAGGACCTGCAGGAGGAACCAGGAGAACCTCATGGCTAGGAAGAAGGTGTACCTCCTCAGCTTCCTCACATCCCAAAATGCCACGAGGGCAAAGGCCCTCAAGTCCTCCTTCAGGCTCACCTACCCTCCCTCAGCTGCGCTCCAGTGAAATAGAAGAACACGTCGTCTAAGCTGGGCTCCTTTATGGAGACGCTCCTTACCCTTACTCCTAACTTCGAGAGGGTCTCGATGGCAAGCGCCACCTTCTCCTCTGCCCTGTTCACGTACACCTTCAGCGTGCCGTTCGCGACGTTCACCCTCTCGCTGTTGAGAGCTCTGGCCAGGGCTGCTGACAGCTGCTCCCCCAGCTCCCCCTCCACGCTGAACTCCAGCACGTCCCCTGCGGGTATCCTGTCCTTCAGCTCTGCTGGCGATCCTAGGGCCTTCAGGTTCCCCTTGTAGATAATGCCCACCCTGTCAGATAGCCTATCTGCCTCCGTCATGTCGTTCGTCGCTACTATGATAGTCCTCCCCTCCTCCTTGAACCTCTCTATCATGTCCCAGACCTTGTGCTTGGTGGTCACGTCCAGCTGCGCAGTGGGCTCGTCGAATATTGCTACCCTCGGCCTCTGCAGGAAGAGCTTTGCTATCTCCACCTTCTTCCTCGTCCCCCCGCTCAGCTCAGAGAAGAGCTTGCCCCTGTGCTCCCAGATCTCCAGCTCCTCCATGATCTCCCTCACTGCCCTCCTCGCGTCCAGGAGGCTGTACCCCACCACCATGGCATGCCAGACCAGCAGCTCGTATGGGTTGTCGACCCACAGCGCCTTGGGTTCCTGGAAGGCGATCCCCACAAGCCTCCTCACCTGGTCCGGGCTCTTTGTGACGCTGTAGCCATAGACCTCTACATCTCCCTCACTGGGCTTGTACACTGTGGCAATGACCAGCAGGGTGGTCGACTTGCCAGAACCGTTGGGCCCTAGGAGCCCGAAGATCTCGCCCTCCTCTATGTCCAGGTTCAGGCCGTTGACAGCAGCGAAGCTCCCGAACCTCTTCACGAGCCCTCTGATCTTGACTGCTGCGCCCACAAAAACCCCCACAGTTATGGAATAGGCGACGCCTATTATTGCTGGGTCGGCAAAGAGGGAGGGGGGAGGCGTGAGGCTGGCTGCGTGGAGAGAGATTGCCAAGCTGGTCAGGGCGAGCGACGTGGTGCTAGAGGTAGCCGACATCAGAGACCCCCTAAACACCAAGAGCAGGAGGCTAGAGGAGATGGCGAGGGCTCTGGACAAGCGTCTCCTCCTCGTCCTCAACAAGTCAGACCTGGTGCCTCGCGAAGTAGCTGAGGGCTGGAAGAGGTACTTGCAGGAAAGGGGGTACGAGGTTATGTACGTCTCAGCCACTTCAAGGCTAGGGACGAGGATGTTAAGAGGGTGGATAAAGTCTGTGGTGGAGACCAGGCCCTTCACTGTCGCAGTCGTGGGCTATCCGAAGACGGGCAAGTCCAGCATAATAAACGCCCTTCGCGGCAAGAGGGGGGCCTCCACGAGCCCAGTGCCCGGTAGCTACGGCTACACGAAGGGGATCCAGATCCTCAAGCTGGAGGAGGGCTTTTACATGGTAGACACGCCTGGCATAGTGCCTGCCGACGGAGAGTGGCCTGAGGCTGTGATAAGGGGGATGGCTCCAGAGGAGATCAAGGACCCAGTGCCAGCAGCAGTGGCTCTGATAGAGAGGGCTCTTCGCTACAACCCTCAGGCCCTCCTCGACGCCTACGGGATAGAGGCGAAAGACCCCTTCGGGGCGCTGGAAGCTCTAGCTATAAAGAGGGGGTGGAGGTATAAGTCTACTGGGGAGCCGCTGGTGGAGGAGGCAGCGAGGGCCGTCATAAGGGATTACCATATGGCAAGGCTGTACTTCTATGTTCCACCGCCATAGCCCTCTGGTCATTACAACTAGCAGGAGATCTACTAGGAGGACGAGGAGCTTAGTTAAAGAGCTAGCGCTCCTCCTCGGGGCTGTAAGGGTTACGAGGGGGAAGAAGTCCCTCCCTGCCCTATATCAGGAGGCTGCCGTGATGAGGGCGAGGGCAGTCGTGATCATAGCGAACGTGAAGGGAAACCCTGGGGTCCTGCGAATATATCATGTGAAGGGGGGCTCCCTCTTTGCAACAGCAGCGTTCAGAATAGAGGGAGTGAGCCTCGCGAGGGAGTCAGGGAAGGAGATCCCGCGGGGGGCGAAGAGACTCTCCATAGAGAGCGAGAAGTCCCCCTTGGCAGAGGAGGTAGCTGCTCTGCTGCGCAGCTCCCTCCCGCCTCTCGAGAGGGGGAGGAGCTTAGTTTTGAGGGTAGAGGAGAAGGAAGGTAGGGCAGAGGTCAGCTTCCACCTAGGGGAAGTGCCAGTGGGACCAACTCTCAGGCTCAGGCCTCTGAAGAAATAGTGCTCCTTAATAGCCTCAGAGGAGTGCTTAGCCTGGGGCATGTGAAATGGGCGCTAGGGTAAAGCTGCTCGCAGAGATAGAGAAGATCATGGGCAACCTGGAGCAAGTGAGGAACATAGGTATCATTGCGCACGTAGATCACGGCAAGACCACCACCAGTGACACGCTGCTTGCAGCTGCTGGCATGATCTCAGAGAGGGTGGCTGGGGAGGCTCTTGTCCTGGACTACCTAAACGTGGAGAAGCAGAGAGGGATCACTGTGAAGGCAGCCAACGTGAGCCTCTACCACGAATTCGGAGGCAAACCTTACGTCATCAACCTCATCGACACTCCAGGCCACGTGGACTTCAGCGGAAAGGTGACTAGGAGCCTCAGGGTACTTGACGGAGCCATAGTTGTCGTGGACGCTGTGGAGGGGGTCATGACGCAGACAGAGACTGTGATCAGGCAAGCCCTTGAGGAGAGGGTTAGGCCTGTCCTATTCATTAACAAGGTGGACAGGCTGATCAAGGAGCTCAAAATGACGCCTGAGAGGCTCACCGAGAGGTTCTCTGAGATCATTAAGGAGATCAACAACCTGATAGACAACTACGGCGAGCAGGAGCTCTCTAAGAAGTGGAAGATCAGCCCTGCAGAGGGCAACGTTGTTTTCGGCAGCGCAAGGGACAAGTGGGGAGTCAGCGTCCCCATGGTGAAGAAGAAGGGGATCAGCCTTGCGGACGTGATCAAGGCTTACGAGACTGACAACAAGGAGATGATAGCTCAGTTTGCGAAGAAAATGCCTATACACGAAGCGCTCCTGGACATGGTCGTGAGGTTCATCCCCAACCCCAAGGAGGCGCAGAAGTACAGGATACCCAAGATCTGGAAAGGGAAGCTCGACACAGAGCTGGGCAAGGCCATGATGGAGGCAGACCCCAATGGCCCGCTAGTGTTCTTCATAAACGACGTGAGGGTGGAGAGGGCAGGACTTGTCGCGACGGGTAGGGTCTTCTCTGGGACCCTCGAGGCAGGCTCAGAGGTCTACCTCGTTAACGCAGGGAAGCAAGCTAGGGTGCTTCAGGTAAGCCTCTACATGGGTCCCTTCAGGGAGATCACTAAGCTGGTCACTGCAGGCAACATGGGCGCTATCATGGGCATAGAGGACGTGAGGTCCGGAGAGACGCTGGTGAGCGTGAACAGCATATCCAGCGCTGCGCCCTTCGAGCACCTGAGGTACGTCAGCGAGCCTGTCGTTACCATAGCTGTGGAGCCCCTCAAGGTGCAGGACCTCCCCAAGATGATAGACTCCCTGAGGAAACTGATCATAGAGGACCCCAACCTCCTCCTCAAGATCAATGAGGAGACAGGAGAGTACCTGCTCTCTGGCATGGGACCGCTGCACCTAGAGGTCGCCCTCACCCTGCTGAAGGAGAAGTTCAACATAGAGGTGAAGACCTCCCAGCCAATAGTGGTCTACCGCGAGGCTGTGAGGGATGTCAGCAAGATCTTCGAGAGCAAGAGCCCCAACAAGCACAACAGGCTCTACATTAGCGTGGAGCCGCTGAACGCGGAGACTGTGGAGATGCTTGCCAAGGGCATCATAACGGAGGACCAGGACCCGAAAGAGAGGGCTGCGATACTGAGGGACAGGGCTGCGTGGGACTACGACGAGGCGAGGAAGATCTGGGCTATTGACGAGAACCTGAACATAATGATAGACAGGACCAGCGGAGTCCAGTACCTCAAGGAGGTTAAGGACACCATAGTTGCAGGCTTCAGACTGGCGCTGAAGGAGGGACCGCTGGCAGCAGAGCCCGTGAGGGGCCTGAAGGTGGTCCTCCACGACGCCATGATCCACGAGGACCCAGCTCACAGAGGCCCTGGTCAGCTATACCCTGCTACTAGGAACGGAATATGGGCTGGGGTGCTCACTGCAAGGCCTACTCTCCTCGAGCCTATCCAGAAGCTCGACATCAGGCTCCCCATGGACGCAGTGAGCAGCGTGGCAGGCCTCCTCTCGAAGAAGAGGGGCAGGATACTCGACATGACCACTCATGGCACTGCAGCCAGGCTTACGGCTGAGGTGCCCATAGGCGAGAGCTTCGACCTGGCAGGGGAGCTGAGGGGCGCGACAGCTGGCAGGGCCTTCTGGGGCACAGAGTTCAGCAGGTGGGCTCCCGTGCCCGATTCCCTACTAGACGAGCTGATCAAGGCTATCCGCAAGAGGAAGGGGCTGCCCCAGAGCATCCCCTCCCTCAACGACCTCCTCGGCCCCTAGCTCCATTTGTTTTATATACTAACTGAATTGAAATAGTATAATTTATAAGGTTAAGCCCCCCTCTTATGTATTAGGGGATGACATATGGTGCTCGACCTACTTTACAGCGATACAGTGAGAACCCTTGCGTCAGTCGTGATCTTGCCCCTTGTGGCCTTCTTCCTCTTCGCTGGATTGGCCCACCTGCTGTATATTTTCACAAGCCCAAGGGAGGACATAGTTAAAGTAGAGAAGTTCAAGAACCAGAGGTACGAGTCAGGCAACCCTCCAGTGGGGAGGGCAAGGAGCTCAGTTTCCATGCAGTACTTCGGCTACCTGGTCCTCTTCCTGGCTGTGGAGCCAGCTCTCGTGCTCTTCGCCCTCATGCTCCTTGCCAGCGGGGAGCTATACGTCAGGGTCCTTGGGATATACGTCGCTATACTAGCGATATTTATACCATTCCTTGTGTACGGAATTAGAGAGTCGAGGAGGGTGGAACTATGGGTGCTGGAGTAGGGGGAGCTTGTGCGAAGGGGGAGGGAAAGGTATACGGTGGTAACCTCAGGGTGGCAGCAAAGAGGGCAAGGGACATCCTTCTCGGGAAGCTGAAGCTGGGCGAGGTGGTGGACTGGGCCACTACCTTCAGCCTCTGGCCAGTGCACCTAGTTACAAGCTGCTGCGGTGCAGAGTTCGCAGCCACCTGGAGCCCTCGCTTCGACGCAGAGCAGTACGGTGCTCTGCCCTGGGTGGGCCCTCGGCAGACCAACTTCATCGTCATAGAGGGGACAGTGACGAAGAAGATGGCCTGTGCTCTCAGGGTCACTTACGAGCAGATGGCGCACCCAAAGTTCGTCATAGCCATGGGCGCCTGTGCCCTCGACGGAGGGCTTTTCTACAACAGCTACAACATCGTGAAGCCGTGGGAGGTGGTGCCGGTGGACGTCTACATAGCAGGCTGCCCGCCGCCCCCTGAGGCGCTGGCGAGGGCAATACTGGACATGAGGAAGAAGATCAGGGAGAAGAAGATGGCGAGCAGTTGGCTGAGGGAGGGCTGGAGAGGAGACAGAGAGTACCCAATGCCGAAAGAGGACCCGTGCACGTGGTGGCAGCCGTGAGCCTCCCTGAGCTCGGAGAAAAGATCCGGGAGAGACTGGGGAACCTCGCGAGAGAGGTAAAGGTAGCCAAGGGTTTCGTAGAGGTAGTCACCAGCAAGGAAGCCCTGAGGGAGGCTGCAATGGCGCTGAAGGAGATGGGCTTCGATCACGTGAAGAGCGTCACAGCTGTGGACTACCCAAAGGAGGCGAAGATAAGGGTCACCTACCATGCTTCCAGCTTCCTCAACGAGGAGATGTCCAGGTTCATAGTAGGGCTCTCTGTGGACCTCCCTAGGGACAGGCCTGTATTGGAGACCTTGTACCCAGTCTGGAACAGCGCAGAGTTCATGGAGAGGGAGGTCTACGAGTTCTTCGGCGTAGTGTTCGAGGGCCACCCAGACCTCAGGCCTCTCCTCCTAGCGCCAGCCATTGCAGAGAAGAAGGTAATGAGGAAGGACTTCGTCGTGAGGGAGGAGAACATTTACGAGGGGGTGCCTCATGAGTATAAGTGAGAGCACTCTGGCGGAGCTTAGGTCAAGGGGAGTGGAGGTAAAGAAGATAGACAAGGAGTACTACGACATATACATTGGCCCACAGCACCCCGCATCAGGCCACGCAAGGTTCAGGGTGAGGCTTGACGGAGACATAATAGTAGAGGTAGACCCGGACATAGGCTATGTGCACAGGACTATGGAGAAGCTGAGCGAGGTGAGGGAGTGGCTCAAGATAACGCCTCTCGTGGAAAGGATGACCATAATCGATGCTTGTAACATCACGCTGCCCTACATCAATGCCTTGGAGAAGCTCATGGACAAGAGGCCCTCCACTAGGGCGAGCTACCTCAGGGTGCTCCTCTGCGAGATGAACAGGATAGCCTCTCACCTCTACGGCTTCGGGATCTTCGGAGTGATCATTGGTCATTCCACAGCTTACATGTGGGGCTTCGGCGACCGCGAGGTCTTCGTGGAGCTTTCTGAGATACTCACGGGCACCAGGCTGACCTACACTTACCACATTCCAGGAGGGGTAAGGAGGGACATGCCTCAGGACTTCCCGCAGATGGCGAGGAGGGCAGTGAGGTACATGAGGAGCAGGATGCCCGAGTACGAGAAGATATTCCTGTACAACCCAGTGATCGTGAGCAGGCTGAAGGACGTGGCAGTGATCAGCAAGAACAGGGCTGCAGAGCTGGGCGTCGTGGGCCCCACCCTGAGGGGGAGCGGGATCAAGTACGATGTGAGGCTTAACGAGCCCTACGAGGTGTACGGAGAGCTAGAGTTCGAGGTGCCCGTCTTCGAGGAAGGAGATGCCCTCGCGAGGACTTGGGTGAGGGTGGAGGAGATCAAGCAGAGCCTCAACATAATCGAGCAGGCTGTGGACTGGCTTGAGAAGCACAGGGAGGAGCCTGCTATTGCGAAGGAGGACTACGAAAAGCTGCCCAAGCTCCACAAGGAGGTCTACGAGAAGACCGGGAGGGTCAAGCTGATCCCAGCTCAGATTTCGATGAAGGTGCCGCCAGGTAAGGCTGTGGCTAGGGGCGAGGCAGGGAGGGGAGAGATCTTCTACTACGTGGAGAGCGACGGCGGCACAATGCCTTACCGCCTGAGGGTCGTGACCCCCTCTGCAAGGAACGCAATAGTTTTCAAGAGGGCCACGCAGGGCCTAAGGTTAATGGACCTGCCCACTGTTTTCGGGACCCTCGACTACTTCCCGCCGGAGGCTGACAGGTGATGGTGCTCGAAACCATCCTCTACCTGATAGCTTACCCACCTCTCTGGCACGTACTAATAGTGGGGCTGCTCGGGGCTTTCTTCACTGCAGTGGTGGCTATATGGTTCGAGAGGAAAACAGCTGCCAGGGTCCAGAGGAGGATAGGGCCGTATTGGGCTAGCCCAAGGCTGGGAGGCTTCCTGAACCTCATTGCAGATATGATACGTTACATCTTGCAGGAGGTCATAATACCCAGAACTGTTGACAGGGTGCCCTTCGTCCTAGCTCCCGTGGCAGCCTTCGTGATATCCATCATGCCAATGGCCTTCGTGCCCCTCTCCCCCTACGAGAAGTTCTGGCCTGTGTCAAACATGGAGTACAGCCTCCTGATAGCCCTGGCCATATCTACTGTGCCACCGCTCATGTCCATCATAGGGGGCTGGGCGAGCAACAACAAGTTCTCCATCATAGGGAGCATAAGGGAGTCCTACATCATCACAGCCTACGAGCTCATATTCGTGATCTCGCTGCTCTCTGCTGCAGCCACATACGCCAGCCTGAACTTGCTCACAGTGATCGAGGCCCAGAGCCCCATAGCCTGGCTGCTCTTCCTCAACCCCATAGCCTTCCTAGCTGCTTTCCTCGCCGTCCTCATGTCCACCTCTGCCTTCCCCTTCGAGATACCTGAGTCGGAGCACGAGGTCGTTGCAGGACCCTACACAGAGTACAGCGGCATCCTCTATGCGCTCAACATGGGAGGAGCATATGTCAGGAGGTTCATATACTCTGTGATCATGGCTCTCGTCTTCCTCGGCGGCTGGGCGCCTTATGTCCCGCCCTCTGAGGGCCCACTCTTCGCCATAATAATCCCCTCTCTCATTGTTACTGTCAAAGCTGTGTTCCTCGTGCTGATAATGAGCTTCCTTAGGGCTGTGTATGGAAGGTACAGGCTGGACCAGGCCCTCCACTCTGCCTGGCGCCTCGTGCTGCCGATGGCCCTCATAGGGCTTGGCTGGGGGATCGTTCTAGGTCTTATATTGTAATATACGTTTAGTTACAGTATAATATATAAGCTATGCCTACTATCTTTTTAGATGGTGCTTAACGAGAGGTGACGTGAGTGCCCCCTAGGGCTGTCATAAAGAGCGTGAGGAAGACAGGAGGCCTCTTTGACGGCATAAAAAGCAACGTGGACGCGCTCATCATAGGCGTTAAGTACTTCATCGATCCGAAGAAGATGACCATGTTCTATCCGAAGGAATACCTGGAGCACAGGCCAGGATACAGAGGGTTCATAGTCCTGAAGAAGGACGTTTGTATCAGCTGCGCAGCCTGCGCCCGTATCTGCCCTTCTGCAGCCATGAAAATGGTCAGGGTCTCTGAAATAGATCCCAAGGAGCCCACGAAGCAGAAACTGAAGCAGTACCCTGTCATAAACTACCAGCGCTGCATATTCTGCGGCTACTGCGTAGACGTGTGCCCCGTGGAGGCCCTCTATCACTTGCCCTTCCACGACATAACTTACGAGAGCTTGGGCGACATGTTCCTCACTCTAGAATCCTTCCAGAAGGAGCTTCCGAGGCCTGTGGAGAGGGAGGGAGCACCAGTAGTTTACGAGGTCGACGAGAGCCTTGGGCTAGTGAAGAGGGAGAGGAAGAGTGACAGATAGTTTGCTCGTCTCCCTTGCTCTCATAGCCTCCCTCCTCTCCTTGCTTCTAGCCGTACTGATCGTGAACGTGAGGGACCTCATTTACGCCAGCGGGCTGCTGGCGCTCCTCGGCGCTCTCACCGCAGGGTTCGCTGCCCTCTTGGGCTACTACCTTGTGGCTGCCTTCATAGTAATCATATATGTCGGCGCTGCCGTGATGTTCATAATCATCACAGTTTCCATGCTGGGAGGCGGCGGGGCAGAGGAGAGGGTGATCCCCAGGGGGCTCCTCGTAGGGCTCATAACGCTCCTCGGCCTCGGCTTCCTGGTCTTCAGGTCCCCGCTGGAGGTAGGGAGCTTGCCCGTCTCTGTAGAGGTGGGCAAGGTGGCAGAGGAGCTGCTGGTCCGCTACGCCCCCATAGTTATCCTGCTAATGGTGGCCCTTGCTGCCACTGTGGTAGAGGCAATCGCTGTGGCCAAGAGGTGAGGGAAGTGGAGCTAGTCCATGCTATCGTGGCAGGGACCGCTGTCATAATGGCTTCCATCGGCGCATATGGTATGGCTTCTTCCACCAACTTGATCAGGCAGCTGCTCTCTGTGGAGGTGGTGTTCAACGCTGTGCTCCTGCTCCTGCTCGTCGTGCTCTCCTCTCAGCCCTCCTTTGCTACCTTGCTCACCATCGTTCTCATCTCCGTCGTCACTGGAGAGATCGTGGTGGTCGTCGCCCTTCTGATCTCCCTTTACAGGGCTACCAGGAGCCTTGGCTCTGAGCCCCTCCAGGAGGCGATGGTGTGATGGAGCTCCCCTTGCCCCTGCTGTGGCTCTCTGTACTGCTCCCCACGCTCCTGGCAGCGCTCTCTGCTGCCAGCAGGGAGCTGCTGCGCTACTCAGTAGCTCTCTCAGCCCTCCTCTTCCTCCTACCGGGAGCTGTCGGGATCTACTACCTAGGCTATGCAGGAGAGCGCTTCGTTGCTGACCCGTTCTATGTGGACCTGCGGGAGTACTCTCTCGGGAGGTTCTACCTACTCGTGGACGGCCTCTCCCTCCCCGTCGTAGTGGGCGTTTCCATAGTCACAGCCCTCGTCGCTGTATACAGCGTGAGGTACATGTCTCAGAGGATAGAGGAGCTCAGGGAGGAGGGAACGAGAGTTCCTGGATTGGCTGCTTACTTTATCCTTTACAACGCCTTCTCCTCTTCCATGCTTGGGATGGTGCTGTCCTCTAACCTGCTCCTCTTCTTCATTTTCCTCGAGATATCCCTGCTCACCTCCTTCGCCCTCATAGCCTACTACGGCTATGGGGACAGGATGAGGATATCGCTGCTCTACTTCATCTGGACGCATGTGGGAGGGGCCCTCTTCTTGATAGGCATACTGTTCTATGGCATTGGCGCTGGGAGCTTCGACGTCCTGTTAGGCTCCTCCTACAACACAGCTTTCCTGAACGTGAAGGCTGAGGGGCTGCTCTCCCTCGCCCCGCTCCTCCTGATCCTAGGACTCATGGTAAAGATGGCCATCGTTGGGGTGCACATGTGGCTGCCATATGCTCATGCAGAGGCCCCCACTCCGATCTCTGCTCTCCTGTCTCCAAACCTGATCGGCATAGGAGGGTATGCAATGGCACGCTTTAGCCTAGCTCTCTTCCCCTCCTTCATGGAGGCCATTGCAGACTTCCTGTTCTTCCTCGCAGTCCTCACCATCATTTACGGGGCTTTCGTGGCTCTGAAGCAGAACGACTTCAAGAGGTTCCTAGCCTACTCTAGCATAAGCCAGATGGGATACCTGTTGCTCGGCATATCGACTCTCACCTACTTCGGCATTGCAGGAGCCATGCTCCACTACCTCAGCCATGCGATCGGAAAGGCAGTCCTCTTCATGATCGCAGGCGTCTTCATCACAGAGCTCCACGGCCTGAGGGACATGAACAAGATGGGAGGCCTGGCAAGGGCCTATCCCGTCATGGCTGCCCTCTCGCTCCTGGGCTTCATGCACCTAGCTGGCATCCCCCCGAGCGTGGGCCTCTGGGGAGAGCTCCTCATACTCCTAGGCGTAGTGGAGGCCTTTAGGCCCCTCACCCCCTTGAGCCTAGTGCTGGTCACCCTTGTCATAGTCCTCAGCTTCATAATGACAGCTGTGTACTCCTTCGTGGCAATGCGTAAGATATTCTTCGGTCAGCTGAGGCTAGAGGCAAGGGAGGAGATGGACGTCTTCAAGGGCAGCGTCCTCCTCACTGGAGCCCTCGGCATCCTCTTCTTCCTCATAGCTGGCGCCCTCGTCTCCCCTGCCCAGGGGGCAGTTGAGCTCCTGCTCGAGGCCTTGAGGTGATGGGGATGTACGAGCCCTTGTTCCCCTGGATATTCGCCTGGCTTGCTCCCTTTGTGGGAGCTGGGATCATAGCCCTCGCCATGCTGTTCAGGGTAAAGGACGAGAGGTTCTACGGCTACATGAGCGTCTTGAGCATACTGGCCTCAGCCCTGATCTCCCTTCAAGCTGCTGCAAAGGTCTTCTCTGAAGGGAGGCCTCTGTACTCCGGCGGCGACTTCTTCTGGATCCCCTGGCTCAACGTGACCCTTGGCACATACTTCGACGGCCTCTCCTCGATCATGGCCATTGTGGTGTCGTGGGTAAGCCTTCTCATAGCCATATACAGCACGAAGTACATGGAGGGAGACTGGGGTTACGGGAGGTACTTCCTGTTCTTCACCTTCTTCGTGGGGAGCATGATGCTGCTGGTCCTGGCAGACAACATAGTCCTGCTCTTCATAGGCTGGGAGGGGACTGGATTATCTAGCTATGCCTTGATAGGTCACTGGTACACTGACGAGGAGGAGAAGTGGGTAGGGAGGCCTAACAGGTATGCCCTAGGGTTCCCCATGTTCTTTGAGCCCTCCCACAGCGGCCTCAGGGCAATACTCTTCACCAGGGTGGGCGACATAGCTCTGCTAGTGGGAGCTGCTACCATATTCCTGACCACTGGGACCTTCAACATTGTGGAGCTGGCAGAGAGGGCGCCTGCCTGGATGGCTGACCTGAACGCGAGGGGGATCTTGTCGCTTTCATTGGCCATATTCTCCCTTGGCATGTTAGCGAAGAGCGCCCAGTTCCCATTCCACGAGTGGCTCGTGACAGCTATGACAGGCCCCACCCCCGTCTCTGCCCTCATCCACGCAGCCACCATGGTCAAGGCTGGAATATACCTCTTCCTCAGGTTCGTGCCCATAGTGCTGAGCGGGGCGCTGGCTGCAGGGCTGGTCAGCGATCTCTATCCGTTCTTCCTCTTCATGGCTGCTCTCGGAGCAATAACAGCTTTCGCTCTGGCCACTATGGCTCTGGTCTCAGACGAGCTGAAGCTCATCCTGGCCTACTCCACTGCCAGCCAGATAGGCTACATGTTCCTCGGAGCCGCGTCCATAGGGCTCCTAGTGGGTTCTCTGGACGCAAAGCTGATAGCAGAGGGCGTCGTGGCAGGTATGTCCCACCTAGCTAGTCATGCAGTGTTCAAGGCGGCCCTGTTCCTCGTGGCGGGCTGGCTGATCCACGCTGCCCACAGCAGGTTCATCGATCATATGGGAGGCTTCGCAGGCTTCATGAGGCTCACTGCCATAGCTTTCTGGCTGGCAGGGCTCAGCCTCATTGGCCTTCCGCCCCTCTCTGGCTTCTTCAGTAAGGAGCTGGTCATACACTCAGCTCTCGCTGCCTCTCCCCTGCTAGGGGGGTTAGCGATAGTTACGGCAGCGCTAACGGCAGCTTACACAGTGAGGGCTATCTTGAGGACCATGCACCTCCCGCCCCAGAGCTCTGCTCACCACGAGGAGCGCCACGAGGCCCCGCCCACCATGTTGATACCGTACCTGCTGCTTGCAATAGCCTCGCTGCTCCTGGGTCTTGTATGGCCTTACCTGGCTGAAACGTACTCTGATATGGCCCTCCTCACCCTAGCGCTCAGGACCTCATATGTGCCAGAGGTGAGCGTTTCTGGCACTGCTCTGGCAGTAGTAGCGTTGGTGCTGCTCTCAGCCCTGACAGTGTTCGCTGCATACTACGTCCTCAAGATCAAGTTCTCAGAGCTAGTTGCGACTGCTCCTTGGAGCTCCATTTACAACTTCCTCTTCGACAGATGGTACCTCAACTCTCTCATGTACTGGCTCTTCAGGAACAACGGCTGGAGAGTGGCGAACCTCTCAGCTGCAATGGACGAGGGAGTGGACCTCACCTATCACAGCAGCCTTCCAGCAACAGCCAGCTGGTTTGCAAACTCGCTGAGGTCGCTCCACAGGGGAGCTACAGATTACTACATGGCGCTGTACTTGGCCTCTATGATAGCGCTTCTTCTCCTCATTATAGCGCTGATGGGGTGAAGTAGGGTGGTGGTCGTAGAGGTCTTGGTCGTCCTCGCTCTCGTCACTTCCCTGCTAGTGCCCCTCTTCTCCCAGAACAGGCAGTTCGTGAACTTGCTTAGTTGGATGGGCGCTTTAGCTTTCACAGCTGCCTCTGCTTACCTCCTAACGACGGGCGGCGGGACTTTCTTTGAAGGCCTCATAAAGCACGACGTCCTCACCTCCATGCTGTTGCTAGGGTCTTCTGCCTCTGCCCTCCTGCTCCTCTTCGCTGCAGGCCAATCTGCAATGAGTTGGGGCTCTTATCCTGCCTTCCACAGCCTCCTGCCGCTCTCCCTCTTCGGCCTCTTCTTCCTGGCAGGAGCCAACAGCGCCCTGGTCATAGTGGCCTCATGGCTGCTTGTCTCTGTGATCAGTTACGTCATGATATCCCTCCCTGGCGACAGGGAGAGCAGGTTGGCAGCTGTGAGGTACATATACGTGGGCATAGTCGCAACTCTCGTCATAGCCCTCTGGATCACTAGCGTTGCTTACACGACGGGCTCTGACGTCTTGGCCCCCCTGGAAGGGGGCTCAATTAGCGTCATGGTCCTTGGTCTTGCAGTGGCTGCCATTGGCTTCAAGCTGGGCCTGTTCCCCCTCCACTGGTGGCTCCCCAGCGTCTACGGCAAGGCCGATGGGAGGGTAGTGGCTTTCGTGGCAAGCTCTGTAAAGCTGGGCTTCATAGCCCTCCTCGTCAGGACC
Source organism: Acidilobaceae archaeon (assembly GCA_039630105.1). Classification (GTDB taxonomy): domain Archaea; phylum Thermoproteota; class Thermoprotei_A; order Sulfolobales; family Acidilobaceae; genus DSZV01. The sequence continues at coordinate 15,703 of JBCNVO010000038.1, forward strand.
ATTGCCTCTAGCTTCGGCGGTTCAGGGGAGGCAGCGCTTTTCCTAGCGATAGTAGCTGCCCTCACTATGAGCTATGGCAACCTTGCAGCGCTCACTACGGGAGACCTGCAGAGACTTCTGGCTTACAGCAGCATAGCACAGATGGGATATGTCCTGGCAGGTCTGGCAGTGATCGTTGCCTTCCCTGACACTCAGCTCGCGAAGTTAGCCCTCGCTGGCATAGCTATCCAGTCCATAGCCTATGCGCTAAGCAAGACCCCTCTCTTTGCCATGATAGCAGAGGGAGGGAAGGAGCTCGGAGGGGAGCTGAAGGGGCTCCTCTCTCGCGACAACGTCTCTGCAGTCTCCTCAGCTACCCTCCTTGCTAGCCTGCTGGGCATCCCGCCCCTCCTCGGCTTCTGGGGCAAGCTGTACATATTCTTCCCCCTAGCCAGCTACTCCCTCCCCCTACTCGTGATAGCCCTAGTGAACAGCGGCGTGAGCTCTGCCTTCTACATAAGGGCCTTCAGGGACATGACCTCTGCAAGCCCCAACCCAAGGGGACCGCTGGGCGAGAGGTACAGGCTGGTCCTGCTGATCGCAGCCCTCCTGACTGCTCTCCTGGGCATTCTAGCGCCCGTTACAATAGCTCTCTTTTTGTAAATCTCTCTTTCCTACTTTAGAGACTTAAACCGTTAATCCAAAGAGTAACCTTTATTAATTCTGGGAATTCTATAGCAAAGCTTATAGGGAATGAGAAGTGGGGCTGGCGAAACTGAACAGCGCTGCGCTGAGCCTAAAGGAGAACTATGCGCAGGCCATGGCAGTCACCGCTCCGCTGGGGAGCGTAGTCTCCACTACGACTGTAGCTGTCGCATACGCAGGAGGGGACATAGTGCTGGCCACCCTCCTGGCCTTCATTGCTAGCGCTATGTGGGTCTACACCCTCACCATATACAGCAGGAAGCTGGCAAGCCCAGGCGGTTACTACACTTTCGTTTACGCTGCCTTCCGAAACAGGACTCTGGCCTTCTCTGAGGCAATCATAGAGCTCTTCTCCTTCATCCTGCTCAACGCTGTAAACGTGATAGCCGTTTACCTCATGACGTCGACGATCTTGCGCTCCTATGGCTTGTCGGAGCTCTCGCCCCTCCTCCTCCCCCTCGTCCTGCTCTTCAGCCTCCTATACCCCACCGTGGTGTCCTTTGCCACGAACATACAGAGGCTCCTGAGCAGTATCGTTCTCGTTGTAGCAACCCTCGAGGTGCTTGTCCTCTTTGCTCTCTTCGCCATCTCCCTCATGCAGGGGGTTAAGCCAGAGTTCCTCCTCCCGCCCTTTGAGGCAAGCCTAGGCAGCATAGCATTAGCCTTCATGATCATACTCGTTAGCCTGGACGGCGTGGGGACAGCGACGTATCTCGGCGAGGAGACGAGGAGCCCCACAAACAATGTGACGAGAGGAATGTGGTTGGCCTTCATACTAGGAGGCCTTTCCATGGTGCTGGGCACCTATGCAATGGTAGCCCTCTGGCCTTTCGGCCTCGCAGCCCTCTCTGAGTCTGAACAGCCTCTCATAGAGCTAGTAGCCATGTACGGACCTCTCCCTGCCTTCCTCGTGTTCCTGATAGCCACGAAGAGTCTCCTGGTGTCGAACGTGGGCACTACCCTCGCTGCAGCCAGGATACTCTTCAACCTGGCGAGGGAGAACGCTGCCCCCTCCTTCCTCCAGGCCACTAACGCGCACAGGCAGCCTCACTATGCCACCCTGCTCGTAGGCCTCCTGACAGTTGCCATAACCTTCGGCTTCGCTGAGGCCTTCGGCTACAGGGAGGCCTTTGTGCACCTAGGCGTGGCTACTGGGATCCTCTGGATCGTTGGACGAGCCATTAACTCTGCTGGGGCTCCCTTCTTGGTAGTGCAGATGAGTCGACTCGTTTTGCCCCCAGCTCGGGACGTCCTCGTTCCCCTGGCAGCAACAGCCCTCAACTTGGGAGGCCTCGCGATCTCTGCAATGGACATGACGCCCGCAAGCACAGCCCTCCTGGGAGGCATAGGGGCTCTTGCAGCAGTCTGGTACTTCTTCCTCGGCAGGTTCGGGGTGCCAGGGGAGCTGGTGGTGGACGAGAGTAACAACGTCATAAAGCTGGACGAGTACCTGAGCAGCTTGTCGAGAGGAGAGAAGACAGTCTGATTAGCTCTCCTCCCTCCTTCTATCGGTGCAGCCCTTGGACAGCTCTGAAAGGGCAAGGAGGGTCTCCGAGGGCTTAGGGAGCGGCGTCCTCTCAGCCCTTGGCCCTCTTCTCCTCTCTGGCACTGCCCTCCTGACTCTACCCGCAGCTCTCCTGGGCCCCCCGCTGTCCCCTGTGCTCCTCACTCTGCTCGTCTCCCTTGCCCTCCTAGGGGGGACCCTCGAGCTCTACCACCTCCTCTTGCTCGTTCACGCAGAGGCAGCCCTGGAGAGGAGATCGCCGAGCATGGCCTCCTTCCTTCTAGCCTTGCTCTCCCTCTCCTCTTACTACTTCCTCTTAGGCATTCTCCTAATCTCCCTGAGGCACAACAGGCTCCTCTCTGGGCTTGGGTGCGAAGGTGATCATAGCCCGATCCTAGACCTGCTCACCTTAGGCCTTGCGCTGTCAACGAAACAGAGGCATCTAGCTCTCTGTTTAAAGGAGAGATTGGATGCTATGCAGGGCGGGTGAGGTCCCTTGGCAGAGGAGCTTGCCTCCGCGCTAATGAAGTACGCACACCTCATAGGTGCTCCAATAAACGTGGACTGGATAAAGAAGGTGGAGAACGTTCAGCAGGAGATCATGAAGAAGGTGAGGGATAGGGCAAGGGAGAGCGACACCTTGTCCTCGTTCCTCGCGAAGCTCGAGTCGAGCGGGGAGCTCCATGAGCTCGTCAGAGCTGTGGCGCAGGAGATAGGGGAGGAGGTTGGGGACGCGAAGAGAGCAATAGCTGCAGCCCTCTCTGGCAACTCAGAGGAGGAGGGCTTTCGATCAGCTCTCCTGGCCCTCCAGGCCATAGCAAGGGCCTTCGCTGAGGGGAGGGAGGCAATAGCAGAGCAGTCTGCCTTCTGCCCCGTATGCGGGGCTAGGAGCGAGACCATGTACAAGAGGGGTAACAAGTACTACATGGTCTGCCACTTCTGCACCTACACCTGGCTCCAGTCCGTGGGGAAGCCCACCTGTCCCTACTGCGGCAACTCCTCCGAGATCTCCATAGGCATGTTCTCTGACAACCAGAGGAGAGTTGCCCTCATGAAGTGCTGGGAGTGCGGTTCTACCTGGAATGTCATACTGGACGAGGGCATCAGGGCTCCCCCTGTGGCCATTCCATTGATAGGAATGGCAGCAGAGAAGTTCAAGAGAACAGCAGAGGAGGGTCAGAGCTCTGGCTGACTCTCTGCAGGTATCCCAAGCACCCTTTCTATGTACTTGGCTGTGATCTTGGTGTCTGTGCCTCTGTAGGCATCCACAATGACCCTCTTTGGCATTGCCTCCTTCACGTATTCCATGATGTCCTTGAAGGTGGCGTGGTCGCTGAAGCCTACCCTGTACACTCCATCCCTCACCCTCACTGCAGGAGCCCTGAGCTCCCACCCCGTTGCCAATATCTTCGTCCCCCTTCCCCTCCTCTCGTCGAACCTGGCCGCGTGGAGGAAGCTGACGAAGCTCGAGCCCTCCTCTGAGCTCGTCCAGAGGGGTTCCAGGTCGATCTCGTAGAACCTCTCCGCCACCTTTGCCATCTTGTAGCCCTTCAGGTCAGTCACGAAGGGTTCCCTCACCTTCCTTATCCTGAGCTCTGCCATAATCTCCTGGATCTTGCCGTGGTAGGCATAGATCTCCACGGGGCCCCTCTTGAGGCCTTCCTCCACTAGGCCTACTAGGGCAGCCATTGCCTCGAAGTCGCTCCACCTCCTCTGGAGGCGGGGGCTGCCGTAGGTAGCGTCTATTACGAGCACGTCCAGCCCCTTCATGGGGGGAGTGCCGGGCATCTTGAAGTCGCTGGTGTAGCCCACCCTGTAGTCCTCCCCCTCCACCATGACCTGAGCGCTGCCCACAATGTGCCTCGCTGGGAGGAGCGTGACCCTCTCCCCCAGTATCTCCAGCGGCTTGTCGTAGCTCATGCTCACCCTCTTCACCTCTGGCACGCGGCGCTCGAGTATCTCGAGGAGCTCCATCGTGTAATCTGTAGCTACGATGAGGGTCGACTCGCGGAAGCTCCTCTCGAGCTCCACTATGTGGTCTGCGTGGATGTGAGTGACGATCCTGACAGGTCTCGGCGCGTGGGCGTCAGCTGCAAAGCTCCTGCCGAGGAGGACAGCCCCCTCTCTGCTCACAGCAGCAATGCTCATGCTATCCCTTGCCCTCTCTCGCCCTCTTCACTGCCTCAGCTATCTTTTTCCTCGCCTCCTCAGCCCCCTTCCAGCCCACCACCTTCACCCACTTCCCGGGCTCCAGCTCCTTGTAGTGCTCGAAGAAGTGCTTTATCCTGTCTTTCAAGATCTCTGGCAAGTCCGAGACGTCCTTCCAGGCAGCATAGTACGGGTCGAGCTTTGGCTTAGGCACTGCTATCACCTTGCTGTCCACGCCCTCCTCGTCCTCCATCTCCAGCAGCCCTATGGGGACCGCCTCTATGAGCGAGGCAGGCAGGACCGCCTCCCTGCTTATCACAAGCACGTCGACTGGGTCGCCGTCCTCCTCAAGGGTGCCCGGCACGAAGCCGTAGTTGAAGGGGTAGACCATGCTGGTATACAGGAAGCGGTCCACCTTAGGGAGACAGCTCTCCTTGTCCAGCTCGTACTTCACAGAGCTCCCCATAGGTATCTCGACCATTACGTTGACGACCTGAGGTGCTCCCTTGCCCGGACCAATGCTCTCTAGGCAGCTCATGGCGCATCGCTCTACAGAGCGCTGTCCATAGGCTTATAAGGGTTGATAAGGGAGAGGAGCACGACGACCCAGCGGGGAGGAGGATGATATGCCCAAGGCACCTCATGTGAGGTTCCAGGTCCCCGAGGACTTGGCAGAGAAGGTGTACCAGGCTGTGAGCAAGGCAAAGGACACGGGCAAACTGAAGAAGGGGGTCAACGAGACGACTAAGGCAGCAGAGAGGGGAATAGCGAAGCTGGTCGTGATAGCAGTGGACGTAGACCCGGCAGAGATCGTGATGCACCTGCCCTTCCTTTGCGACGAGAAGAAGGTCCCATATGTCTACGTGCCAAGCAAGAAGAGGCTGGGGGAGGCAGCAGGCATAGAGGTCCAGGCCTCCAGCGTTGCCATAGTGGAGGCAGGCGAGGCAGAACCTCTGGTGAGGGAGATAGTAGAGAAGGCAAAGGAGCTCAAGGCCAAGGCGAGGTAACGCCTACAGTTAAATACCCGGGACAGCGATAGGCCTGGGGAGGAAACGTGGAGGCTGCAGTCCCACAGTTCAGGTACATAGTGAGGGTGCTTGGCACAGACCTGGACGGCAACATGAAGTTGCTGTGGGGACTTGCCTCTATCAAAGGCATAGGCTACTCCACAGCCCTCGCTGTGGTAAGGCACCTGGGCCTTAACCCTGAACTCCTCGTAGGATATCTCACAGACGAGCAGGTGGCCAAGATCGAGGAGGCCTTCCAGAGCATGACGAAGATAGGCATGCCCACCTGGATGTACAACAGGAGGAACGACGTGGAGACAGGAGCAGACATGCACCTCCTGGGCTCCGAGCTGATCCTATACGTGAGGAGGGACATAGAGAGGGAGATCAAGATAGGGACCTGGAAGGGGATAAGGCACAAGCTTGGCTACAAAGTGAGGGGGCAGCGCACTAAGACCACGGGCAGGCTCGGAATAACGGTGGGAGTGAGGAAGAAGAGGGGAGCACAGCCCCAGCAGGAGAAGAAGGAGGAGAAAAAGTAGGGTGATGTGAGCTGGGAGACCCTAAGAAGTCCAGGAGGACCTGGCGAGGCCCCAAGCATCCCTGGATAAAGGAGAGGTTGGTAAGGGAGATAGACCTCATAGGCAGGTATGGCCTGAAGAACAAGAGGGAGCTCTGGAAGGCAGAGACCTTTGCCAGGAACTTCAGGCACAAGGCAAGGGCGACTCTAGGGCTGCCCTCTGGCGCAAGGGAGGCTGCGCTCAAGGCCATATTCGACAAGCTGAAGGAGCTGGGGCTCGTGAGCGGCGAGGTCTCGCTCGACGCAGTCCTAGGCCTCACTGCGGAGCAGATACTGGAGAGGAGGCTCCAGACCATAGTCTTCCGGAAGGGGTTGGCAAAGAGCATTCACGAGGCGAGGCAGCTCATAACCCATGGCCACATAGCGATAGGGGGGAGAAGGGTCACCTCCCCCGGTTACCTAGTGAGCCTGAAGGAGGAGCCCTCAGTGAGCTACGCTCCTGGAAGCCCTCTCCTCCAGAGGGTTGAGCAGGGTGGTGTAGGTGTCGAGGGAGCTTAGGTGGGGCATAGCTTACATATATAGCAGCTTCAACAACACCCACATCCACATAACTGACCTAAGTGGTGCTGAGACAGTTTCCAGAGTAAGCAGCGGGATGGTGGTGAAGGCAGACAGGGAGAAGCCCTCTCCCTACGCTGCCATGATATCTGCCAGCAAGGCGGCGCAGTCGGCCTTCGAGAAAGGAATAGTGGCGATCCACATAAAGGTCAGAGCCCCCGGAGGCCATGGTCCAAAGACTCCTGGCCCAGGAGCGCAGGCAGCAATAAGGGCCTTGGCAAGGTCGGGCTTCATAATAGGCAGAATAGAGGACGTGACCCCCATACCCCACGACACCACCAGGAGGCCAGGCGGCAGGAGAGGAAGGAGGGTATAGGTTGAAGAAAGTGGAGATCAGGGAGATAGGGGAGAGGAGGCTCTTCGCGCTGGTAGAAGGGTTCCCGTTGCACTACGTGAGCGCAATAAGGAGGCTGGTGCTCTCTGACGTGCCCACGATAGCTGTGGACTTCGTTTACTTTTACGACAACAACACTGACGTATACGACGAAATGATAGCCCACAGGCTTGGGCTCGCGACCCTTACCTCTGAAGCTGCCATCCAGAAGTACTCCCCCCCAGAGGTGTGCGCAGAGATGGAGCCGCCGAACCCTAACTGCTTCGTCGAGCTCTTGCTGGACTACAGCGTGGAGGAGGGCAAGGCTGGGGCTTATGTGAAGGCTGGGGACATAAAGGTCAACGACCCAGAGGTGAAGCCAGTGTACCCAGAGACGCCTATCACGTACGTGGCTGGGGGGCAGAGGCTGCACTTCGTCGCCTACGCCAGGCTGGGGAGGGGGAAGGAGCACGCAAAGTGGAGCCCTGCGACCATCTCAGCCCTCACATATACCCCTGTCGTCAGGTACGACGCTTCAGAGGTGAGGAAGGAGTGCCTGGAGTGCATATCTGCCTACCCAGAGATCTTGAAGGCCTTGCAGAGAGGGGGCAAAGGGGAGGTCAGGCTTTACGGGAGGAACACCAGCGCTCTGAGGTACTGCGTGGAGACCTCCTGCAGCGGTGCCTTGAGCGTGGAGTACGACGAGGGAGCCCTCCAGTACACGCTTGAAACCACCGGGGCTCTGAGCCCTCTGAGGACAATTCTGGAGGCCACAAAAGTCCTTGAGGATAAGGTTAAGAGGCTCAGAGAGAGCTTGGAGGCATTAGAGGTGAAGTGAATGAGGCGAACTGGGCCGACCAGCGAGCTGGTGAAGGAGCTGATAGTGCAGCTGAGGGAAATTGGCAGGAGAGAGCAGGCCCCAGCCTGGATAGCTGTAGCTGAGGAACTCGAGAGCCCTGCTAGGAGGAGGGCAGAGGTGAACCTTAGCAGGGTAAACAGGTACTCTGAGGAGGGGGAGATGGTGGTGGTGCCTGGGGCAGTGCTGGGAACGGGCAGAGTTGAGAAGAGAGTGACTGTGGCGGCCCTCAGGTTCACCAGGACAGCGAAGGAGAAGTTAGCAGCTGCCGGGTGCAGCGCTATGACTCTAAAGGAGGCCCTCGAGAAGAACCCTAAGGCGCAGAGGGTGAGGATCATAAAGTAGGTGAAGACTATGGCAGAGGAGGTTTATGTGAACGGCGAGGGGATGATCCTGGGGAGGCTGGCGAGCAAGCTGGCTAAGCTCTTGCTGAGCGGAAAGAGAGTTTACGTGGTGAACGCAGAGAAGGTGGTCGTGAGCGGAGACAGGTCAGCCCTAATTTACTATTACAAGAGGACTATACTAGGAGTTAGGAGCCACCTCTCCCATAGGTGGAGGCCGAAGAGGCCGAGGAGCCCCACGAGGCTCCTCAAGGCTGCCGTTTGGGGCATGCTGCCCAAAAACAACAAAGGGATCAGGGCTATGAAGTCCCTGAGGGTGTACGTAGGGGTGCCAGAGGAGCTGAAGGGGAAGGATTTCGTGAGCTTCGAGGAGGCGAGCTCTGGGAGGCTCGCCAGGAGACCTGTTCCCCTTGCAGTCATTGCAAGGGAGTTAGGGTGGAGGGGTGGTGAGGCATAGCTGAGAAGCTGGAGGGCAGGCTGATCACAGCTACGGGGAAGAGGAAGACTGCAGTGGCAGTGGCGACAGTCAGGAAAGGGAGCGGCAAGGTTCTCGTCAACGGCGTCCCCGTAGAGCTCTACCCTGGCGAGGTGGCCAGGCTCAAGATAGTGGAGCCTCTCCTCCTCGTGGGGAGCGAGATCAGGAACACGGTGGACATAGAGGTGAAGGTCAGCGGCGGCGGTTTCATGGGTCAGGCTGAGGCTGCCAGGATGGCCATAGCAAGGGGCCTCGTCGAGTTCTTCAGCTGCGAGGAGGAGAGCGAGGAGTGCAAGGCCCTTCAGGAGATCGGGCTGAGCATAAAGAAGCTGTTCCTGGAGTACGACAGGAGCATGCTCTCTGGAGACCCAAGGAGGACAGAGCCAGAGAAGCCGCTTATGTACAGCGCCAGGAGGAGGAGGCAGAGGTCCTACAGGTGACGGTAGGTGCTCCCACCAGTTAGGTGCTTTACCTGCGGCGCCCCCCTCGGTCACCTCTGGGAGCAGTTCAAGTCGAGGGTGGAGGCTGGGGAGAGCCCGGAGAAGGTCTTGGACAGCCTTGGGGTCAAGAGGTACTGCTGCAGGAGGACCCTCTACACTACCGTGACCTACGCTGAGGAGCTGGCCCTCTACTCTACCTACAGGAAGGAGAGGGATCAAGTAATAAGGAAGTACTTCCACGTAGGGGAGGGAGGCTAGATGTCCACCCTTGTGCCAGTGGACATGTACAAGAAGATGGGCGTGATCGTGGGAACTCAGATATGCACTAAGTACATGAAGAGGTTTGTCTACAAGATAATCCAGGAGGGCTACTACATCTTCGACGTGGCAAAGGTGGACGAGAGGCTGAAGATAGCAGGCAGGTTCCTCTCCATGTTTGAGCCAGAGAAGGTAGCAGTGGTCTCTGTGAGGGTCTACGGTCAGAGGCCTGCCAGTATGATGTGCAAGTACGTGGGCTGCAAGCCCATACTAGGGCGCTTCATCCCAGGTACTTTCACTAACCCGAGGCTGGAGCACTACATGGAACCCGACGTGGTCCTCCTCACAGATCCTAGGACAGACAGGCAAGCGCTGGTGGAGGCCTTCAAGGCAGGGATCCCTGTGGTCTCCTTTGCTGACACAGACAACAAGGTGGAGATGATAGACCTGGTCATCCCTGCCAACAACAGGGGGAGGAGAAGCCTGGCGCTGCTCTACTGGATACTGACTAGGGAGATCTTGAGGAACAGGAACGTCCTCGCCCCAGACCAGGACCTCGACGTGGGCCCTGAGGCCTTCATGTCGCAGAAGCTGGCAGAGGAGGAGGCCTAGGGATTTAACTTCCCTGCCCTTCACTTCATATGGTGCAGCCGGTGATCAGGCACCCTTACCACGCGGGCAGCTTCTACCCAGAGAGGAGGGAGGAGCTGCTCTCTTCAATCCGCTCCAGCTTCCTCCACCCCCTTGGCCCCCAGCAGCTCCCCTCTGGCCATGGCAGCCAGAGGCTCTCCTATGCCTTCCTCGTCCCCCACGCGGGCTACATGTACAGCGGCCCTGTGGCAGCCCACGCGTATTACCACTTGTCGAGGGAGAGGGTGCCAGAGACTGTGATCCTGGTAGGGCCCAATCACACAGGGCTAGGGCTGGCGGTCTCTGTGTTCCCTAAGGGGGCCTGGAAGACCCCACTCGGGGACGTCCAGGTGGACGAGGAGGTAGCTAGGCTCATCTCTGCCTTCTCTGGGATAGCAGCGCCCGACACGAAGGCTCACATATACGAGCACTCCCTCGAGGTACAGCTGCCATTCCTCCAGTTCGTGCTGGGGGAGAGGTTCAAGATAGTCCCCATAACTGTCATGGCTCAGGTCCCCAGCATATCCAGAGCTCTCGCTGTGGCAGCAATGAGGGTGAGGGAGGAGGCGGGAGTCGACGCTGTGGTCGTCGCCACCTCTGACCTCAACCACTACGAGCCCCACGACATTGCATTGAAGAAGGACTCCCTAGTCCTGGAGGAGTTCCTGAAGCCAGACCCTGAGGGCGTGTTCAGGGCAGTGGAAGAGTACAGCGTGAGCGCCTGCGGTCCCGGCGCAATGGCAATGGTGGCGCAGATAGCGAAGATGGCGGGCACTAGGCCCCAGCTACTCTCCCACGCCACCTCTGGGGACGTGACGGGGGAGAAGGACTGGGTTGTCGGGTATGCAAGCGCTAAGGTGCCCAGGACTTGAGGCTCCGTATAGCTCTGCCCGCAGTGCTCCTAGGGGTGCCTGTGCCTGGGAGCGAGAACCCTGTGATCGCAGCGCCGGTAGGGGAGCTGGAGGCTGAGTTCTCTTTCTGGAGCTGTAAGGAGCCGAGGCTGGAGGGGAGAGGGGAGCTGGAGAGCCTCTGGCAGAGGGCCAGTTCAGGCCTCGACTTGAGGCTCTGCGCGAGGGTAAACCCTATTCGCCAGAGCCAGCAGGCTAACGAATACTTCGCCCTCTCTGCAGCCTTGCTCTATGCCCTTCACAAGGAGCACGGGGAGAGGCTCAGCGCTGAAGAGCTTGTCGAAATAGCAGCTCAGCTAGAGGACGTCCCAGATCCTAGCTGGCGGGTCGTTTACGAGGCCCTGTGGTACTCAGCCCACAGGGGCACTCCTGTTGCGTACAGGAACCTTGCAGAGGCCTTCGAGCTGGGCTTTCGCATAAAGGCCTCGCTGCGCAGCGGGAGGAGGCTGAGGGGGAGCAGGGTCACGAGGGAGCTCGTGGGGGAGGAGCTCTACGGTGCTATAGTGCACCTCATGGGCTCCGCTGTCCTCGAGGTGTCCCTGAGGCTGAGGGAGGGGCAAGAGCCCAGGGAGGTCATCGAGGCTTTTGCTCCCCTTCACGACGGCATAGCAAGCATGGTGTGGGGCCTTCCGCCAGAGAGAGGCTGCCTCTGGTCTCCCAGCACATATAACAGCTTCTCCCTTCTCTGCCTCGAGGGCTGGGGAGAGGGCAGTGAGGTGTGAGTTGGCAATAGTGAAGTTGGGAGGGGGAGCGATAACTTACAAGAGTCTGCCAGAGACAGTGGACGAGGGGAACCTCCAGGCCATAGCGCAGGCTCTAGCCCTTTTCAGGGAGAGGGGCGGGAGGGCAGCGCTCGTTCACGGCGGGGGCAGCTTCGGCCATTACGCTGTCAGCCAGATCCTGAGGGAGAGGGGGAGGCTATCGCCTCAGGACTCAAGCGCCATCCAGTTCTCCATGCTGAAGCTTTCTGCCCGAGTCCTGCAGGTGCTCCTCTCCCACAACCTTTTCCCCACGCTCCACCCCCCTCACTCGCTCTGCATCTCCCCCAGCCTCGAGAGCTGCTCTTTTGCAGCCCTTGCGAGAGACATATCCCTGGGCCTCCTGCCCGTGACCTATGGAGATGCTCTGCCAGCTGACGGCTCTACGAGGATAGTGAGCGGCGACGACCTCGTGATAGGAATAGCAGAGGCCCTGGGGGCAGACTGTGCAATATATGTCATAAGGGAGGAGGGGGTGCTTGACGAAAACGGAAAGGTAATGAGATCTGTGAGCTCCCTTCAGGAGGTGAGGGCGCTAAAGAGGGAGGGGTTCGACGTTACAGGCGGCATACTCAAGAAGGTCGAGAGCGCCCTCCTGGCGTCCAGAAAGGTCCAGAACGTGAGGATAGTAGGCGTTCCCTCCCTCCTCGAGGCGCTCATGGGTCAAGACGTGGGGACGAGGGTAGCTCAGAGATAAGAAGGTCAGTATGTTAGAGCTGGGCAAGAGGCTTGGAGGGGGACACAGTCTCCAGGAAGCTCGAGCACGTGAAGCTGCTGCTGGCCAGCAAGGTGGAGTCGAGCGAGACCACCCTCCTCGAGGACGTGAGGATAGTCCACAACCCGCTCCCTGAGCTGGACCTCGAGGAGGTGGACCTTGGGGTAGAGTTCTGTGGGGGGAAGAGGCTAAGGGCCCCTCTCATGATAACTGGGATGACAGGGGGGCACAAGGACGTTGCATGGATAAACGAGAAGATAGCTGTGATCGCAGAGGAGCTCGGCATTGCCATGGGCGTGGGGAGCCAGCGCGCGGCCATAGAGAAGGAGGAGGTGGCAGAGACTTTTGCCATTGTCAGGAGGAGCGCGAGCAGGGCAGTCATTGTGGCTAACATAGGGGCTCCCCAGCTCGCAAAGGGCTATGGCCTCAGGGAGGCAGAGAGGGCTGTGGAGATGGTGGAGGCAGACGCCTTGGCTATCCACCTTAACCCTGGGCAGGAGGCCTTTCAGGACGAGGGCGATACGGACTTCAGAGGAGTGATCAAGAAGATCGTGGAGATCTCCTCTCACCTCTCTGTCCCTGTGATCGTGAAGGAGGTGGGCACAGGCCTCTCCAGGAGAGCCGTTGCTACCCTGTACAACGCAGGGATCAGGTGCTTCGATGTAGCGGGGCTGGGGGGGACTAACTGGATCAAGGCAGAGGTGCTGAGGTCTAAGGCGAGGCACGGGGAGCCCCTCAGGCCCGCTGGGAGCCTGGAGGACGTGTGGGGGACTCACACTGCAGTAGCCATAGTGGAGGCCAGGCTGGCAGCTCCCAAGGCCTTCGTTATAGGGAGCGGGGGAATAAGGAACGGAGTTGACGCTGCGAGGGCCATAGCTCTCGGCGCTGACATAGCAGGCTTTGCCCTTCCTGCGCTCAGGGCTCTGGTAAACAGCAGCGAAGACGCTCTCAGGAGGCTCCTCCAGGCTACGATCTACCAGCTCAAGGTCGCCACCTTCCTCGCCGGGGAGAGACATGTAGGAGGCCTTTGGAAGGCCCCCATAATCGTGGAGGGGAGGCTGAGGGAGCAGTTGGAGGGGAGAGGCATAGACGTGGACCGCTATATAAGGGTTCAGAGGTTAAGTTCCCATCTCTGGAGGGCGGGAGGATGGAGAACATAGAGTACACGCTCTTCAAGTACGCCAGGATAGTGGACCACTACATATACGAGAAGCTAACTGGAACGCCAGAGGAGCTGTACAAGGCTGCCCTTCACCTGATCAAGGCTGGGGGAAAGAGGCTGAGGCCTACTATAGCCCTGCTCACGGCAAAGATGCTGGGAGGCATAGAGGCTGAGAGCAGGGCTGTCCCTCTCGCCGCATCCATCGAGATCTCCCACAACTTCACCCTCGTCCACGACGACATCATGGACAAGGACGAGTACAGGAGGGGGGTGCCCACAGTCCACAAACTGTGGGGGGAGTCTTGGGCTATACTGGCAGGGGACCTCCTCCACGCGTATGCCTACAGGTTCATAGTCTTCTCCACGGAGCACGGCATGAGCAAGGGGGAGGCCCACGAGGCCATGAAGGTCCTCACTGCTGCCGGCATAAAGGTGTCCAGGGGGCAGGCCTACGACATAATGTTCGAGAACAGGTGGGACGTCACCCCTGTTGACTATCTAGACATGGTCTACCACAAGACAGGAGCGATGATGGAGGCATCTGCCAAGCTGGGCGCTTTAGCAGCGAGAGCCTCTAACGAGGTGGTGGAGCTCATGGGCCAGTTCGGGAACCTGCTCGGAGTCGCCTTCCAGGTCAGGGACGACTATCTGGGGGTCTTCGGCGACCCGAAGAAGACGGGCAAGCCCATCTACAACGACATCAGGAGGGGCAAGAAGACCCTCCTCGTCCTCCTAACCATGAGCAGGGCGAGCGAGAGGGAGAGGGAGTTCCTCATGAGAGTCCTCGATCCGAGCGCTCAGAAGAGCGAGGGGGAGGTAGTGAAGGCTGCAGAGCTCATAAGATTCTACGGCGCTGACGTGGAGGCAATGAAGATCGCGAGTGCATACGCAGAGAGGGCGAAGGAGATATTGAAGGAGATCCGCGACGTGGTGGACCCGGCGGCTCGCGACGTGCTGATGCTGATGGCTGACTACTCTGTAGCGAGGGAGAAGTAGTCTGGGGTCGGGCGAGGAGGAGTACGCGCTCCCAGAGCTATACATAGAGGGCACGCCTGGGGAGCCATGCGCGAGCGTGGACCTCGAGAGGGGGACCTTTGAGATAGGCAAGGGGGAGCTCTGCAAGGTCCTCTACGAGGAGGGTTGGGGGAGGGCAATAAGCCCAGAGGGGAGGGTCCTGAGGAGCTTCCTCATAGTGAGGAACAGGGAGGGCGTTTTCGTGAAGGAGGGGAGCGCTGTGAGGCTCTTCGAGGTCAGGGGTTCTGCGATGAGGCTGATAGCGAGGGAGGGCGAGAGGGTGGAGGAGGGGGAGGCGATAGCCCAAATCGCGAGCAGGAAGGGCGAGCTGCGCTCCGTGAGGAGCGACGTGAGGGGACTCGTCGTATACATAGCCTGGCTGCCAGGGAAGCCAGAGAGGTACGTTTACGCAGTCAGCGAGGCTGCCCGTCTCCTCACCAAAATAGGGTAATTAAGTTCCCCTCCTCCCTTCCCGGAGGGGAGCCATGGAGGAGCTGGCAAGGCTAGTCAAGGCCTACGCGCTGAGGAACGCTGTGAAGCACGGGGGCAGGGCGAGGGCTGAGAGTGTTCTCTCTATGATAATGAGCGACAGGCCCGAGATGAGGCCCAACGCTAAGCAGATACTCGAGCTGGCCAGGGAGGTGGTCCCAGAGATCAACCGCATGAGCCCAGAGGAGCAGAGAGCCCTTCTCCAGCAGGAGTTCCCAGAGCTGTCAGAGGAGAGGAAGAGGGAGGAGAGGAGAGCTGTCCAGCCCCTCCCTGGGGCCCTAGAGGGGAGGGTAACGCTGCGCTTTGCCCCCAACCCAGACTTCTACATCCACCTAGGAAACGCAAGGCCAGCCATACTTTGCGACGAGTACGCGAAGATGTACAGGGGCAAGATGATCCTCAGGTTCGAGGACACGGACCCAAGGACCAAGACCCCCCTGAAGGAGGCATACGATGCCATAAGGGAGGACCTCAAGTGGCTAGGCGTGAGGTGGCACGAGGAGTACTTGCAGAGCTCGCGGTTAGATATCTATTACGATGTGGCAAGGGAGATGCTGAGGAGGGGCTGTGCATACATAGACACGTGCAGGGAGGAGGGCAAAAGGCTCCTCTCACAAGGCAAGTACTGCCCCACGAGGGAGAGGGAGCCAGAGTGGCAGCTCGAGCAGTTCGACAAGATGGTGGAAGGAGCATTTGGGGAGGGGGAGGCGCTGCTGAGGATAAAGACAGACCCTGCTCACCCTAACCCCAGCATCAGGGACTGGGCTGCCCTGAGGCTCATCGACGTGGAGAAGCATCCTCACCCGCTTGTGGGGAGCAAGTACTGGGTCTGGCCCCTATACAACTTCTCTGTGAGCGTTGACGACCGCCTCATGGGGGTGACACACGTCATAAGGGGGAGGGAGCACGAGGTGAACACAGAGAAGCAGCTCTACGTTTACAAATGCATGGGTTGGGACGTACCAGTGTTCATCCACACTGGCAGGCTAAAGCTGGAGGGCTTCATCCTTAGTAAGAGCAAGATCAGGGAGCTGCTCTCAAAGCGCAAGGAGGAGTTCCTGGGGCCCGACGATCCTCGCTTCGGCACTATTGCCAGCCTGAGGCGAAGGGGGATACTGCCAGAAACGATAAGGGAGGTCATCCTCTCTGTAGGCATAAAGGAGAGCGATGCCACAGTCAGCTGGGTTAACCTCTCTGCAGCAAACAGAGTTCTCCTTGACAAGAGGGCTGACAGGATAATGGCAGTAGTGAAGCCCAGGGAGATGGTGTACGAGGGGGAATGCGTGGAGGCAGAGATCCCCTACCATCCTGACGTGCCGGATAGGAAGAGGAGGTACCGTATATGCAGCGGGGACAGGATCGTAGTTGACGAGAGAGACCTCGTGTTGAGCGAGTTCAGGCTCATGGGAGCAGCAAACGTGAGGGTGGAGGGCAACAGGCTTGTCCTCGTTTCAAAGGAGCTCGAGTATGCCCTCCGCCGCAAGCTGCAGGTGGTTCAGTGGGCGCCTTTGGAGGGAGCTGTCAGAGCGAAGATCTACGTGCCCCAGGGCCTGGAGCTGAAGAGGCTCCACGCTGTGGCTGAGAGGGCGCTGAGAGAATACGGGCCGGACTCGCGCCTCCAGCTGATCAGGTTCGGGTTCGTTAGGGTGGAGAGGGCGGGTGAAAGCTACGACCTTATATTCACCCACGAGTGACCCACATGTCGACCAGCGATCTCTTCGAGGAGGGCGCAGAGGAGTACGACAGGTGGTACCTGGAGCACCCAGAGATAGCAGAGTCAGAGGGGAGGCTCGTCGAGAGCTTCATGAAAGGATCGCCAGAGCCCAGGGCAGAGATAGGCGTAGGCTCTGGCTATTTTGCAGGGAGGGCTGGAGTTAGCATAGGAATAGATCCTGCCCGCGCCATGCTGAGGTTGGCGAGGAAGAGAGTAGAACACCTGGTGAGGGGGACAGGCGAGGACGTACCCCTGGCTGACTCCTCCCTGGGATCTGTCCTCCTCGTCGTCACCATATGTTTTGCCGACGATCCTCAGAGGCTGCTGAGGGAGTCCTTCAGAGTACTGAGGAGAGGGGGAGTGGTTGTGGTCTGCGTGGTCCCCCGAGACTCTCCATGGGGGGAGCTCTATACAGATCTAGGTAGGAGAGGGCATAAGTACTATTCAAGGGCTCGCTTCTATGAGAAGAGGGAGGTAGTACAGATGATGAGGGAGGCAGGGTTCGAGGTGGTGGAGGCGGCAGGGACGTTGAGGTCTGGGCTGGAGGCGAGGGGGCCCGAGGAGCCCTCCCAGGACCTCGAGGGAGCAGGCTTCGTCTGCTTCAAAGGGGTGAAAAGGTGAAGGGACAATGAAGAGGTACGCTGTGGCGACCCTCCTTGCGTGGGCTATCCTCATTGCTGTCCTGGTGCCGCAGGCGCTGGAGCTGGACAGGAGGCTGCAGTACAACGAGGAGGAGTTCGTTCCCAAGAGCTCGGAGGGCTACAGAGGCCTCGAGCTGCTTAGGTCTCTGAACTACACTGCTGGAGACTACATGGTTGTGCTGTTCTCTCCTAACGACCTGGCCACTGCAAGGGCTGTCGAGGAGAGGCTAGCTGAGGTCCTCAGGGGTCGCGAGGCAAGCATAGTCAGCCCTTACGGAGTCTACGAGAAGGTGAGGGAGAGAGTTCGAGGGGAGCTCGCAGCTAACATTCGCGAAGCCCTGCAGCAGAGAGCCCAGCTGGCTACCCTTGGAAGGGAGGCAAAGGCGGGTTACGAGGAGGCCCGCTCTTTCCTGAACCTCTCATATGGTCTCGCCCTTTCCTACCTCAGGGTTTACCAGGCAGCCCTCTCTGCAGGTCATCCTGCGCCCGCTGATGTGGCTTTCGAAACCCTTAACGCTCAATTGCCCCCGCAAGGGAGGGCCTTGCTCTCCCTCTTCGACTTCCGCTTCAGAGCCCTCTCCGCCTCCATGGAGCCTGAGAGGGCAGCCAGAGAAGCTATCATAGAGTCTGTTCCCTTGTTTCGACCTGAGGCATCTAAGCTGCTCTCTAACTTCACTTTTGCAGACTTCAACAACTCCACCAAGGTTGCAGAGCACATATATCGTGCATATGACCTCGAAAAGCTCGGCCTCTCTTTCCAGTCCTTCCTCCTCCTCCTAGGAGACCCGGAGAGCGCTGCGACGAGCCTCGTGGGGGAGGGCCTGAAGGCAGTGGACAGCTGCTTAGAGGAGGCTTTCCTCTCTGCAGTCGCCGGCAAGAGAGCAGAGGACGCCATTGCTGCGTGCGAGGGCTTCATGTCTGCGAAAGTCCCATATCCAGACTTTCTGCCGCCAGAGCTGAGGGACAGGCTAATATCTGGCAACACTGCTGCCGTTTACGTCATCTTCACGAAGAGCATAGCGGTGGGAGAGGCGTCTGAGATCATTCGAGAGATGAGGAGGAGCTCGGAGGGAGTAGTCCAGGAGCTTTTCTTTTACGGCAGCGTGCCCTTCCACGTGGACCTGAGCGAGAGGATACTGGCTGAGATCAGGAGGATCGACGTGGCAACAGTAGTTCTCGTCGTCATCCTCCTCGCTCTCTTTGTGGGAAGCATCTCTGCTCCCGCTGTCATACTCCTTGCGACGGCTGCTTCCCTGGTAGCCAGCTTCGGAGTCCTCAGCATTGCTGCCCTCCAGTTCGACGTGCATTACCTCGCGAGGGCGCTCATGGTGCCAATAGTTTTCGGTATAACAGTGGACTACTCAGTCTTCTACCTGTTCAGGGTAGCAGAGGAGAGGAGACGGGGAGCCTCCTGGGAGGAGGCAGTTTACCTGGCGTGGAGGAGAGCAGGCAGAGCCCTGCAGCTGGGGGGCATCTCTGTTGTCCTAGGCTTCCTGGCATACGCGTTCACCCCCATAGACGCGGTGAAGGGCATAGGGATAGCCCTCAGCATAGCCTCTGCTGTGGCCTTCCTCTCCAGCTACACATTGTTCCCCGCGATCCTCTACTTCCTGGGAGAAAGGCGGACCTTCTGGCCCTCCGGCGCCATAAGCATATCAGGGGAGAGGCAGGCGCGGATATTGAGGAGGATGGCAGAGCTCAGCGTAAGGCACAGGCTCCTCCTCCTCGCTTTCATGTTGGCCTTCATTGCGCTCGGCGGCCTCTACCTCGTAAAGCTGGGCGTGTCGGGCAACGTCTACCTCAGCCTCACCGAGGACTCCATGTATGCGGAGGGGAGCAAGGCAGCCTTCACTGCGTTCGCGCCTCACGTGTTCACTCAGGTTATGATAGTGGCACCAAAGAACGCGACGCTTGACGACTCGCTCAGCAAGATGTTTGAGCAGGGGCTCATAAAGAGGGCGCAGGTAGAGGAGAGGGGAGATTACCTCGTGGTGACGGCTGGAATACCGCTCGACCCGCTTGACGACAGGATATTCGAGAAGGTGCCCTCAATAAGGAAGCTCTTACCAGAGGGTGCCCTCCTCACTGGCTTCCCTGCCATAAGGGTGGACGTCGTCTCGAACATAACTCGCGAGTTCTTCACGTATACTCTCCCCCTCGCCGTCCTCTTGATCACGATCTATCTCATCGTGGGCATGGGCTCAGTGCTAGTGCCCCTGAGACTTTTGGTCACTGTGATTTTCAGCTCTGTGTTCAGCATGATCGTCGTGGCAGCAGTTTTCCACTGGACTATAGGAGGGGAGGTCCAAGGAACCCATGTTTCCTCCCCTATCTACTGGGTTATCCCCATCACAGTTCTTGGCATCATGATAACTCTGGGCATGGATTACGACATATTCCTCACCTCTAGGATCAGAGAGGAGCTGGAGGCTGGAAAGAAAGAGGTAGGTGCCATATTGAACGCAGTGGAGAAGACGGGCCTAGTGATCACTATCTGCGGCGTGATCCTGGCAGGCGCCTTCTCCTCCCTCCTGCTAGCAGAGATCATCATAATGAAACAGGCGGGCCTTGCAGTAGCTGTTTCCATTCTGGTGGACACCTTCCTAGTCAGGCCTGTGTTGGTGCCAGCCATAATGGTGGTCTTCGGGAAGTATAACTGGTGGCCTGGCAGGGGACTCATCACCAGGTGGGACTAGGGAGACCTCACAGCCCTGCTTATGGCGTCCTCTGGGAGCAGGGAGGACCTCACGTGGGGCCACAGCCTCTTCAGCACGTCGAGCGGGACCTCCTCGTAGAAAACGTAGGAGCCCAAGCTCTCCCTCACCATTCTCTCCTCCAGGCCCACGAGAGCTGCATAGGGCTGAAGGTCCGAAGATCTCCTGGCAGCGCTCACCGACTCGCTGAAGGCCCTCGCTATGCGCTCAGCTCCCTCCACGCTCTCGTGAGCACCGAGGAGGCAGCAGAGGGGGAGCTCGCAGTCCTCTGCCCTCAGCCCTTCCCTCCTTGCTAGGTACCCATAAGGCTCCCACACGACTCCCCTCCTCGTCTCCCCCCTCCTCACTGCCTCCAAGATCTCCCTTCCGCTCCTCTTGTACACCCTTGGGCCCTCCAGCTTCATCATCTCTGCGCAGAGCTCCATGGAGGAGGCCATGGTCGTCGCATGTCCAGCCCCCTCCCTCCCCTCTATCACGCGAGCCCCCCCGCCGCTCCCGCCGCCTATGATGCTCGTCCTCCCCGAGCTGATCCTGTGGGCGAGGAGGAGAGTAGGGGCAGGCGCGAGGGCCAGCTGCACCCTGTTGCTCGCCAGCTCGATCCCGAGTCTGAAGGCCTCTTCGTAAACTATCAGCTCGACCCTGGCGTACCTCTCCCTCAGCCTCCTCGCGAACTCTATGACGTAGGGGTACTCGCTGGCGCGGAGGAGCCCTAACCTTATCGTCCCTGGCGGCTGCCTGCCTGCGACCCTGTAGACCAATGTTATGCCACCAATCCTCTTCACCTCTACCAGGCCGAGGTCTCTGAGAGCTCTCACCCTTCGGGAGGCAGAGCTCTTGGCCATTCCTAGCTTGAAAGCGAGAGTGGAGAGGGTAGTGGGGCCCTCCTCCTCCAGCATGTCGAGGATCTCTAGGTCCCTCTGCTCCACCCTCCTACCCAGCTTAGGGAGGGCGCCTAACCTAATAACTTTGTTTAAAATATTTAATTTCTGGACAACTGTTCCAAAGAGGGATGAGGGTGAAAACGAGCTATGCATTGTTGCTAGCGATCATTGCCCTCATGATCATAGCCCCCTATGCAGTCTTCGCGAAGCAGAGGGACTGGCTGCTCTACTGGTTCTGGACCATCTTGACGCTCGCCGTGATATTGATCGGCTGGCTCGAGACAGGGAGGTGGAAGTGATGCTCCCCATCATTCTCCTCTTCGCTTACATGCTCTTGGGGACCCTCATAGCTGTGTACAGCAGGAAGTTCATGAGGCAGGGGGAGAGGGACTTCTATGTAGGCTCCTACAGGGTGGGAGGGCTCGTAGCAGCTTTGACCTATGCTGCCACGACTTACAGCGCTTTCATGATGGTAGGGCTGGTGGGGCTCTCGTACGCGACGGGCGTGGGCGCCCACGGCTTCGAGCTGCTATACCTGGCAGCGACTGTGGCCATCTTGGTCTTCTTCGCCCCTCGGGTTTGGGAGAGGGCTAGGGAGAGGGGGTGGATAACGCCCTCCGACATGCTCTCAGATCACTACGGCAGCAGGCTAGTGGGGGTCTTCGTTGCGCTCATATACCTCATCTCCCTCGTCCCCTACACTGCGCTTCAGATGAAGGGGACTGGGGAGATATTCGCGAAGATGATGGGAGGGGAGGAGCACTATGGCCTAGGCGTGCTCCTCGGGGCCCTCCTGGTGCTGGCGTGGAGTCTCATAGCAGGCATCTGGAGCGTTGCCCTCACTGACGCGTTCCAAGGCCTCTTCATGCTCCTCGCAGGCCTCCTCTACTTCTCCTGGCTCTTCCTCCTCGTTCACCAGAACATGGGCCTCCCTGCCGCCACAGAGGCCCTCGCTAGCAAGGGTCTCCTGGGCATGAGCAGCTTCTGGACGCCCCATGTATTCCTCTCCTTCACGCTCCCCTGGATGCTCTTCGCCATGATCCACCCTCAGGTGGTCCAGAGGCTCTTCATCCCGAGGGACAAGGAAGGGCTCGCGCTCATGGTGAGGGGCTTTGCTGTATTTGGCCTTCTCTACACTATCGTTGCAGTTACTATAGGGCTCCTCGCAAGGGCTGGAGCTGAGGGAGGACTCGTCCCCTACGTTGAGCCATCTAGGAGGGACCTGGTGACGCCTACTTTGCTAACCCTAATGCACCCTCTCCTCTCCTCGCTCATATTCGTGAGCATTATAGCAGCTGCTGTCACAACTGCGAATAGCATAGTGCTCAGCCTTGCAGGGGTGGTGGCAAGGGAGCTGGGCTTCAGGCTCCCGGAGGGGAGGAGGATGCAGCTCGGCTACCTTGCAGCAGCGCTTCTGGTAGCCTCGGCGGCCCTCGTCGCTTATGCACGGGTCGGCTACATAGTGGACTTGGCTGTGCTCACCACTACCATGCTCCTCCCCTTAGCTCCCCTCACCCTGCTGGCGTGGCTGAACCTGAGGGCTCCCCCCTGGAGCGCCCTCCTCTCGCTTGCTGCAGGCTTCAGCTTAGTGATCTTCCTGATGCTGTATTATGGGAAGCCTGCGCAGGTGTTCCTCCTCAGCATATACGGAGTGCCCTCCTCAGCAGTAGTGCTGCTCCTCTCGAGCCTTCTGCTGGCAGCGGGCTGGGCTCTGAGCAGAAAGAGCTAGCAGCCGAGACCCAGCGTCAAGACGAGGTAGGTCTCCAGCTCTTTCTCATCTGTCCTCCATGCTCTGGGAGCCTTCCCCTTCACATACGCATTTGCCAGCACTGTTCTCACCAATATTTCGTTAATAGACGGAGTTAATAAGGGAGTGTCCCAGTCTTAATACGTCAGTTGTAGAAATAGGCTGTCCCCCAGGTGAACGCTCTTCATCGCGACAGCTCTGTCGACCGTCGTCAGGTCATCCGAGCTGTTAGTCCGCAGCCCATGCCTATATTTACAGATAAGTTCTCTGAGCTCTCCTATATTGGTGTTCTGAGTGGTATCCCTAGACGAGCTCCAGAGGCTGGTGGAGGAGGCCTCCTCTAGTGGAGCAGAGTACGCAGAGGCGAGGTATCATCGCGTGGAGGGTCAAAACCTCCTGTTCTTTAACGGCATGCTGGCAGGAGCAGCCCAGCCGCTAACGGAGGGCGTGGCCTTCAGGGTGCTCTACAAGGGCTCGATGGGGTTCTCCTCCACCTCTGACCTAACTCCCTCAGGCCTCCGGGAGGCCTTGCAGAGGGCGATCTCAGCTGCGAGGAGCTCCCTTCGGCAGGTGAAGAGGGCCACCTCGGTGGGCCATGCCTTCCTGGGGAGCGCTAGGTACAGCGTAGTGGAGAGGAAGCCCCTAATGGACATGAGCCTTGAGGACAAGATCTCGGACCTCTCTGAGAGCCTCAAGAGCGTGAACTTCAGCAGGGAGGGCATGAAGGTGAACAGCTACACCCTCTCCTATACAGAGAGGATCGAGCACAAGCTCTTGGTGACGAACGACGGGGCCATGGTGGAGAGCAGGATACCAAGAGTTACCTTATTCTACAACTTGGCTGCCAGTGCTGGAGAGAGGAGGGCGAACAGGTGGAACCAGCTGGGAGCTTCTGGAGGATATGAGGTGGTGAGCGCCCTGAAGCTGCCAGAGGAGATCTCGCAGGACCTGGACAGCCTTCACGTCAACCTCGTGAGAGCCAAGAGTCCGCCCCAGGGGACCATGGACGTAGTGCTTGGGCCAGAGATAGTGGGCCTTGCGATGCACGAGGCTGTAGGGCACCCCAGCGAGGCAGATCGAGTCATGGGGAGGGAGGCAGCTCAGGCAGGCCTGAGCTACAGGAGGGAGCTCAAGGAAGGCAAGATAGGGAGCGAGCTGGTGAGCGTCTACGACGACCCCACCATCCCGGGCAGCTACGGCTTTTACCTCTACGACGACGAGGGGGTGGCGGCGAGGAAGAGGGCGCTGATAGACAGGGGGAGGCTGGCAGAGATGCTCCACAACAGGGAGACAGCTGCTGCATATGGCTTGGAGAGCAACGCCTCAGCTAGGGCCATAGATCACAGGAGCGAGCCCATAGTGAGGATGGCCAACACCTACATGGCCCCCGGCGATTACACCCTCGAGGAGATCATAGAGAGCGTGAGGGAGGGAGTCTACATCAAGAAGTACATGGAGTGGAACATAGACGACTACAGGTGGGGCGCCCGCTACGTAGGGCTCGAGGCCTACGTGATAAGAGGGGGAAGGATGGAGGAGCCTGTGAGGGACGTGGTGCTCGAGATAAACACAAGGGAGTTCTTCTCCAGCGTGGAAGCCGTGGGCAAAGACCTCACCTTCACAGCTGGCACATGCGGCAAGGGGGAGCCGCCTCAGCCCCTGCCCGTGACCATGGGAGGGCCTCACGTGCTCCTCAGAGGAGTGAGGGTAAGATGATGGCTAGGGAGATCGCAGAGAGGGCAGCCCGACTCCTCTCAGGGAAGGTGGACGAGTACGTGATCAGCGCCAATATCGCGACCTCCATTATGGTGAAGTACGCCAACGGGGAGGTCAGCGTTACTCAGGCATGGAAGGACTACTCCCTTGCTGTCTACGCAACGAAGGGGGGCAAGGTCAACGTCGCGACCTATACAGCTCAGGAACCCTCCTCCCTCCTCTCGCAGCTGCCAGCCCTCCTCGAGAAGCTCGCGCCCTCCCCCCTCTATGCTCCCCTGCCGGAGCCTACTGGCACCTCCCTCTCATTTGTCGACAGGAAGATAAAGGAGGCTGTTGAGGAGGGGGACGTCTCGACCCTCGCCATTGACCTGCAGGAGAGGGACGCTGCAGGAATGACCTTGGCTCAATACTCCCAAAGCTACTCCCTTGGCAGCAACGGACTAGATCTAGGGTACGAGATCACCAGCTATAACGGCTACCTGCGCGTCTTCAAGAGCGACGACAGCGGCCAGTGGGCCTGGGTCTCTACCTCACTGGAGCCGCGAATGGCTGAGGAGGCTCTCATGAGGGCCTCGGACTTGGCTGATATGTGCCACTCCCTGCCGAAGGAGCCTGTGGAGGGAGAGCACAGGCTCCTCCTCTCGCCCATGATAGCTGGCAACCTCCTGGAGCGCGTCGCGTTTGCAGCTAACGCAGGGTCTGTCATCATGGGCTTCAGCTTCCTCCAGGGGAAGGAGCCTGGAGCTATAGTGGCGAGCGAGAGGTTGAGCATAAAGGACGTGCCGAGGGAGAGCAGGCTGCCAGGCTTCAGGGGCTTCGACGAGGAGGGTGTTGCTACTGCAGACAAGTACATCATAGAGAGGGGAGCTTTCAGGGGGCTCCTCCACAACAGCAAGACAGCTCGCCTCACAGGCCAGAAGTCCACCGGCAACGCAGGGCTTATCCTGCCTAGGCTGTTCAACATAGAGATCGAGGGCGGAGATCTCGCAGAGGGAGAGCTCTTGGAGGCTCTCGGCGAGGGGTTATACGCCACGAACAACTGGTACACTAGGTTCCAGAACCACGTGGAGGGAACCTTCTCTACTGTCACCAGGGATGCCTTCTTCCTCGTGAGGGGAGGGAAGCCTGTGGCATGCGCGAAGAGGGTGAGGGTAATAGGTTCCATGCCAGAGCTCCTCATGAACGTGGAGAACCTCTCTAGGGAGAGGTGGCGGCTGAGGTGGTGGGAGATCGAAGTCCCCAGCATAGTCCCCTTCGTCCTCTTGAGTAAGGCCAGGGTGACCAGCGTAACGACATAGCTCCGAGCTTTAATAGGCTCTTTATGACTTAGCAGAGGGGGAACTCTTTGAGTCCCCTGTCGTTGATTATCGAAAAGGCCAACCAGCTCCTGGTGGAGAGGGAGCTCGAGGTAAAGCTCGTCATGGCTGCCCTCCTATCGAGGGGGCACGTCTTGCTAGAGGGAGTGCCTGGAGTGGCAAAGACGCTGGCTGCTAAGGTAATAGCAACTCTCATGGCCCTCAAGTTCCAGAGGGTCCAGATGACGCCAGATCTGCTGCCCAGCGACATAGTGGGGAGCAGCATATATGACCAGAAGAGCGGGGACTTCAAGCTGAGGCTAGGGCCCCTCTTCACCAACATCCTCCTCGTAGACGAGATAAACAGGGCCTCTCCCAGAACTCAGTCTGCCCTCCTGGAGGCGATGCAGGAGAGGCAGGTGACGGTAGAGGGGACGACGCTGAGGCTGGAGGAGCCTTTCATCGTGATCGCGACCCAGAACCCCATTGAGTTCGAGGGAGTGTTCCCCTTGCCAGAGGCCCAGCTGGACAGGTTCTTGCTGAAGGTCAGCGTGGGCTACACCTCGAAGAGGGGGCTCATAGAGATCATGAAGAAAGCAGACTTCATAGAGAGCTCTCTCCCCTCCCTCAAGCCTGTGGCGACGAAAGAGGACGTGCTCTCAGCCATAGAGGAGGTGAAGACTGTGAGGGTAGAAGAGGCCATATACGACTATGCAGCTAACCTGGTGGAGGCGACTAGGAAGCACCCTGCAGTGCGGCTAGGGGGCTCCCCAAGGGCAGCGATAGCCCTGATAAGGACAGCTAAGGCATGGGCACATCTGGAGGGCAGGAGCTACGTGATCCCTGACGACGTCAAATCTGTCGTTCCACACGTCTTCTCCCACAGGCTGGTCATAAAGCCAGAGTACGAGATAGAGGCTGTGTCGCCAGAGGTAGTGATAGGGGACCTCCTCTCGAAAGTTCCTGTGCCAAAGCCTTGAGGTGATATGATGAGGATTCCCCAGATACCCGAGAGCGTGAGGTGGCTCGTCTACTTCACCATCTCCATAGCTCTTCTAGCCCTGGCTGTGTTTTTCATCACCTGGGGTATATCTTACATGGAGAGGGGGCTGGTTGCCACCTCCCTCATCTCCACCCTCGCAGGCTTCACTCTGCTCTCTGCCTCCCTCTACTCCCTAAGGCTCTCAGCCTACGTCTATGCTGCGTCAAAGGAGGAAAAGCGGGTTGCGTAAAAAGGTCACCCGCATCACTCTAGTGCCTCTGCTCACCCTTCTCCTCCTCCTCTTCATCGGCTTTATAGGAGCACTAGAGAGAGGCCCCCTCGCTCTCCCTGTCTACGTAGGGGCGCACCCAGCGAACGAGGGCCCCATGGGCTTGTCAGAGTTCTACAAGATGCTCAGGGCGAACTTCAGCGTGATCTTGGTCAACAGCTGGGAGAACTTGAGGTTGCCAGAGAAGTGTCGCGTGCTCATCGTCATAGTGTCCCCAGAGCAATCATACTCTGGGGAGGAGGTGAGCAAGATTGCGGAGGCTGTGAGGTCATGCGAGGAGGTGAAGCTGCTCGTAGCAGATGAGACTGGCAACGCTAACGTGGTGCTAGCGGAGCTCGGCTCGGAGGTGCGCATTGGGGCTGATGCCCTGAGGGAGTACCCGCTCGTAGCTCTGGACGCGCCCTGGGGGAGCTACGTGCTCCTCCTCGACAAGCCCTCCCCTCTCTTCGCTCACGGGAACGCGAATGCGATTGGGATGGAGATAGGAGTCCCAAACCCCCAGGTTTACGCGTTTCTCGACAGCAAGGGCCTCGTGCTGGGGGACGGTTCCATATTCCTGAACCAGGTCCTCCGCTCCGAGTCAAGTGTATACAGGGAGTTCCTCAGCGGCGCCTTATCGTACCTCTGCAGTAACTGCACTGTTCTCCTGGACGCAACGAAGGCCCAGTCAATGAACCCGCTCGACATCCTCTATGGGAACGTCTCCCCGGCGACTGTTCAGCTCGTGGATCCCCTCTCCCTCATCGTCTCCCTCCTCTCCTACGTGCTTCACCCCTCCAACTGGTTCTTCCCGCTCGCAAGCCTGTTCAATAGCCTAGTGGCAGAGCTCCTCCTCACGAGCCCACTGCGAGAGCTCATCATTGTGGCCACCTTCATTGTTCTCTCCCTCCTCATTGCAACAAGGGAGACCAGCGAGGTGGACAGGCCCCTGAAGGAGGTGACAGAGGTCCACTGGTACGGCTACTCAGCGCTAAGGGACAAGACCATGAAGGGAGGCAGCTCCTTGAGGAAGGAGGACTTCGTGGCGCTTTACGAGCTCTTCGATTACCTCCTCCTCTCCACCACAGGTGCCTCGCTCTCCTCCCCCGAGTCGATAGCTGTCCTGCAGAACAGGGGAATGGAGGGCAAAAGGGCTAGGGCGTTCGTGGAATTCATGAACAAGTATTACAGGAGGGCTACTGGCAAGTCCCTCTGGCCTCCCCTTGTCCTCTGGAACCGCACTACGAGGAAAGCCATTTCCATGACAGAGGAGGCCCTCAGGGCGCTTGGCTACAGCCTCATGGAGGCGAGGGGGATAGAGGAGAGGGTACTATGATAACCAGGACCACTCAGAGGACACTGGCCTTTACGCTGCTCGCCTCGCTGTGCATAACAGCAGACGTATTTGGCCTGGCTCCAGTGGGGAGGCTTGGCCTGGCGACAGTCTTCTTCCTGGTCTTCCTGAAGGCCTACTCTACCCTTGCTCAGGCCTCCCTGGAGGGCTTGCGCGTAAAGGCGAGCCATGAGGGAGCCCTCGAGGGAAGGCCTCTACGTTTCACTTTCGAGATATGCAACCCCTTCCTCGTCCCCATATCTTTCGTGGAGCTCTCCCTCCGCTACCCGGAGTACCTCAAGCTCACCTCAGGGTCTCCAGCTCTCCTCGCCGCCTTGCCCCCAAAGGGCTGCCTGAGCTACAGCGTGAGTTTCCTCGCTAGGATAGGGGAGCACGAGATCGGCCCCCTGAGGGCAGTGTTCAGGGATCCCCTCGGCATCTTCAGGGGAAGTGAGATAGAGCTGGGGGAGAAAACAGTGGTCAGGGTGAAGCCGAGGGAGAGCGAGAGGCTCAGGAGGGCCCTCTTCAGCGTGAGCAGGAGCGGGGGCATGTTGAGGACCTCGAGGGCAGGGGAAGGGCTGGAGTTCCTCTCCACCAGGGAGTACATTCCAGGGGACGACCTGAGGCGGGTCTTCTGGAAGGCCCTTGCCAGGGGGAAGCTGGCAGTGAAGGAGTTCGACAGGGAGTCGACCCAGTACAACGTTATCCTCCTCGCAGCGGGGAGGGACATGTTCTCAGGCCCCTATCTGCAAACCCCTCTCGAGCATGCTGCGAGGGTGATAGCTGTGTTGTCGCGCTACTTTGCAGACAAAGGCGAGCACCAGGCCCTCTACCTTCTCAACGGCAGCGAACTCAACGGAAACAGAATGACGAGAGGGAAGAAGGGATATGCGCTGACCATTCGATCTCTCTCCTCTATGAAGGTGGCTGCCCTCTTAGAACAGAGGGAGGCTATGGAGAAAGGGATGGTGGCGAGGAAGCTCCTCACGAACCTCCCGCGCGAGAGGGTCAACGTTATAGCGATAACCACAGTGGAGGGCGCAAGGCCCCTAGCTGAGGAGCTGAGGGTGCTAGCTGAGAGCGGTCGCTGCTCTGTCTACATGTTCCTCATGATGCCCCAGCTTTATGGTCTAGAGACAGCGAGCCCCTTGGAGAGGGCAGTTTTCAGAATTAAGAGCTTCCAGGAGATCATGTCGATGAAGAGCGCCTTGAAGGAGCTCAGGAAGACTGGCATAGGGGCTGTCCTGGTGACGCCCAACGACATGGCCAGAAAGATGGTCATGAAGTTGGAGAGGGAGAGGGTGTAACTTGATCAGCCCGTACGTGACCATAGCGACCTCCCTCGCCGCTGCCCTGCTAGTGTTCCCCCTTCTTTCTGCCAACATGTCGAGCCTTCTCTCAGGCTTTGAATCCCTCAATGACATACTAAGAGGTTCGCTGGAGCCCACAGTGGAGAGCTTCGGCATGCTCGTCAGGTTCGTGGCAACTGTGCTGGCAGCTCTCCTGCTCCTCTCCTCTGCCTTCTTCGTGAGCGCTGGGAGCTATGTCTTCGCCCTCGCTATATCAGCAGTTTTCGTGGACAGCAGCCTTCTCATAAACCCCGCAACGATCCTCCCTCTCCCAGCGCTCAGCTTCCTTGACGTGCTGAGGTCGGGCTGGAGGAAGAACCAGCTCTCCTCCATAAACCTCAGGACTCTTGCCTCTGGAGTCCTGCTCTCCCTAGCCCTCCTCTCCTCCCTTCTCGCTGTAGCCTGGCTCCTCTCGTCTGTCGCGTGGAACTACGCAGAGCTCCTGAGGAGGCTAAACGTGAGCTCCCCCCTCCTCGCAGTCTTCGTCGACCTCTTCTTCAGGAACCCCATAGGCCTCACCTTTGTGCTAGGAGTCCTGATCTTCGCTGTTTATGGCCTCGTGAGAGACCTAGTGGAGTCCCTCGTCGTCTTCCTCCGCCCCTCCCCTCAGAGCGCCCTGAAGGCGCTGCTGGAGCTCGTCGACTTCAGCGCTCCCATCTCTATGCCCCTGGGCTCCATAAGGAACGCCCTGATCTCGCTCGCCATCTCGCCGCCCATATACTATGTGATTATGCTCCTCCTCTTCAGGCTCGACCTGCAGATCCCCTCTCCCTACGACTCCCTGCTACGCTTCGTGATAGCTGCACAGATATTCTCCCTCTCGTGGTTCTTCCTCTCCCGCCTCACCTCCAGCTTCGAGGAGAGGGAGCCTTCCCTCCTCTCAACCTTTGGAGGCCTCCTCGCTGTGGCAGCTGTGTACTTCCTCCTATACCTGGGCGCCCTCTGGGACCCTGAGCAAGGGTTGAGCGTGGAGAGGGCAGACGAGGTACTGAAAAAAGCAATATTAAGCTACTATGAGACTGTTCTTTTCATGGGAGAGCTATTGCTAGTGTTCATGGGGATAGCGCCATGAGGGCCTCTTTCCTCCTGATCCTACTCCTTGCCTACCCTGCCCTCGCCAGCGAGCCCATTGCTTCAAAGATTCACACCTACGGCTTCCCGCTCTCTGTTGCAGGGGAGGACCTGGACGACCTCCTTCGTCAAATCGCCAAAGCGTTCCAGAACCTAGATCCCTCTGCTGCCTCCTCCCTCGATAACCTTGCCAAGTGCGACACTCTGGACTGCATATTGCGAGATCCAAAGGCAAGGGAGCTGATAGAGAGGTCCCTGGGCGAGGGGGGCCTCAACATTGGGGGGCTGAGGGATGTCCCTGTGGAGGAGCTTCTGGACATGGTAGATGACCCCCAGCTGAGGGAGACCCTTTCCGAGATGATCCAGGCAGGGAACCTCACTAGCAAAGAGGCTCAGGGGATCCTAGAGTTCATTTCCAAATCCTACATGGGAGGGGCCCTCTCCACGAGGGGATACATGGCGGCACTTGAGGCAGTCAGGAGGGTCACAGAGAGGAACTTGACTTTAGCTAGGAACATAGAGGTGGAGCAGCTACAGACCATTAAGAGGGTTTTGCTCCAGAACGACCTCATGAGGGACGTGGCCCAGAAGCTGGCAGAGACTAGTGTCCAGAGGCCATCTTTCCCTACAGAGAGAGCGAGCTACTTCACAATGCCAAGCCTCCGCATCCCCATAATACCCATTCTACTTTTGGCAGCAGTGCTATTGACAGTGCCTTTGGCCTTCTTTCTCTTCAAGTCGTTGAACCTAGAGAGGAAGGTGAGGATAACTCTGGCCTCCCTCTCGCCGCCAGAGGTGGGGGCGAGGAGGGGGAGCATTGTGGCCTTGTACTGGGAGGCTGTGAGGTTCGTGGAGATAGTCACTGGGAGGAGGAAGGAGGACAGCACTACTCACCGCGAGTACCTAGCAGCAGTGAAGGGCCATGAGGTGGAGGAGCCCTTCAAGGAGATCACCCATGCATACGAGCAGGTGAGGTTCGGCGGGAGGGGGGAGGAGGAGCTCAAAGGTTCTGTGGCAGATAGCATGGAGCGGATCAGGAGGGCGGGATGAGCGATAGCTGGGCCCGAGGGGTGAGGAGGGATCAACCGGGCGACCGCACCTTCCTCATAACTACGAGGTACCCCATGAAGGGGTTGAAGCGCGAGGGCCTCACGGCCTCTCTGCTCACCTCTATCTCCCTCTCCAGCAGCTCCACTGCCCTCGTCACCACCCAGCCCTCGTGATCGTAGAGGTGGGAGATGAGCCTCAAGAGTTGGTTCATGGAGGGGAGGAAGGCCACGAGGGGGGCGCCCCCTTTCATCCTCTCCCAGAGGTGCTCTAGGGCCTCCCACGGCTCTGGGATGTCTAGGAAGCCAGCGTCTAGGTCTCTCTCTGTCACCTCTTTCCTCACGTCCCCTAGCTTGAGCTCTGCGCAATGTGCAATCCCAAACCTCTCCAGGTTCCTCCTGGCAGCAGCCAGGTTTTCCTCCCTTACGTCGTAAGAGTAGACTTTGCCGCCTGGACACACTGCGCTTGCGAGGTATATAGTGAGGAAGCCGCTCCCCGTGCCCCCCTCCAGGACCCTCTGCCCCGGAGCCAGGTCTGCCTCGTCCAGGACGAAGCGGGCTTCCCTCGCATATATTACCTGCGTTACCCTCTCCAGCGACTCCTCCATGATCTCCCTTCTCGTGGGCTTGAAAAGATAGGCGACTCCCTCAGCTAGCTTAATGGCGTCTCCATGCTCTGCCCCCACCATGTCCTTGCCTCTGATAATGCCAGCAGGAGTAGTGTACGTGGCGCCCCTCTTTGCCCTCAGGTAGTAAGTGCGGAGCCCGCCCCTGTACCTCACAACAACCGTCACCAGCTCCCCCTCCTCTATCATTTTTTTGCCCTCCTCAAGGGGACTGGGACGCTTTAAAGGCTCGTGAGGGGTCCTGACCCTGGCCGCCCAGGTGCGGAGCTTGACCAGCCCAGAGGAGACGGCGAAGGTCGTAGAGGAGGTCGTGGCTAACCTGGAGACTGTGGCAGGGAAGAAGAGTGTGAAGTTCATCAAAGGTCTCAGCGAGCACATAAAGAGGGCACTGAAGAACAGGTACAGGCTACTTCTAGTCCTCTCTGGAGGCGATCCCGTAAAGCTGAGCGCAGCGACTGCTCGGGCCCTGCTCTTCTACGAGAGGGTTGTGAAGAGGGCAGGGGGAGGGGATGTCAGGGTGCTCTACGTCCACCACAGCGAGTACGAGGACGCGAAGCTGAGGAGGGAGGTCGTGAAGAGGGCCCTCAAGGAGGGGAGTTCCCAGCTCACGATAGCAGTCTACGAGGAGAGCGAGAAGTACCTGGGCACCACCTTCCAGGCCCTCGTGCTCGACCTAGTAAACGACCTGAAGCCAAACGACGTGGGCAGGCTAGTGGGGGTAGTGGAGGGAGGAGGCATCATAGTCCTCCAGGTGCCCAGCTGGGAGTCTTGGCTCACCTCAATGACTATATTCAAGAGCAACCTCCTCGTGCCAGGCTACGAGAAGCCCAGGCACATATTCATCTCCTGGTTCCAGAGGAAGCTCATGAAGCACAACAACGTCTTCGCCTTCGACCTGGAGGAGGGCAAACAGATCTACTCGGGACCGCACGAGGAGGCCTCTCCTGAGAGGGAGAAGGTGCAGCTGCCCCAGCGCCCCTCCTTCCCCCGCGAGCTCTACGAGCTTGCCTTGACGAACGATCAGGTAAAGGTAGTGAGCGCTATGGAGTGGTTCTACGAGAGGCCCCAGAGGGGGAAGAAGAAGGTGCTGGTAGTGACTGCAGACAGGGGGAGGGGGAAGAGCTGCGCTGTGGGCATAGGTCTAGTAGGCCTGGCAAAGCTGCTGGGGGAAGTGAAGCACAGGGTCAGGATACTCGTGACCGCCCCCGACGCAGGGAACGTGCAGAGCCTCATGGAGCTCGCAGTGAAGGCTGCAGAGGCCTTAGGGCTGGAGCCCAGGCCCGTAAAGAAGGAGGGGAAGATCATAGAGATACAGGGCAAGAAGTTCAGCATAGAGTACTGGGAGCCCTACAAGATTCCTGAGCTAGGGGGGGACGTTGTGGCTGTGGACGAGGCGAGCGGGATCCACGTGCCTCTCCTCCATAAGATCCTGAAGGATCACGACAGGGTAGTTTTTGCGGCGACCATTCACGGCTACGAGGGGGCAGGGAGGGGGTTCAGCGTGAGGTTCCTCTCTGCCCTCTCCAGGAGCGAGGAGGTAGCGCTCAAGACGCTGGAGATGGAGGAGCCCATTCGCTACGCGAGGGGGGACCCGATAGAGAGGTGGCTCTTCGACACGCTGCTGCTAGACGCAGAGCCTGCCCAGTTGGACGAGGCAGACCTGGAGGACATCAAGAGGAGCAACCTTGAGTACGTGAGGCTAGAGCCTGAGCAGCTCTTCGGGGAGGAGGAGAGGACGCTGAGGGAGCTCTTCGGGATATACGTGCTGGCGCACTACAGGAACGAGCCTGACGACGTCGGGCTCCTCGCAGATGCTCCCCATCACCTGATCAGGGCGGTGAGGACAGCGAGGGGGAAGAAGGTGGTCTCAGCGCTGCAGGTAGCAGCAGAGGGCGGCATAGGCGAGGAGCTTCTCGAGGGCCTGTTGAGGGGGGAGAAGTTGCCCGGCAACATAATCCCAGACAGGCTCCTCAAGCACCTCCGCATAAG
This sequence comes from Acidilobaceae archaeon, assembly GCA_039630105.1. Lineage (GTDB taxonomy): Archaea > Thermoproteota > Thermoprotei_A > Sulfolobales > Acidilobaceae > DSZV01. Next base: position 49,915 of record JBCNVO010000038.1, read on the forward strand.
GGAGCTGGGGAGGATGAGGGGGTGGAGAATAGTGAGGATAGCAACTCACCCAGAGGTGCAGGGGAGGGGAATAGGATCGCAGGCCCTCCGCTTCCTGGAGGAGGAGGCAAGGTCCCTCGGCCTAGACTGGGTCGGGTCGGGTTTCGGGGCAAACGAGCAGCTCCTGAGGTTCTGGCTGAAGAACGGGTACAGGATAGTCCACATAAGCCCCGACAGGAATCCTGTGAGCGGCGAGTACACCACCCTCGTGGTCAAAGGCCTCACGCCTGAGGCCCAGAGGCTCATAGACAGGGGGGCAAGGGAGTTCAAGCTCAAGCTCCTCAACAGCCTCCACGACACCTACTTCGACCTAGAGGCAGAGGTGGGGAGACAGATGCTTTCGCAAGATCCGAGGGGGATCTCCCCAGCGTCGCCGCGCCTCACAGCTATCCAGAGGGACAGGCTCCTCTCCTACCTCGCTGGCTTCATGACTTACGAGGCAGTGAACGACGTGATAGTGGAGCTGGCGAGGACCTACTGGCAGAGGGGAGACAGGGCTCTGAGCGAGGAGGAGGAGAGGGTGCTCATAGCCAAGACGCTCCAAGGGAGGCCTTGGGAGGAGGTGGAGGAGGAGCTGGGAATCCGCATGCAGAAGGCATTGCCCATGATAAAGGAGGCAGTGAGGAGGATGGCCTTCCTCTACCTCTCGCTCGAGGAGAAGGAGAGGGCTGGGGTGAGCGCAGAGGAGCTAGGGGGAGAGGACCTTTATGCCTAGGTTCCCCAGAGCCTCTGCTACCTTGGGGTTGTCGTCGTACACCACCTCTATCTCGTAACGCTTTGCCAGCTCCCTCATTACCCTCACCTTGTGCTCCACCTCGTAGCCCCCCTCCTTCAGGATCACGCGGTCAGGCCTGAGCCCCAGCTCGAGCAGCTGGGAGAGGGTTACTGTCATCATCCTCTTTGGTCGACCAGAGACGACGAAGACCTTGTAGCCCCTCTCCCTGTACTGCTGGAAGAGCTGCGCCACCTCCCTCCTGGGCTTGTCAAGGTGTATGTACTTCTCGCTCAGGAAACATCTCCAGAACTCTTTCCTCCCCAGAGACTCCTGCTCGCAGATCCTGAACCTCTCGCTGCTGTCCACGAGCACGCCGTCCATGTCGAACACTACAGCCCTCTCCACCCTGCCCTCAGCCCTCTGCCACGAAGGTCTGAATGGCTATCCCTCCCAAGGCAAGAGGATCATAGCTCTCCTCTCTCAGTCCCACCTCCCTCATGATCTCCTTCCTCTCCTCCCTCCCTGGGAAGAGGTTGAGGGACTCCAGAAGGTGCTGGTATACGTCCATGTGGCCCACTATGAGCCAGCCGAAAACAGGTATTACCTTCCCCACGTAAAGCTTGTAGAGCTCCCTTATTAGGGGGTTCCGGGGCATCTCAAGGTCCAGGACCACGAACCTCCCCCCTGGCTTGATGACCCTAGCTATCTCCCTCGCAGCCTGCCTCTTGTCCACTAGGTTGCGGAGGCAATAGGCTGCAGTTATGCAGTCGAAGCTCCTGTCGCGGAAGGGGAGGTTCAAGGCATCTCCCTCCACCAGCTCCACAGTGCCGTTACCGCCTGTCACAGCTCCGGAGAGCATATCCCTCGAGAAGTCCACGCCTACTACCTTCCCGCCCCTTCCTACTGCCCCCTCCAGCTCTGCTGCCACCATGGCAGTGCCTGTGCAGACGTCGAGCGCCACAGAGCTGCTCCTCATCTTGCACCTGCTGACCATCTTCCTCCTCCAGGCCTGATCCATGCCCAGGCTCATGACTATGTTCATGAGGTTGTAGCGCCAGGAGATCCTCCTGAAGGCATCCCTCACGTAAACGTCGCTAACCCTTCTCAACCCCTCTCTCCTCGCAGCGGGAACAAATTGCCCTGACTAAGTCTCTCGACCCCCTCATCCCCCTGCCGAACTCCCTCTTCCCCTCGAACCTTATCACCCGAGGTCTATAGCCAAGCCTCTCTTCAGCCCTCCTGGCCAGCTCCTCCTCCTCGTAGGGCTGATCTGGGCCTAGCACTATCACGTGAGGCCTCACGACCTCCACGGACTTCATTATGTCCTCAGGGTCCCCCAGAAGCGCTCTGCTCACCATCCTCAGAGAGGAGACCAGCTTCAGCCTAGACCTCTCGTCCAGCACGGGCCTCCTCCCCTTCACCTTCTCCACTGTGGAGTCCCTCGCCACGACAACGTGCAGCTCCCCCAGGCGGGAGGCGAAGTGGAGGAGCTCTATGTGCCCCGGGTGGAGGATGTCGAAGGTCCCCCCCACGAAGACCCTCGTGATCTCCCTTTTGGGCCACTCCACCTCCCCCAAGCCAAGGTACCTTAGCGCGTCGAGCAGGCCCTCTGCATAGGAGGCTATTGTCAGCGCTGTCTCCTCGTCCCCTGCGTCCAGGTAATGCCTCGCGTCTGAGACATACCTCTTAACTGCGTCTAGGAGGGGCTCTGCCTTGGCCTCCTCCTTTACTCTTAGGCTCTCCAGCGCCCTCTCCACGTTCTCTATGTACCTGACTGCCCTGCTGAACGTCTTTAGCACCCTGACTATAAGACTTAAAA
>JBCNVO010000039.1:0-22153 GCA_039630105.1 Acidilobaceae archaeon
GAGACGATCACGTAAGCGCTGCTCATCGCTCTACTATAAAAGTTTCAGAGGGTAAAAGCAGCTAGGCGGCCGTCGTCTAGCCTGGACTAGGACGCCGGCCTTCCAAGCCGGAGGTCCCGGGTTCAAATCCCGGCGGCCGCATTTCCTGCGCGGGTCGCAAAGGGGGCAGCTCAGTCCCTGAGCGCTAGGAAAAGGTTGGCTAGCGCAAAAAGCTGAGGAGAGCTATAGCTTGCGGGAGAGGAAGGCCAGATAGACGCCCACGCCCAGAGAGATCAGTGCCACCAGCAGGCCTCCTCCGCCCACGAGACGCGCTATCTCGAGCTCCTCCCTCAGCTGCTCTACCTCCCTCTGCAGCTGCTGAGATCTAGTGTCTACGTCCTGTGAGAGGGAGGCGATCCTGTTGCCCAGCTCCCTCGCTGCCGCCTCAAAGCTGGCCCTGAGCGCCCTTGCCTCGCCCTCCAGCCTAGATACCCTCTCTGCCTCAGCCCTTATGGCTGCCCTGAGGCTCTCGTTCGCTGACACGGCCCTCCTCTCCAGCGACTCAAGGCTCAGCCCGAGAGCTCTCAGGCTCCCCTCGAGGGAGGACATTGCTTGCTGAGCAGCTCTTATGGCGCTCTCCAGCCTATATACCTCTGCCCTCCTCGCCTCAGACTCTCTCTGGAGGTCGCTGCGGAGGGCCTTATTGGCCTCCTCTATCGAGCTGAGGATCCTCTGGAGGAGCCCAACGTTTTCGCTGAGACGCGCCACCTCTGCCCTGCGCTGCTCTGACTCCTCCCTTATCAGCCGCTCGACCCTCCCTATCTCTGCCTTCCTCTCAGCTGTCTCCCTCTGCAGCTCCTCCCTCAGAGCCCTGAGCCCTTCCTCTAGCAAGGAGAGCGACTTCTGTAAGGCTGTCAAGGATTGCTCTATGCGTGCCACGTCTGCCTTGCGCTGTTCGGACTCTCTGCGGAGTTCAAAGCTGAGGACCCTCACGGCCTCGTCCAGTGAAGTCATTGAGCGCTGCAGAGTTGCGATAGATCTATTGAGCCTGTCCACCTCTGTCCTACGCCTCTCGGACTCTTTCCTGAGCTCCTCCCGAGGGTCTCCAGCGCCGTCTTCAGGTTAAGGAGGAGGCATTAAGGTTGGCTACAGAGGCCTTGAGGCCCCTCAGCTCCAGCTCCAGGGTCTCCAGCCGGGCGGAGAGGAGATCGCTTCCCTTGCCCAGTGTATTCCCTCACCAGCGGGACACTGCCCATGAGGAGCTTCAGCTCTACGGGGAGGTCACGAAGGGGAACACACACGCAATCAGGAGGTACAATCTGGCTCTAGGAAAACGTATAGGTGGTTGTAGTCGTAGGAGGTGCTCGCAGTGCCAGGAGGAGACCACTGCTATCCCAGGCACCACGTCGTAGTGGATCTCTACAGGCTCACAGCTGCGCTCAGGAAGAAGGGGTCTGGGGAGGGGCTTCTTCACGTCCACGTAGAGCATGGGGATGTCCCTGATGCTCCTGGAGATGGGCCTTCAGCTGGAGGCTGAGCAGGCAGGAAAGGGTCCCCCCTCTGGAGGTAACTCCAGGGGGACTGTGAGGAGGAAGGGGAACCTGTAGCTGGAGGAGCTGCTCCTGGGATACGAGTGGCCTCCCGTGAGTCCGCCTGGAGGTCCCTGAAGGAGAGCTCTACGAAGGCAGAGAATGGCTGAGAGAGGGCAGAAGCGATCCTGGAAGCGTTCAGGGAGAGGAGGCTTAAAGCACTGCGCTTAGGCCGTGCTCTTCTTTCGCTACCACGCTGAGACTAAGCTCCAGGGGACTGTCTACTAGGCTGTTCACTGACCACCAGCTTGTCAAACCTGGGAACGAGGAGGTGGGGCCGGGCCCCCACAGGTCTATAGCTACTTCCCTCCTCAATGCCGCAGATATGTTCAGGAGGTGCCTGCTCCTTGGTCTGACACGAGTGACTCCGTGTAATGGCAGGTAGAACTCCCTGTCCCCACCAGGTAACGTTGTACCCCTTCACGTCCCTTGCAGTCTGGACGAGAGCTCTGAGGATTTCCCGAGGGCTCACTGCTCCTTCCTTTTTAGCTTGCTGCACCAGGATGGCTGCAGCTCCCGTCACAAAGGGTGTGGCCATGGAGGTGCCAGAGAAGGGGAACGAGAAGGCTCCTGTCTCTGTGGGCACAGAGGACTCTATGGAGACCCCGGGGGCCACTAGGTGCGGCACGAAGGTGGCCGGAAAGCCCGGCCCCCTGGAGGAGAAGGGGGCTAGCCTGTCGTCTCTCGGGTCAGCGTTCCTCGCGTCGTCTGCAGCCCCTACGCAAATGACCCCACTTGCCAGGCAGAGGGTATTGAACAGGTTAATCCCATAAACGTTGCCCACAGCAACCACTAACACCTTGTTCATTGCTGCTGCCCTCTCCAGCGCCTCTATCATTGCAGGCTTCGTTCCCCTGCCTCTCATAACAGAGTACAGAGGCTCAAGGGGGAGGACCGTGCCAAGGCTCAGGTTTATGACGTCGGCCTCGTCTCCCGTGCCAGGCCTCCCGTCAGGGCCTTTCAGAGCGTACTCCAATGCTCTCATGAGGGTGGCCTCGTCAGTATAAATGCACTGATAGTCCCTGGAAAAGGCTATTATGTCGTAGAGCATTACGCCGGGCGCCACTCCCCTGTTCTCAGAGTCCTGGCTCGCTATTATGCCAGCCACGTGCGTTCCGTGAGCGCTCGCGAGAGCCGTTCTCTTGCCACAGTAGTCCAGCTCTCCCTTCCCTGTCGCGTCTACCTCCCAGGCAACTACGCTCTTACCTCCCCTCATTAGCCATGGGTGGTTGTTCTCGATCCCTGTGTCTATCACTGCAACCTTGACGCCGCTCCCGTTTAGCCCGAGCGCCCAGGCAGAGGGGGCACCTACGTTTGGAACGCCGTGGCGCAGGGAAGGCTGCTCTGCCTGTAGAGGAGTGGTCAGGTGGAGCGCCAAGTTACGAGATACCTGGTATCCCAGGCGCCCTAAGCTACTGGCTAGCTCCCTCGACCCCTTCACCAGGGCTGCCCTCAGCAGGGAGAACTCCTCTAAGACCTCTCCCCCTAACTGCTCCACAGTTCTCTCAAGGGACTCTATGCCCCGCCTATCTGAGAGGGGCGCAAAAACTATGTACAGGTCCTCGCTGCCAGAAGCGCTCCTCTCGAGCGCCCCTGCTAGGGGTAGGAGGAGAAGGACTACCAAGAGAAGAGCCTGTGTCCTCAAGATTTCCCCCAAGGTTTACCTGGCTCCCAAAGCTAAACGTTTATGTCCTAGCAGAGGAGAGCAGGCGCAGGGACGCTGCCACAAGCTGCTCCCTGCAGGCCTCTGGGACAGCTATGAGGGTGCCCTCCTCCTTGCCAGTGAGCACCGAGTCTATGGCAGCCTTGATCTCCTCTGGCAGCCCAGGGTAGAACGTCTCTCCCCCCTCCCTGCCCCCCACTATGACCTTCTCGCATCCCTCCATGACTATCTTGTCCCTTATGGTGTACACCTTCACCAAGTCCCTGGGGGGAGGGAACTTTTTGATAGTTGCCACAACAGAGCTCTCCCAGCCCTCGAAGGGCAGGCTGACCTTGCTGATCTCTATAATCCTTCTATGGCCCTCAGTACCTCCTCCCCTTCCTGCTGGCCCTCATGCCATCTGGGAAGGTTTCTGCAAGCCCAAGCTCCTTGAGCCTGGCTATGAGGGTCTTGGCAGAAGCCTCCCCTATCCCTAGGGCCTGGGAGAGCCTTATCCTGCCTATGGTGGAGGAGGAAGAGAACTTCGCCCTGGAGGACGTGGTATGCAGGTCTCCAGGGCTGCCGCCCCTCACAGGGCTCCGTGGCCTTCAAGACGAGCTCTGCCGCCTCCTGAGCCCTCACCCTCTCCCCCCGATCGTTATCCCTCTCTGGGCTTATAGCTCCCTTAACCCCCCAGTTAACAGCTAGTAACAACTACTACGTGGGTTGAGCCTCCTGACCTATTTCTTGCAAGAGTTGAAGGAGGTATTACGGGAAACTATTATGCAAACCATGCTCAGTAAAAAGCTGTAACCATACGCTAGCTCTCGAGCCATGTAGCAATAATACTGTTTTGAAGTAGTTGTTACTGTTGGCACCTCTCTATCTCTGTCTTCAGACTTTTGGAGAAGCCTACCCTCATGCCAAGTCTAGGGTCAGTGTAGAGGTACACCAGTCCTTTGCTCTGGAGATCCCTCAAAACCTTCATGAGCCAGGCGAAGTCAGCCCCCATCCTCTCCTGGAGCTGATCTACGTACATATACGTAGTCCCCCACCTTGCGTAGTGGGAGAACAAGCTCATGATCACCTCCAACTCCCCCTCGCTCACGTGCTCCTTTATCGAGTTAAGGGCGCAGGTGGAGACAGAGACCCTCTCTTGCAATTTATTGCCCTCTTTACCTTTTTGTTCTGCAATGAATTGCAAGGCCTTTCCTGACTTTCCCCTCCCCTCTTCCCCCTTTTTGTCTTTTCTTGCAACCTTTACGGGCGAGCTGAGGACCTTGTGTGCCATAGCTAGGTACTCGTCCTCCTCCCTACTCTCCCTCTCGTATATCTCCCTCGCGTAAGCCTCCCCCTTGGGGGTGAGCCTCCAGAGGCCTGTCTCGTACTCCACGTACCCTCTAGCCCTCCAATATGAGAGGTAGCTGGAGACGTACTGGGAGCTCCTGTCGAGCAGCCCAGCTATCTCCCCAGACCTCATGGGGCGGGAGAGGAGGAGAAGGAATATAGCGTCGACAGTCCTACTCCTCGGCCCTCCCCTCCTCACCCTCTCCCCTATCGACTCTAGCACTCTCCACAGCTCTTCCTCCAGAACGGCCCCTTGATCTGATTCTCCCTATGCGTTATTCTCGAGAGGGGGCCAGTGTTATCTCGTTACTACCCTGGTTAACCGGGGGGTTAAACGCCGTTAACTCCCCAGTTAACGGTCACATGAAGTCGGTAAGCTTGATCTGCCTCTTGAGCAGCTTCAGCTCGCCGAGGTGTTTAAGGGCCTCAGGGCTCATCCTGCTCTCTGCCTCTTGCCTGATCTCCTCCCTCGTGGGCTCACGCAGCACAGGGGGGCTCTCGAGGGTCCTCCTCACTGTCTCCCTTATGTGCCAGCTCCCCACAGGAGCGTAATAGCCAGGCGTTATCTCTCTCAGTATAGCCACGTCCCACCTCCTCCCCCTCCTCAGCATGAACTCGAGGATGGCCAGCCTGGCAGCAGAGAAGCCTCCGTCACTGGCAGTAGCCTCCCCGAGCGAGTTCTCCTCCACCTTCCATAGCACAGGCTTTGGGGAGCTGGTAGCCCAGAAGCTCCTGGGCTGCCAGACCTCTATCCACTCGAACCTCCCAGGGCCTGGCTTGAAGAATATGAGGAACTTGTCCCCTAGGTACTCCCCATAGTACACCTCGAAGGAGCTCCCCTCCTGCGCCCCCCGCAGTCTCTCCCTTACCCCCCTCGAGACTATGTCGTCCACTGCAGTTATGGCCCAGCGGGTGGGCACGACTTTCCTCCTCCCCCTCTTCCCCATGAAGCCTAGGCTCAGAAGGCGCTGTATTGGGTAAACGTCCACTCCGCGGAAGTAGAGCTCCCTCGCCCCTTCCTCAGCCTTCAGTTCCTCGAAGAAGGCCCTCTCTATTGCCCGGGGAACGGATGGGTTGCCTGTTACCCTGATCTCTTCTGCAGGCGCCCTGGGCCCTATGGGCTTGGTTATGCCGTCGAAGCGGAGGGCAGGGATGGGGGCCTTCGTGAGCCTGAGCTCAGAGTCCACAGGCTTTTCCGATATGGCAACCAACCCGAGCTCCTTCTCGTAGAGCACCTCTGGCCTGTCCACCCTCACCTTCAGCTGGCCTGAGAGGAGCTCGCTCCTGTACCTTATGATGTGGTCTATGCCCACCCTGCTCCTGCTCCACCCCACTGGATCCTCGAAGGCCCTAGCCTCCTCCCCGTAAACCCCTACGGGGATCATGAAGTGGAGGGTCACGTTAGGGTAGCCTGCTTCCCCTACCAGCACTGAGGGAGGGGTGGAGCCCTGGGCTGTGAGGCCTGAGAGCCTCATGTATGTCCTGACCTGAGCCTGGAAGCTCTCTAGAATGGGGCAGCGGGAGAGGCCGCAGAGCTTCTTGTAGCCCTTGCACCTAGTGCAAAGCTCAGGAGGAATGTTCATAACTGCCCTACCACCAGCCCCAGCCCCCTCAGCTCCTCTGCCTCACCTCCCGTCCTGTAGAACTTCAGGATGAGCTCGTCGCCCTCCTCCAGAGGAGCATTGGGAACGGGGGCTCTCCAGTCCCCTGCTCTCCTGAGGGCTACAGGGATGAAGCCCCTGTCCTCAAGGCCCATCTCGCTAGGAGATCTGTAGGGCCTGAGGAGCCTCACCCTAACGTAGGCCTCCTCCCCCTCCCTCACCACCTGGCTGAGCACAGGGGAGTAGTGCCTGTTCCTCACGACGTTGGCTATCCTCACTGCTGCGTCAGAGATCTCCTCCATGCTCTTTGCAAAGGCCAAGAGGGAGGTCATCTCGTGGGCCCTCCCAGGATAGGAGGAGTTCAAGGTGAGCTCCAGGAGCTCGAAGTAGGCCTTGTTAGCATATTCCTTCATCTCCCACACAGTTTCTGCTATACTCGCGTCGTTGTTGAGAAGGGAGTAGAAGGCAAGGTCCAGCATGGAGCGCGAGAGGGCCTTGAGGGAGAGCAGGGCTGCCGCCAGCTGATCCCCAGCAGCAGCCTGCACCCTCGCCTCCACAGCACACTTCTCCCCAGCGTAGCCCTCCTCCCCTAGGGCCCTGGAGAGCTCTGCCACCTCCTCCAGAGGTCCCCTCACTACGAGGATGTCGCCTGGGGAGATCTTCGCGGAGGGGGGAGCTATCTCGTAGTTCTCCCCCCTCCTCAGGAGGAGCACGTCCACCCTAGCTGGGACTCCCTGGCTCTCCCTCCTGCTCCTGATGAGCCCCACTGACTCCCCGTGGCAGAGGGCTGAGGTGACGTAGGGGTGCGGCTGGTATCCCCTCAGGGTCACAGTCGCGAGGTCGCCTGCAGCGTCGCTTATGGTGTCGAGCGCTGAGGCCAGGTCCACTAGGCCTATCGCCTCGGGCTCCCTGGACCTGTCTCTGAAGGCCAGGATGAGCTTTGCTATTACCTCCTTGTATAGCTCGTCTATGTCCTCCTCTATTCTGAGGACCTCCAGGGCCGCCTGCTTGTCTCCAAAGGCTAAGGTGTACATGGCCAGGTCTATTGAAACGCTGGAGTAGAGCCTAAGGCCCACAAGTATGTCCCTGAGGGTAGCCCTCCTGAGCCTGCCCAAGCCCCCCTTTTCCTCCCCTTACCCTCTCCTCATTAAGAAATATAAAACTATCGCAGCCTCAGCTATAGCCCCCAGCTTATGGCTAGTTCCGGCAAGGTAGAGGGGGGTGCCGTGCTTCAGCTCTACAGGCGAGAAATCGGGCTCGCCCCCGTTGAACACCACAACGACCCTCCCCCTGTAAACTGGGGGGTTAAAGGGGTCTATGCGCTCCCCAGCCCCCCCGTACATCATGATCACAATGTCTGGCCTGTAGATCTCTAGCAGGTCGGGGAGGTCTGGGAGGACTGCAAAGCTCTTCCCCAGCTTTAGGGCTAGCCTCATGACTTCAGGCACGCCCGACTGGGCTGCAGCGCCGTAGACCTTAGTCGCTATCACGTGCTCTGCGCCGAGGGAATAGGCAAGCCTTGCGAAGTCCAGGAGCCTCTGGGCGCTGCTCACGTTATGGATGACTGGGAGCACTTCCATCCTTTGCACCTAGAGCGTGAAGGCCTGGTTCACCACGTCCTGGAAGTCCTTTGGCAGCGTCCTCCTGTTGTCTATGTAGTGCCTGTATAGCCTCTCGAGGAGCCTTGTGAAGGTGGGGCAGCCCTCGAACCTCCCGTCCCTGTCGCACCTCCCCAGCTTCCCGTCCAGGGTTGCGGTCAGGAGGCAGTGGGTCGTCTTCTTGTCGAAGTACGGGCAGAGCTTGTGGTACTTCTTTGCCGTTTTGTACATCAGCGCTATCCACCTCCTCTCTGCGTCCTCTACCATAGCCATCAACCCCAGGGGCTCAGGTTATGAGGTGGCTCTGAGGTTTAATAAGGTGAGTCATGCCTCGAGGGCAGGGAAGCCGAAGTAGGTGTTCGTCCTCGCCCCTATCTTCTCGAACACTAGCTCCACGAGGGAGCTCATGGAGGGCACCTCCCCTCTGCTCACGGTCTCCCCCTCGAGTATGATGATGGGTAACTCCTCCTCGTCCAGGTCGCCTATGGGGAGCTCTATCAGGTCAAGCTCCACCCCTATCCCGTAGTTGCTGACCAAGTAGACGGAGAGGTCCTTCAACACTCTCTCAGCCAGCCTGCTCCTCCAGTCCGAGCCAAGGTAGGCAGTTAGCTTCAAGAGAGCTCCCATATTCCATTTGCCCCGCAGCCTGCTTAACTGCTTCAGCCCAGTATTCCCTCTTCCCTATAAGGCTCCAGCAAAGGTTGGGAGGAGGGAGCAGCAGTGAAGATAGTCATGAAAGGCATCAACAGGAGGGAGCTTGCTGGCTCGATCCTCATTACGGGCTTCAGGGGCTTCGGGATGGTGGGCTACATGACCTCCAAGTACCTAGCGTTAGCCCTCAAGGCCAGGAAGGTGGGCTACGTGCTCACAGAGTTCCTCCCGCCTTTCATAGTGGTGGAGGAGGACGGCATAGGATACCCCTTCGAGATCTACTATTCTGACAAGGCCAGGGTCACAGTTCTGGTCAACAGGGCCCTCCCGGAGAGGGAGTTCATGGACGAGTACACGTTTGGCATAGCAAGGTGGATCTCCAGGGTGGGCTTCAAGTATGTGACGCTGGTGGGAGGGCTAAGCAGGGAGTTCAAGCCCCAGGGCGACTCCTTCGGCTATAGGTGGGCTCACAACAGCCTCTACAAGGGGCCTCAGCTAGAGGCGCCGCAGCTGGAGGTAGGCCTGGGGGTAATGGGTCCCCTGGCGCTGCTCTACGTTTACTTGGACTACGTGAAGGTGCCAGCGACCATGATCTTGCCCTACTCCTTCGTGGAGGGGGTGGACTACGACGCCACGCTCGTGGCGATAAAGGTCATATCGCGCAGCTTGCTCCAGCAGGAGGTGAGCCCCACAGAGCTAGAGACTATGGCAAACCTCCAGAGGGCTGAGGCAGAGAGGATAATTCAGATGGTGGAGAGGGAGGTAGAAAAGGAGGACCAGGAGTCCAAGGGAATGTTCATGTAGGGCTACACCCTCACTCCCTTGGACCTCAGGTACTCCATGTAGAGGGTGTGGACCTTCTGAGCCATGGGGCCTGTGCCCTCCACGCCGCTGTCTGTGACCCTCACTATCTTGCCCACCTCCACCACGTTCACGTCCTCGTAGACTTTGATCAGGTGTCTCCCCACGTTGCCCTGGCTCACGAGGAACTCGGCGAACTCCTTCGCATCGAACACAGAGCCCTCCTCCAGCATCAGCTCAGCCAGCGCGTTGCCGCCTATCATGACGAGAGGCCACCTCTTCCCTTCCGAGTCCTCTGCTGACTCGAGGACCATGCTGAGGCTGCTCGCGTCGAAGCCTGCAAGCTTCCCCTTGTACGTCCTCCCGCTCGAGAGCCTTACGATAACGTTCTTGTCGAGAAGACCGTTGAGCTTTGCCACAAACCTCCGCGAGGGCTCCGTCGCGAGGGCCAATTTCTCCACCCTCCTTGGACCACTTGCTATCCCCTAAATCTTTAAGCCCCTGGCCTTCTGAAGGGGAGGAGAGAGCCTTGATATTGGCAGTAACAGTGGAGGAGCTGAGGCCTGGGAACATCCAGGGGCAGAGCATAGCGAAAGGGGTAGCAGAGGGCAGGACAGTAGTGTTCGACGTCATAAAAGGCACCATGGAGGTCAAGAAAGGGGATAGGCTGGAGCTACACATATTGGACAAGAGGCCGAAGGACCTGGAGGAGTACGAGTTCTGCGGCCACGGCTACCTCGTAGCAGAGGAGGAGAAGTTCAACGAGACCATAATCTCCCTCTGGGGGATCATATTCAAGTTCCACCCTCCGCTAGGGCTGAAGGCAGAGAAGAAGTACTATGTCTGCGTAAAGCACGCTAGCCAAGAGACTCCATGACCAGCCTGGCAAGGCTCTCCCTGTCCACTAGGCCCACCAGCTTCCTCGTCTTGTCCCCCTCTGCCACCGGCACCCTTGCTATGTTCCTGTTTATCATGATGCTGGTCGCCTCCAGAGCAGAGCTGTGGGGGTAGAGGTAGGTGCAAGGCCTCGTCATGACAGTCCTGGCTCTAGGCACCTTTGCAGGGCCCCTAGCAGCTTCCATGTGGATCCTTGCATAGCCCTTCCTGAGGAGGTCGTACTGGGTGACTATGCCCACTATGGCCCCCTTCTCGTTGACCACTGGCACGCCCGTGTGCCTCAGCTCCCTCATGAGCCTCCAGATGCTGCTCACAGGCTCGTCCTCCCTCACTGCCACTGGCTCTTTCATTATCTGTCCTAGCTTGACCTTCTGAAGAGTGCCCTTCATGACCTTTGCAGCATAAGCTACAGCGTCCTCGAGCCCGAAGAAGCCTAGGAACTCGCTCCCCTCCATGACAGGAGCGTACCACTCCTCTGCCTCAAGCATGGCCCTGAGAGACCTCTGGAGATCTGTGCTGGAGCTCAAGGTGACGCGAGGGATCGCTGCCAGGTCCTTTGCCTTTGCCTCGCTCCTGGTAGAAGTTATGGCCAGCACGTCAGCCCTCTCCACCACGCCGAGTAACCTGTTCCCCTCTATGACTGCCACCACCCTCGTGCCATAGTCCCTCATGATCCTCCTCACAGCCTCTATGGGCTCTTCAGGGCCTACAGAGAAGCTACGAGGCCCAAGGAGCAAGGACACAGGCACGAGACCCTTCTCCAAGGCTCCTCCCCCTTCTCCTGAGCATTTGGAGCTTATGTATTGGCTGCTCGCCTCCTCGAGAGGGTGATAACTTCTCCCTCTTCAACGTCATATCCAAGCAGCTCAGCCGACCTCCTCAGCACCTCCCTGGCTGCAGAGAGCTTCAAGGCCTTGTCCCCCCTCGAGACCTGGGGCTTCCTCCCCATCACAGGTCTCGAGAAGTCGTAGCCGAAGACCCTCACAGCCCTGGCTCCTGCAAGCATGGGGAAAATGACAGCTCTGTCGCCATCTGTGAAGCCGCCTAGGGGGAGCACGCAGCCAATGGAGTCAGTCTGGGAGGTGTAGATCACCCCCCTCCTCTTAAGGGAGCTCTCGAAGAGCAGGAACCTCTCCCTGTTGTCGCCATGTAGGTGAACGAAGAGGAAGGGCACAGTGTCTATGGCGAGGCGAAGCAGCCTCTCCTCTGCGTCCAGATCTGCTACCAGAAAGCTCAGAGGGAGACCTGCCTCGAGGGCCCTCTCTATCCCTCCCTCTGGAGCTCCAGAGAGCTGGCAGCCCTTGGGAGTGGAGGGGAGAGGACCCAAGACGCAGACCTCCCTGCCCTCCACAGCCTCCCTGAACAGCTCCAGCGTTATGCACTCCTCATAGCAGAGGTGGGGGCCTAGCAGGTGGGCTAGGCTCTCCCTGTGTCTAGGGAAGGAGAAGAGGGGCTCCACGATCTCATAGTAGAGCCCCACCAGCTCCCTTGCCCTCTCCCTCAAGAGATTCAAGCTCCTGCAGCACAACCCTTGCCACCTCTGCGTACTTACCTCCCCTAGATGCCCTCTCCACGCACCAAGCTAGCCACCTTGCATGTTCAGAGTAGCCCTTAACTGCTCCAGCCCTTGCCTTGGTAAGCAGCACCAGGAGCTCCACCAGGCAACCCATGACCCTCGAGTAGGGGGGAGGAGATCCTGCAACGTGAACTAGCTCTTCGCACCTGTACACATCGTACAGTTCCCCTCTCTCCACGAGCTGCGGCGCGCAGGAGTACCAGGCGCCCAGCCTCTCGTCGGGCTTAGGGCACTCCCTCCACTCTATCTGGAGCTCTAGCTCGTGCCTCAGGCTCTCGTAGAAGGCAAGAGGATCTAGAGGGGACAGGAGGAAGAGGCGCCTGCTCCGCGGGAGGGCCCTCCAGAGGGAGGTGTCCTTGTATACCTTGAAGTCTCTCCCCAGCAGGCCCAGGGGCGAGCTGAGCCTCTGGCTGCACGGGAAAGCTATGAACTCGTAGTATATGTCCCCCAGCAAGCCCTTCCCCATATATTAGTTCCCTTGCTATATAATCGAGGTAGGCCTGTGAGGTCATCTACCGCTGCTGAGGCGTGATGCCCCGAACTCCCAGCTGAGGCCTACTCTATCCAGTCGCCCCCCTGGATCTTCTCGGGAATGTACTTGTGGGCCAGGAACTTCAGGCCTTTGCCCACGAGGGCCTCTATCTCCAGTTTGGCCTTCTTCTCCAGGAAGAGTTCTATTTCCTTTTTCCACTTCTTTGTCTGGAACCAGGAGTACTGCTGGAGCTCCTTCGCCCTCTTTATGTCCATGTCCTTCGCCTTTATTATGAAGTTCTTCCTCTCCTCCTCAGTTAGGTAGGGCTTCTTCCCCTTGTCGCCGAATATGTCGGTCATGCTTACGCCGAGGAACCTGGCCTTAGGCGTTGCGAGCCTCTCGCTCTCGTAGCTCAGGGTTATGCTGCCCACCTTGAAGACAGAGTATATGTTCCACCCATATGGGTCGCTGTCTGTGATAACGTACACGGGCAGCTTCAGCTCCTCGTTCAGCCTCCTCACCAGTCTCCTCGTGGCCCTGTCGGGCTGCCCAGCTCCCGTTATGAGGAGGCACTTGTACTGCTTCCAGAAGCCTATCCTGTGCAGCTGTTGGAAGACAGCGTCTTTCTCCACCACAAGCACGAACTCAGCGTTGACGTCGAGGAACTCTATGAGGTCTGGGGTGGACTCGATGGCATATGCTCCATGACCCAGCTTCGAGAGATCTATCACGTCAGGCCCGCTCCTTATCCTCATGTCCCCTACCATCTTCCCCTTCTCCTTGCTTAGGATGAGCATTTCCTCCCTCAGCAGGTCTGTCATTACCTCTATGTCCCTGAGGACAGCGTCGCTCTCGACCTGCTCGTCCCAAGTGTTCTCCTCTCTCAACTTGCCCGCGAGGTCTCTGTACGTTAGAGTGTGCTTTCCTCTGTAATAGAGGTCCCTTATAGTGGGGTACTCGTTCTCCACCAGAGCCTGATATATTATGGAGGCCATGAGTATAGTCTGCATGAACCTCCTTGCCTCTCCTGCGTCAAGCATGTGCCTCTCCAGAGTCCCCTCGCCCAGCACGAGAATGCCCTTCTCCGGGTCGAAGGTTGTGTTGGAAAGAGTCCTCTTCGGTATAACTAGCTTCGGGGGAAGGCCTTTCTCGACCTCTTCCAGTAACGGCAAAATTTTGTCCCTAAGGGTCAGAGCAGCCTTCCTCCTAGCCTCTGCGTCTGCCCTGTCCACCCCGTTTCACCTCAATGATCTCCCTGATCACTTTCTCAGAGTTCTCCTGCCCAGGTATCTTTATGTACGAGGAGACCAATTTGACCAGTCCCTCCAAGATCTCGTTCTCCTCTCCAGCCTCAAGGGGTTTCCAAGAGTAGGGCTCCTTCTCTATGGTTGCCAGGCCCCTGGCTATCTCTGGCAAGTACTTGGACACAGCCAAGATCCTCGTTATGACCTCCTCCTTCCTCTGCTTTGTTGATATGTACTCCCTTAACCTCCTGCCGAGCTCCAGCATACCGTTCCTGATCTCCTGCTCCACCTCTGGCACCTCGCTTATGCTCTCCTTCCCCACCCCCTTGTATGGTATCTTTGTGCTCACTACGTGGACCAAGACGACGAGAGGCGCAGGGAACTCCACCTTGTACTGCCTCCAGTCTATCTCCTTCATGATCTTGTAGGAGACGTCCTCCCTCTCCTCGTAAAGCAGCGGGATCTTGTTGGCAAACCTCAGCAGCACTGGCTCTTCTGCTGGCTGTATACCGCCACCGTAAGCCATGCCGAGCTCCACGATGAACGGGTGACCCTGGTAGGACCTAGGAGATCTCCTCACGGCAGCTGCCCATTCGGGCTTGTACATGGACTTAAGGCTCGTCTCTATGAGCTCTTCTCCCAGCGGGCTCAAGTAGCTGCTGTGGGGGGGCTTGAACTTGAACGTTTTCATTGCGTCCACTATGACGTTCAGGGAGCCGTTGAACCTCTGGAGGACCTCTGCAGGCGGCGTCTCCCTATTTATATCCTTGACGATCTTCCTCAGCAGTTTTGTGAACTTGACGGCGCTGTCCTTTCCCACAGACTGGAACTCCCTTTCCAAGAACCTCTCGAAAGTCCCAGCCTTCGTCTCAGCCAACATTTGCTTGAGGGTCTCCACGTCAACTCCATGAGGGTGCGGCTTCGCCTCCCTCGGCGGGGGAGGAATAGTCGATGTCCTGCGGGGGAATATGTATAGCTCCTTCTCTGGCGTCTGGAAAGTGATCTGTACGTAAGGTGCTATCACAGCAGTCCTCGTCATGTACTCTATGACCTTGTTCTTCGCCCTAGCCCAGTCGCACTCTATTACCAGGGAAACCCGTGTGCCCCTCCAAGGCGCCACCTTCTTCCAGCTACCCGAGGCGCTTATGATAGGTTCGTTGTTAGCTGTGTCTATGCGGAGTTTCCTCTCGTAAACGTCCTCTAGGGAGGCAGTAGAGGATATGACCTCCACCCCGCTGTCCGTGGTAGCTTGAGCGTAGAGCACTGCAGCCTTCACTCCTATGCCGTACATCCCCCTTGCTTGTTTCAGTACGTACTTGCTGCTGAACAGGACCTTGCCGAAGGCTTTGGGTATAACAGTATGTGGCACCCCTATCCCGTTATCCTCCACAGTTACCCTGCACCACGTTTTCTCCTCACTTTCTTTCCCTGTAACTTCCATCTTCTCTACAATGACTTTTATGTGAGGCATAGCAGTCTTCCTCCCCTCCTCGCTCCCGTCTATGGCGTCCAGAGAGTTCTCCACGAGCTCCCTGATGGTCTGGTAGATGGCTCTCGCGGGGTTTGCGAAACCGGCAACTTCCTTGTGTCTCGCGAAGAACTCTGCTACATTCATCCCTCTGAAGTTCTCTGTGCTGCTCACGAGCCCCCACCTACCTTTGTTCCAGAGACCTCAAAAGGGCTTGACCCACGCAATATGTTCCCCCCAACCTATTCTACCCCATCAAGCACGCAGCGATAATGGGTAGCACGATCGTGGCGTCGCCTAGGACGGCAGCAGTCTTTGCAGAAGGGCTTATCTTGCCCCAGCTGACTGCCTCTCGAGGCCTCGCGCCGCTGAGGCTCCCGTCAGCCTCCTGGGCTGTCGTCACGTAGACTGCGAACTCGAGGCCTCCCTTGAACTGAGACCACCAGAGGGCGTGGTGCTTGCTTATCCCGCCCCCAACTATGAGCGCTGCAGCCCTTTTCGAGGAGAAGAAGATCTCTGCTAACCTCGACATGTCAAGGAAGTAGTCGATCTCTATCCTCCTCCCCTTCTGCCCCTCCATGAAGAGGGCCGTGCCGAAGGCCCCATCGGGCCAGCCAGGGAGGAAGACCTCTACCCCGCCTATCCTGGCAGCTCTCAGGAAGCTGTTCTGGTCCTCTATCATCTCCCCCGCAAGACCCAACAGCTCAAAAGTGGCCCACCTCCTCTTCCTCTCGAGCGCCCTCTCCACGAGCTTTGCAGAGAACGCCTCCACTAGCTCTCCGTAAGAGTTAGAGGGGATGAAGACGTTGCCCAGCCTGAAGACGTCTAGCTCTTTGAGCCTTGCGTCATCTGCGTCGAAGTAACCCTTCAGGTACCTCCCCCCGCTGCTCCTCGCTATGTCGTGATCGATAGCGCCTGTGGTCGTGAAGACTACGTTGAAGGCCCCGCGCTCGAGGAGCTGCGCTATCACCCCCCTGAGCCCCGTAGCGATGAGGTTGCCAGTAAACGTCAGGATCCTCAGGTCGCTCTCCCTCAGTCCCTCTCTGAGGGTCTCCACGGCCCTGTGAAGGCTAGATGCAGTGAAGCCGTGGATCCGGCCGAAGGCCTCCACGAGCTCGCACAGCCTCATGTCCCTGCTAACTCTGACGTCCCCCACAAGTTCCAACGGAAGCCCATGGCCCTCCCTCGCTCTAGCCTTATTAGCATTTGATGATCGAAATCCAAACACCTTCAGCTTCCTTTCCTAGCTCGAGGTGAGAGAGTGAGGAAGGGTCTGTCCCCTCTCGTGGCCACTCTCGTGCTGATAGCCTTCACAGTAATAGGAGGGATGCTGGTCTACGAGTACTTCACCACGACCTCTGAGAACGTCATGAGCTCTGGCGACCAGCTCATCATAGCTGCTACCCGCAGCCCCCTCAACTCCACCAGGGCTTTAGTTCAGCTCGACGTGGTCAACGGTTATCGCACTAACGTGACCATTCGCAGCGTATCGTACCTAGACAGGAACGGCAACACCCAGAGCGTGCTGGCAGTCATAGGGGAGAGGGGCGAGGTTAACCTGCCTTCAGGGTCAAAGTACTCCTTTGCAGTCATAGTGCCAGCTAACGCGAAGGTGCTCGTCATAGAATACCGCGCAAAGGACCAGGTCATGAGGAAGACGCTGAGCGTCAACTAGACCTCTCGTCCCAGGTGATTTTTATGATAGCCCTTTTCAAGGAAGTTCTCGCTACGCGGAGGAGGGAGGAGAGGGTAGAGGAGCCCCAGCGCCCTCCAGAGGAGTGGAGGGTCTCTACGCAGTACAAGGTAGGCCCAGTGAGCTACTACCTCTACAGCGACGACATGGGGCTCTCGAGGCTCAGGTTCGTGGAGCCCCAGGTGAAGGACTCGAAGCTCAAGGAAATACTGGCTGGCCTGGCAAAGCCCGAAGGGGAGGTCGAGCAATATCACGTGAGCAAGGCTACGAGCGGTTACGGTCCTCTCTACCCTCTCATAATCGACTCGAACGTGGAGGAGATAGCAGTAGAGGGGCCAGGGAGGAGCGTGGCAGTGGTCCACAGGCTGGTGCCTGCCAGGTGGGTCGACGTGGACCTCGTCCTAGATCGAGAGACCACAGACTCGCTGGCTGTCCAGCTCGCCAGGAAGGCGGGGAGGCTCATCAGCATAGCCTCTCCATATGCAGAGGGGCTCACCTCTGAGGGCTTCCGCGTCTCTGTGACTTTCATGAAGGAGATCTCCAGGTTCGGCAGCAGCTTCGTCCTACGCAAGTACCCGGAGAAGCCGGCAACTATGGGAGACATGATCGCCGGCAGGAACCTCTCGCCCCTCATGGCAGCATATCTATGGGTTATGGTGGAAGCACAGCTGTTCACTATGGTCATAGGGAGCATGGGGGCTGGCAAAACGACCCTCCTCCAGGCCCTTGCTGGGCTAATACCTCCATACAGCAGGGTGGTGACCATAGAGGACACGCCGGAGCTAAGGCTCCTCGCCCCTCACTGGGACTCGCTCATCACCAGGCCCTCCATACCTGGCGAGGCGCTCACAGAGGTGGACCTGGAGGCCTTGCTGAAGTTCTCGCTGAGGAGGAGGGCAGAGTACGTCATAGTGGGGGAGGTGAGGGGGAGGGAGGCAAGGATCTTGGCACAGGCAGCTGCCCTAGGCCACGGCGTCATGACCACTTTTCACGCTGATAGCCCAGAGGGGGCAGTGCTGAGGCTGCAGATGGAGCCTATCAGCCTCCCTGAGCTCTTCCTGAGGCTCCTCGCTGTCATAGTTCACGTGAGGAAGGTGCCCACCTATGGGGGGAAAGCTAGGAGGAGGGTCAGCACTATAGCTGAGGTAGTCGAGGACGAGATAATCAAGGTGTTCAGCTGGAACCTGGTGGACGACTCCTTCCTCCCCTCCAAGGCGGAGGAGGTCCTGAAGGCGAGCGCTAGGCTGGAGGAGGCATGGAACAGGCTGGGGATGCCGCACAGGGAGCTGGCGAGGGAGTTGGAGAGCAGGGCAGAGGTGCTGGAGAAGCTGGCAGGCCTCCCGCCAGAGGAGTTCCAGAAGGCCGTCGCGAGGTTCTACATGAGCTCATATGGGGAGGTGATCGGCGTCTGAGCTATGAGGAAGCATACGCAGCTGCCAGAAAGGCCGTCTCAGAGCAGCTGGGCTGGGATCCAGAGATATATGGGCCAGAAGCTACTAAGGCCCTCAACATGGTTCTGGGGGCTGTTCTCGTCTCCTTTCCTGCCCTTACTGCCGTGCTCCTCTTCCTCTCCCCTCACCTAGCCTTCTTTGCACTCCTCGTTCTTGTTTTGGGCCTCCTCACGATCCCTAAACTCTGGCGATACCTTGTGGGGAGAGGAGTGGACAGGGAGCTCCCTGCGCTCCTTTCTTACCTTGTGGTGTACTCGAAGAGCCCCATGCACATGGCTGACCTCCTGCTGAAGGCAGAGGAGGAGGGGTTTCGCTGGTCCCGCTACGAGATCTCTAGGCTAAGGCTATTGATGAACCTGGGAAGAGACCCCTCGACAGCGCTCAAGGCCCTTGCAGAAACGACTCCTGCAGGCAAGTTCGGAGAAATAATGAGGGATTACATAAACGCGCAGACCATGGGCGCCTCCAGGACTCAGCTCAGCATGCTCCTCTTCAGGAGGGCCGTGGAGGCGCTAGGGGAGCAGTGGAGGAGCCACGTCGAGTTCGGGAGGGTGGTCGCAGAGGCAATAGTGGCAGCTGTGATCTCCGTTATTGCCATAACCCCTATCTCTCTCCTCGGAGGCTCTGTCCCCATGACCCTCCTCGTGCTCCCCCTCGTGGTAGCGCCAGCAGGCGCCCTGGTCATGCTCACCACCAGGCCCTCAATGGGAGAGCTTCGGCTAGGCTACCTCGAGGCCATTGCTACGTTCTCTGTTCCTGTGATCGCTGTTGCGATCAACTTCAAGTTCTCGCTAGTCGCCGGCTTGGCCTTCCTCTTGGGAATGACAATAGTGGTGGAGATCATGCACGTGGGCTACAGAAGGCTCTCAGAGAGAGCGTTGAGGGAGCTGAGGTGGGCTGCAGAGGAGGCGAGGCTGGGCTATTTGCCAGAGGAGAGGCTGATGAGGGCAGAGGGGATAGCCCCTGAGGTGATAAGGGCCATTGCCTCCGCAGCCAAGGTGGCAGGCACCTCAGGGCTGGGGGAGGCGCTCACTCAGCTCTATAACCTGATGGAGGAGGCCAGGAGGCAGGCGAGCTCTGCCTCCATGCAAGCCTCAGTGCTAGCCATCATCGCCTCCCTGTCCATCCCCATAGCCATATACAGCCTCTCCCTCCTTGGGAACGCAGCTTCCGCCATGCCCGGCATGGGGTCTCCCGAGCTATTGGAGGAGATGAGCAGGCTGCTCGTCTCCATGTCACCCCTAGTGGCCCTCCCTGCCTCTGTCCTCCAGAGGGGCTGGCTGCTCTCCCCCGTTTACCCCCTCCTCTCCCAAGGAATAGCCATGCTAGTGCTTGACCTGATCTGAGGCGTCGGGTCGCGGTAATTTCTTCACCACCATCTCATGGGGGCAAGCGTCCTCATCCGCCGCGCTAGTCCTGTAAAGGAGAGGCTATAACTCTCAACAACTTCTGGGGAGAGAGCTTGAGGGTGAGCACCGTAAACTGGGCCAGCATCAGAGATCCCTGGGGAGTCCACGGCGCTCCTGCGCTCCTGAACCACATGGGCATAGAGGAGCTTAAGGTAGAGGGGGCAGAGCCGCTTACCTGGGAATATGCGGGATACGAGGTGAAGGTGAACGGCGGGGGACTTCTCTCCCTCCTCCCCGCTGAGCCGCCGAGGAGTCTCTTGGTAGAGGTGGGAGAGCTGGACCTTGGACAGGCGTTCGAGGAGAGCTTCCTAGAGTTCCTGAGGGACGAGGGGAGGGAGGGGATCGTGAACCCCTTCAGCTGGACCCTGCGCTCGCCCATAGTAACAGAACGAACAGGTTACGGCCAGTGCTATTCCCTGCGCTCAGGCTTCGCGTCTCTTCTCGAGCTTGAGTCCCTGAGAGGCGTCGCCGCGTCTCGATGCCTAGAGGTCAAGGGGGCAAGGGGGAGGCAGAGGCTCTATCTAGGAGCGTTCTGGCTGGAGCTGGAGGGGGTGCAGATGGGGCAGGCCTTCCTTTCGGAGAGCAGAGAGCTAGTCTCAGTCGGCAACAGGAGCAAGGTCTTGCTAGTGCCTCAGGGAGAAACAGGCATTAGGGTAGGCCACGGCTATCGGGACTACTTTGTGAGCGTCCTTCAGGCTGTGGCTTTCTATGAGTTCTTTGTCACGGAGGGAAGTTTCAGGACAAACGCTGCAGTCATAAGAGGCCCAAGGGGCTCCTTGGCCATATCGTCGCCGGTAGGCGTAGAGATAATTGCCCGCAGAGGGGAGGTGGAGCTCGCTTTTAGCGGGAAGACTCTCCTCTCCGCAGGCGGCGCTCTCGAGTCGTTCAAAAATCTCCTAGAGCTGAGCGTGAACTGGGAGCCGCGGAGAGTCCCTTCAAAGCCCCTCGGACACATGAGGAGTTACAGCTCCACTGCCATGCTGGTCAAGGCGAGGGAGAACAGAGTATGGATAGCCCTCGAGAACCCGACGGAGAGGGACGGCGCCGTAGAGCTCAGGTCCCACTATCCCCTCAGCAGGGTGACGCTGGAGACCCCTCGCGACAGGCTGGAAATGCCCTCTGCCAGAGAAATAGCCAGCTTCCCTGTGCCTCGAGCCTTTGTGGGGAGGGCTGAGGTAGAGCTTAGGCCTCTCCTAAGGATGGGCTAGAGCCCAGAGGGCTCTCCGAAAGCCCTCCCCCTCTTCGTTGCCTTGCCCTCGGCAGCAGACTTGATGTACTGGATGAAGTCTTCCTCGTAAGGCACGCCGACGAAAGATAGCTGACCGTTGATGGCAACAGCTGGCACAGTCATGACGCTGTACCTGTCTGCTATGTCTGGGTTCTCGTAGGCCTCTACTGCCTCAGAGAGTATGACTGGGTTCCCTTGCTTGTACGCCTCGTAGGCCATCATGTGGGAGAGCAGGACGGCATAAGGACAGTATGGACATGAGGGAGTCACAATGGTCTCTATGTGTACCTTGCCCCTGATAGTTGTCAGAGCCCTCTTCGTCTCCCCCTCTAGCCCGCTCTCGTCCTCGCTTATCCTCATAATGGTCTCCACGAGGGCTCGGATCTCCTCCCCTGCAGGTATGCCAGTCCACCTCACGAGGCCCTCAGCAAAGCTGACTGTGGGTATCCTGGAGACCTTTCGCTTCTTGAACTCAGCCTTATGCTCCGGGTTCTCATAATCGAGGACCCTCACCTCCAGGAGCCTTGACTCTCCCCTCAAGGGGCTGGCCCTCTTGAAGAACTCCATGAGGGTCACAGTGTCAGAGCAAGGCTCGCAGAGGCTTCCTATGTATACCTCTGAGACCACAGGCCTTACCATTCCTGCCAGCGTCTCCTCTAGCTCCCTCCTGAACTCTTCTGAGAGGTCCAGGTGGTAGAATCTCCTCATTCACTGCACCCTCTTGCCTGCCTTCAGGATCCCTTTATAGCTTTTTTATAGAAGTCAAAGGGGGGGCCTTTGGCCAAAGCAAATGCCAGGCTAGTAGGCGGGCGGGTGCTGGTGGACTGTAGGGACGAGGAGTTCTGTAAGGCCCTCGAGAAACAGGGCTACCTAGAGGGGGGAGAGATGGAAGCGTTGGAGCTCCTCTACCAGCTGAGCCAGGAAGTAGTGGAGCTCAACGGTGAGAGCGGGTGGGAGGCGCTGCTCCACGCTGCAAGGGAGCTCTCCCTCCGGTTCAGCGTTTTCCTAGTGTATATGGACCTCAGGAAGAAGGGCAGATGGCCCAGGAGGAGCGTGAGGAAGGACAGCCTTCTCTTGAGGCTGCCCTCTGGCAAGACTGGGGAGGTGCTGGTGCTGGAGGAGGGGGAGGGCAGGAGGCTGGAGGAGGTGATAGAGTGGGTGAGGGCTGTGCAGGCTATGGAGAGGGTCCCCCTGCTGGCAGTAGTGGACAAGGCAGGGGTGATATCTTACTATGAAGCTAGAGCTCTGAAGAAGCTGGGCTAGAGGGGGACTAGGACGACCATGCCGTCTATGAGGTACCTGGGCACTCCACGTTCGACTCCTTTATCTTCTGACCTTCTCTGCCACGAGAGACTGGTTAGGGCTTGTAGCCGTACAGGCGGGCCACGAGGTACACTGCTGCAGCAGCTATGGTCTCAGGCCTCTTGCCGTAAAGGTTCTTCCCTGACCTGATAGCTGTCTCAACGAACCTCATGGAGTCCCTCCTCACTACCTCCCTTAGGCCGTC
>JBCNVO010000004.1:0-7338 GCA_039630105.1 Acidilobaceae archaeon
GAAGGTCAAAGAGGAGGAGGCGAAGAGCATAATCGAGGCAGAGCTCCAGAGGGAGCGCTACGACGCTGTCTTCGCCACCAGCTACGGCTTCAAGACTGCAGTGAAGGAGCTGGCCCCGACGTACCCTAACACGAAGTTCTACCACTGCAGCTGCGAGTGGGAGGAGTTCAAGGGCCTCCCCAATGTCTCCACCTACTTCGCAGAGTTCTACCAGCTCTACTATCTTAACGGGATCGCCGCTGGCGCTGTCACAGAGACCTGCAAGGTTGGCTACGTGCCTGCCTTCCTGATCCCTGAAGTTGTGAGGCACATCAACGCCTTCGCGCTCGGGGCGATCCATGGGGCGCGCATAATGGGGAAGTGCGGAAACGGGGAGAGGGTGGAGATCTACTCCACGAGGCCCCTGCTCAGCTGGTTCGCGCCAGACAAGGCAAAGGAGTTCGCAGCCTACCTCGTGGATCGCTACGGCGTGGACGCGCTCGCCTTCACCGAGGACACCACTGCCGTCCTCGACAAGGCTGAAGAGTACTACGAGAGGGGGAGGAAGGTCTTCAGCTTCAGCCACTACAACGACATGTTCACATATTACCAGAGGAAGGGGAGGGTGCTGAAGTCCCACCTCACAGGCCAGGTAGCAGACTGGACTCCCATATACAGGGACCTCTTGCTCAAGCTCTACGCTGGGGCTTACGTGAAGGAGGACATCTGGGCAAGGCTAGGAGACTACGCGACGATCAGGTGGAGGAGGCAGGACTCGCTCGCAGGGAAGCCTGAGGGCTCAGTCTACCTTGCTCCCCTCAGCGACCAGATACCCTCCAAGGCGAGGGCAGAGATAGTGAGGCTCTACGAGATGATGAAGGAGTTCCTCTTCGAGCCTTTCGTAGGCCCAATCAGTGGCTACAAGATAGACGGTGAGGGGAGGGCGCAGGAGAGCGCTAGGGTGAAGGTGGAGAGCAACGTGCGGCTGGGGAGAGACGAGCTCTGGTACATGGACTGGTTCCACGAGAAGATAGTCTCCCCAGCCTAAGGTGCCTTTTTTATGCTCCTCCTCGAGAGGATAACTGTCGTTTACCCTAACGGAGTGAGGGCCAACGACGAGGTAACCCTTGAGCTGAGAGGGGGGGAGATACTCGCGCTCCTCGGCGAAAACGGGGCAGGGAAGACCACCCTTGCGAAGGTTCTCTCTGGCCTCCTCAAGCCCACTTTTGGCAGGGTAGTCCTTGAGGGGGAGGAGGTTAAGTTTGGGGGCTACCTCGAGGCGCTCAGGAGAGGCATATACTACGTTAGCCAAGACCCGCAGCTCATAGAGGGCCTCACAGTGCTGGAGGACGTGGGCCTCACGCTAGCGCTTGGGGGCAAGGAGAAGTCGAGGGGGGAGCTGAGGGAGGAGCTAGCTAGGCTCTCCTCAAAGGTAGGGCTAAAGCTAGATCCAGAGTCCCTCTGCGAGGACCTCTCTGCGGGGGAGAGGCAGAGGGTGGAGGCGCTCAAGCCCTTCCTCCTGGGCTCCCGCATAGTGGTCTTCGACGAGCCCACAACTCACATGAGCCCCCTCGAGGTGAGAGCGCTGGGGGAGATCATGAGGGAGATGAGGAGGGGAGGGAAGGGCATAATGTTCATATCTCACAAGATGAAGGAGGTGCTGGAGCTTGCTGACAGGGTTGTCGTGATGAGGAGGGGGAGGGTGGTGGGCGAGCTCAGCAGGCCTCATATGGAGGCAGGCAAGCTGCTGGAGATGATGTTTGGAGAGACAGGCAACGGGGCAGGCGAGAGGAGCCTGAGGAGGCCTGGAGAGGTCTTGCTTGAGCTGAGAGATGTCGGCGCAGGCAGGCTTAGGTCAGTGAGCCTGAGGGTGCACAGAGGGGAGATAGTGGGGGTGGCAGGGGTGGCAGGAAATGGCCAGAGGGAGCTCTTCGAGGTCATCGCAGGCCTCAGGAGGGCAGAGAGGGGCAAGGTCTTCCTCGCAGGGGAAGACGTGACGAGGAGAGGTCCAGGGGAGAGGGTAAGACTAGGCCTCTCTCTTGTGCCAGAGGATAGGCTGGGCTGGGCGCTCGTGCCAGGGCTCGACGTAGCTACTAATGTTTACTTCGCCTTGAGCGGGGAGCGCTTCCTCATAGACCGGGAAGAGGTGAGGAGGGCTGCAGAGGGGGCGCTCTCGCTCGTCCCAATAGTGGGCTCCCATAGCTCCCGCGTGGAGTCCCTCAGCGGGGGCAACATGCAGAGGCTGGTGCTCGCTCGGGAGCTCTACAGGGCGCCGAAGGTCCTGGTGGCCATGAACCCCACTGCAGGGCTAGACCATGCCACGAGCCTGGCAGTGAGAGGCATGATAGCGAGGCACGCTGAGAGGGGAGGCACCCTAGTGATCTCAGAGGACCTGGACGAGCTCACAGAGCTGGCAGACAGGATCTACGTGATGAGCAGGGGCGCCATAGCAGGAGAGCACGTCAAGCCTTTCAACCTCGAGAGGATAGCAGAGCAGATGGTGAGCTAAGAGGCTTGGAGCAGAGGTTAAGGAGCGCTCTGGGGGGAGCCCTGCTAGGCTTTGCCCTCGCAGCGATCTTAGCCTCCATAGCCACCGGGCAGCCCCTCAGGATACTCGAGAACCTGCTCTGGGTCTACACGAGCCCTGCGCCTCTAGTCAACACGGCCCTCCTCTCAGCCCCCATAGCAATGGCAGCCATAGGCCTCTCCCTCTCCTACCGCGCCCGTTTCATAACGATAGGGGCAGAGGGCCAAATCATCGTGGGCAGCGTTGTAGCCCTCTGGGTGACAGCGTACTCAGGCCTCGGAGAGCCCCTGGCAATGCCTATTGCCCTCATCCTTCCCGTGGTGCTTGGAGCGCTCTACGCCCTCGTCCCCTTCCTGCTCAGAGCATTTGCAGGGGCGAGCGAGGTGCTCTCCAGCCTCATGCTTAACCTTGTGGCGATGTACTTAGCCAACTACCTAATTGCCACATACCTGAGGGAGGGGGCCTTCGTCATGACGAGGGCTGTGCCGCTGGAGCTCAGGGTAGAGTGGTATTTCGGGCTCCTTGCCATAGCTCTGGCTGCACTCCTCGCTCACCTGCTGCTGACCCGCACTCGCTGGGGACTCGCCATAGAGGTCTACGGCAGGGCGCCCAAGGCAGCAGAGACCTATGGGTACAGCTCCGTGCGCATCATGCTCCTCGTCTCCCTCATCAGCGGAGGGCTGGCGGGCCTCGGGGGAGCCCTGGCTATGCTCAGCTTCCAGCACTCGCTAACCCCCATGAGCTTCCCTCCAGGCTACGGCTATGCTGGAGCCCTCGTGGCATGGCTCTCCTCGAACAGCCCCATCGCTGCCCTCCTTGCCTCCCTCTTCTTCTCCTCCCTCATGGTCTTCGGCAGGTCCCTGCAGGCAGCGGGGGTACCTCTTAGCTATGCCTTGGCAGCGCAGGCCCTGATAGTCCTCTTCACCCTCATAGCTGTGGCGAGGGAGGAGAGGTGGCGATAGAGCTCTTGCTAGGAGCCCTCGTTAGCGCGGCGCCCATAATGCTGGCAGCCTACGGCGAGCTGGTGCTGGAGAGGGCTGGCAGGGTCAACCTCGGGGTGGACGGCATGATGGCGCTGGGGGCCAGCGTTGCAGTCATAACTGCCTCCCTCTCCTCCCCCTCCCTTGGGCTCGCGGCAGGAGCTCTGGCTGGCCTCCTGGTCTCCCTCTTCTACGCCCTGCCCGTGGTGTACTTCAGGGCAGACCAGGTGGTCGCAGGCCTCTCCCTAGCGTTCCTGGCCTGGGGGTTAGCTGACCTGGTGGCTACCCTAGGTTTGCCCCTCTCAGCCCCCATCCCGCGGGGCTCCCCCCTCCACTCCCTCCTCCTGCTCCTTTCTGTGCTCCTCCCCCTAGCTCTCTGGGCCTTCCTCTACCTGACCTGGCCTGGGGTGGAGCTCAGGGCCATAGGCTACGACGAGGGGGCAGCCAAGAACAGGGGGGCTAGGGTGGAGAGGGCGAGGCTGCTCTCTGCCCTCTTCGGAGGGCTCATGGCAGGCCTTGCAGGAGCCTACATGTCGCTAGTGCTCTACAACGGCAAGTACTTCACGGGCATAACCAGCGGGTGGGGATGGCTGGCAGTGGGCTCTGTGATCCTGGGCTACTGGCACCCCCTAGGAGT
Organism: Acidilobaceae archaeon; assembly: GCA_039630105.1. Taxonomy (GTDB): domain Archaea; phylum Thermoproteota; class Thermoprotei_A; order Sulfolobales; family Acidilobaceae; genus DSZV01. The sequence goes on from JBCNVO010000004.1 coordinate 4,124, forward strand.
AGCCCTCTCCTCCTATGCAGTGGGGCTTGTGCTCTCCCTGAGGCCCTACCTTGAGGCCCTCGGCCTAGGACCTCTCTCTGTCTCAGCCCCATACCTAGTGGTGATCCTAGCCCTTGCCCTCTCAGCCCTCGTCACCAGGAGGCTAAAGCTGAGGCCTCCTGCCACATGAATATTAAGTTTCCCCTCCTCATTACGGTGCTACCTCGTGAAGCTGGCTAAGTTCTCCCCTCCTGTGGGGGAGGCTCGGGTAGGGTTGGTTATGGGGGAGCACGTCCTGGACCTGCGGGACGCCTTCGAGGCTCTCTACGGCACTCCTGCCCCTCCCATTTTCGAGGAGCTCCAACTCTTCATAGAGGAGGGGGAGAGGGCGCTGAGGCTCGCAAGGCTGGTGGAGGAGCAGGTGCTGGAAGAGCTCTCTGGGGGAGAGCTCGAGGGGGAGCTGAGGGGGATAGTGAGGAGGTTAGCAGAGGTCAGGCTTCACCTCCCCGTCCCGAGACCTGAGAAGATACTGTGCGCAGCAGTCAATTATTACAGCCACGCAGGAGAGATGAACGTGAAGCCTCCCCAGCGGCCCTACTTGTTCGCTAAGTACCCCAACTCGCTGGTAGGGCCAGGGGAGCCCGTAGTCATACCTAGGAACTCAGAGAAGCCAGACCACGAGGTGGAGCTGGCAGTGGTGATAGGAAAGGCGGGGAAGTACATAAGCGAGGCAAAGGCTTACGAGCACGTCTTCGGCTATGCTGTCTTCAACGACGTGAGCCTTAGGGACAAGCAGTTCCCAGGAGCTGAGCTCCAGAGGTTCGGGCTGAGGTGGGTGCAGGCAAAGAGCTTCGACACTGGCGCTCCCTTCGGGCCTTACATCGTGACGAGGGACGAGATAGAAGATCCCCACAACCTGCGCCTCCAGCTCTTAGTGAACGGGGAGGTGAGGCAGGACGGGAGCACTTCTGACATGATCTTCAAGGTCCACGAGCTGATAGCTGAGGCCTCTGATGGCCTCACGCTGAAGCCTGGCGACATAATCTCCACGGGCACCCCCAGCGGCGTAGGGGCTTCGAGCGGCAAGTTCCTCAGGCACGGCGACGTAATGGAGGCTCGCGTGGAGAGGATAGGGGTCCTCGTTAACCCTGTGGTCCTCGAGGCCTAGTGCTTTCGTTCCCTCACGATCTCAATTATTTCCCATAGAGCTCTGTCTGCAGCGAGGAGCTGTCGCTCAGCCTCCTGCAGGTTGCCCACGTACGCTGCCAGCGCAGCCCTCAGGAGGAGAGAGTCGAGGAGGTCTCTCAGCTCGCAAATGTGCTGGTGGAGGCTGATCTTCTCCTCCCACTCGTTCCCGTCACAACTTGCATCTTCCATGTCTCCGTCTCCGCGCGCTATCTTTAGATCTCCAATCCCAGCTATAAATAAGTATAACTGATGTCTCCCCTCTCCCTAATACAAGCGATCGGCGAAATTTCCGTTTCCCCCTTTTTTAAACTTTCACAGTCTGTGAGGGGGCAGAGAGGTGCCAGTATCGCCTCCTCTCTTCCGCGAGTTCGGCAAGATGTGGGACGAGCTGAGGGTGTGGCTCGCCCTCCTGGAGAACGTGAAGGCAGAGGGGCTGGAGTGGGTAGAGGTAGAGCCCAGCCATGCTCCCTCAGTGGTGGCGAGCGACAGCAGCAGGCACCAGCTGCTACTCCGCTACGCCCTGATCTACGCAGCGCAGGGGGTGGCTGTGAGGTATGAGGGGAGGGTGGCAGAGCAGATAGAGGACGCGTTGGTGGACTTTGCAGTCGTGGGAGGTTACAGAGGTCAGAAGGAGATCTGGGAAGGCCTGGTGTCCAATCGTTTCAAGACTTTGGAGGTGAGCCTCGCCTCCCGACTGAGGGGCGACTACGTCCTCCTCGACGGCTCCTATCCCAGCTTCGTCGCGTCGAGGCTTGGGGAGCCTCCTGAGAAAGGTAGTATTCTTGAGAAGTACTACGAGCAGGCAAGGAAGAGCTGGGAGGGGAGGATCAGCCTGCTGGAGAAGATGGAGGGGGAGAGGAAATTGGTCTTCCTCTCAAAGAGCGTGAGCAAGGCCCACCTCACAGAGAAGATCAAGGTGAGGCTGGGGGAGGAGGCAATAAGGCCTCCGGACTTCGTCATAGCAGAGATCTTGAGCAGGGGGAGGGGAGCGGGCTTCCTCTGGAGCGAGAACTTGGTCTACAGTATTAGGACGGGAGGGGAGGAGAGGAGGTACACGCTGACATATGCGCGCTTCAAGCCAAGAGGCCCTCTCTTCCAGCTCACTGTGCCCGGCGAACCCGGGTTGGGGGAGCTCAGGAGGATAGTCTCCCACCTCTCCTACATATCCCCAGCTGGCTACCCGGAGCCCCTCGCAGAGGCCCACCACCTCTCCCTTCTCAAGTACAAGGAGTTCAAGGAGCTAGTGAAAGGACTGGGGGCTCTCGCAGAGACAGGGAGGGAGGTGCTGGAGCAGCTCAAGAGGGCTGGGAGATCTTAGCGCTCCGCCTCGCGCTCCAATCGTATAGGATGACATAGGCTGCGAACGTTATCACCGCCAGGAGGAAGGAGACTACGAGGGGCTCCTGCATGAGGTTAAGGATAGCGAAGATCACGAGCACTGCCCTCTCAGCGTTAGTGAGCCTCCCTCCCAGCCAGCCCTCTATTCCTGCGCTGAGTGTCACAATGGTTATGATCCCGCTGGCAACCCCGAGGGCAAAAGCTAAGGCTCCCTCCCACCCTGGCTGGACTGTGAGGATCAGCAGGTTGGGGTTGAGGATCAGTAGGTAGGGAACTAGGTAGCCAGCCAGGGAGAGCTTGGTTGCTGTTAGGGCAGTCTTCCAGAAGTCAGCCTTCGCCAGAGCTGCTGCTGCGAAAGATGCCAGAGCAACAGGAGGAGTGACGTCGGCAAGTATGCCAAAGTAGAACACGAAGAAGTGAGCCACGAGCCTCGCTGTCTCCATGGGTACCCCAACGGTCGACTGGATTGCGAGGGCCAGAGCTGGGGCTCCCACTGTCGAGGTTATGATGTAGTTAGCTGTAGTGGGCACTCCCATGCCCAGCACCAGGCTTATCAGCATGACGAGGAAGGCTGTTACGAGGATGTTTCCTCCTGCCAAGTCAAGGATCTGGAAACCTATTGTGGCTGCAAGGCCTGTGAGGGTAAGGGATCCCTGGATGATCCCTGCGAGGGCTGCTGCTATGAACACTGTAGCAGTTGCCTCTGCTGC
>JBCNVO010000040.1:0-5420 GCA_039630105.1 Acidilobaceae archaeon
GCTAGGGAGGCAGCAGCGAGAGGTTATCCAGCAACCCTCCACGGAGTCCCCAGGCTTGTGGAGTACGCTATGAAGTCCCTTGAGCCGAACTTCGTCTTCGAGAGCGATTACGTGGACGACCTGAGGAGGCCCTCAGCGATAGGCCCTTGGACCCTTGCAGAGCTGCTAAGCCAGTACAAAGAGGAGGAGAAGGCGTTCAAGATCAACGTGGACAACGTAGTGAAGCTCTACGGAGTGGAGCCCCCCTAGGACCTGAGCCTCATTATCAGCGGCTTGCCCATTATCACCCAGAACTCCACGTTCACTCCTGGCTTGAGCGCCTCTGCCAACTGAGGCTCATCTGCTGGCTTGCTCATCTCGAGCGTCTCGTAGGTCTCCATGTCGAGCACTTGCACAGCGTTTCCCAGATCTGCTATGACCTGACCTACTCTCTTCTCGATAATAGGCACCTGGACCCTCGTGTCCACTGGCGCCACCAGCGTCTTCTTCTGTCCCGTAAACATGCTGACTGCAACTACGTGAGCCTTAGCGCTGCCGTGCTTCCCAGTTTTTGCTGTGGAGTACTCCACTATTCTGCAGGGCTCCCCGTCGATGAGCACATAGCTCCCCTTCCTGAGGTCTCCCAGCGAGGCATACGAGTAGCTCATCTTTCTTCCCCTATAGCTCCAAGCTGCCAGTAATTATAAGGATTTCGCCTTGAAAGACGCTCTCTGTGCTATATAGAAAATTGGTTAAAATATCCCTGCCCATGAGGCTTCCTTGAAGTTAATGGGACGTCTTAAGGTCAGTCGCTAGGTTTTCCAAACTGCTGGCAGCTAGTGCCCCCGAAAGGTTAGCCTCATCTGTTATGGATTTCCGACCATTTTAATGACTTTCAATGGACGCAGATCACTTAATTACTTCCACCATACCTAGGATTTGCTTCGGACTCCCCCTGTGGGGTGAGACCTTGGGGCTCAATTACACTGGAGTCGGCGTGATAGCTGTGATATGTAAGTGTGGCTTCAAGCTCTACTGGTACTCGATAGGAGACTCCACAAACAGGAACAAGTTCAACGGTCCGCCTACTCCCTCGAAAGCGATGAGTGGCTACGACGAGATGAGATGCCCTAACTGCAGGAGAAAGCTCTCCCCACGACCAGAGAGGCTCGTATTCATGTCTCAAAAGGAGTTCAACGAGAGGTACGTCGTTGGAGAATACAAGATAATGAACAGGGTAAAGCCGAGCCTCCTCGTCAGCGGGGCTGTCCAAGAAAGCCTTACAGCCTAGGGCTCTCCTTTTTGTCTCTTGTAGATTTTGTACGCTATTATTGTCAGGGAGGAGAGAGCGAGGAGAAGAGCTGCGACCTCTGCCACGTTCTCGCAGGGCAAGCCAGTTACCTCTTTATGAGGGGGAAGTCTGAGACCTTCGCCTCGTATCTCTCCCCCCTGATCTCCACCTCCACGACTTCGCCTATCAGCGCATAGGGGGACTCGACGTAAGCCTGCGCTATTCCCCTCTCCAGCACGGGGCTGAAGGTGCCGCTGGTGATCCACCCTACCTCCAAGTCCTCCACCTTCACCTTGCTCCCCTCTCTCGGTATGGCCCTCCCTGCCTCCTTCCTCATCACCAACCCCACCCTCACCCACCTAGCGCCCTCCCTCCTGCACGCCCTCAGCGCCTCCTCCCCTACAAAGCCCCTCTTGCTCCAATCTATTGCGCCCATCCCATATCTCAGGCTCACTGCGCAGGGGAACTTGCTGGCGTCCTCCCCGTACTCCTTCCCCAGGAGCACGAAGCCCATCTCCATCCTCAGCGTGTCCCTCGCTACTATTCCTGCTGGCCTTGCCCCTGCCCTAACTGCCTCAAGGTAGATCTTCCTCGCATCCCCAGGCTCTGCCACTAGCTCGAACCCGTCCTCCCCAGTCCACCCGCTCCTGCTCACGAGGAACGTCTTGGCGCCAGCAACCTCCTCCCCCGTCCTGAACTCCAGGGGCTTGAGGCTCAAGGCCCACCCTGCGCCCAGCTTCTCCATGACCTCCCCTGCCCTTGGCCCCTGCAAAGCCAGAAGGGAGAACCTCTCCCTCACGTCCTCAACGCTTACCTTCAGCCCCCTCGAGGCGGCGACAGAGAGCATGTGCTCTGCCATCCTCTCTGCTGCAGCCGCGTTTGGCACCACGAACCAGCTGTTCCCCAAGTTGTAGAGCATCTCGTCGTCCTTCACCCTGGCAAGCTGGTTGAGCGCTAGGGTGGGGCCGCTCATGAAGCCCTCCTTAGTCTTGCTGACCTTCTTCGTGTACACTGCCTCTATGAGTGCCAGGGCGTCTGGGCCGGAGATGAGCAGCCTCCCCATGTGACTTATGTCGAATATGCCTGCTTCCCTCCTCACTGCAAGGTGCTCCTCCACAGCGCTCCCGTAATCTCCTGGCACCTCCCAGCCGGCGAACTCTAGGAAGTTAGCTCCCATCTCCTCGTGGAGCGCCCTCAGCTGAACGGTTCTCATGGGATCACCGCTTTCTGGTGGGGTGAGCGGCTAAAAAGGAGTGGCTGGGCAGGAGGACCTCTGCTTGTCGTTATTAACCCTGCCGTTAAGTAGAATCCCGGATAGGAATTGATTAAGGCTAAGATATCTTCAGTCAGCGAGGATCAGCAGGGGCTCTACTCTGCTGAGCTGCAGCTAGAGTACATGGACAGGAGCTATACTTTCAAGATGGAGAAGATGCTTCGAAAGCCCCACAGAGCTCGAGGGAAAGTGGAGGGGGACTACCTCGTCGTAAACATAGAGGACAACGAGGGGAAGCCGCTCTTGAGCTGCTGTATCCACGTGGCTCACCTGGAGAAGGGCTGCACAGAGTGCAGGAGCCTCATGTGCCCGCCAAAGGAGATGTAAGTTTTTATGGTTACTAGAAACTTTCTACTTGTGGTGTACAGAGATGAGGAAGCCTTTGCCTGTAGCCCTCACGATTGCTGGAAGCGACAGCGGCGGCGGAGCTGGCATACAGGCTGACCTGAAGACTTTCGCAGTCATGGGGGTTCACGGGACATCAGCAATAACTAGCATAACTGCTCAGAACACGAAGGAGGTCAGGGCTATTCACGACCTCCCGCCAGAGATGGTGATATCACAAGTTGAGGCCATTGCCGACGATCTGGGCGTTGACGCAGCAAAGACAGGCATGCTCAGTAACAGCGAGATAATAAGGGCTGTGGCGAAGGTCGTGGACAAGTACTCTTTCCCCCTAGTAGTGGACCCTGTTATGATAGCGAAGAGCGGCGCCCCGCTCTTGAGGCCTGAAGCGATGGAGGCTCTGATAAAAGAGGTCGTGCCGCGAGCGACTGTGATAACGCCGAACAGGTTCGAGGCAGAGAGGCTCACTGGCATGAAGATCGACTCCCTGAAGGCAGCCAGGGAGGCTGCCAGGGCTATTGTGGAGGAGCTCGGCTCCTCTGCTGCCCTCGTGAAGGGAGGGCACCTCGAGGGGGAGAGCTCGATAGACGTCCTCTACTTCAAGGGAGAGTACCACGAATTCAGGGCCCCCAGGATCTACAAGAAGACAGATCACGGCACTGGCTGCGCATTCTCTGCAGCCATAGCAGCAGGCCTTGCCAAAGGGAGGGGGGTGGCTGAGGCAGTCAGCGTCGCAAAGGAGTTCATCACTATGGCAATAGACTATGGCTTGGAGATGGGAGGGGGTCACGGGCCTGTAAACCCTGTCTCTTGGCTGGAGGTTCCAGCAGAGAGGTACAGGGTGCTCCAGGAGGTAGAGAAAGGCGTGGAGGTCTTGGTCGGGAACGCGAGGGACGTCGTAGGCCTCATACCCGAGGTGTCCACGAACATCGTGATGGCTCTGCCGAAGCTCTATGCGAAAACGCCTCTGGACGTGGCAGGCGTGCCAGGGAGGATAGGGAGGTTCGGCGAGAGGTTGGTGGTGCCTGCCAAGCCGGAGTTCGGCGCCTCGAGGCACATGGCGCGGGCAGTCCTGGCTGCTATGGACATAGACCCTGAGGTGAGGGCTGCTGTGAACATAAGGTATGGAAAGGACGTAGAGGAGGCTGTGACGAGGCTAGGCCTCATGTGGAGCTACTACGACAGGAGGGAGGAGCCGGAGGAAGTCAAGAGGAAGGAGGGAGCAACTATGGGGTGGGGGATAAGGGAGGCAGCGAAGAGGGTAGGGAGAATGCCCGAGGTCGTTTACGACTACGGCGAGCACGGAAAGGAGCCCATAACCAAGATCTTCGGCAAGACTGCCGTAGAGGTTGCCCAGAAGGCAGTAGCCATAGGGAGGGAGGTCAGGAGGCGCTAGCCCCTCCTCCTGAACAGCGAGGCAAGGACGATCAGCGTCAGCACTGCCATAATTACGTTCCTCCCCATGAACACTTTCTGGGTAGTGCTCGGCAAAGTCCATGGGTTTGCCTCGTTGAAGAAGACGATCAAGGCTGCAGCGTTCAGCGCGTCAGCCAGAGCGTAGATGAGGAAGAGGGGAAGGGGGAGAGTTAGTAGAGCGAGAGGGGCTAGCATTGCCATCATCTGAGGAGTGAACACGTAGTTGAAGGTTATGGGAACGCTGACGGAGACAAACGCAGCTCTCCTGATGTCCACTCTCCTCAAGAGGGCGAGGGTGAGCAAGGAACCAGCTAGGAAGCCTATGCTAAGGGCTGCCAGCACTCTGTGAGTGCTGCTCCATATGTCGCTCGAGAGCAACATGTACAGGCAGTTCTCGCAGTACCAGGTGGCGTGGTGGGAGATCATGCGGGAGAACCCGTGAGGGGAGAGGAGGAGGACAGCTAGGTATGGTAGTGCTGCAGCTGCGACGAACGCTAGAGAGTACCTCCAAAAGTCTGCCCTTCTCCCCTCTCTCAGGAGCGCCAGCGCTAGCAATGTCCCTCCAAAGAGGGTCAGCAGCTTAGTGGAGACAGATAGGCCAGCCAACGTGCCAGAGAGCTCATGTCTACCCCTCTCGAACGCGTAGAGGGAGAGGACAAACAAGGCTGCTGCCAGCACGTCCCAGTTGTAAACTGAGAACATGTACATTGAGGGCACTAGGAGAAGAAGGTATGGCCTCCACCTCTCTGCAGCCAGGCTAGGCAGCACGAAGACGATGCTAAGGTAGGAAAGGAGGAGGTAGCTAGCAGTTATGTAGTAGTGAAGCTGCAGGACCTTCTGCATGAATTGACCGTACTCAGCTGGCGAGAACGAGTGGGGAAAGGCTAGGAACATAGAAAATGTATGTAGAGACTGCCCACAGGAACCCTATAGCCTGGGTACTCGAAGTGGTAGTCAAGGTAGGGGATTCGCAGACCCTCGTTCCCCCCAATGACATTTCTCAGTTTTTGTTGTTGAACCACCTGCTGCTATCGCCTACTACCGGATTCCACAAAGACGGGGAAGAAAGACCCCAACTGTGAAATCTGTGTACTTCAGACCATACAGAGAGAGCGG
>JBCNVO010000041.1:0-16280 GCA_039630105.1 Acidilobaceae archaeon
GATACCTGCCTGGATAGTGCTGAAGGGAGTCATGGTCGATGCATCCCCAGAGGCAGGCTTCCCGGAGCCCTTCCAGCTGCTCGTGAAGCCGATAAGGATGGACGGGCCTAGCTCGATCACTGTGAGGAAGAACGTGCCCACTGAGGTCTCGATAAAGGTGCACGGCAGCTATGCTCTGTCCTTCGCTAACGCGTTCGCCGTGCTGGCGACGGAGGACGCGGAGTCCGTGCTTCCCGTCACTCCCTCCAGGCTGGGCTTCGGCGACAGCTTCGCCCTCAAGGCCACTGTGAGCGCTGACAAGGAGAGCCTGCTGGTCTTTGTCCTCAGGATCAATACAGTACCAATGATAGACATAGGGTACGTGGCAGGAGGAGCAAAGACGATAGTGTACAAGGAGCACGGGTTCTTGATAATACCCGTGCTGGTAAAGGTGAGCTAGAGCCTCCCCTTCCTCCTGGCTTTTTCTAGCATCATCATGTTCTCCACGCTAGCCACCAGCCTCCTTGTAGAGATCACGGCATCTGGGTTCACGCTTATGGAGGTCACGCCCTCCTTCACCAGGAACTCTACGATCTCTGGGTACACGCTGGGAGCCTGGCCACATATGCTGCTGGTTACTCCTTTCTTCCTTGCAACCCTTATGATCCGCCTCATTGCCTTGAGCACTGCAGGGTCCCTCTCGTCGAAGTAGCCCATCCTAGCCAGCAGGCCGCTGTCCCTGTCAGCCCCGAGCACAAGCTGGGTGAGGTCGTTGCTCCCTATGCTGAAACCATCCACCATCTCAGCGAACTCCTCTGCAAGGAACACAGTGCTGGGCACCTCCACCATTAGCCAGACCTTGAAGTCCCTCCCCCTGCCCAGGCCCTCCTCCTCCATGATCTTCAGCGCCCTCTCGAGCTCCCAGGTGGTCCTAACGAAGGGGAACATGACCCAGACGTTCTTCAGCCCCCACTCCTCCCTTGCCTTCCTTATTGCCCTGACCTCCAGCCTGAAGGCAGGCTCGTACTGGGGGCTTATGTACCTGGAGACCCCTCTCCAGCCCATCATTGGGTTCCTCTCGTCCACCTGCTCGAACTTCTCCCCTCCCTTCAGCTTGGCGTACTCGTTGGTCTTGAAGTCGCTGAACCTGACCACTACAGGCCTTGGGTATATTGCGCTCGCTACCTTTGCTACTCCCTCTGCCAGCTTGTCCACGAAGTAGACGCCCCTGCCCTGCTCTATGAGGTAGAGGGGGTGGTACTGGATCCAGCTAGCTATTATGAACTCCACTCTCATTAGCCCTATGCCGTCGAAGGGCAGGTCTGCGTATCTGTCTATCTCCTCTGGCTCGCCCAGATTCATGTATATCTTTGTGGCAGTAACTGGGTGGGCTGCAACGATGAGCTCAGCCTTTGGCCTCTCCTCCACCTTCACCTTTGGCCTTGCCTCCTCCATGATGCCGTAGTAAACTATGCCCTTGCTGCCGTCAACAGTCACCTCCATCCCGTCTGCCAGAGCCTTCGTGGCGTTGCCTGTGCCCACCACTGCAGGTATTCCCAGCTCCCTCGAGACTATGGCAGCGTGGGCTGTCATGCCGCCCTCGTCAGTCACTATGGCAGAGGCCATCTTCATGTAGGGCACCCAGTCCGGGTCAGTCATCCTCGTGACGAGCACGTCCCCCTTCTCCATCTTCTTGGCAGCCTCCTCCACAGTGAGGGCTACCGTGACCTTCCCGAAGGCTGTCCCTGGGCTGGCTGGCACGCCCTTGACGAGCACCTTGCCTACCTCTACCTTCACCTCCTTCGGCTTCTCCACTTTCTTCTTGCTCCAGACAGTCTCAGGCCTTGCCTGCACTAGGAACAGGTTGCCCTCTGCTATGTCTGCATCTATGGCCCACTCCACGTCCATGGGCTTGCCGAAATAGGACTCCACCTTCAGCGCCAGCCTAGCAAGGGCCTTCGCCTCCTCGTCGCTGAGGGCCTGCCTCTCTGGCCTGATCCCGTGTTTTGCAAAGAGCTCTGCCACTGTAGGGTGCTTCTCCTTCAGCGCCTTGAGCTCCTCCTCAGAGGAGGGTATCTCCACCTCCGCGTTAGCCTTAAGCTTGGGGTCGTAGAAGAGCCCCTTCCTCTTCTCGCTCACCCTCTTCTCGACTATCTCCAGCTCAGGCTTGGAGAGGACGAACCTGTCTGGCGTGACCTTTCCCCCCACCACGTACTCTCCTAGCCCCCAGCCAGCCTCTATCACTATCTTGTCCTCCTCTCCCGTCACAGGGTGTATCGTGAAGGCCACGCCGCTCGTCCTGCTGTTAACCATCTTCTGCACTATGACTGCCATGAGGGCAGCCTCGTGGTCCACGTTCAGGCTGTCCCTGTAGCTCATTGCTCGCGCAGTCCAGAGGCTGCTCCAGGCCCTCTTCACCATCTCCACCACGTTGTCCACTCCCTTCACGTTCAGGTAGGTCTCCTGCTGGCCTGCAAAGCTGGCCTCAGGCAGGTCCTCCACTGTGGCGCTGCTCCTCACTGCCACGAGGGGCTCCTGCACCCCGAGGGACTCAGCTAGCGCAAGGTATGCCCTCTCTATCTCAGCCCTTATGCTGTGGGGCATGGGGGTCCTTGCGAACTTAGCCCTTATCATCTCGCTTGCCTTCTCGTACTCGCTTGGCTTCCCGCTCGTTATAGTCTCCTCCAGCACGTAATCTATGTAGCCTGCTATGCCTGTCTCGAGGATGAACTGCTTGTACGCCTCTGTAGTTACGACGAAGCCCGGGGGCACTGGTATGCCCGCCCTTAGCATCTCCGAGAGACCCATCGCTTTCCCGCCTATGAGGTTCTTGTGCTGGGGCGTGGCATCTGAGAGCCTCAAGATAAGAGGTTTCTCCACGAGAACCACCGAATTTTTTTGAGCCATTCTACATATTTATACTTTCCCCTGCCCCTTTCTCTTCAGGCGTTAGATCGTGAAGGAGTACAGGCCTCCGAGGGGCTTCAGGGACTTCCCGCCTGAGGTAATGCTGCTGAGGAGGGAGGTGATCGGGAAGGTCGTGAAGGTCTTCGAGCGTTACGGCTACGAGCCCCTCGACACGCCTGTGGTGGAGAACTGGGAGACCCTGGCTGGCAAGTATGGGGAGGAGGCAGAAAGTAAGCTCATGTGGCGCTTCACGGACCCCTGGAGCGGCAAGGAGTACGCCTTGCGCTACGACCTGACTGTGCCCTTAGCGCGCTTCATCTCCAACAACATGGACCTCCCCTTGCCCTTTAAGAGGTACCACATAGCGCCAGTCTGGAGGCACGAGGAGCCGCAGAGGGGGCGGTACAGGGAGTTCTACCAGTGCGACGTGGACATAGTGGGCAGCCCATACCCTGAGGCTGACGCGGAGATAGTGGAGGTGGTAGGGGAGTCCCTCAGGGAGCTGGGCTTCTCTGGCTTCAGGATCAGGTTGAACGACAGGAGGCTCCTCTCAGCCATATTCGAGGAGGAGCTGGGGCTCAGCGATCCCCTGCCCGTCTACAGGGCCATAGACAAGCTCGACAAGGTAGGGCAAGAGGGCGTGAGGAGGGAGCTCTCCAGGGCTGTAGGGGAGAGCATTGCAGAGAGGGTGATGGGACTGATCTCGCTGGGAGGGGGAGCAGAGGCGATGAGGGCCCTCTGCTCAAAGTACTCCCACAACCCAAGAGCTAGGGAGGCCTGCGAGCACCTGGAGCAGCTGACGAGCCTGGCAGGGGAGGTGAGCTTCGACCTGAGCCTGGTGAGGGGGCTAGACTACTACACTGGACCCATCCTGGAGGTGGTTCTAGATCGGCCGAAGATAGGGAGCGTGGCAGGGGGCGGGAGGTACGACAGGCTCATAGGCGCCTTTACTGGCAAGGACGTGCCTGCAACAGGGGCTAGTCTAGGCATAGAGAGGCTGATCGACGCTGGGGCGGAGCTGGGCATCCTGAAGGCCCCGAGGAGCACCGTGACAGACGTTTACATGGTAGTGGTGGACTGGAGCTTCGTGGGCTATGCCTGGAAGGTGGCGAAAGAGCTGAGGAGGGGCGGGTTTAACGTGAGGATAGACCCGTCGAGGGCGAGCGAGGAGGCGCAGAGGAAGAGGGCTAGGAGGCTGGGGGCTCCCGTCATCGCCTTCGTGGGCAGGACTGAGACAGAGGGGGGCACCATAACCCTCTACTCCCCCTCCAGGGGGGAGAGGGTCGTGGCAAAGCTGGAGGAGGCCTCCCTAGCCCTGAGGAGGCTCCTCCCCTAGCTCCACCCTTGTCCTCCTGCGCGTGGGGTGGGCTTCCACCGCCCTCCCGCCCTCCACCCACCTGAGGGTTCCATCGAGAGTGGGCTCCTCGTGCCAAGCTCTATCTAGCTCTGCCAACCTCCTGAAGCGGTTCCTGGTCTGGAGGGAGTCCTTGAAGCTCGCGGGACAGAAGTGCACAGGGTATCCCCTCTCCTGGGCCCACCTGAGCACTCTCAGCGCAGCCTCGAGAGCCCCCTCCACTACGAAAGGCCTCCTCTTGCTCTCCCTGTAGCCCCTCGCCAGCAGGGCCCTTGCGTTTGGCTCAGCTATATCCATCTCGTTGAGGTTAGCGAAGGAGGCCCCCATCTTCATCGCCTGCTCTATTACCCCCTTTGCCCACTCCTCCATGCGGGGAGCTATGGGGATCTCTATCCCCGCCTGGAGCCCTACCTCTCTTGCCCTCCCCACAGCTCTCACGAAGGCTGGGCTAGTGGGGTGGAACCTGATCTCATCCAGCCCTGCCCTCCTGAGGGCCTTGAGGGCCTCGTAGCTAGCCTGCCTCCCCGTGGTGTAGAGGTGCACGTGGAAGTCCTCCCCTAAGTTCTCCTTCAGAGCCCTCAGCACCTCCACCACCCTATCTAGGGCAGTCAGCGGATCTCCGCCTGTGATGCTGGCGCCCCTCGCTCCCATCCTCTGGACCTCTATCACCAGCTCCTCAAGGGAGCTCACAGGCTCCTCGTTCACCCACATTAGATCGTGGTACAGGCGCTCCCTGCTCACGGGGCAGTAGAAGCAGGCGTCGTCGCAAGTGCCAGTGACGAATATGACAGCCTTTGCGCCGGGGAAGCAGAGCTGGCATCCCCTGGCGAGCTCGCCTAGGAACAGCCCCTTCCTCTCGTCCCCTTTCAGCATCTGCCCTCTGTTTTTAAACCCCTTCCAAGGCTATAAAGCAGGGCAGGGAGCATGCAGGAGGGAGAGGTTGAGGAGAGGAGGGTCCTCAGGCTGGGCCAGAGCAGCCTAGTGGTCAGCCTGCCGAAGAGGTGGACAGAGAGGGTAGGGCTCAAGCCTGGCGACGCAGTCGTGGTCTTCCCAGAGGGGGACAGCCTCAGGATCAGGCCACACGTGAAGAGGGAGGAGCTGGACATGAAGGTAGAGGGGAGGAGCACAATCAGCAGGTACGTGCTGCCCTGCGCCTACATCCTCGGTTACGACAGGGTTATCTTCGAGGAGGGAGCTTTGCCTGCAGAGCTGAAGAAGAGCGTTGAGAGGCTCCCCGGCGCCATGGTGAGCGAGAGCCAGGAGGGGCAGGTGGAGGTGAAGGTGGTCCTCGACGTCAACAAGGTCAGCCTTAAGGACCTCCTGAGCAAGGCCTCCCGCCTCTCCTCCCAGATCGCGCTCCTCCTCTCCCGAGCCCTAGAGGGCACTGCTGACATGAAGGAGCTGGAGGAGATAGGCTCCCAGTCCTATGCCCTTCGCACCCTCTCTGAGAGGGTCCTCTATAGCCAGCTGGCGAGCGAGAGGACCTCTGTATCGTTCCTCTCCCTCTCCCTCCTCACACTCTTCTGGCTGGTCGACTGGATAATGTTGGATATAGCACAGAGCGTGATCGCTGAGAACATCAGGAGCCCCAAGCTGACAAAGGCGACTCTCGGGCTCGCCGACTTGGCGACGCTGGTAGTCAACGCTGCTCCCAGCACAAAGAGGGCAGAGGAGCTGGTGGAGAGGGCTAGGCAGGTGGAGGAGGAGCTCAGGAGGGAGAGCGGAGACCCTCTCGCTGCCCGCCTTCTCGACGTGGTCAGGCTATACCAGATAATGGGACACAGCCTGATCTGCGTTAGCATAGCAGAGGAGAGGGCCAGATGAAGGCCCTTCTGGCGCTCCCCCTGCTGGCCCTTGCCCTTGCACAGCTGACCCTTATCGTCAACTGGCAGAGGGAGGACATAGAGCTCGGGAGGCTGGAGGCAGTAGTCTTCTCCGACGCGGTATATGCAGTGGGGAAGAGGGGGAGCTACCTCACCCTGGCCAAATACGGAGCTGACGGCTCCAGGGTCTGGTTCAACAGCCTGGACCTCAAGGCCAACCTGAGCGTTCTCAACGCATGGGCTGGGGAGAAGGAGTTGGTGGTGATAGTGAACCTGAGGAAGGGGACGAACAACACCATCCTGAAATTGGCAGTGGGGGAGAGGGGGGAGGTCTCCGTAGAGAGCATGGCCTCTCTCTTCCCGCGCTTCTACCCATACGACGTGGTAGAGGTAGGCAAGGCCATGTACATAGCCGGAGCCTCGTACTCTGTCCTCGCAGACCTCGACTACCTCATAGCAAGGGTCGAGGAGGCAGTGGTTTGGTCGATAGAGGAGCTTGGAGGGGCTGGCAACCAGGGCTACAGGTGCATTCTCAGGGCACCTGAGGACAGGCTCCTTGCAGTGGGCATTGGAGAGAGGAGCGTCGTCGTCACCCTCGTGAGCCAGCTGGGGGACGTGCTGGGCAACTACAGCCTCTCCTTTGTGGGGGCGCAGCCAGAGGTTCTGGACTGCGCAGAGGTGGGAGGCGGCGTCTACGCCTCTGTGGGCAGGCTGGACGGAGTCCCCCTGGTCGTGAAGCTCGTCATGACCTCCTCCGACCTCGTCCAGGTCTCCTACTCCCTCCTCTCGGACCTCCCAGGCGTTGCTACGGCTGTGACAGCCATACCAGGAGGCGTTGCTGTGACGCTGGCCTCCCCCAAGGGCCCTGTGCTGGCCCTCTACGACATGCAGGGCCCCGATCCGCGCCTCGTCCTCTCATACAACCTCACCGCAGTGAAGAACCTAGGGCCGATCGCGGTGGCTGCAGCCGTCGAGAAGATAGTGGTGGGAGGGGAAGCAGGAGGGAGGGCGTCGCTAGTCTCTGCGGAGCTGCTGGTGCCAGAGAAGGGCTCCTCCCTCCTTCGGCTTTTGCCCACCTTCCTGCTAGTCCTAGCTATAGCAGTCGCAGCTCTCGCGATCTACAAGAGGAGGACCAAAAAAGCAATTCCTGAGGGCTCTAGTAAATGACGATTATGTTCTCCTCAGGCACCCCTATCTCGACCAGTATCTTCTTCACCCTCAGCCTGTGATCCCCCTGGAGCTCTATCCTGCCGTCCTTTGCTGTGCCCCCTACAGCGAGCTTGGACTTAAGCTTCGAGGCGAGCTCCTCCAGGTCGTAGCCGCTCCCCTCCAACCCCTCCACTATCGTAACCTCTCTCCCGAACCTTCTCTTCTCCAGCCTCACCTTCACCACTTGCTCCTCTATGCCAAGCTGTTCACATATCTCTGGGGGAAGGCCGCTGCACCCGCCCGACATAACTGATTTGACCACCCTACCTACTCGCCTTTTCTTGACTTTCCTATGTATTTAAGCTTTACCTTGGGAGGAGAGGGGGATCGAGATGATGAGGAAGGAGGAAGCGGAAGAGGAGGGCTTGGAGGCTCTCCCCTACGGCATAAGGTCAGTTCCAGTGCATTACGTTTGCGTGAACTGCGGGAAGATAGTCTCTGCAGACGAGCTTGCTGCCCTTCCCAACCTCATGTGTCCCAGCTGCGGCCAGAGGATATTCTCTAAGCTGAGAGCCCCGCGGGCCTCCGGACATCTGAAGAAGGTGAAGGGGGTCTAGCGGAGCTTCTGGGAGAGCGATATTAGGACCTCCTGGAGGGTCTTCGCTGCCAAAACTGCAGTCACCCCTCCTGGGTCGTAAGGCGGCGAGAGCTCCACCACGTCAACTCCCACTAGCCTCTCGTCCACCAGGCCAGAGAGCAGCGGGAGCACCTCCCTCGGCGAGAGGCCTGGAGGCTCCGGGTTGCCCACGCCAGGCGCGAAAGATGGGTCGTAGACGTCCATGTCTATGGAGAGGTAAACGCTCTTGCACTCTGAGAGAGCCCTCCTCGCGCTGGCCAGCACGTTAGCAAGGCCCATACCCTCCACGCTGCGGGGAGGGAGCAGGAGCACCTTGGGCTTAGACCTAGCTAGGGCTATCTCCTCCCTTGCGAAGGCTCTCGAGCCTATGTAGACCAGGGGCACGTCCCCAAGCAGCTCCAGCACGCGGCGGAAGGTGCTCGCGTGGCTGTACCTCACGCCAAGGTAGTCGTCCCTCAGGTCCAGGTGCGCGTCCAGGACCAGGAGGCAGGGCCTGAGGCCGAAGGCCCTCATGCCCTTGATCACTCCGACAGTTAAGGTGTGCTCCCCTCCTATGAGGGCTACCCTCTTCCCCTCGGAGAGCAGCTCCTGCACCACCTTCGCGATCCTCTCTAAGCTCTCCGCTACGTCCCCGTGAGCCACTGCTATGTCTCCCTCGTCGTAGAAGGGCACCTCCTCCAGGTAGCCCTCGCCTGCATATGCGTTGGACTCTAGCTCAGGGGAGACTGCCCTCACCTGGAGGGGCCCGAACCTCTGGCCTGGCCTGAATGAAGCTGTGCTGTCCAGGGGGACACCTAGGACTGAGATGAGGGCTTTCTCCCTGCTCTTCTCTATCCCTCCAAAGCGACCAGGGGAGCTGACTAGGTATGCCTCTCTGTACATCTGCGCTCCTAGAGAGTGAACCTCTCCCTTCTCTTAATACTTCTCATGAGGCCCTCCAGGTGCCTGTAAACTGTAGAGTGGGCCCTCCCCTCTATCAGCATGTCGAGGGCCTCCTTTGCTGCCATTGCCCTCTCGTACTCCCCGATAACTGCGACAAAGTACTCCCCCACCTGAATGTACGTCCCGCTCAGCTGCTCCAGGGTTCGCCGAGCCCTCCCCTCCTCCCCTATGATCCTTGCCTTGACCCTCTTTATGTGGTTGGGCTTGTCTCCGAGCTTCTCCCTCAGGTCCAGGTAGATCAGCACCTGCTCGTCCATGAGGAGGGCCATGGCCTTTTCTGGGGGGAAGCCGTAGGATATGGCCTTGATTATCTCCCCAGCCTTCATCACGTTTATTGGCTGCGAGCCCTCCCTTGCCTCCACAATGGCCATGGAGTTCTCGTTGTCCACCTTCACGCTCACTCCCAGCCTCTCCTCTATCTCCCTCTTCACCCTCCCCTCCTCGCCTATGACCGCCCCCAGCCTCTCAGGCGGGACCTTCACGAATAGCCTCTGCCTTATGCCCTCCTCGCGCAAGCCTCCAGCTCACCCCTGAGCTCCTGAGGCAACCCTACCCCCAGCTTCCTCGAGAAGAAGAGGGATAAGTTCTCTATGTCCCTCTCCAGGAACTCGAGGGCGCGAGGGTGGCTCAGCTCCACAGCCTGAGACACGTCTATGATCCAGGGCTCCCCCCTCCAGACCATAACGTTGTACTCGCTCAGGTCTGCGTGCACAAGCTCTGCCTCGCAGACCATGAGCCTCAGCTGCCTCATTAGCTCCTCGTACATGTGTTCCAGGTTCTCGTCGCTCTCGTAAAGGAGGGGGGCCCTGTACCCCTCCTCCCCCAAGAACGCCATCACTAGCACGTTCCCCATGACAGCTATGGGCTCAGGCACCCTCACCCCTGCCTCTCTCATCCTCTTTAGGTTCCTGAACTCCTTCTTTGCCCACTCGTATATGAGGAGGCGGAAGTTGCTCTCTGGAATGGACTCAAAACGCGGGTCTCCCTCTATGTACCTCCTTATGCTCTTCCTGAAGTCGGAGGTGCTCACCAGGTAGATCTTGACTGCCAGGTCCCTGCCCTCCCAGCCCTTCGCCCAGTAAACTCTGGCCTCCTTCCCAGCGCTCACCACCCCCTTCATGTCCCTGATGACCTTCTTGCCGTAGAGCTTGTAGATGATCCCCATGGTGATGGAGTCGAAGACCTCCTCCACTACCTCGAACAGGTCCTCGTCCTTCAGCCTCCCCTCCCTCTCCCTCCTTATGTGTCTTACCTTCCTCCTCAGGCCTAGACACCTGCGCTCTCTAGGAGCTCCTCTGAGATGAGGCCTGCGTCCAGCAGCCTCCTCACTTCGTCCTTCTCGTACTTGTGCTCTATGTCCCCCTTCCTGTCCTTTGTCCCCCAGGGCAGGAGGAGGATCACGTCTCCCTCCTTTATCCACACCTTCCTCCTCATCTTTCCTGGGATCCTCGCCATGTATGTCTCCCCGTCTGTGCAGAGCGCCTCCACGAAGCCAGCTCCCACCAGCCTCTGGACCACACAGATTATGGTGCCGTCCTCAGCGCTCGGCAGGGGCATGTCCTGCCTCCTGCTCTCCGCTCCCTCCCTATCCTTCAAAGCCCTCGCCCATAAGGTAGAGGAGGCCCTCGAGTAAATAAGCTGTGTAGTTCTGTCCCTGCCTCAGCCTCCCAGTAACTACTTTCACCTCCCCTCTCGAGAACTCCAGCACTCTCCCCTTCTCGTCCTGGAAGAGGAGCTCCCCCTCACTCTCCCCAAGATATCTCAGCCTCATGAGCTCCCCAGGGGGGCTCTCCCCTGCGAGCTTGTACTTGCTCACCTCTTCCATGTCCCTCTCTAGCACCTCGCCGCTGTACGCATCAAGCAAGACCACCATTCCCCTGTTTATGCCTGCGAAGAGCGCCCTCTGGCTCCCATATGCCAACAGTGTCCCCAGCTCTGCGTTCACTATCCTGGTGGATATGCTCAGCACGCCCCTCCTCTCCCCCCTCTTCACACTCTTCAGCTTGAAGGACTCGTTTACGAAGCCCCCGAACCTCCCCTTGATCTTGTTCGCCAGTATCCTTGCAGCGTTCTGGTCCTCCACTGTCACGTCTATCCCCTCCTTCAGGACCTCCATGGAGATGACAGCGCTCCTCAGCCTCTCCTCCGAAGTGCCTAACAGAGCCTCTATCTCCCTCCTGTGCTCCTCGCTTAGCCTCCCTATGAGAGGCCTGATCTGGATCACTGCTCCGTGGCCTGTGCCAGATTTCCGCTTAAGGCAGGAGGGACAGGTCTGCGCCAATACCTTCACCCGCACGCGCCTCTCCTCCTCCACCTCTGCGCCCCCCTTCCTCCCCCCCACCTTCACCAGGACCGTGTAGGCTCCATGGCCCTCGTATCGAGCAAGAGCATCTTTCACGAATACCTCGTCCAGATAGGCTGAGGGCTTCGCCCTCTGCCCGAGGACTATTATCGAGTACTCCCTCACTGCCTCCCCTTCATTTTCAGGCCCAGAGATCCACTCGCCCTGGAGCCTGTAGGCGCCGCAGGAGCGGCAGTAGCGCATCTCGAGCTCCTCTGGGAGCTCTGCGACCCTGTGCACCTCTGTGAAGCACCTGGAGCAGAGGGGACCTATGAAGGGCCCCTCCTCGCTCCCGCACTTGGGGCAGATCCTGCCCATTTTCCCCCGCTCACGCCCCCACATTATATTCTGTATCTCAGTTAAAGGTTTTCGAGGGAGCTAAATCAGGGTGCTGCAGATGAGGGTAGCGGTGCTCGGCTCGGGCCTCATGGGGAGCGCTGCGGCCTTCAGGCTGAAGGCAACGGGCTTCGAGGTCTCCCTCTGGAACAGGAGCGTGGAGAGGGGAGAGAAGGTAGCGAAAGAGTTGGGCCTGAGCTTCGCTGCGAGCCTTGCAGAGGCTGTGGGAAGGGCAGAGGTGGCTCTGGCGTTCTTAGCTGACGACGACGCCCTGCTCCAGGTGGCCTCTGCCCTCCCCAGGGCCGACGGGCTTGTGCTGGCCAACTACTCCACTGTGACGCCGAGGAGCAGCGCTGCAGCTGCGAAACTGCTGGAGGGGAGGGGGATCTGTTACCTTGAGACCCCTGTGCTGGGCGGGCCAAGGGTCCTGAGGGAGGGGAAGGCCATAACGATAGTCTCAGGCCCAATGAGGTGCCTCAGGCTAGCCAGAGCGCCGATAGACGCCCTCTCGAGCGACGTGATCTACGTCTCTGAGGAGGTAGGCAAGGCTGCTGCCCTCAAGCTTGCCTACAACAACCTGCTCATATCCTTCGTCGCCTCCCTGGCAGAGTCCCTCGCCCTCACTGACTCCTATGGTGCAGACCCCAAGACCTTCAAGGAGCTGCTCCTCAAGACTGCCTTCCGCGAGCTTGCAGAGAGGTACTACGACAGGATGACAGAGGACGTCCCCACTGGCTTCAAGCTAGCCCTCGCAGCAAAGGACATGGAGTACTTCTGCCACGCCTCTTTCGAGAAAGGGGCAGCGACGCCGATAGCTTCAAGCGTTGCTCAGCTCTTCAGCCTGGCCAGCAAGGCTGGCCTGGCTGAGAAGGACTATACTGCAGTCTACAAGTTCTTCAAGGGCGTCCAGGTGAAGGGCTAGAGGGACTCCCTTCTCCTCCTCGACTGGAACTCCTCGCTCGTCCCCCTCGCTATGACCTCGTAGAGGGAGGCGCTCTTCCCCTGCTTAGGCCTCAGGAGCCTGCCCAGCCTCTGCACGAACTGTCTCCTAGATCCAGTGCCTGAGAGCAGGATCCCCACGTTCGCGTCAGGTATGTCTAGCCCCTCGTCGCCCACAGTGGTCACTACCAGCACGCCAGAGCTCTGGGACTTGAAGAGTATTAGCGTCTCAGCCCTCTCCCTCGTGCCCATGTCTCCGTGAAGCAGGAGGGCTCCAAGGCGCTTTGCTATCTCCTCTGCCTGCTCCTTCAGCTGGGTGAAAATTATGATCTTGTTCCCCTTCTCTAGCTCCCTCCTGGCTAGCTCCTCTGCTGCCTTCAGCTTGGACTCGCTGTACTGCACTATGGCCCTCATCTCTGCATGGATCCTCAAGGCTTCTATGGCCCTCCTGTCCCCCCTCTTCGCCGCCTCCACGAGCTGCTGGAAGCTCTGCTCCCCTATGAGCTGGTGGAACCTCTCCCTGAGCTTCTCGTACCTCTCCATCTCCTGCTTCGAGAGCTCCACCCTTACTCTCTTCAGCACGAAGGGGGCGAGGTAGCCCTGCTGGGAGAGCTCCTGCGGGCTCTTGTAGTAGACTACCCCGCCTACCAGCGGGAAGATCTCCACGTGCTTCCCATCCTCTCTTTCAGGGGTAGCAGAGAGGGCCATCCTGTAGGGGGCAGCAAGGTAGAGGGCAAGGGTCTTGAACTTCTCTGCAGGGAGGTGGTGGGCCTCGTCGAAAATAACGAAGGAGTAACGCGAGGAGAACTTGCTGAGCATCATGCGGGCGCTCTGGTAGGTGGAGATCGTTATTGGCCCCAGTGTCTTCTCGTCCCCATAGTACTTCCCCACCAGCCCTGCCGCGTCAGAGAACCTTGCGTAAGCCTCAGCCCACTGCCTTACGTGATCTCTTGTGTAAACTATGACGAGCGTGGGGACGCTCAGGAGGGCTGTAGCCTTGATCGCCACTACCGTCTTCCCAGCGCCAGTAGGGAGGGCTATTACTCCCCTGTATTGGTTCCTCTCCCACGCCGCTAAGGCCTCTAGCTGGTAGGGCCTAAGCTCCCCCTTGAACTGGATCTCCCTCGGGAGCTTTGCTCCGAGCAGGCCTACGTTGTCCTCCACGTATAGCCCAGCAGAGGAGAGCACGCTATACAGGTCGTGGTACATGTAGGGGGGCGCTGCGTAGACCTTCTCGCGGGGCTCATAGGAGAGCTCCCCCTTTAGGGAGGAGAGGACCTCCTTCAGGTAGACCTTGCTGCTGACCTTGACCTTGTCCTTGTCCAGGTAGACCTGGACCCTGTAGTCCTTCCTGTAGAGCTCCCAGAGCTGCTTGAGATCTTCGCCTTCCACATTAAGCGAGGAGAGCTTCAGGTAGACGTCCCTCAGCGTGTAACCGGAGGCCTTCATCCTCTCCTCGTCCAACTCGAAAAGCGCCACATCTCCCTCCCTCCCAAGGTAGCGGGAGAACTCGGTGAGTTCCTCGTAGTCCCCTCTGCTGAGCCACCCCCTCACCCTGAACCTCAGCCCCAAGGCTCCTCCCCCGTCTCCCTGTAGGCTATAGCCCTCGCGTCCAGCCCCATCTTCCTCAGCGCCTCCTTTATCCTCTGGGGGGGACTAGCTGGCACGCGGAGCTCCACGCATTCCTCCTCCAGCGCCACCCTTGCCACCTCTGGCAGCTCCACGTGCTTCACGAGCTCCCCTCCCCTCTCCCCGCACCCCCTGACCACGAGCTCCCTCGCCTCCAAACACTCTACCCCAGAGAAGAGTATGAGGAAGGCCTCGAGCTGCTCCTCCGCGTGTATCAAGAGGTCGATGCGAGTAGCGGGGGAAACGTAGGCTATTGCCTCCAGCTCCCTCACCTCCTCCTCACCTAGGAGCCCTAGCTCCCCGAGGCAGGCGGCTCTGTGCGTAGGTTCTCCCTCACCTCTCGACCGATGGGTCACTTCATCGCCACCACGTCGGGTGAGACAGGTTTCCTCATAGGTCCCTCGGGCCCGTGGACTCCCCATCCGAGCTCTAGGTTATCTCTGAGCCTTAAGAGTTGTTATCCCTCACCTTCAGCATGAGGGCTGCTGCAGCCACCAGCATGAGGGAGGAGAGGAGCAGGGGTGCTATGGGGGCGACAACGCTGTACAGAACTCCGCCTACGTAGGAGGAGGGCGCCCCTGCCAGGCTCCTCACAGCGTTTGTCGAGGCAAAGACCTCCCCCATCCTCTCGTACTTTTTCGCCACGTACACGTTGTAGCCAGGTATCCAGAAAGAGAGGCTTAGGCCCATGAGGAGGAAGGAGAGGGGAGCCCCTAGGACGCCTATAGCAAGCGAGAGCGCTGCAGAGGCAGCCAGAATCTCGGAGGCAACGAGAGCAAAGGCAGCCCCCAGCCTGTCCACGACCCTGCCAGTGAGGGGCATGGCTATGGCCTCCAGCAGGTTGGCGCTAGCATACAAGGCCCCTATCGCAGCCTCGTCAAGCCCTCCCATGACTAGGTAGGCGCTCAGCATGGGGAACCAGAGCATCCAGCCGGCCCTGTCCAGGATCACGAAGAGGTAGAAGGGGAGGAGCTCCCTCGGAGGCTTCACGGTGTTCCTGTAGGAGTCCATGATGCCGTAGGAGCCCCTCCTCTCAGGCTTGTCCTCCGAGGAGGTGAGCTGGAACTGCAGGGCGCCCAGGAGGGCAGAGAGCGCTAGCAGGGAGAAAGAGCTCGCGTAGCCGTAGCTGACTGCCACGTACCCTGCTAGGGGGGGCCCTGCCGTCCTTGCAATGGTGAAGGCAGAGGCAGTCATGCCTACTGCCCTCCCCAGCCTGCCCCTCTCCACGTTCCTCGCTATGTAGGTCATCCTGGCAGGCTGGCTGAAGAAGAAGGAGATCAGGAAGAGGGAGTAGCTGAGGGTCATGAGGGGCAAGGAAGGCCTGGGGAGCATGAGGAGGAGGGACGCTACTAGCATGAGGCCTGTTAGGACAGAGACGGACTTGCTGCTCCTCACCTCTAGCAGGTAGCCCACGAAGGGAGAGGCTATGGCGCTGGCTATGCCTGAGATGGAAACAGCCAGCCCTATCTCGCTCATAGTGAAGCCCTGCCTGGCCATGTAGGCTGAGAAGAGGGCCATGTAGCCCCCCGTGGAGAGCCCCCTGAAGAGGTTGTAAACCATCAGGCTCGCTACGTTCCTGCTCACTCTGGGTCCAGAGAGAGCTGCAGGCGAAAGCCTAAGAAAACGACCAGTAGCGCTATCAACAGCACTGTAACTAACTTGGCTCTGTTTATATTCGCAGTACGAGTAGGATCTTCTTAGCTTCCCTCTTGCTCGGTACTGCAAGTCTTAGAGTTCGCGACAAAGCAGCTCACTCCATCAGATCCTGATGTCAGAGCTCTCGTGCTGGACATCGTTAGTGCCATCAAGAGAGGTCTCTTCAGCCTCAGGCCCCTAGCTGGCGCTGCTCTAGTAAAGATGAGGCGCAAGTAACCCCTCTTTCCTTTTTATTCTCGAAGCACTTGTCCCCCTGGTGAGAGAGGTGGGAGTGGCGCTCATCCTGGCTGGAGGATTCGGCAAGAGGCTCAGGCCCCTCACGCTTGAGACCCCCAAAGTCCTCCTCCCCATAGGCTCCAAGAGCATTGTGGAGCACCAGATAGAGTGGCTCAGGAGTTACGGGATCTCAGAGATCTTCATGCTGGTGGGCTACCTGAAGGAGAAGATAATAGAAGCTCTTGGCAGCGGGGCAAAGCACGGAGTTTTCATCTCCTACGTGGTGGAGGACGAGCCCTTGGGCACAGGAGGCGCTCTCAGGAACGCTGCCCACATAATAAGCAAGATGGAGCCCGTGATCGTGGTGAACGG